>NZ_JBFAAR010000006.1:426274-445799 GCF_040639855.1 Actinoplanes sp. NPDC023714
GAAGGCGGCCCTCCCGTACAGCCGGCCCGGAGTGGCTGTACCGGAGAGCGACAATTCGGGCGCGAAGGCGACCCTCCCGTGCAGCCCGCCGGTCAGCGGCGGCCGCGGAGGATGGAGCGGGCCACCAGGAAGGCGGCCAGCAGGACGAGCTGGCCGCCGGCCACGATGGCGTTCACGTTGACGGCCGGCTGCCAGGAGACCTTGCCGTCCTTGATGACGTAGACGCCGGCCGGCCGCGCCGAGAAGCCGAACCCGCCGCCGGAGCCCTCGCCCTCCGGCTTGCCGTCCGGTTCGCCGCCGGTGGACTCCTGCGCGGCGGCCGCCGCCTTGCCGCTGCCCGAGCCGCCGCCCCCGCCGCCGGAGACGACGGCCACCGGGATGACGGTGACGCCGTCCTTCTCCACCGGCGTGCCGAAGACCCGTCCCGCCACCGCCGCGTTGGTGCCCTCGCGGGCCTGGGCGAGGATGCTGTCAGTGCTGGGAGCCATGTGATCACCCTTCACTACGAGTTCCGTCACCCCCCAGCGTCCCCCGGAGGGTCAAGCGGGCGGCGGCGCCGTGCTCCTGCGAATCGTCAGGGTGGTGGGGACCAGGTCGGTGCCGGGCGTGGTCGGCTCGTCGTGGATCTGGTCGAGCAGCAGGCGTACGCATCGCCGGCCCACCTCGGCGAAGTCCTGATGGACGGTGGTCAGCGGCGGCAGATAGGCGGAGGCGTCGGCGATGTCGTCGAAGCCGACCACGCTGACGTCGGCGGGCACCCGCCGACCGGACTCGTGGAGTGCGCGCAGCACGCCGAGGGCCATCTGGTCGTTCGCCGCGAAGACGGCCGTGCAGGACGGGTCGGCGGCGAGCCGCAGGCCGGCCGCGTACCCGGAGTCGGCCGACCAGTCGCCGCGCTCGACCGCGGGCACCGGCGCGCCGGCGTCCTCGAGGACCCGCCGCCAGGTGCCGGCGCGGCGTTCGGCGGCGAAGGACTCGGCCGGCCCGGCCACGTGGTGGACCGTCCGGTGGCCGAGCTCCAGCAGGTGGCGGACGGCCTGCCGGGTGCCGTCGGCCTGGTCGGTGTCGACGACCGGGTAGCGGTCCCCGGCGTCCGAGTCGACCACGACGACGTGCACGCCGGGCGGCAGGTGGACCGCCGTGGCGTCGAGCAGGTGCACCTCGATGATCAGGATGACCCCGTCGACGGCGAGCTCGCCCATCCGTGTGAACGCTCCCAGCACGTTGTCCTGGGTTGGCACACCGACCGGGATGAGCGTGATCGCGTAGCCCTCGGCGGCCGCGTGCGTGGCGATCGCCTCGACGGTCCGGCTGTTGCCGGTCGAGGCGAGCCCGAACAGGATCACGCCGATCGTGTTGAACCGCCCGTAGCGCAGCGAGCGGGCCGCGCTGTTCGGCCGGTAGCCGAGTTCGCGCATCGCGGCGAGCACCTGTTCCCTGGTGGACTCGACGACGCCGGACTGGCCGTTCGCCACCCGGGACACGGTCTGCGACGAGACGCCGGCGAGGCGGGCCACGTCGGCCATGGAGACGCGCTGCTTGCGACGCCCGCCGGGGACGTCCGAGCCGGCGCGCAGCCGCTGGGTTTCGATGGTGACTCCTTGACCGCTCTGGTGACCCGTGCCACTATACGGCCCAACCCGTTTACGTAAACATCCTGTCATCCGCTCGAAATTGTTAACGTAAACATCCTTGGAAGGAGGGCAGTGTTGACCCGGCGCTCGTGGATCGGCTGGCAGTTCACCGGCCCGTTCCTGGCGGTCTTCGCCCTGGTCTTCCTGGCCCCGATCGGCTATTCGGCGTACCTCAGCCTCTTTCGCAACAGGCTCGTCGGCGGCACCGTCTTCGTGGGGCTGGAGAACTACACCAACGCGTTCACCGACCCGCAGTTCTGGGAGGCGCTGACCCGGGTCGCGCTCTTCCTCGTGGTCCAGGTGCCGCTGATGCTCTTCCTGGCGCTGCTGTTCGCGCTCGCGATCGACAGCGGCCGGCTCTACGGCGCCGCGTTCTTCCGGATCTCGATCTTCCTGCCGTACGCGGTGCCCGCCGTCGTGGCCGCCCTCATGTGGGGCTTCATGTACGGCACCCGGATCGGCCTGGTCGGCAACATCAACGACGCGTTCGGGATCACGCTGCCCGACCCGCTCGCGCCGGACCTGATCCTCACCTCGATCGGCAACATCGTGACCTGGGAGTTCGTCGGCTACAACATGATCATCCTGTACTCCGGCCTCAAGGTGATCGACACGGCCCTGTACGAGGCCGCCGCGATCGACGGCGCCGGCCAGTTCCGGATCGTCCGGGCCATCAAGATCCCGGCGCTGCGCGGGCCGCTGGTCGTCGCGACGATCTTCTCGATCATCGGCAGCTTCCAGCTCTTCAACGAGCCGCAGATCCTGGACACGCTCGCGCCGAACTCGATCACCACCTACTTCACCCCGAACGTCTACGCGTACCAGCTGTCGTTCGGCGGCCAGCAGGTCAACTACTCGGCCACCATCGCTCTGATCATGGGCGTGGTGACGATGGTCGTCGCGTACCTCTTCCAGCGCCGCAGCCTGAAGGGGGCGATCTGATGGCCGTCGCCGCTCCTCCGAAGATGCGCCCGGCGGTGACCCGGCCGGCCGGGAAGCCCGCCCGGCAGCGGAAGAGCATCACGCTGACGCTGCTGATGGGCCTCGCCCTGATCTACAGCCTGCTCCCGCTCATCTGGCTGACGATCAGCGCCACCAAGAGCCAGGAGGGCCTGTTCGGCTCGTTCGGCCTCTGGTTCTCCGGCGACTTCTCGCTGTTCCGGAACATCGCCGACACGTTCTCCTACCAGGACGGCCTCTTCGGCCGGTGGCTGCTCAACACCTTCCTGTACGTGGTGGTCGGCGCCGGCGGCGCCACCCTGCTGGCGGCCCTCGCCGGGTACGGGCTCGCCAAGTTCGACTTCGCCGGCCGCCGGGCGGTCTTCGCGCTGGTGCTCGGCGGCGTGGCGGTCCCGCCGACCGCGCTGGCCGTGCCGACGTTCCTGCTCTTCGCGAAGGTCGGCCTCACCGACACCCCGTGGGCGGTGATCATCCCGACGCTGGTCTCGCCGTTCGGGCTCTACCTGATGTGGACGTACTCCCGGGATTCGGTGCCCGACGAGATCCTCGAGTCGGCCCGGGTCGACGGCGCGGGCGAGTTCAAGAGCTTCTTCTCGCTGGCCCTGCCGCTGCTGGCGCCCGGGATCGTCACGGTGCTGCTGTTCAACACCGTGATGACCTGGAACAACTTCTTCCTCCCGCTGATCATGCTGAAGGACGCCGACCTCTTCCCGCTCACCGTGGGCCTCTACTCCTGGAGCGAGCAGGCCACCACGGCCGGCGGCGACGTCGTCTTCAACCTCGTGATCACCGGCTCGCTGCTCACCATCGTCCCGCTCATCGCGGCGTTCCTGCTGCTCCAGCGCTACTGGCAGTCGGGACTGGCCGCGGGGAGCGTGAAGCAATGATCCCTACCCCGAAGGGAACGCCAATGAAGATCACCCGTCGGCGTGCGCTGCTCGGCGCCGCCCTGTCGATAACACTCGCCGCGGCCGGATGCGGCGGTGGTGGCGACGAGGAGCCCGGCAGCGAGAAGGCCGCCGAGACCACCGTCTCCGAGGCGGACGTGCAGGCCGCGCTCGAGGCCGGCGGCAACCTCACGGTCTGGGCCTGGGAGCCGACGCTCAAGCAGGTCGTCGCGGACTTCCAGGCCAAATACCCCAAGGTCAAGATCAACCTCCAGAACACGGGTACGGGGAACGACGCGTACACGGCCCTGCAGAACGCGATCCAGGCCGGCTCGGGCGTGCCGGACGTCGCGCAGATCGAGTTCTACGCGCTCCCGCAGTTCAGCCTCTCCCAGGCGGTGACCGACCTCAACACGTTCGGCGCCGCGTCGCTGGACGGCACGTTCAGCCCGGGCACGTGGGGCGCCGTGCACTCCGGCGAGGCGATCTACGGCCTGCCGATGGACTCCGGCCCGATGGCGCTCTTCTACAACGCCGAGGTCTTCGAGAAGCACCAGCTCGGCGTCCCGGCCACCTGGGAGGAGTACGCCGCCGCCGCGGAGAAGCTGCACAAGGCCGACCCGAAGGCGTACATCACCAGCGACAGCGGCGACGCCGGCTTCACCACCAGCATGATCTGGCAGGCCGGGGGCAAGCCGTACACCGTGGACGGCACGAACGTCGGGGTGAACTTCAGCGACCCGGGCACCCAGAAGTTCACGGCCCAGTGGCAGAAGCTGATCGACGGCAAGCTGCTCAACCCGGTGCCGGGCTGGAGCGACGGCTGGTACCAGGGCCTCGCCGACGGCACCATCGCCTCGCTGGTGATCGGCGCCTGGATGCCGGCGAACTTGGAGTCCGGCGTGAAGGCCGGCAGCGGCAAGTGGAAGGTCGCGCCGATGCCGCAGTGGGAGAGCGGCGGCAAGGCCACCGCCGAGAACGGCGGCAGCTCGCTCACCGTCCCGGAGAAGGCCGCGAACAAGGCCCTCGCGTACGCGTTCCTCAAGTACGCGACGGTCGACGAGGGCGCGCAGACCCGGGTCGACAACGGCGCCTTCCCGGCCACCACCAAGCAGCTGAACGACCCGGAGTTCCTGAGCAAGGAGTTCCCGTACTTCGGCGGTCAGAAGGTCAACGAGGTTCTCGCCGCGTCCGCCGGGCAGGTCGTCCCCGGCTGGTCGTACCTGCCCTTCCAGGTCTACGCCAACAACATCTTCAACGACACCGTCGGCAAGGCGTACCTCGGGCAGGGCACCCTCCAGGACGGGTTGAAGTCCTGGCAGGACGCGTCCATCAAGTACGGCCAGGAACAGGGTTTCACGGTTAAATGACGATCAGCGACAACACTCCCCGGCGCTGGCTGCGCCGCGCCGGGGAGGCGCGTCTGGAGTTCGGCGCCGACTACAACCCGGAGCAGTGGCCGCGTGCGGTCTGGGACGACGACGTACGCGCCATGCGCGAGGCCGGCGTCACGATCGTCTCGCTCGCCATCTTCTCGTGGGCCCGCCTCGAGCCGCGCGACGGCGAGTACGACTTCGCCTGGCTCGACGACGCGATGGACCTGCTGCACGCGAACGGCATCAGCGTGGACCTGGCGACCGCGACGGCCTCGCCGCCGCCGTGGCTCACCACGAAGCATCCGGAGATCCTGCCGGTGACCGCCGAGGGCAACACCCTGTGGCCCGGCGCCCGCCAGCACTGGCGGCCCACCTCGCCGGTCTTCCGCGGGCACGCGCTGCGGCTGGTCCGGGCGCTGGCCACCCGCTACGCCGATCACCCGGCGCTGGTCGCCTGGCA
Source organism: Actinoplanes sp. NPDC023714 (assembly GCF_040639855.1). Taxonomy (NCBI): domain Bacteria; kingdom Bacillati; phylum Actinomycetota; class Actinomycetes; order Micromonosporales; family Micromonosporaceae; genus Actinoplanes; species Actinoplanes sp. NPDC023714. The sequence goes on from NZ_JBFAAR010000006.1 coordinate 431,592, forward strand.
CGTCAACAACGAGCTGGGCTGCCACAACGTCTACGACTACTCGGACGACGCGGCGGTCGCGTTCCGGGCCTGGCTGCAGGAGCGCTACGGCGACGTCGCGGCCCTCAACGACGCGTGGGGGACCGCCTTCTGGTCGCAGCAGTACAGCGACTTCGAGGAGATCCTGCCGCCGCGGCTGGCCGCCTCGCACCCGAACCCGACGCAGCAGCTCGACTTCAAGCGCTTCTCCTCGGACGCGCTCAAGGAGCACCTGCGTGCCGAGCGGGCGATCCTGCGCGAGCTCACGCCGGACGTGCCGGTCACCACGAACTTCATGGTGATGGGCATGAAGCCGATGAACTACGCCGACTGGGCGGACGAGGTCGACTTCGTCTCCAACGACCACTACGTGGTGCTGCCGAACCCGCAGGCCCGCGACGAGCTCTCGTTCTCGGCGAACCTGACCGGCATGCTCGCCGGCGGCCGGCCGTGGTTCCTCATGGAGCACTCGACGAGCGCCGTCAACTGGCAGCCGGTCAACGTGCCGAAGCGGCCGGGCGACCTGGCCCGCGACTCGCTCACCCACGTGGCCTACGGCGCCGACGCGGTCTGCTTCTTCCAGTGGCGGCAATCGCGGGCGGGCGCCGAGAAGTACCACTCGGCGATGCTGCCGCACGCCGGGACCGAGAGCGCGGTGTTCCGGTCGGTGACCGAGCTCGGCCGGCGTCTGCGGGAACTCGCGCCGCTCGCCGGCTCCGTTCGTACCCTTGCCGCAGTTGGCATCGTCTTCGACTGGGAATCCTGGTGGGTCAGCGAGCAGGACTCCCACCCGACGGATCGGGTGCGGTACCGGCAGGAGGCGCTCGACTGGTACACCGCCCTGCTGGACAACGGCATCCGCGCGGACGTGGTGCCGACCGGTGGTGATCTCGAGGCCTACCGGGTGCTGATCGCGCCGGTGCTGCACGTGGTCCCGGCGGAGCTGGCGGCACGTCTGACCCGGTTCGTGGAGAGCGGCGGCCATCTCGTCACCACCTACTTCTCCGGGATCGTCGACGAGAACGACCACGTGTGGCTCGGCGGTTATCCGGGGGCGCTGCGCGACCTGCTCGGCATCCGGATCGAGGAGTTCGCACCGCTGCTCGACGGCGACACGGCCGAGCTCGACAACGGGGTGACCGGGACGCTCTGGACCGATCGGATCGACGTGGTGGCGCCCGAGGTCGAGGTGATCGCCCGCTACAAGACCGGCGAGCAGGCCTCCCGCGCCGCGATCACCCGCCGGCCGGTGGGGGAGGGGTCGGCCTCGTACGTGTCGACCCGGCTCGGCGCCGGCGGCCTGGCCGCTGTCGTGCCGTCGCTGATCGGGCCGGCCGGGGTGGTCAGCGAGCTGCCGCCGGAGCTGCGCGGCCGGGTGGAGCTGGCGGTCCGCGGAGACCACCGCTTCCTCATCAACCGGACCGACGAGCCGGTGGAGCTGCCGTCCGGGACCCTCGAGCCGCGCGGGGTCCGGGTGGTCACCTGACCCCTCAGAGGGGGCCCGGCTGGAACGCCGCGGCCCCCTGCCCGGCGATCACCAGACGATCGCCGTCCGCCGCTATATGAAGGCTCGGATAATTGTAGGCGCGCAAAGCGATGGCGGCGCCGCCACGAATCGACTCCGAGCAGAAAGTGCTGTCCTGGTCGAACAGATTCGAACCGTCGATCCGGTCCAGATGGATAACGAAGTCGCGGTGCCGGAGATAATATCCGGGAAAGTTAACTGATTCGAACGAGAAGCAGTCCGCCGCGGCCCGCCCGGTGTGAATCACGAACCGCGCGTCGTTCTTCACGTCCTCGCGGTCGGACGGCGAGATCGCCGCGATCCGGCCCTCGTAGTGCTGGTGACGCACCCGGTATCCGGGCCGGTCGGCCAGCTCGAGCCCCTCGGTCGAGCCGGTGCTGAGCCCGGCCGGCGGCGGCGCGGGCGGCGGCGCCGGAGTGGTCCTCGCGGGCGTCGGGCTCACCGTCCGCCAGGAGCGCGACGGGGACGGACTCCTGGTCGCGACGGGTGCGGCAGCGGTCATCGTGGGGATCTTGCTAGTTGGCGCGGGCAGCAGCGGGATGGTCTCCTCGGGCAGGATCGGGAACGCCGGGAGGTCGGGCCGCGGCGCCCGGCTGTCCTGCGCGACCGGCGCCGGCGGGTCGTCGCGGTTCAGCGCCACGATCGCGGTCACCCCGCAGCCGAGAGCGGCCACGGCGGCCAGGATCAGGAAATGGCGGGCCGATTGCGGCGGGGCCGATCGGCCCGGCCCGAGCGCGAGGCGCTCCGGCGAACCGGGCAGAGCCGGGCGGGCGGGCAGGTTGCCGGCGTCCCGGTCCGTGGAATAGGGCGGCACCCAACCACCGACGCGAAGGCCCTCATCTTCCGGCATCAATTCCACTTCCCGTAGAAACTACGCGCATAGCGACTTAATGGTTCGATAATGATCTACAGGTAACGGGCGGCCGGGGCAAGGGGTTGGCGGGAGGAATTCATATGGGAGCGATCCCAGTCGAACTCCGGGGGCCGTTCGTCCGTATCTCCGGCCGGAGCCACTTCGCGCGCTACCGAGGAGACCACGCGTGGACAGTCCCGCCGTTCCTGCCGACAAGGCCGAAGCCCCAACCGAGATTCCGGATATTTCCGCATACTGGCCCGATGCCCCTCATCGGGTCGGTCCGCTCGCCGACCACTACGAGCTCCCCGGCGCCGAGCCGACCCGCACCGGCCGCGGCCTGACCCCGGACGCGTATCCCGGCTCCACCCGGCCCACCCTCGAACTCCACCTGAACCCGCGGCCCCGGAACGGGTTCCGGCGTACCTCAGTGGTCGCCGCCGCCCTCCTGGCGGTCACCGCCGGCGTCGCCTGGGCAGTGCTGAGCGACGGCGAGGAAGAGACCCGGCTGCCGTCGTTCCAGCCGCCCGCGGCGCTGGCGCCCACCGGGAACGCGCCCGTGCAGATCGGCGAGCCCGAACCCAGCACGCCCCCCGCCGTGCCGGACGCCGCCACCTTCGAGCTCGTCGACGGCACCACCGAGGTGAACGTGACGATCGGGAAGGTGCCGAGCGGCTGGTACCGGGTGACCAGCCCGGACGGCAGCGGCGTCACCCCGCGCGCCGAACTCGACGGCGACACCGTGAAGGTCTTCGTGAAGGGCACCGGCCCGGAGGGCTCCGCCCGGGTGGACGTGCTGCTCGGCGAGGACGTCGACTGGTCGATCCGGATGCGCGGCGGCGCCCGGGTGGCGAACTTCGACCTGACCCGCGGCACGCTCGGCCGGGTCGACCTGATCGGCGGGGCCGCGCGGCTGACGCTGGCGCTGCCCCGGAGCGAGGCGGCCATCCCGATCCTGATGGGCGGCGGCGTCAACACCTGGAAGATCAGCACGGACGGCGAGGTGCCGGTCAAGGCCGTGTTCCGCAAGGGCGCCGGGACGGTGACGCTCTACGGCGACCGGGACAGGGGAGTGCCCACCGGCGCGACACTCGGCTCCCCGTCGGGCGGTGCGGCCGTCGACCTCACCGCCGAAGCGGGCGTCGGGACGCTCACCGTCTCGGCGCGTTGACCCTGATCGGCGGCGCGTTGACCCTGATCGGCGGCGCGTTGACCCTGGTTGGCGGCGGCGTTCCCGCGTTCGGCACAATTCGGGCGTGACACGAGCAGAGGGCGACGCCGCACCACCGGAGACCACGGTCTCCCTGGACTACTTCACCGGTCTCTACATGGCGAAGGACGATCCATGGGACGTGGCGACGAAGTGGCACAACCAGCGTAAGTACGCGGTCACCCTGGCCAGCCTGCCGCGCGAGCACTACCGCAGCTGCTACGAGCCGGGCGCCTCGATCGGCGTCTTCACCCGGATGCTCGCCCCGCGCTGCGACGCCGTCCTGGCGACCGACAGCGTCGAGGAGGCCGTTCGGCAGCTCCGCGACAACACGGCCGACCTGCCGAACGTGACCGCCGCGCGCGCCACGGTCCCGGCCGAGATGCCGCCCGGCACGTTCGACCTCGTCGTCATCGGCGACCTGCTCTACTACCTCTCCGCCGCCGACCTGGACGCCTTCCTGACCGGCCTGACCACCCGCCTCGAACCCGGCGGCGACCTGGTCTCGCTGCACTTCCGCGACCGCGGCAACGACAACTACGACGGCTTCAACGCGCATGCGGCGCTCACCGCGCGCCCCGAGTTCGAGCACGTCATCCGTCACGAGGACGAGTGGTTCCTGCTGGACGTCCTGCGCCGCCTCCCCTGAAACCCCCACGCGTGTTGACTTCAGGCGCATATCGCACCTCAACTCAACACGCGGGCGTGCACGCCTCCTCGCGTGTTGAGTTGGGGTGCGATGCGGACCTGAACTCAACACGCTGGGGCGGGCGCCGCGATGCGTGCCTCAACTCAACACGCGGGTGTGGGTGCCTCCTCGCGTGTTGAGTTGGGGTGCGATGCGGACCTCAACTCAACACGCTGGTGGGGTGCTCTTCGGTGGGACGAGGCGGTGCGGTGATCATTTAGGGAGAAGGTACCGTTTGTCCGGATGAGAACTCTGCCTGCTCTCTGTGGTCTCGCCGCACTGGTCGCCCTCGGCGCGTGCACGCCCGGCTCCGACGAGAAGCCGCCGCCGGCGTCGAGGGAGTCGGCGTCCGTCGCTCCCGCCGCCGGCCAGGAGTTCTATGTGGAGCCGGACGCCCCGGCCGTCGGGCAGGTGGCGAGCTGGGCCGCCGCGGGCCGGGCCGCTGACGCCGCCGCGATCCGGCGGATCGCCGACTCGCCGGCCGCCGTGTGGTTCGCCGACGACACGCCGGGGTTCGCCGACCGGGCGCGGTCGCTGGTCACCGCGGCCGCCGCGGCCGGGCGGATTCCGGTGCTGGTGGCCTACTACGTGCCACAGCGGGACTGCGGGGCCTACTCCGGGGGCGGCGCGCCGGACGCCGGCGCGTACCGGGCGTGGACCGCGTCGCTGGCCGGGGCGATCCGCGACTCCCGGGCGATCGTGGTGCTGGAGCCGGACGCGGTGACGCACGTGCTGCAGGGCTGCGTGAGCGGGCCGGCCGGCGAGGAGCGGCTGGCGCTGCTCAGTGAGGCGATCAGCGCGTTCAAGGCCGGCCCGGGGGTGCGGGTCTATCTGGACGGTGGCAACCCCAGTTGGGTACGGGACGTCGACCGCGTCGCCGGTGCGCTGATCAAGGCCGGGGTGCGGAAGGCCGACGGGTTCAGCCTGAACGTGGCGAACTTCGAGACCACCGAGGCGAACGTCGGCTACGGCACGCAGATCTCCGAGCGGCTCGGCGGCGCCCGGTTCGTCATCGACACGAGCCGCAACGGCAACGGCCCGGCCGCGATCGACGGCCGGGACGCCGAGGGCCACTGGTGCAACCCGGAGGGCCGGGCGCTCGGGCCGTCGCCGACCACGGACACCGGCCAGCCGCTCGTCGACGCGTACCTGTGGGTGAAACGGCCGGGGGAGTCCGACGGCGCCTGCCGCGCGGGAGCTCCCCCGGCCGGTCAGTGGTGGCCCGAGTACGCCCTCGAGCTCGCCACCAACTAGCGCACCCGGACCCATTTCGCCGGGGACGGGGTGCCGGCGCCGTCCACCAGGAACAGCATGTACCAACCGGCCGGCACGAGCCCTCGCTTCTCCGGGAACGACAGCGTCACCCTGCCGGGGCCCCGCTGCACGCCGAGCGCGATGGACCGCTGGTCCACATCGGTGCCGTGGGTGACCGACGACGGCCGGACCAGGCGGGCCGACGCGATCCGGGCCGCGTCCGGGGTGGCGAACGACGCCTTGTCGCCGCGCTTGACCAGGCTCGGGCCGGTGGGCGCGACCGGGCGGTTCTTCTGGAACAGGTACGGCGGGCTGTAGATCTCGATCCGCTGCTCGAACGTGCCCGGGTTCTTGCCCGACCGGTCGTAGATTGGGTCGCTGCCCATCGTCACGACCCGGCCGTCCGGGAGCAGCAGGGCCTCGGAGTGGTAGTTGCGGCCGACCGTGGGCTCGGCCGCCTTCCGGAACGCGTTCCCCCGTACGTCATAGATCTGTGCCGTGTGAAGGTCGCTCCGCTGACGCCCCCGATATGGTCCGCCCCGATATCCGGAGGAACCGCCGCTGGTGAACACCGTGTCGTCCGGGAGCACCACGGTGTTCAGGTAGCGCGTCGGGTTCGGCAGGTCCGGGCCGGCCGTCCAGACCGGCCGCGGATCGTCGAGGTCGGCGATCGCGGTGCGGGCCGTGGAGACCGGTGAGTCACCGACCGCCCCGCCGCCGAGGATCATCACCTTCTGGTCCTGGGCGGGCGGGAGCATGACGGACGCGCTCGTCTCGGTCATGGCGCCGTCCCGCAACCCGTACACGGGCTGGAACTTGTTCTTCTTGACGTCCCACAGACCCGGGGTGCGTCCTTCGGTGGCCGAGCCGTAGCCGGCGTTCGAGCCGGAGAAGAAGAGCCGCTCGTCCCGGGTGAGGAACAGCGCCGGATAGGTGGGGAAGGTGCGGCGCAGGCTCGGGGCGGGCACCCACTTCTTCTTCTTGACCTGGTAGCGCTCGTTCGTGCCGGGGATCATCCGGCCGAACTGATCGAGGCCGGAGACCGCCAGGATGTCGCCGCCGGCCAGCGTCGCGAGGGTCGGGTACCAGCGGTGCTTCGCCATGTCGCCGGTACGGACGTAGCGCTCGGTCTCCGGGTCGAACTCGTACGTCGTCTTGTCGCCCCCGTACTCCTGCTTCTCCCGGGTGATCTTCTCGGCGATGCCGTACAGATTGCGGGTGTCGTCGCCCTCGAGGCCCTCGATCCGGTACTGGGCCGGCTCCTTCACGATCGGCGCGTCACCGGCCTCGGCCGCGTCCACCCAGACCTCGGCCTCGCCGGCGTGCACCATGGTCTGCGCGCCGTGCCACATCTTGGTGGCGGCCGGCACGCTCACGTCGGCGCGGCTCACGTAGATCCGGCCGTCCCCGGACACGAACCGGGTGCCCTTCGGGAAGGCGCGGGCGCCGAAGTCCGGGGACTCGTTCTTGATCTTCATGACGCCGGCGGCGTACTCGATGTCCTTCTCCAGCACCTCGTACGACTTCGTCCCGCCGGCGACCAGGAGCTTGCCGTCGGCGAGGAACGTGTGCCCGCCGCAGAACAGGTCGGTCGGCGTCGGCACGTCGGTGAACCGGTCGGTGCGCGGGTCCCAGACGATCGTCCGGAACGTGCCCGCCTCGAAGTTCTGCCGGTTGTTGCCGGAGCCCGCGATGATCAGCACCTTGCCGGTCTTCAGCAGCGCCGCGTGGATGGCATTGATCTTGAAGTGGGCCGGGACCGGCAGGAGCGACCAGTGGCCGTACGTCTCCTTGTAGGACTGCCGGTTGATCGCGAACTCGTGGTAGCGGTCGGTCGCGTAGACCACGATCGGCTTGTTGACCACGACGACGGCGGCCATCGCCAGGATCGTGGTCAGGGCGGTGAGCAACCGCCGGGTGATGGACGGGCGAGGTCGGGGGGTCATACCAGGGTCTCCACTTTTTCTTCTTCTGTTGTGACTGCCGGTTGTCCGTCCGGCGCCGGCCGCTGCATCAGCCAGAGCGCCGGTGGTGTGAGACAGAGGGTCAGGTTGAGGGCGGGCCACAGCCACATCAGGCCGTGCGCGTGGCCGGTGGCGACCGCGATGATCAGCAGGACCGCGTAGAACGCGGCCCAGCGCAGGTGCGTCCGGAAGGTGAGCAGGCGGTCCGGGCTGGCCGAGTCGCCCTTCGGCGTCACCACGAACCCGGCGCGGCGGCGCAGCACCGCCTGCAGGAACGAGGAGACGTAGATCGGCGCGCAGAGCGTGGACAGCAGCATCCCGGTGAGCCCGGACGATCCGGCCTCCTCGTGCGGGCTCACGTTGTGCCGCCGGTTCCAGAGGTAGAGGCCGACCTGGAAGATCGCGGCGTCCACGTAGAGCATCAGCCACACCTGCTGCGGCACCTGCACGCCCCGCACCCCGAGGACGATGTGCAGGACCGCGGTGAGCGCGCCGAGCAGCCAGGCCACGGCGGTCAGCGGGTAGTACGCCATGAGGAGCCCGTAGTGCAGCGACCTTCGTACCCCGAGGCTCTTGATCATCGAACCGAACTGGGCGACGCAGACCTCGTCGGTGCCGCGGGACCAGCGGTGCTGCTGGCTGAAGTAGTCGGTCCAGGAGGACGGCCCTTCCCCGACGGCCAGAACGTCAGGGGTGTATACCGACTTCCACCGATTTTTTGTCTTTTCATTGACCGTGCTGTGCACCACGAGACTCGTCGCCATGTCCTCGGTGATCGAGTCCTGGAGCCCGCCGATGCTCCGCAGCGCCGCGATCCGGACCGCGTTGTTCGTCCCGACCAGCATCGGGATGCCGAGCCGGTTGCCGGCCCGCTGGAGCAGCGAGTGGAAGAGGTACTGCTGCGACTCCGCCCACCGGGTGATCACGTTGTCGTAGTTGCCGTAGATCTGCGGGCCGATCACGAAGGCGACGTCCGGGTCGCGGAAGTAGCCGAGCAGCCGCTCGCAGAAGTTCGGCAGCGGCACGTGATCCGGGTCGACGCTGACGAACACGTCGTAGCGGGCGCCGTGCTCGTCGATCCAGGCGTTGTAGTTGCCGTGCTTGGTCTTCGCCTTGTACGCGCCGGCGGCGGTGTTCCACCGCGCGACGCCCTTGCGGCTGAAGTGGCGGACCCCGATCGCGCGGCACATCGCCTTCACGTCCGGGTCGTCGCCCTCGTCCAGCAGCCACACGTCGTACCGGCCCGGATGCCGGATCTCCCGGGCCGCCCTCAGCGTCCGCTCGACCATCTCCAGCGGCTCCTTGCCGGGGACGATCGTGGTGAGGAAGGCGACGCGCAGATTCTCGTCCGGCGGCACCGGCACCGGGTCCCGGGCGCGCAGCGTGGCGAGACAGAGCGTCACGACGTTGACGAGCCGGAACAGTTCGATCAGGACGGTCGCGCCGATCATCACGGCGGTGATCGCCCGCTGGCGTTCTGGCAACGCCATGGACGAGATGAGCCAGCCGAAGAACGTCGACTCGAACGCGAAGGCGAAGGCGGCGATCAGGACCGACCGGACCGGCCGCCGCCGGGACAGTGGTCTCAGCCTCACCCGGTAGTCCGCCTCCGGCACCGGATCGGCGTCGCCGGCGAGACGGCTGAAGCCGTCGTAGTCGTACGTCATCGGTCTCCCTGCATCGACGAGCGTCTGCGAGGCGCTCAGGCCCCTGGGAGATAACGCATCAAATGCAGCGCAGGGTATTTAGCATGCCTACCGGTCACATTGGAACAATATCGGCAAAAAGTAAACTTAGGACATCCCTCGGTCGTGCCGATTTCGTCGAACCATCACGCGCTGTGATCCGTTCTACTGGTCGTGGGCGGGGCTCGGCGGCCCCGCGGTGACCGATGAAGGCGGTGGCGATGCTGATCCTGTCCCTGCTCATCCTCGTTCTGGCCGGCGCCTGTGTGCTCGCGGTGCGCGGCGTGCGCGCGGATGCCCAGGCCGAGGCCGAGCCGCTGACGATCCCCGAGGCGCTGTTCGCTCCGCAGAGTCTCGAAGGGGTGCTCTGCGTGCAGCTGCTCGACGGCGAGATCACGCGGCAGCAGTACGTGCGGTCGATGGCGGGCCTCGCGGCGCGGGATGACGAGAGGCACCCTCTGGCGGTTCCCCGCTACGAGGAGTGAGATTTCGAAGTGCTGAAGGCCCGGCATCGGCCGGGCCTTTCTCGTCTCCCGCCGGTCCATCTCCGCGTTCCGGTCACCCTTCCTTCCGGGTACGAAATGAGCGCCCGTCCCCAACCGCACCACCGGCGTCCCGTGGCGCACCACACCTGCGGCCACCTCCGCCCGGCGCGACCCGCCGCCGGCCCCGGCGTCCCCTCACCCTCAACCCACCCCCGTCCCCGCCACCCGCCGCTCGCCACCCGCCGCCACCCATCGCACCCGCCGCCTGGCGCCACCCATCGCGCCCGCCGGCTCCGGTCGGCTGCGGCCCACTGCTGTCTCGGCCTGGAACGCGGCGGTCTGTTCGGTGGGCGGCTTCGGTTCTAGGGTGGTGATCATGGTGGGGGACGAAGGACTGGAAGCCCTGCGAGCTCTGCTGCGCATCCCCACGGTGTCGACGCGGGATGTGGGGAGCTGGGATCACCGGGCGTTCGAGGAGTTCCATGCCGAGCTGCGGCGGCGGTTCCCGCTGCTGCACGCGCGGCTCGAGCTGACCCCGGTCGGGCGTCACGGGCTGCTGTTCCGGTGGCCGGGCTCGGAGGCGGAGCGGCCGGTCGTGCTGATGGCGCACATGGACGTCGTGCCGGTCGAGGGCGGCGAGTGGCGTCATCCGCCGTTCGGGGGTGTCGTCGAGGACGGGGTGATCTGGGGGCGGGGCACGCTCGACGACAAGGCCAGTCTCGTCGCGATCTGCCTGGCCGTCGAGGAGCTGCTGGCGGCCGGGTACACGCCGGTGCGGGACGTGTGGCTGTCGTTCGGGTGTGACGAGGAGGTGGCCGGCGACGCCGCGCCGGCGGCCGTCGGTGAACTGCGGCGGCGCGGGGTCGAGCCCTGGTTCGTGCTGGACGAGGGCGGCGCGGTCGCGTACGACGCGTTCCCCGGGGTCGGCCGGCCGATCGCGGTCATCGGGGTGACCGAGAAGGGCATCACCTCACTGGAGCTGCGGGTGGAGGGGCGCGGCGGGCACGCGTCGACGCCGGCGCGGATGGGGCCCACGGCGCGGCTGGCCCGGGCCATCACCCGGCTGGACCGGTCGGCCATGCCGGCCTCGCTGCCGGAGGCCACCCTCGAACTGTTCCGCCGGGCCGCGCCGCTCGCCGGGCAGCCGATGCGCGCGGTGCTGACCGCTGCCGCGCGGGCGCCGAAGGTGCTGACCCGGCTGCTGCTGGCGGCCGGGCCGGAGCCGGCGGCGATGGTGCGCAGCACGTTCGCGGTCACGACGCGGAGCGGGTCGCCGTCGCTCAACGTGGTGGCGGCGAGCGCCACGGCCGGGGTGAACATCCGGGTCATGATCGGGGACACCGTGGACGGCGTCGTCGAGCACGTACGCAAGGCCGTGAACGACGACCGGGTGCAGATCCGGATCATCGACGCCGGCGAGCCGTCCCCGTCGTCGCCGGTGGACGAGGCGTTCGACCTGCTCGCGGCGGTGACCGGGGAGCACTTCCCGGAGGCGGTGACGGCGCCGTACGTCATGATGGCCGCCACCGACGCCCGGCACTTCACCGGGATCTGCCGGCGCGTCTACCGGTTCACGCCGTTCGCCATGACGAAGAAGCAGCGGGAGTCGATCCACAGCTTCGACGAGCACCTCACCGTCGACGCGTTCCTGAAGGGCGTCACCTGGTACCGCACACTTCTCCGGTCGCTGCCCGGGGTGTGACATTTCGCCGACCCGCGAATGCCGGAGGTTACTCGCGGGTAATATCGGGCCATGAACGGTCAGCAGAACCCCGTCGACCCGGCTCGCCTGCAAGAGGTGCTCGACGGCCGATGGGCGCACGTGCGCCAGGCGGTACGCGACGGCCTCGGCCCCGGCTTCGTCACCGTTCCCGGTGAGACCGGCCCCGAGGCCCGGGCCCGGATCAGCGCCCTGATCCGGAAGATCCCCCTCGACGTCGGCGTGGTCGACGCGTTCCCGGCCGAGTACGGCGGATCCGGCGACCAGGGCGGTTCGGTGGTGGCCGCCGAGATGCTCGCCCAGGTCGACCTCTCGCTCATGGTGAAGGCCGGCGTGCACTGGGGGCTGTTCGGCGGGGCGGTCGTCGCGCTCGGCACGAGGAAACACCACGACCGGTACCTGCGCGACATCATGACGGTGGCGCTGCCGGGCTGCTTCGCGATGACCGAGACCGGTCACGGCTCCGACGTGCAGCAGCTGCGGACGACGTGCGTCTACGACCCGGAGTCCTGCACGTTCGACCTGCACACCCCGCACGAGGCCGCCCGCAAGGACTACATCGGCAACGCGGCGCAGGACGGCCGGATGGCGGTCGTCTTCGCCCAGCTGATCACCGGCGGCAAGCGGTACGGCGTGCACGCCTGGCTGGTCCCGATCCGGGACGAGGACGGCAACCCGATGCCCGGCGTCACGATCGGCGACGCCGGCGCGAAGGCCGGCCTGCTCGGCGTCGACAACGGCCGGATTTCCTTCGACCACGTGACGGTTCCCCGGGACATGCTGCTGGACCGGTACGGCCAGGTCGCGCCGGACGGCACCTACTCCAGCTCGATCGAGAACGACACCCGGCGCTTCTTCACGATGCTCGGCACCCTGGTCCGCGGCCGGGTCACGGTCGGCGGCGCGGCGTCGGCGGCCACCAAGGCGGCGCTCACGATCGCGGTCCGGTACGGCGAGAGCCGCCGGCAGTTCACGAGGCCCGCCGACGACCGCGAGGTGCTGCTCAACGACTACCTCGCCCACCAGCGGAAACTCCTGCCGGCGCTGGCCGCGAGCTACGCGTACACGTTCGCCCAGGAAGAGCTGGTGACCACGCTTTCCGACGTACAGAATCGGTCTCTTGATGTTGATGAGCATCGGCAGCGGGAGCTCGAGTCACGGGCGGCGGGCCTGAAGGCGCTGCAGACCTGGCACGCCACCCGCACGATCCAGATGTGCCGGGAGGCGTGCGGTGGCGCCGGGTACCTCGCCGAGAACCGGCTGCCCGGGCTCAAGGCCGACACCGACGTGTTCACCACCTTCGAGGGCGACAACACGGTCCTGCTCCAGCTGGTCGCGAAGGGCCTGCTCACCGGCTATCGGGACGCGTTCGGCTCGCTCGACGGCTGGGGGCGTGCCACGTTCGTGGCCGACCAGGTCCGGGAGATGGTCCTGGAGCGCACGGCCGCCCGCGCGGTCATCCAGCGCCTGGTCGGCGCCGTGCCGGGCCGGGACGAGGACGTCGCGGTCACCGATCGCGGCTGGCACCTGAAGATGTTCGAGTTCCGCGAGAAGCACCTGCTCGAGGGCGCGATCCGGCGGCTGCGGGGCGGCGCCGCCACGAAGAAGGACCGGCCGTTCGACATCTTCAACGACGTGCAGGACCACGTGCTGCGGACCGCCTCGGCGCACATCGAGCGGATCACCCTGGAGGCGTTCGTGGCCGGCATCGAACGCGCCGCCGACCCGGCCGCCGCGGCGCTGCTGGCCCGGGTCTGCGACCTCTACGCGCTGACCGTCATCGAGGCCGACAAGGGCTGGTTCCTGGAGCACGGCCGGCTCACGCCAGCACGATCGAAAGCGGTCACCGGCGTCGTCAATGATCTGCTGCGAGAGCTGCGGCCCCAGATGCGTACGCTCGTCGACGCGTTCGCCATCCCGGAGATCTGGCTGAACGCCGCGATCCTCCGCGACGAGCCGGGCCGCCAGGACGCCATGGCCAAGGAGGACGACGCGGTTCGCGCCACCCGGTGACCATGCCCTGAACATCTGAATCGTCAGAGGCGATCGCGGGCCGGCCGCGGGGGCCTCGAGGTTTGGTAGGCGACGTCCGGCCGCACTCCGCCGGCCAGCTGCGCGGCGGCGAGCAGAGCGCGCAGGCGGCCGGAGACGTCGTGGCCGGGGTCGGCGCCCGCGGCGGCCTCCGCCGTAGGAAAGTGCCTGCTCACCGTGCCGGTGACCGCGCCGGCACGGCGGGCGATCTCGTGCACCGGCAGGCATTTCTTCGTCGTCGGGTGCGCCGACCATCGCGGTCGCGGCCCACCCCGGCAACGCGCGCACCGGGTTCGGCCGCGACCTGGACCGGCTGTCCCGCCTCCTGATGAGCCCCCGCCTGAAACCGCTCACCTGGTGGCTCCTGCAGGACCCGGAGATAGCGGCGCTGGCGGTGCTGCGGGCCGCCACCGACCCGGAGGCGAGTCCTTCGGTCCGCCCGGGCGGCGACAGTTCACGGGATATCCGGAAAAAGTGGATTCGTCCCCGGCATCTCACGACGTCGCCGCGCAGCAGCGCCTCTGGGCCGCCTCCGAGCGGCTGACCGGCGTCGAGTTCCGCCTCCCGCCCTCCCGGGCCCTCACAGATCTTGTTGATTCCGGCTGTCCCGTTCCTGCGCAGATCAACAAGATCGGGAGTGAGGGGGCGTGCTTCCCTGTCCGCACGCTCCCTCTTCCCCGATCTTGTTGATTCCGGCTGTCCCGTTCCTGCGCAGATCAACAAGATCGGGAGTGAGGGGGCGTGCTTCCCTGTCCGCACGCTCCCTCTTCCCCGA
>NZ_JBFAAR010000006.1:445898-496918 GCF_040639855.1 Actinoplanes sp. NPDC023714
ATCTTGTTGATTCGCGCTGCCCCGTTCCCGCACGGATCAACAAGATCGCGACGAGAGGGTCAGCTGTTCAACAGGTCGTAGACGTTCGCGGTGGCCTTCTTGACGTCGCCGGCGGCCGGCTCGGTGAGGGCCTTCGTGGCGTCGTACCCGGTGTAGGCGATCGTGCAGGTGCCGCCCTTGACCTTGCCGGCCGACGGGATCTTCACGGCCAGCTCGGCGAGGTGGCCGGACTTCGCGTCGACGGTCGCCTCGAACGGCACCGACTTCGCCTTGTCGCCGAGCTGCTCGACCTCCTCCTCCTTCAGCACCGGGTGCGCCGCGGCGATCTCGCTCAGGTCGGCGGTTCCGGTGAAGACGCCGTCGCCGGACCGGGCGACGTCGGTGGCGGTGCCGATCAGGACGCCGGCGCCGAGCGGGTCGGTCTCGTCGTTGTAGGAGAGCGGGCTGTCCGCGAAGTCGGTCAGCTCGGCCGGGTCGGCCGCGTACCAGGACTTGCCCACGCCCAGCTGCTCGGCGACGGCGGCCGGCTTGATCGCGAACTTGGCGTACGGCTTCTCGGCGCCGAACGCGAGGAACGACATCGTGAGGGAGCCGCCGACCTCGGGGATGTCCTCGGAGATCTTGGTGCTGATCGCCTTGCCCGGCGCGTCGAGGACACCGGTGAGGGCGTAGCAGGCGCCGCTGCTGGCGAACACGTACGCGGCGACCTTCTCGTCCGGGATCGACGCGAGCAGTTCCTCGGCCGGGGCCGGGGTGGCCGAGGCGGACGGCGCGGCGGCGGCGGTGCCGGAGGGGGAGTCGGAGGACGACGAACCGCATCCGGTCAGGCCGAGCGCGACGGCGGTGAGGGCGGCGAGACCGGCGAGGGGCCGGGTTGCGTTCATGGGGGTTGCTCCTGTGAATCTCATGGGAAAAGCGCGCAGATCATAGACGTGGCCCCGCCGGGACCTGCGATAACGTCCCTGCGAATGAGATGGGGACAACCGTGCCGGCCAGGGGATCGATGACCCTAACGGTATGAGGAAATGGCCGCATAGATCATTGCGCATGCATCGATGGCCGAGGAGGGTCGGCGGATGGACCTGTCACGAACGCTGGCCGGACTCGGAAGCGCGCTGCTGACCGCGGCCCTCATCGTCTCACCCGGGCCCGCCACCGCGGCGCCCGCCGACACGCCGTCGACCAGGGACTTCGGCAACGGGCCGGAGCGCAACGAGGTCGCGGCCCTGGAGAGCGCCGGTGTCCTCGCGCGGACGCTGGCGGCCGGGGATGCGCACGAGAGGTGGAGGCCGGGACAGCGCGGATATCCGCGGCGGACCGAGCTCCCGGTCTATCCCGAGAACCCCGACGATCGGTCGATCAAGCTCGGCCTCATTCCCTACCACGCCATCGCGCCCAAGCTGAACGCCCTCCAGAAGGCCTCGAACCGGGTCTCCGCCGAGGTGATCGGCAAGTCGGCAGGTGGCCGCGACCTGTATCTCGTCACGGTGACCGCGCCGGAGTCGGCCAGGGAGGCGGCGAGGCAGGATCAGTGGAAGACCTTGATCGAGGACAAACCGTGGGCAGCCAAATACGATAAATCCCTGAAAAGCGGCTATAAGACCCCGGTCTGGATCAACGCGAACATCCACGGCAACGAGTGGGAGGGCACCGACGGCGCCCTCCGCGTGATCGAACGGCTCGCCACGGCCACCGACGCCGCGACGACCGGCTTCCTCGAGCGGAGCCGCGTCTACGTGACGGTCACCAACAACCCGGACGGCCGGATCGCCGGCACCCGGGCCAACGGCGCTGGCTTCGACATCAACCGCGACCACGCCACCAGCTCCCAGCCCGAGTCCCGCGCGGTCCGCGACGTCGTGATCGGCACCCAGCCGTTCGTGATGCTCGACGAGCACGGCTACACCGGCACCACGCTGATCGAGCCGGCCACCCCGCCGCACGGCCAGAACTACGAGTACGACCTCTACATCAAGCACGCCCTCCCGAACGCGCTCGGCATGGAAGCGGCGATCCAGAAGCTCGGGTACCCGGAGACGACCCGCGCCGACATCCCGTTCCGCGACTACGCGCCCGGCGACTGGGACGACTGGCCGCCGATCTTCACCCCGATGTACGCCATGTACCAGGGCGCGATCGGCCACACCGTGGAGATCCCGCTCGCGGTCAACAACGCCAACTACACCACCCTGCCGGTCGAGGAGCTGCGCCGCCGCTCGGCGATCAACACGGACGTCGCGGCCGCCACGATCGAGGCCGCCCTCACCTACGCGGACACCAACAGGTCGTCGCTGCTCGCCGGCCAGATCGAGCAGTTCCGCCGGGGCTGGGCGGGTGAGCCGTCGCCGGTCATCCCGGACGGCTTCGTCGAGGGTTTCGGCCCGGAGGACCGCTACTCGACGACGTTCCCCCGCGCCTACGTGATCCCGGCCGGCACGCCCGCCGCGACGCGCCTGGTCAACCACCTGATCGACAACGACGTGCGGGTCGAGCGGGCGCAGCGGGACTTCACGCTGAACCACCGCCGGTACGCCGCCGGCACCTACCTCGTCGACATGCGCCAGCCGAAGCGCGGTCTCGCCAACGTGCTGCTGGAGGCGGGCCGGGACATCTCCGACCTGGTCCCGCAGATGTACGACATCTCCGGCTGGAGCCACGGCCTGCTCTGGGGCGCCACCGTCGACATCAGCCGCACCGCGTTCCCCCGCGTCGCCACCGCCCCGGTCCGGGAGGCCGCGCTGGAGGGCCGGGTCGAGGCGCGCAAGGGCCGGGATCTTCAGCTGACGCTGAGGGACGGCAACGACGTGCGCGCGGTGAATGAGCTGCTCACGCAGGGGATCAAACTGCGGCGTACGGGCGCGGCCACCGTCGTGGTCCCGGCCGAGGCGCGGCCCGAGGCCACTGCATTGGCACAGAGCCTGGGCGTACGTTTCACCGCGGCGCCCCCGGGCGCCAAGGGTGAGGTCCTCGGCCGGCCGGTGATCGCCGGCGCGATCTCGGCGGACGAGCTGTTCGCCCTGAAGGAGATGGGCTTCACGGTCCGTACGGTATCGACCGCCCTGCTCAACGGGGGCGCCTCGCTGGACGACGCGGACACGCTGATCGTCTCGTCCGGGCTGTCCTACGCCGCGCTGAACGCCACCGGCAAGGCGACCGTCGACGCGTTCCTGGCGCGCGGCGGTGGCGTGGTGACCCGCGGCGCGACCGGCGCGAACTTCAACGCGGCCGCCGGCGTGCTGCCGGCCGTGGCGACGGCCGGCCGGGGTGACGCGAACGGCGTCGTCGATGTGGTGAACGCCGGTCCGGTCGTGGGGGCGGGCTCGCTGCCGCACTCGTTCGTCTACTCGCCGATCTGGTTCACCGGCACCGGCTTCACCGTCGAGCAGCGGTACGGCGCGGATCCGCTGGTGGCCGGCCACTGGCTGCCCACGGCGGCCGGCACGAACGGCCCGGCGCAGGCGGCGGGCCAGGCCGCGGTGGTGTCGGGCACGACGGCCGGCGCGGGCCGGGCCGTCCTCTTCGGCACCGAGCCGCTGTTCCGGGCGCACCCGAAGGGCCTGTACGCGCAGTACGCCCGGGCCCTCTTCTGGACGGCCGGGTAGCCGATGACCCGCTGACCCGGTGGCGTGTGGGCCACCGGGTCAGCGTTCCACCACCACCGAGTTCGAGATGCGGTCGTGCAGGGTGCGGTGCTGCTCGCTGAACACGAAGAAGCAGTCGATCCAGGCGAACGCCGTCAGCGTCACCACGTTGAGCGCCACCTTGAGGCACATCTCGCGGACCGCCATCCGCTTCCGCCCGAACGGCAGCCCGGTCACCCCGTCCGCGACCACGTGACCGAGCAGCCGCTTCGCCGGCGTCTGCCCGGCCGGCCAGGTGAACATCGCCCACCCGAGCCAGCCGACGCCGAGCGTGACCACGAACAGCAGCAGATCGAGCAGCCCCGCCACCACCCGCCGGCCCGGCGTGACCAGCGCCGGCGCGGGCGGAATCCGATCAGCGACCAGCGGCGCCCATCCATAGGGAAGATCCGGATTGCCCGCCTCGGCCGGTGTGGTCATCTCCGTACCCTTCGTCCGTCCTGGTTGCCCACCCTCTTCCCGACGCGCGGGTAGGGCAATACATCGGACGGGTGGGTGTCCCCCTCACCCGAGGCCACCGTCCCCGTCGTATCGTCCGGCCGTGGACGACGATCTTCTGAACGACTTCGTGGAGCCCACCGGGAGCGGGACCTCGGCGTGTACGGCATCCACGTGCACCGGGACGGCCACGAGCCGCTGAGCCGCCGCTTCCGGTCCGACGACCGGGTCAACCTGTACTCGGTCGCGAAGACCTTCACGTCGGTGGCCCTCGGGCTGGCCGAGGCGGACGGCCGGCTCACCCTCGACGATCCGCTGCTCGACCACCTGCCGGAGCTGCGGCCGCTCGCGGCCGACGGGTTCGAGCGGGTCACCCTGCGGCACCTCGTGACGATGACGAGCGGCACCGGCCACCAGTGGTTCGCCGACGAGCGGATCGACGCGGCCGACCGTTCGCCGAGAGCGACCTGTTCCTTCGTACCGAAGAGCTCTCGCGCTTCGCCCGCCTGCTCCTGGCCGAAGGCGTGTGGGAAGGCCGCCGCCTGATCCCGGCGGACTACGTGCGAAGCCTCGCCACCGTCCACGACCTGATCCTGTCCCGAATCCAGCGCTGACCCCGCCCGGCTGCAGCCCAACGCTGTCCCGCCCGGCGTGTCACGACAACACGCTGCAGCTCGCCCGATGGGGGAGGGCGGGGACCGGGGCTGGGAGCGTGAGGGGACGCCGGGGCCGGCGGCGGCGTGCGCCGGCGGAAGGTGGCCGCAGGTGTGGTGCGCCACGGGACGGCGCCGGTGCGGTTGGGGATGGCCTAGTTCGTACAAATCATGTGTGTGACTGCCAGGTGGCGTACATCGCCGCGTAATGACCGCCTGCCGCCACCAGCTCCGCGTGCGTGCCGGATTCCTTGATGCGGCCCTCGTCGACCACGATGATGCGGTCGGCTCGGGCGGCGGTGGAGAAGCGGTGGGCCACCAGGATCGCGGTGCGGCCCTGGAGGAGGCGCTGGATGGCGGCCTCGACGCGGAGTTCGGAGCGGAGGTCGAGGCTGGAGGTCGCCTCGTCGAGGATGACGACGCGGGGTTCGGCCACGAAGACGCGGGCCAGGGCGATCAGCTGGCGTTCGCCGGAGGAGACGGACTGGCCCCGTTCGTGCAGGGTGGTGTGGATGCCGCCGGGGGAGCGGCCGACGAGGTCGGTGAGGCCGACGGCTTCGACGGCGGCCATGACCTCGGCGTCGGTGGCGTCGGGGCGGGCGAAGGCGATGTTGTCGCGCAGGGTTCCGGCGAAGAGGAACGGCTCCTGCGGGACGACGCCGACCTGGCGGTGCAGCGAGTCGAGGGTGACGTCGCGCAGGTCGTGGCCGTCGATCAGCACGGTGCCGGCGGACGGGTCGTAGAGGCGGGCCACCAGCTTCGCGAGCGTCGACTTGCCGGCGCCGGTCGGGCCCACGCAGGCGACCGTCTCACCCGGTGCGATGTGCAGGTTCACGTCGCGCAGCACCGGCCGCTCGTCGAAGTAGCCGAACGTGACGTCCCGCAGCACGATCTCCCCGGCGACCGGCGGAAGCGGAACCGCCGCCGGACTTTCCGGAAATGTCGGAAAAGTGCCTAGCAGGCCGCGCAGCTTCCCGAGCGCCGCCCGCGCCTGCTGGTAGTTCGTGTACAACTGCACCAGCTGCTGGACCGGCTGGAAGAACGCGTTCAAGTACAGCACGAACGCGGTCAGCTCCCCGATCGTGAGCGTCCCCCGCAGCACCATCCGGCCGCCGATGAGCAGCAGCGCCGCCAGCCCGAGCAGCCCGATCACCGACGTGCCGGGCCCGTAGATCGCGCTGATCCGGCCGGTGTGGTCGTTCGCGTCGCGGTAGGCGCCGACCACCTCGCGGTGCTCGACGACGTTGCGGTCCTGCTGGTTGTGCGCGGCGATCACCCGGACGCCGTTGAGGCTCTCCGAGAGGTGCGAGAAGAGCGAGGCGATGGCGTCCCGCTGGCGGTGGTAGCCGGCGTCGGCGGCGCGCCGGAACCAGAGCGAGAGCAGCAGCAGCGGCGGCACGACGAGGACCAGGGTGATCGCCGCGAGCAGGGCGTTGTAGTGGATCAGGATCGCGGTGACGACGACCATGGTGAGGCCGTGGATGAGGAACTGCGCGAAGCCCTCCTGGAGCAGCTGCTGGAGCGCCTCGACGTCGGATGTCATCCGGGTCATCGTGACGCCGGCCTTCTCCTTCACGTAGAAGTCGAGGCTGAGCCGCTGCAGGTGGGTGAAGATGCGGACGCGCAGGTCGCGCATGGCGTAGGCGGCGAGCCGCCCGCTCTGCCGGATCCGCACCCCGGAGGCGAGCGCGGTCAGGCCCACGGAGGCGAGGAAGGCGATGGCCGACCCGATCAGGATTTGCCGATCGCCCGCGCTGATGCCGTGGTCGATTCCTATCTGTACGAGGAGAGGCCCGGTCTGCAGGAGCAGCGCCTCGACGACCACGGCGACGGCCGCGGTGATCAGGAACCAGGGCCGCCCGGACAGCAGGGACCAGAGGGTGAGCCGGGTCCGGTCCGGCTGCTGCGAGAACGGCTCGCCGGGCCGGCCGTGATCCGGCTCGCGGGATTCCAGGACGGCGATCCCGGCGGCCAGCTCGGGCGGGATGCCGGCGAAAGGGCTGCCGCCGCGGCGACCGGCGCCGGTGCCGCCCATCCCGCCGATCGCGCCGGAGCCCGGCCCGCCGCCGGGTCCGCCGAAGCCGCCGCCGAACATGCTCACGCGGAGACCTCCTGGGCGGCGAGAACGCCGGCGTACGCCGGGACGTTCGCGAGCAGGTCGGCATGGGTCCCGTCGGCGGCGACCCGGCCGTTCTCGATCAGCACGACCCGGTCCGCCAGGCCGATCGTGGCGAGCCGGTGCGCCACCACGATCGTGGTCCGCCCCTCCATGAGCCCGCGCAGCGAGGCGTGGATCTCGTGCTCGACCCGTACGTCGACCGCGCTCGTGGCGTCGTCGAGGATCAGCACGGGCGGGTTGACCAGCAGCGCCCGCGCGATCGCGACCCGCTGCCGCTGCCCGCCGGACAGGGTGTAGCCGCGTTCGCCCACGACGGTGTCGTACCCGTCCGGGAGCTCGCTGATGAACGCGTCGGCGCCGGCCGCCCGGGCGGCCGCCTCCACCTCGTCGCGGGAGGCGCCCGGCCGGCCGAAGGCGATGTTCTCGTGCAGCGACACCGAGAAGAGGAACGGCTCGTCCGGCACGATCCCGACCCGGTCGCGCAGCGTGGTGAGCCGGTAGTCGCGTACGTCCTGCCCGTCGAGCAGCACCCGACCGGCGCCGGCGTCGTAGAAGCGGGCCGCCAGCCTGCCGACAGTGGACTTGCCGGAGCCGGTCGCGCCGACCAGGGCCACGGTCTCGCCCGGCGCGATCTCCAGGTCGAGGCCGTCCAGGGCGAGTGTCCCGTCGGGATAGCTGAAGTGGACGTCCTGGAAGCGCAGCGCGCCGCGAGGTGGGGGCGCGCTTCCTATTTCGGATATTTCTGAAATATCCGGTGTGGTGTCCAGGATCTCGTAGATCCGCTGCGCCGACGCCGCCGCCCGCTGGCCCATCATGATGATCATCCCGAGCATCCGGAACGGCGGCTGGAGCATCAGCACGTAGGAGTTGAACGCCACGATCGTCCCGACCGTGGCGTCGCCGTCGAGCACCATGAGCCCGCCGACCAGCAGCACCAGTGCGAGCCCGACCCGCGACAGGTTGTCCATGACCGGCATCCACCGGCTGCGGATCCGCGCGTCGGTGGTGTACGCCCACCGCACCCCGTCGGCCGCCGCCGCGAGACCGGCGATCTGCCGCCGCTCGGCCGCGAACGCCTTGACGATCCGGACGCCCTGGATGTTCTCGTCGACCACGGTCGCGACCCCGGCGAGCCGGGCCTGGATCAGCCAGGAGACCGGGAAGATCGCCTTGCGCATGCGTACGCCGAGGAACGCGATCACCGGCATGGCCGCCATCGCGACGATCGCGAGCGGCGCATTGATCGACAGCATCAGGCCGAAAGCGATCACCGCGATGGCGCATTGGACGAGGATCGACGGGCCGAACGCCAGGTACATCTGCACGGCCCGGATGTCGCTCGTCGCCCGGGACATCAGCTCACCGGACTGGACCCGGTCGTAGAATCCGTAGGACATCCTCATGAGATGGCCGAAGACGGTGTTCCGCAGGTCGTACTCGAGCTCGTACGCCGTACGCAACAGATGGAGCCGCGCGAAGTAGTTGATGATCCCCTGGGCGACCGCCAGGATCGCGATGAGCCACACGTAACGGCTCAGGCTCGCGGTGCGGTCGACGAGCGCCTCGTCGATGCCGACCCGCACCAGGTCGGGGATCTGCACCTGGACGATCAGGCCGATGAACGAGAGCACCAGTGACGTGATCAGCAGACCGCGGTGGGCGCGGACCAGCGGCCACGCTCGCCGTAACCAGGATCTGCCGGGATCGGGATCGATGCCGGCCTTGGGGGCCCGGCGTGGCGGGGAGGTCACGATGTTTAGCCTAGCTAACGACCCGGTTTTCTCAAGTGTCCGAGGTCCGCGCCGATAGGCGTCTCATGATGCGCCGTCTCGCTGCCGTCGTCGCCGCCGCCGCGCTCGCGCTGGGTGGAGCCGCCACCCCCGCGCAGGCGGCGACCCTCACCTGGACCGGGACCGTCGACTGGGTCGCCGACGGCGACACCCTCCGCGTCGACGTGCACGGCGACGGCACCAGCGCCCTGAAGTCGATCCGGCTGATCGGCATCCAGGCCATGGAGCAGACGGTGTACTCCCCGAAGCCCGCGAAGCGGCGCGGCGAGTGTCACGCGCTGGCCGCGACCGTGCGGGTCGAGCAGCTGGTCAAGGCCGGCGGCAACAAGGTACGGCTCACCGCGCTGAAGGCGTCCAGCTCCAGCGGTGAGCGCCCGCTCCGCTCGGCCGCCGTGAAGATCGGCGGAAAGTGGCAGGACATCGGCCTCGACCTGGTCGGGCGGGGCCTCGCGCTCTGGCTGCCGTTCTCCGGCGAGTGGACGTGGGACCAGCGCTACCTGGCCGCCGCGAAGGCGGCCGCCAAGGCGCACCGCGGCCTCTACGACACGGACGGCTGCGGCGCCGGGCCGGCGGCCGACGTGTCGCTGACCGTCAACCCCGACCCGGACGGTTCCGACGCTGAACACTTGAACGGCGAAGCATTCTTCGTGGAAAATCGCGGCACATCGCCGGTGAGCGTCGCCGGCTGGTGGGTCCGCGACTCCGCCTACCGCCGCTACACCTTCGCGAAGGGCACCACGATCCCGGCCGGCGGCACCCTCACGGTGCACGTGGGCAGGGGCACGAACACCGCCACCGACAAGTTCTGGGGCCTGACCCAGCCGATCTTCACGAACGTCGACCCGGCCAACCACGGCTACGGCGACGGCGGCTACCTCTTCGACCCGCAGGGCGACCTGCGGGCCTGGCAGATCTATCCCTGAGCGCGGGACGCCCCCGGCCCGCTCCTGATCACGAGGGACAGGCCGAACCGGGACTTCAGCGACGCCACGACGCCGGCCGGAATGTTCCCCTCCAGCTTCACCGAGCAGAGCGCCGGATCGATGGCGATGGCGTAGCCGCTCGCCTTCAGATCGGTGGCCCGCACGTCGGCGAGGACCTTCTCGAGCTCGGCGCGGCTCGTGGCGCAGGTGACCGTCCGGTACTTCCGGCCGTCCAGCGCGTCCCGCAGGCTCGCCACGGACTGCCGCTCGTCGGTGCCCGCGGCCAGGGCGATCACCAGTGTCCCGTCCGGGTCGGCGGTCAGCCCGACGAACCGCTCCGGATCCGCGGCCACCAGCTCGTCGAGCGAGCCGGGCGCCCCGACCGGTTTCCCCGAAGGGTCGCCCGCCTTTCCCGAGGCGTCGCCCGCCTTTCCCGAGGCGTCGCCCGCCGTGGGCTTCGCGGACTCCTCGGACGGCACGGGCTGGGCGCAGGACGCCAGCAGGAGCACGAGTCCGGCGGCGGCCAGGGACACGGGAGCGAGGCGGAGCGGCATGACGGAAGCCTCCAGGCGGGACGAGAGCCGAGTGGTCGATGAGACGGACGGGCGGCCCGGCCGGTTCCCACCGGACCGGGCCGCCTCGGCTCACGACGTCAGAACGGTCACGCCGAGATGGCTCTCGACGATGCCGATCCGCTCGGCGAACGCATTCCGCCCGCTGTCGGTGTACGCGATGATCATGCCGAGCGCGACCGCGTTGGCCGTGCCGCTCCTGATGTAGACCGGCCCGCCCGAGTCACCGCCGCGCACCGTCACGTCGTTGGCCCGCCGGGCCTGCATGAGACCGGTGGTGCAGCCCTCGTCGTCGCAGAACGAGGCGCTGACCGAGCTCACCACGAGGCCGCAGACCGCGCGCGTGATCATGCCGCTGAGGCACACCGAGTCACCGACCACCGGGTTCCGCTTGCTGGTGATGTTGCGGGTGTTCGGGCAGCAGGGGTCGACGTGGATCTGGTTGTCGTACGTCTCCGCGGACGACGCGACGCCCATCATGTCGTACGTCGGGTAGTTCGCCTCACCCCACGCCGTTCCCCAGAACTGGGTCGACGAGTAGATCGCCTGGCCGTTGGAGAAGCAGTGCCCGGCCGTCAGGCCGCCCCGCTGGCCGTTCGAGTTGCGCCGGACCGCGAACGTGGTCGTGCAGGTGTTCGTGTTGATGCCGCCGGATCCGGCCCGCACGCCGGCGCCGCCGTAGTGCGCCTCGCCGTCGTCGAGCCGCCCGGACCGGGCCGCCTCACCGACGGTGACCACCGCGACGTCCCCGAGCGCGGTCCGGGCCGCCTCGGCCGCCGCGGTGTCGTCCGGGTCGAAGCTCACGTGCAGCCGCGAGTCCGACGCGTCCAGGTAGTAGCTGAACGTCGCCTTCTTCGCCGACGCGTGCCAGGCCTTGCCGCGCAGCAGCTCGTCGGCCTTGGCGATCTTCTCTCCGCTGTGGCAGCCGGCGATGACGTCCGACTGCAGCGGCGTCGCCTCGGTGGACGCCCGGGCCCCCGCGGCGCGGGCGGTGCTCATCGCGCCGCGCAGGCCGGCGGCCTTTCCGGCGTACTCGGGCGTGACCACGACCTTGACGCTCTTGGTGTTGTGGTCGACGGCCGCGCCCAGATAGCCCCGGCGGGCCAGCTCGGCGATCGACTCCTTGCCGTTCTCAGCGATCTTGAAGTGCCGCTGCGCGGCCTTCTGCACGGCGGCGTTGGTGGCCGGAGTGGCGCCTTCCTCGAGCCACTTGGCATAGACGGGCCCGCCGTCGATCGTGCGGGCGGTGTTGAGGCGGGCGGTGTCCGGCGCCGCCACCGTGCAGTCGGCGGCCGCGGCGGCCGAAGCCCCCGAGCCGGGTGCCGCCATGACGGCGGTGAGCAGCAGTCCCGCGGCCCCCGCGGACAGTGCCTGTCGAACGATCAAGTGGCCCTCCAAGTTGGACGATCAACTGAGGGCACCCTAAGAGCGGGGTGGCGCGCCGGCTGCCCGGCAAACCACTCAATATCGACAAGCGGCTATATGTGAGTTTCTCGGTGACGGACGTCTATTCAGGCCCGGCGTTGCCGTTGCGCCAGTGCCGCCGGCAGAGCACCCGGTACGTCACCTCGGCCGCCTCGTCGATGTCCCCGACGGCCACCTGGGCGCCGCTCCGCGCGACCCGCCCGTCCTCGATCCGCGCGTTCTGCCGCCCCGGCCGGCCGCACCAGCACGTCACCTCTACCTGCAGCGAGACGATCCGGTCGGCCAGTTCGAGGAGCCGCTGCGAGCCGGGGAAGAGCCGGGACAAGAAGTCCGTCGAGATCGCGTAACAGTCCACGTCGACGTGGAGTTCGTCGACGGCGTACGCAAGCTGCTCCACCTGCTCGGGGTGGAGGAACTGGGCCTCGTCGACGATCACGAAGCCACCGGCCGGCACCTGCTGTTCGATCAGCGTCACCAGGTCGGCGCCGTCGAGCACCTCGATGGCGTCCGCCGCCACGCCGAGCCGCGACGACAGGACCCCGCTGCCGGCCCGGTCCATGCTGGTGAGCAGGACCCCGGGCCGGCCGGCCTGGCGGCGGTTGTACGCGTTCTGCAACGCCAGCGTCGACTTGCCGGCGCCCATGCTCCCGTGGAAGAGGGTCAGCTCGTGGAACACCGGGGCCAGCGCCCGCTGCCGTGGCACGACGACGGGTTGCTGGACCGGGGACGTGACCGGAACCACGAATGAACCTTCCTCAAGACTGCGGGGGCCGGTACACGCTACCTGGCGGTCCTAGCGGCTCTCCTCCGCCTCACGCCTGAACGGGTCGCCGTACAGGCGGAGGGCCCGCCGGGCGAACGCCTGCTGCTGGGTGGCCACTCGTTCCGACCTGCCCCGGCCCAGGAAGCTGACCGCCCAGTGCAGCACCGCTGTCACCCGGTTCTTGAAGCCGACCAGGTAGAACAGGTGCACGGCGACCCAGACCACCCACGCCGGGAAGCCGGACAGGTGCACCTTGCCGATGCTCGCGACCGCGGAGAACCGGGAGATCGTGGCGAGGCTGCCCTTGTCGAAGTACTTGAACGGCTGCTTGTCCGGTTTGCCGGTGAGCCGCCGCTTGATCTGGTCGGCCGCGTGCCGGCCGCTCTGGATGGCGACCTGCGCCACACCGGGCAGCGGCCGGCCGTCGTCCCCGGCCAGGTTCATCATGTCGCCGAGCACGAAGATCTCCGGGTGCCCGGGCAGCGTGGTGTCCGGCTCGACGTGCACCCGGCCGGCCCGGTCGGTCTTCGCCCCGGTCGCGTCGGCCAGCTTCGTGGCGATCGTCGGCGCGGCCACGCCGGCCGCCCACACCTTCGTCATGGTGGGGATCCGCTGCCGGCCGGAGGACGTCTCGACCTCGATGCCGGTGGTGTCGACGCCGACCACCTTGGTGTTCAGCATCACCTCGACGCCGAGCTTCTCCAGCTGCTCCTTCGCACGCCCGGACAGCCGGTCGCCGAACGTGTTGAGCACCGCCCCGACCGCGTCCACGAGCAGGATCCGGGACTTGCGGGTGTCGATGTGCCGGTACTGCTCGGGCAGCGTCCGGTGGGCCAGCTCGGCGATCTGCCCGGCCATTTCGGTGCCGGTCGGGCCGGCGCCGACCACCACGAAGGTGAGCCAGCGCTCCTTGTCCGCCGGATCGGTCTGCAGGTCGGCCACCTCGAAGGCGCCGAAGATCCGGGCCCGCAGCTCGAGCGCGTCGTCGATGCTCTTCATGCCGGGCGCGTACTCGGCGAACTCGTCGTTGCCGAAGTACGACTGCGAGGCCCCGGCCGCCACGATGAGCGTGTCGTACTCGACGGTGTAGTCGATGCCCGGCCCGCTGACCGACACGACCTTGTTCTCGACGTCCACGTCCTGCACCCAGCCGAGCCGGACGTCGACGTTCTTCTGCCGCTTCAGCACTTCCCGGATGGGCGGCGCCACCTCGCCCTCGGACAGGATGCCGGTGGCGACCTGATAGAGCAGCGGCTGGAACAGGTGATACGCAGTTCCGTTGATCAGGGTGATGTCGACGTTCGCCCGGCGCAGCGCCTTGATGGCGAAGAGCCCGCCGAACCCCGCTCCGACAACCACGACCCGATGACGCATGCTCGCTCCCAACGGTAGGGCACCCGATTCCACACTGGTATGCCCACGCTTCGAGCGGAAGTCACGCGGCCTGGGCTTTCCGCCACAAATTCCAAGACCATTTTTTCGTACGAGGTCAGAACCGCCCCCGACCGCATCACCGGCCTCCCCGGCCACGACGCGGGCCGGGACTCCCGTCCCGGCCGCCAGGCGCCTTTCGCGTGAGGCGCGCCCGAACGCCGGACCCGTCCCGCCCGCCGCCGCCTCCCCGCTCAGCAGCCGCGGCCTCCCCGCTCAGCAGCCGCCGGCGCTCAGGGTTGGAGTGTCGCCGCGTGGGAGAGCCAGCGCGCCACGACGGCCAGTTCCTCCGCCGTGAAGCCCTCGGTCAGATGCGCGTTGAGATCCCGGACCACGACCCGAGCCGTGTCCGCCGCCTCCCGCCCGAGCGGGGTCAGCGTCAGCCGCACGGCCCGTGCATCCGATTCATCCGGATTTTTCGCTAAAAATCCGGATTTTTCTAGTCGAGTGATCAACCCGCTCATCCCGGACGGGGACGCGCACAACGCCGCTGTCACGTCCCCGACCAGCGCGTGGTCGTGCGCCGCCAGATAGAACAGCACTCCCGCTCCGGCGGCCCCGATCCCGGTGTCCCCGGCCCGCCCGTCGATCCAGCGCCGGACCGCGCGCTCGGCGGTCATCATCTCGAAGACAAGCCGGGGGGTCAGGGGCGCCGTCATAACCGGAGACTAGTGCTCACCGGCACTGCTTCTGCAGCCACGTGAGCAGTTCCGGCCAGAGGGTGTCCCGTACCCCGCGGCGCAGGAACCCGTGGTGCCCGATGGCGTCCACGCCGCCGTCGGCCGGGGAGTAGGTGCGGCGTTCCACGTCGGCGCCGGTCAGATGCCCGGTCAGCCGATCGATCGAGGCCGGCGTGGCCCACTTGTCGTCGGTGAACCCCACCGCCAGGACCGGCTGGGTGACCGTCGCCGCCCGGGCCGCGGCCTCCATGGCCGGGTCGTCGAAGAAGTAGCCGTCGAGCTTCGCCCAGGCGCCCCACTGCCGCATCGCGGTGGCCGGGATGTCCTCGCCGAGCCCGAGCCGGCGGGCGGGCACGTAGCCGAGCACCGCCGCGAGTGCCGGGCCGAGGACGTGCAGCACGAGGCGTACCCGCCGGCGCTCGGCCGGATCCGGGATGGCCGCGACCGAGGCGGCGTGCGACGCGAGGATGACGAGACCGGCGAGCCCGCTTCCCCCGTACCCGAGAGCGAGCGCATGACCGCCGACGCTGTGCCCGATCGCGAGCTGCGGCTGACCGGGGAATCTCGTGGCGGTCCAGGCCGTCACCGCGGGCACGTCCTCGGTGATCCAGTCGCGCATGCCGAGCGAGCGGTTGGCGCGCGGCGAGCCGGACCGCCCGGTGCCGCGATAGTCGTAGGTGAGCGTCGCGATCCCGTTGCCGGCCAGGTACGAGGCGAAGTTCGCGTAGAACCGCTCGGGCGTCGCGGTCGCCGGGTGGATGACCAGCGCGGCGGCCGGAGTCTCGTCGGGTTCCCGCAGCGTTCCCGCGATCTGCCCGATCCGGACCTCGTTAGTTCGCATGCGAACAATATAGCCTGGGGTCATGACCGCTGACTCTCCGCGCATCGAGTCGATCTCCTGGGGCCGCATCGAGGTGGCCGGCCTGGCGCCGGGCAAGGACTTCAAGCTCTATCCGGGCGGCGGCCGGCCGTGGGACTGGCGGGAGACCGGCACCGAGCATGAGCCCGGCATCCAGCCCGCCGACGTCGAGGAGCTGCTGGAGCAAGGCGCCACCGTCGTCGTCCTCTCCCGGGGCATGGAGAACCGCCTCAAGACCGACCCGGCCACCCTCCAGTCGCTGCGCGACCGCGACGTGGTCGTGCACGAGGCGGAGACCACCGAGGCGGTCCGGATCTACAACGAGCTGGCCGGTCACCAGCCGGTCGGCGGACTCTTCCACTCGACCTGCTAGAAACGTTTCAAACGGCGGTGCATAATCCCGGCATGACACGCGTCTGCTTCACCCTCCAGGTCGACCCGACGAAGCTGGACGCCTACCGCGAGGCGCACGCCGCGGTCTGGCCGGACATGCTCCGGGCGCTGGCCGATACCGGCTGGCACGACTACCGCCTCTTCCTGCGCCCGGACGGCCTGCTCGTCGGCTTCCTGGAGACCGACGACTTCGCGGCGGCGCAGGAGGCGATGGCCCGCACCGAGGTCAACGCCCGCTGGCAGGCCGCCATGGCCGGCTTCTTCCCCGCCCTCGGCGACGCCCGCCCCGACGAGGGCATGCTCGTCCTCGACCAGGTCTTCCACCTGGAGGAACAGCTGGCGCGGCTCTGATGTCCGCCGGCCCGCCCATCCACGTCGACGCCCAGCCGGCGCGGCTCTGATGTCCGCCGGCCCGCCCATTCACGTCGACGCCCAGCTGGGCGGTCCGGTGGCGGCCCGGTCGATCCTGGCCTCCACCTTCGGCCTGGTCGCCGACCTGCCCCCGGCCGTGCGTTCCGGTTGCGGCCGCGAGGTTCCGCGGGCGATGACATCCGTACGCCCGGAAGCCGTCACCTGCCCTCCCTGCCGTGAATTCGCGGCGGCCGCCCACGAGCGCCTCGCCGAACAGGTGGAGACCCTCGGCGCGATGCCGGGCAGCCCGTTCACGCCGGCCCAGGCGCAGGAGGCGGCGGCTCATCATCGAGCCATGGCTCGCCGATTCCGATAGATCGCTCCTCGCCGGGTTTCCTCGACAGGGCGGCGAGCATCATCCGGACGGCTCCGATGATGTTGTCAGGCGTCCGGGCCCCGGTGCGGTGAGCCAGCTCGCGCACCTGCTGGTGGAGTGCGATCAAACGATCGCTGTCCACGCTGAGCTGATGATGCCGGGACTGATCGAGAAGGATCTCCGCGGTGATCCCGTCGGAGGCGTAGAGGGCGGGATCGAGAAGCTCGGGGTGCGAGGTCAGCACCTCCGGGCGGGTGCTGACGACGACCGCGAGGGTGAAGGGGCTCAACTCGATCTGCGGGCGGTGACGGAGCGACCACCCCACGAGAGCGTCGATTTCGGGCAGGGGCAGGACGCGGCAAGTCCGTCCACGCTTCGTCATGAGCGGAGGCGAGACCGATCAAGGCCGAGATGATCAGTTCGACCGGGTTGTCACCACCGGAGTCGTAGACTCCGCGCGCGGCGGCGCTCCCGTATTGAAGGATCTGCTCGTCATGGGTGTCACCGCGTAAGCGCGCCGCCATGACGGCATAGATCCACGAGGTCCGTTCGGGGATCTCCGTCGTGAGGGTGTCGCCGACCCGTTCGACGGTGCGCAGGACGGCGATCCAGCTCTCGTTGTCGAGACCTGCCCTCCAGAGGTGCACGAGCGAATCCCACTGCTCCCACCCGGGGACGGGGAAGGGCGAGTCGATCGCCGCGCGGAGCAGCACGAGGTTCGCCGTGTACACGGCCATCTCGCGGAGCCGGTCCACGCCCATCGGCGTGTAGTCGGTGAAGCGCACCGAGGGCGGCCGCTGCCGGGCTCCCGCGACGAGCTGGTCGATCAACGCGACGATCCGCTCCCGGCGATCCTCCGGCAGGTGCGCGGCGAGTTCGGTGACGAAGGCCGGCACCGAAGGGCGCTTCGCCAGGATCTGCTGGGAGATGAGCGCGTGCAGCAGGTCGTCGTTGACGTCCGGGTGGAGTTCCGGCCCGGCGAGCCGGCCGAGCTCACCCACCAGGTGATCCGCGACGAAGAACTCGCCGAACGTGGCGTGCAGGAATTCGTAGCTGGCCTGAGCGCGCCGCTGATCGTCGGCGTCGGACTCGGCGGCGTGCATGAAGAAGAACTGGCCGATCGTCCGCTGCCCGAGGACCGCGGCCCGTTCGCCGTGATGCCCACGCCCGAGGGCTTTGAGGTCGTTGCCGAGGTCCTCGTCGCCGACGCTCTGCGCGCCGCGGTTGAACATGGCGAGCCCCGCGACCCGCAGGCGCCAGAGATGATCCCTGATCGCGGTCGCCACCGCCGGGTCGTCGTGGCGGAGCTGCTTGGTCGCCTCGCGGTAGGCGAACCGCTGGGCACCCCGGTAGGTCAGCGGCGGATCGAGACGCATGCGACCACAGTAGAGCGCGGGCCAGGCGAACATCGGCGGCTCCTGATCGGCGTGAGCGCGATGGGTCCGAGGCGCTGGAAGGCGGCGTCGAGGGCCACCGCCGCGTCGGCCACCCAGGCGCGCAGTCCGGCGGCGGGGCGGCGGGCGCCCTCGGCGATGCCGGCGGCGGCGCAAGGCGGCGCGGTGGGGCGGGTCGAGGCGGCCGTCTCCATCCCGATGCCGGCCCGCCGGTTCTCGCGGGAGCGGCTGCCGGAGATCGTCGCGGCGCTTGCCGTCACGGCGCGTCACATCGAGCGGGATCTGCGGTGACACGAACGGCAGCGGCCATTTCCCTCGTACCCGAAAAGGTCTTAAATCAGGAGATGCCGCCAGCTGTCGGTCATGGTGGAGAGGGTGACGTCGCGGTCGAAGGTCCAGCCGGACTCGAACCAGCGCCGCGCCACGTGCTCGAACTGGCCGAACGCCAGCATGCACCGCACCTGCCGGGTGGCCGGGTCGAAGCGGCCGGCGCGGTCGAGGCCGGCCCGCATGGCCGCCGTCGTCGCGTCGAACCAGGCGGTCAGCGTCGCGTTGATCTCCGGCTCGATCGCGGCGGCCTGGTAGGCGCTGCGCAGGTACGGCCCGATCTCGGCCCACTGGTCGAACCGGCGCGCCAGCCACCGCTCGACGAGCGCCGGCTCGCCGCGCTCGATCACCTCGGCGAGCGGGGGATCGTCGACGCCGTCCAGAAGATCGCGGACGTCCTCGATGAGCGCCTGCATGAGCAGCGATTTCGACGCGAAGTGCAGGTAGAACGTGGTCCGCGTGGTGCCGGCGCCAGCCGCGATCTCATCGACCGTGGTCGCGGCGTAACCCTTCGTACGGAAAAGGGCGAGCCCGTGATCCAGAAGCAGCCGGCGGGTCATCTGTTTCTGTGTCGCGCGCAGGTTCGCCACGGTGAGTCACCCTAGTCGCATCACTCTCCGCTGTCGCCGACTCTCCCACCCACTCGGCCCGGCCACTCTCGCGGTCGATCGAATCATGTAACAACGACGATGTAGGTTACGTGCGCTGGATTTCTTCACGGGGGTGGTTCGCATGTCGACATCGGTGGAACGGGAGGCGGTCACACCGGTCGCCGTGCCGTTCAGCGCGCGAGAGCGGTGGACGCTCGTCGTCGCGAGCGCGTGGCTGGTCATCGGGTTGCAGCTGGACGCGTACGCGCACGCGACCACACCGGAGCTCGAGACGTTCTGGACGCCGTGGCACGGGGTGCTCTACTCCGGCATCGCGGTCTCCGGCTTCACCCTGCTCTGGATCATGCGGGGCCGGCTGCCGAGCGTGCCGACCTACCGGTCGCTGCTGGCGCTGCCGAACGCCCTGCGCCTGCCGCTCGCCGGGATGGCCGCGCTGCTCGTCGGCGGTGGCATGGACACGCTGTGGCACAACCTGTTCGGCATCGAGCGGGACATGGAGATCTTCGTGTCGCCCAGCCACGAGCTGATCATCCTGGGCATGGCGCTGGTCGCGATGGGCCCGGCGCTCATGCAGGCCACGCTGCCCTCCCCGACGCTCGGCGCGGCCGGTGGCTGGCTGGTCGGGACCTCGGTGCTCTTCGCGGTGCTGCCGGTGCACATCTACTCGCTGCACGCCTCGGCGATCGGTTTCCGCCACCTCGGCATGGGCGAGGAGCCGACGCCGATCTTCTCGCCGGACGCGCAGCTCGTGCACGGCTACATCTTCAGCACGCTCCTGCTCCTGCTGCCGCTGATCGTCATCGGACGGCGCTGGCCGCTGCCGCTCGGCCTGCCCACCGCGCTGATCGCCATCCCGGCCGTGCTGATGCACCTCATGTTCGACTCCGAGGACGCCTGGTGGCCGGCGCTCACCGTGGCCGCCGCCGCGCTGGTCCTGGAGATCGTGTTCCGGATCGGCAACCGGCTCACGACGCTCCCGGTCAACGCCCGGTGGATCCTGCTCGGCCTGCTCGCGCCGCCGCTGACCTGGGGTTCGGTGCTGCTCGTCGGCAAGATCGAGGAGGGCAGCGTCGGGTTCAACATCCACATGGTGACCGGGTTGCTGATGTACACGGCGCTCACCGGGGTGGGTACCGTGCTGGTGGCGCGCAGCGTGCAGTATCTCCAGAAGTGAGGCTCCTCGGATCACTCGCCTTCGTCGCGATATTCCTGGGCATTCCGTCTCCCGCGCTCGCGCACGCCGGCGGCCTGACCGCCACCGACGGCCGCACCACGCTGATCTCGATCACACCCGAGGTGCCCGGCCTTGAGATCCGGGTGATCGAGAACGGCGCCCGGCTGCTCCTGCGCAACGGCACCGGTGGTCCGGTATCGGTCGGCGACAGGACCGTTCCGCCCGGCCGCACCCACACCTGGATCGACGCCCGGACCACCCCGGAGGGCCGCTCGCTGTCGGCCGGGGAGGCCGTGGACTGGACGATTCCGGTCACGGCCGGCGGGACCACCGTCGTCGTCAGCGGCCGCATCACCGGGGGGAAACCGCCGCTCGCTCCGGCCTGGTGGGCCGCGGCGGTCCTGCTCGGCGCGGCGCTGGTCGTGCTGTCCCGCCGGATCGCCCGCGGTGACCTGCTGCTCTGCGGCGCCGGCCTGGTCGCGGCGGCCGCCTCGATCGCGCACGTGACCGGATCGACCCTGATCGTCGAGTCCGGACCGCCGGCCACCACGTTCCTCAGCGCGGCCGGGATCAACCTGCTCGCCTGGCCGCTGCTGATCGGCGGGGCGGTGACGGCGCTGCGCGGCCGGGCCGGCGGGGTCCTCGCGGTCTGTGGCGGGGCCGCCCTCACCGCGGTGTTCGTGCTGCCCGACGTCACGTCGTTCCACCGGGCGGTCGTGCCGTTCGCCGGCCCCGCCGCGGTCGAGCGGGTGCTGGTCGTGCTCGCCCTCGGGCTCGGCGCCGGCGTCGCGGTGGCGGGCGCCGGCGTGCTGCGGACGCTGGCCCGGCAGCCGTCGGCACTCCTGCTCGTCGGCGTGCTGCTGCTCGGCGGCTGCACCCGGGCCGATCCGGCCGAGGCCGTCCCCGCCTCCTGCGGGTCGGCCGCGCCTGGTTCCGTACCCATCAATGTCGCTCTCCGTGAAGGGCGCGCGGAGCCCGCACCGCATCGGGTTGCGGTGCCGCTGGACAGCACGGTGCTGCTCGGGGTGGCCGCCGACGTCGCCGGGGATGTTCATGTGCACGGCTATGACCTGGAGTTTCCGGTGCAGGCCGGGCAGTCGTCATGCGTCTTCTTCGCGGCGGACGTGGCCGGCCTGCATGACGTCGAAATGCATCCGTCGACGCTGCTGGTGCAGATCGAGGTCCGGTGATCATCGCTCACGGTGTCGGCAGTTCTTCCGATCTGCCGTTGCCACTCGATCTGGTGCTGCAGGCCGGCGCCGCGGTGGTGGTCCTGTCGTTCCTGATCTCCGCGCGGTGGCGGGTGGCTTTTCGACCGGGCGAAATGTCGGAATTGCGGCTTCACTGGCTGCGCTATCCGGTGCTCGCGCTGAGCGTCTACGTCGTCGTCAGCGCCTTCCTCGGCGCTCCCTTCGTGGCGCACGCGCTCTTCGTCTGGCTCTGGGTGGGACTGATTCCGATCAGTATCCTTTTCGGACCCGTCTGGCAGCAGATCAACCCACTCCGGACCCTCTTCACGCTGCTCCGCCTGCCGCACCGCGGGCTGCGCCCGCACCCCTCCCGCAGCGCCTGGCCGGCGGCCGCGTTCCTGCTCCTCTTCGTCTGGTTCGAACTGGCGGTGCCCCATCAGGGAGATCCGGTCGCGGTCGGATCATTCCTTCTTCTGTACGTCGTGACGCAGCTGTGGCTGGCCACCCTCCGCGGGGATTCGTGGTTCGCGCGCGGCGACTTCCTCGAGGTGTACTCGGATCTCGCCGGCCGCCTCAGCCCGATCGCGTGGAGGCCGTGGCTGTCCGGTCTCGCGGCGCCACTCCTGCCCGGTTCGGCAGCTTTCCTGGCGATCTGGTGGGCGTCGACGGTCTTCGACAGCGCCTCGGCGTCACCGTTCTGGGCGGGGCTGGTGCAGCGCACGGGCTTCCCGTCCGTCCTGGCCACACTCGCCCTGGCGCTGATCTGCGCCCTGGTCCACGCGGCCGTCCGCTGGACCGCCGGCCGCCTCGACGTGACTGCGTCGCTGATCCCGATCGCGGTCGGATACACGCTCGCCCACTACCTCTCGCTGCTGCTGGTGGAGGGGCCGCGGGGCGTGCTCCTGATGGTCCAGGAGTGGGGTCTCGCGCCGGGCGCCGAGTGGAACGTCGTCCCGTTCCCTTCAGTCATCGCCGGCTGCCAGATTGCGCTGATCCTGATCGGTCATGTGCTGGGGGTGATGGTCGCTCACGGTCAGGCCGTGGCCGACTCTCCTGACCGTCCTCTGCTGGCGACGCTCGCCGATGAGCTGCCCATGGTCCTCTTCATGATCGGCTGCACGTGGACGGGCCTGTTCCTGCTTTTCGTCCGCTGATCCGAGGTCGCGTCATCCCTCTTCTGGCGCCCGAGCCGTCGTCGGCAGGTCGGGCGCGTGGACAGCTGTGGCGTGCAGCGGGTTGGGTGTGGCTGCACGGGAGAGCGACAATTCGGGCGCGGGGGCAGCCGTGGCGTGCAGCGGGTTGGGTGTGGCTGTACGGGAGGGCGGCAATTCGGGCGCGGGGACAGCCGTGGCGTGCAGCCGGTTGGGTGTGGCTGCACGGGAGAGCGGCAATTCGGGCGCGGGGGCAGCCGTGGCGTGCAGCCGGTTGGCGTGGCTGCACCACAGAGCGGCAAATCGGGCGTGAGGACAGCCCTGCGGTACAGCCGGATGCGGCATGCGGCGGTGACCGTTCTGGGCCACCCCGTCGCCGCCGGCTCAGCGACAGTTCCGGACGGCGTCGAACTCCGGCCATGCGGGTGCGCCGGGGGCGGGTGCTTCCGACGTACGAATCAGGGGTTGTCAGAGGCGACGGATCACACAGACGACCTTGCCGAGAACCGTCGCCTCGTCGCCCGGGATGATCTGGTAAAGGGGATTGCGGGGCACCAGTTCGACCTTCGTGCCGCGGCGGCGGAGGACCTTGACCGTCGCCTCGTTCTCGATCATCGCGGCCACGATGTCGCCGTTCTCGGCCACCGGCTGCTGGCG
The DNA here is from genome assembly GCF_040639855.1 of Actinoplanes sp. NPDC023714. Lineage (NCBI taxonomy): Bacteria > Bacillati > Actinomycetota > Actinomycetes > Micromonosporales > Micromonosporaceae > Actinoplanes > Actinoplanes sp. NPDC023714. The sequence continues at coordinate 468,817 of NZ_JBFAAR010000006.1, forward strand.
GACCACGACGACGTCGCCGTTGCAGATGGCGGCGTCGATCATCGAGTCGCCCTTGACGTTGAGGGCGAAGAACGTGCCGTGACCGACCATGCTCGCGGAGACCGAGATGTGGTCGTCGACGTTCTGCTCGGCGAGGATCGGCGTGCCGGCCGCGATGTCGCCGAGCAGCGGGATGCTGAGGGTGTGGTCGGTGGACGCGGAGGCGGAGCGGACGTCGACGGCCCGGGAACCGTGGGGCTCGCGCCGCAGCAGGCCGTGACGCTCGAGGACCTTGAGGTGGTGCGACACCGAGGAGGGCGAGACCAGGCCGACCGCGGCGCCGATCTCCCGGACGGTGGGCGGGTAGCCGCGGTCGCGGATCGACTCGTGGATGACGGCGAGGATGCGCTCCTGCTTGGCGGTGATAGGGCGACTCGGTCCCTCACCACTGTCGATGCTCATGGCCGCACCTTACCGCATGATTAGATCAGATGTACTAACCGTGACCGGAAATGCTCGTTAGGGGGAGAGTCGAGAGACTAGTGCTGAAAAGCGCCGCGACCAGCATGATCGCGGAGAGGACCAGGATGGCCGGGATCGGGCCCGCCACGGTCAGCAGGAACCCCGCGCCGAGCGAGCCCAGCGGCATGACGCCCCAGGTCAGGGTCGCGCCGGCGCTCATCACGCGGCCGAGGAGCTCGTTCGGGACGACCAGGCTGGCGTACGTGAAGATCTGCACGTTCCAGATCGGGCCGGCGAAGGCGCACAGGGCGCCGACCGCGCCGATCGCCATCGGTCCGGGTGCGATCGTGAACAGGGGCAGGAGCGCCGCCCACACCCGGATGACGGTGCGCAGGGTGACGTGCCGGTGCAGCCGTCCCGCGGCCAGCGCGCCCGCCAGCCCGCCCGCGCTGTAGACGCCGAGCATCACGCCGATCTCCCCGGCCGTGGCGCCGCGCTGCTGCGCCAGCACCACGATGACCAGGATCAGCGCCTGGAACACCAGGTTGCTCGTCGCGATCAGCGCGAGCGCCGTCCGCACGAACCGGTGCCGCCACATCCAGCGCAGCCCGGTGACCGCCGCCCGCCACACCGGCTCGGCCGGTTCCGTCGCCGGTTCCTGCAGGTCGCGCCGGAGAAGCAGCAGGCTCGCCGCGGCGATCAGGTAGGAGATCCCGTCGACGAGGAACGGCAGCGCCCGATCGACGCCGAAGAGCATTCCGCCGAGCGGCGGTCCGGCCAGCGAGGTGCCGCGGCTGCGGGCTTCGTTGTGGGCGATGGCGACGGGTACGAGGGGAGCATCCACCACCCGCGGCAGGGCGGCCCGTTCGGCGAGTCCGAAGAAGACGAAACACAGTCCCTGCACGAACACGACGAGACAGAGCTGGGCCGTCGACAGCAGTCCCGACCAGATCGCGAGCGGTACGGTGAGCAGGCCGGCCCCGGCCACGACCTCGCTGACCAGCAGAATCCGCCGCCGGTTCCAGCGGTCCACGAGCGGCCCGGCCGGCAGGTTCGCGATCAGGTGCGGGAGGCTTCCGGCCGCGCCCACCAGCCCCGCCTCGGCGGGACTGCCGGTGGTCGAGAGCACGAGCAGCGGGGTGGCGGTCGCGCTGATCTGGGCGCCGAGGCCGGAGATCGCCTGGCTGGTCCAGAGGAGGGTGAAGTCCCGGTTGCGCCAGAGCGTCACGGGTTCTCCCCGGGCGTCGGGAACGCGTGGAACAGCACCGTGATCTGCCGGCTCCCGGGGGTGGCCGGCCGCTGCCACCTGCCGAGGAACGCCTGATACTCCTCGCCGAACCGCCTCAGCTCCTCCGCCGTCAGCGTCGTCGCCCCGAACGAGTGCTCGGCCGCCGTCGCGAACTCCCCGTACGCCTCCCGGTTCGTCAGATAGGCGGTGAGGTCCCGATCAGCCCGCTCCAGCCACTGCCGGCCAATCTCGTTCACGACAGCGGTGATGTCCGGATCGTCGAGCTCCCGCGGCAGCCGCAGGTCCTGAGGCACGAACCTCCAATACTTCCGCCGCCCCGCCGACCGCTCCGAATCCTCTTCGATGAAGCCGTACCGCGCGAGTTGCCGCAGGTGATAGCTGGTAGCCCCCCGGTCGGCCCCGAACTCCACGGCCAGATCGGCCGAGGTGGCCGGCCCCTGCCGCTGGAGCCGCGTCAGCATCCGCTGGCGGAGCGGATGAGCGAACGCCTTGAGAGTGTCGATGTCCGAAAGCAGCCGTGGTCGCAGATCGTCCATGAATGAGAATCTATCGATGCAAAGAGGTCTTCTCAATCCTTCGGTAAGTTTTATTTCCAATTTCTTGGTGCCTGTGTACGTCGCCGGCGCCGTTCCGCTGCCGTGACCGTCCCCGGCTCGGGCGGGCGCATGGCTGGCACGGTCGCTGCCCCGCGGCGCATGGGTGGCACGATCACCGCCGCATGCCGCATCCGGCTGTACCGCAGGGCTGCCCTCGCGCCCGAATTGTCGCCCTGTGGTGCAGCCAAGCCACCCCAAGCCACGCCGCGCCGCGCCGCGCCGGCTGCAGCCCATTGCTCTCCGGCTATCTCTGCGGCAGTGCCACCCGCCACAGCCGTGGACCGCAGCCGCACCCCCCCCGATGCGATCGGTCACTCGGAGGGTCCGACATGGGCATAGACCCAGCCCGCGGCCGCCGCCGGAGAGCGGACCGCCTCGTAGGTGTGCCACGTCCGGCCGGCCGCTCCTCCGCGGGCCCGGAATCGCGGCGGAGGTGCCTGGTCCCGGTCGAGTTCGACGATTCGGATCCGGCCGTCGAAGGGGCCTCCGCTGAGGAGGATGCCGACCGACCCGCCGACGACTTCGCCCGCGAGCCGGCGTCGGATCGTCTCCCGGTGCCCGGCCATGGACACCAGCGAATCACGGATCAGGTCGGTACCCGGGACCGGGGATGGCTGATCTTGTCGTCGGCGGGGACGCCGGGCGGGCGGCTGGGGCGGACCGCCGCCAGCACCAGCATGATCCACATGATGCGGGCGTCGAAGTAGTCGCCGGAGAAGAGGCAGCTCGCGCCGATGAAGATGCCGCAGTAGGAGGCTGCCCGGGCCTCCAGGCTGCGTTCGGCGCGTGGCGCCCGGATGTAGGCGTGCCACAACCCGAGCCACGCCAGCCCGAGCAGGGCGAGACCCACGAAACCGCCCTCGGCCGCGACCGACAGCGGGAGGTTGTGGACGTACCGTTCGCCCTCGCCGAGGTTGGCGATCGCGTGGAAGCCGTTGATCCCCGTACCGAAGAGGGGTCTTTGCCAGAAGAGCCGGAGCGCCCAGGCGAAGAGCACGTCGCGGTCGGAGGTGTAGCCCTGGCCGACGGTGGCCTCGACGAACCGGGTCTGGACGAAGCCGGCGATGACCGGGCCGGCCGTGAGCGCCACCATGATGGAGAGGACGACCAGGAAGCCGAGGGGTTTCGCGATCGTGTTCCAGCGGAGCTTCGGGCGGATCGCGAGGAGCGCGACGGCGCCGGTGATGCCGAGGGCCGCCATGCCGCCGCGGGAGCCGGAGGCGAGGGCGCCGAACATGAAGGCCGGGATCGGCGCCAGCCAGTAGATCTTCTGCCCGCTGCGGACGTAGAGGTAGAGCGAGGTGATGCAGCCCAGGATCATGATGCGTACGAAGACGTTGGGGCCACCGCCGAGAGCGGCCCACCGCCCGTTGGAGGCGTGGCCGCGCCCGGACGCCGCGGCGAGGAAGTAGATCCAGGCGGCGCCGTGGAAGAGGTGCAGGGTCATCCGGGTGATGTGGTCGCGGTCCCAGCGGGCCAGGAAGTAGTAGACGAGGATCAGGAACGCGGTGGCGGCCAGGTCGCCGATCATCGGCCCGGTGACGGCGTTGGACGGCGCCCACGAGGCCGAGAGGATCTGGTATCCGAGCAGGCCGAAGATGGGCAGGACCGCGTATCCGCCGGCCGCCGCGGTCCGGCCGAGCCGGTGCGACTCCAGCAGCAGGCACATGATCAGCAGCAGGTAGAGCAGGACCCGGACGTCGTTGATGACCGGCACGTCGAGGCCGAGCCGGGTCAGCGTGAACCGGCCGGCGAGGGTGGCGACGAAGGCGAGGACGACGACGCCGCCGGGGTGCGGCCGGGGATCGCCCAGCGTGGTCATGACAGGGCTCGCACCACGAGACGCTCGGAGCGGAATCCGAGCACCGACGCGGCGACGCAGAGCGCCAGCACCCCGGCGTGCGCCGGCGGCAGCACCAGTTCGGCGAGGTGGGTGACCGCCACCTGGAGGACCAGGCAGCCGAGCAGCAGGCGGCTGATCACCGGCCGGTCGAGCAGGGCGTCCAGGGTGGGCCGGGCCGCGTAGAACATGGCGAGCGGGATCGCCGAGAGCACGCCGAGCCGGAGGATGGGCGCGGCCGCGGCGAACGACGGGCCGAGGAAGCCGGCGACCAGCGCCTCGGAGAAGAGCGAGAAGATCAGGGTGGCCGCGGCGGCCAGCAGCGCCGCGTAGAACGGCAGCCGGACCAGCAGCTTCCGGGTGGTTCCGCCGCCGTCCGCGGGGGCCAGGTGGAAGAAGCGGGAGAGCCGGGGGAGCAGCACCGGCGTGAGCGTTCCGAAGATCGAGCAGATCAGGGTGACGGCCGAGGTGGCGAAGCCGACGTAGCCCGCCTCGGGGCCGCCCGGCGACGCCACCGCCACGGCGAAGGTGGGATAGGTGAAGAGGGCCGGCAGCGCCAGGTCGCCGGGGAGGCGCTTCACCCCGTACGCGATCAGGGAGCGCAGGCGGATCGCCTGGCCGGCGCCCTCCTCGACGCCCGGGGAATGACGCACGGTGAGCGTCCCCCACGCCGCCACCACCGTCATGCCCGCGCCCTGGAGGATCAGGAAGTCCTCGACGCGGTCCGCGAGCGAGAAGACCAGGACCGGGATGAGACCGAAACCGACCGCGGCGATGGTGTTCGCGCGGGCCACCTGGTGAGTGCCGCGGAGGGCCGCCACCGCCATCGTGCAGAGGCAGTTGCCGACCAGCATGATCATGATGGCGGCGACCGCGCCGGTGCCGCCGTGCAGGCCGAGAAGCGAGCTGAGGTGGGGTCCGAGGGCGATGCCGAGGAGCGTGAGCCCGACCGCGACGCCCGCCTGGACGAGGAAGGCGCGGAGAGCGAGCCGTTCCGAGCCGGCGCTGGCCCGGGGCAGATAGCGATGGAGGCCCTGACCCATTCCTATCATCGCGAGCGGCTGGAAGAGGCTCACCACCCCGCGGGCGATCTGGTAGTAGGCGAAGCCGGCCACGCCACCACGGCGAGCGACGAGGTAGAAGAGGAAGAGACCGATCCCGAGCACGAACCACTGCGCCAGGAGGGTGGCGGCGTAGTCGCGCCGCACCGCATCGGGGACCGCCCGGATCAGTCTCAACGCCGCACGTGCGCGAGGTCGAGCGGGACCTCGCGCTGCAAGAGCTCGGTGGTGCGCCGGTAACCGATCAGGGCGAGCGCGGTCAGCCCGAGGATCTTCAGGTCGGTGCCGAGCCCGCGGTTCTCCACGTAGGCGAGGCCGAGCGCGATCTTGCCGGGCCGGATCAGGTCGTCGTAGGCCCGGTCGACGTCCTCGTGGCCGGCCAGGATCGCCCCCTCGTCGTGGAAGACGATCGACGCCCAGTCGGTCACGCCCGGCCGCACGTCCAGCAGCCGCATCTCCTCGGCGGTGTAGCGCCGCACGTCGGAGGGCACCTGTGGGCGCGGCCCGACCAGGCTCATCTCGCCGATCAGCACGTTCCACATCTGCGGCAGCTCGTCGAGCTTCCACCGGCGCAGGGTCCGGCCGACAGCGGTGAGCCGCGGGTCGTCGTCGGCCGTCGAGGGGCCGCCGAGCCGGGCCGCGTCGATCACCATGCTGCGGAACTTGAGCATCGCGAACGGCTTGCCGTAGCGGCCGATCCGGGTGCCCTTGTAGAAGATCGGGCCGCCGTCCTCCCGCTTGATCCGCCAGGCCACCAGCAGCGCGGCCGGCGAGGTCACGGTGAGCACGGCGGTGGCGACCGCGACGTCCATCGCTCGCTTGACCGTGTCATAGCGTGCGTCACTCATCTTCGGAGCGTAATCAGCATCACCGAGCTTATGGACATAAATCCGGCTTTGTGTTCCGCGGTGGATCGCGGTCCGCCCGTGCAGCACGCTCCCGGCCCTCTCGTAGAAGCCGTGCGCCCGCCGCTGCTCCTCCCCGGTCACGATCTTGACGGCCGGCACGCCGCGATCGGCGTACCAGCGCATCAGATGCTCGAACAGCCGCGCCGCCACCCCCCGCCCGCGCATCGCCGGCCGCACCACGAAGTTGAGGATCTCCGCGCGCGGCAGGGCGCCTTCCGGCGCCGCCGGATAGGTGAGCGTTTCGACCATCCGCCAGGCGCGGGCCGGGTGCATCAGCCGCGGCACGATCATGGGTACGGCGGCAGCCCACCGGCGACGGGCGAACTCCGCGAACAGGGCCGAGGTGTCCACCGCTCCGCAGATGTAGCCCAGGGGCTCGCCGGTGTCCGCGTCCTCGGCGAGGAGCACGGCGCTGAGCCGGCTCGCCGCGGCGTGCCGGTAGAGCAGGCGCAGGACCGGCTCGCCGAGCGAGGAGAGGAACCCGTCCGGCACCTCGTCGACGTGCATCCGGGCGATCGCGGCGACCTGCTGCTCGGTGAAGGGCCCGCCGGAGATCCTGAACCGGTCAGGCATCGGTCTTCGCCTCGATCCTCGCCAGCAGGGACAGGGCGCGGTCCAGGTCGGCGGGGCGGGTGCCGGGGCGTACCGGGAGGGTGACCACGTGGGCGGCGGCCCACTCGGCGTTCGGACAGCTGCCCGCGGTGTATCCGGCCGCCGCGAGGTCGTCCCCGGCCAGCGGGTGCACCGGCGTGGCGAACCAGTCGCCGGCCTCGACGCCGGCCAGCGCGGCCTCGCGGAGCACGCGCTCCTTGTCGCCGACCACCACCGGGATCCGGTGCGGGACGTAGCCGATGTCCCGGCCGGTGACCCGGCGGCGGCCGGTCGCCCGGGCCCGGCCCGCGGCGACCCGGGACGGCAGGCGCCATCGGGTGCCCCGGCTCATCCGCCACCCGTACTCCGGGCTGTTCATCGGATCGGGGGAGTAGGAACCGGTGACCATGCCGAGGCCGGCCAGCCGCCGGTAGAGCGAGCGCAGCCGCCAGAGCACCCCGGTCCCGGCGGCGACCCGGTACGCGAGGTACTCGGCCGCCATGACCGCCTCCCGGGCCGGCGGCGGCGCGGTGTACCGGCGGTAGCGGGCGCGCATCTCGGCGGCCAGCCCGGCGTCGTGCACCACCGCGCTCCCGCCGACCCCGGCGACGACCGGCTTGCCCCACTCGAACGACCAGAACGAGGCGACCGAGCCGCTTCGCGCGACGGTGCCCGGGGTCATGTGCGCGCAGTCCTCGACGATCGGGACGCCCGCCGTCCGGCCGATCGCGAGGATCTCCGGCATCGGGGCCGGGATCCCGAACGTGTGCTGCACGATCACCGCCCGGGTGCGCGGCGTGAGCAGCCCGGCCAGCCCGGCCGGGTCGATGCCGAAGGTGTCCCGGGAGATGTCGGCGAAGACCGGGCGCACGCCGAGGCGCAGCAGCGGCTCCACCACGGCGGCGCAGGTGTAGGACTGGACCACGATCTCGTCGCCCGGCCCGGCCCCGAGCCCCTCGAGGATCGCGTGCAGGGCCACCCGGCCGCGGTAGTAGTGCAGGACGTCGCTCATTTCCGCTCCAGGGCGCCTTTCAGGGAGCCCACGCCGTAGATCACGTGGGTGGCGAGGAAGACCGCCGGCATCGCCGCGGCCAGGCCGGGGTCGCGGTGCCGGCGGGCGAGCCGGGCCGCGAAGGTGAGGGCCGTGAGCCCGTAGGCGGCGGCCACCGCGCCGGTCGCGCGCCGGGCCGTGCGGCTCACCGGGGCTGCCGCGGCGCCGGCCGCGAGGGCGACGACGAACCCCATCGGTACGACGTTGCGCCACGAGCCGATCCAGCGGCCCACCATGCGGCTGGCCTTGAACGGCCAGTATCCGGCCTCGAAGGTCCACGAGCAGAACTCGCGGAGGTCGCTGCGGGCGTAGTACGTACAGGTGATCTCCGGGAGCAGCAGGATGTTGCCGCCGGCGGCGCGCAGCCGCTGGTTGAACTCGCGGTCCTGGGCCCGGGTGAGCTGCTCGTCGAAGAGCCCGATCCGGTCGAAGACCGACTTGCGGTAGCAGCCGCCGAAGACCGTGTCGACCCACTGCGGCTGGGCCACGCCGACCCGGTACTTCGAGTTCCCGGCGCCGAAGACGCTGGTCGTGGAGAGCGCGATGGCCCGGCCGAGCAGGGTGTCGTCGCGGGCCCGGGAGACCCGCACCCCGCCCACGTTGTCGGCCTGCGGGTGCTCGATCAGGCCGCGGACGCAGTTCTCCAAATAGTCCGGCGGGTATTCGGCGTGCACGTCGAGCCGGACGATCACGTCGCCCCTGGCCTGCCTGATGCCGAGGTTCAGCGCGGCCGGCTTGCTGTGCCCCGGGTTGTCGACGAGGACGAGCCGGGTGTCGCGGACCGCGTACCGGCGGGCGATCTCCCGGGTGCCGTCCTCGCTCATCCCGTCGACGAGCAGCACCTCCATCCGGTCCGCCGGGTAGGAGTTGCCGAGCACCGAGTCGAGGAACGGGCCGATGAACCGGGCCTCGTTCCAGCACGGGATGACGACGCTGAGGAAGGGGAGGTTCACGTCATGCCCCGAAGAATCGTCGTACGCTGTCCGCCACGTGGTCGATCTGCCAGTCCTCCAGCTCGACGTGCATCGGCAGCGACAGCACCTGCTCGCAGAGTTCCTCGGTGCGCGGCAGATACCAGTGCTCGAGGCCGAGCCCGCGCTGGTGGTGCATCGGGATCGGCCAGGAGATCAGGGTCTCGATGCCGTCGGCGCGCAGGTGCTCGGCGAGCCGGTCCCGCTCGGCCGTGGTGACCGGGTAGTTCTGGTAGACGTCGCGGCGCCGCGGGTCGGCGTCCGGGCCGACCGGGATCCGCAGGCCGCCGACGTCCCGGAGCCGTTCGTCGTAGCGGCGGGCCAGCTCCCGGCGGCGCTCGATCCAGCCGGGCAGCCGCGCCAGCCGGTAGTCGAGGATGGCGGCCTGCAGGTTGTCGAGCCGGCAGTTGTAGCCCCAGCCGTCGATCTCGGCCTTCTGCACCCGGCCGTGGTCGCGCAGCCGCAGCAGCCGGTTCGCCAGGTCGTGGTCGTCGGTGAGCACGGCGCCGCCGTCGCCGAGCGCGCCGAGCAGCTTCGCCGGGTAGAAGGAATACGTGCTGGCCAGGCCGAAGGTGCCGGCGGTCCGGCCGTCGAAGGTGGCGCCGAGGGCCTGCGCGGCGTCCTCCAGGACCACGGCGCCCACCGACGCGGCGGCCTCGCCGACCGCGTGCATGTCGACGGTCCGGCCGTTCAGGTGCACCGGGATGATCACCTTGGTCCGCTCGGTGATCGCCCCGGCCAGCTGCGACGTGTCCATCAGGTGGTCCGGGCCGATGTCGACGAAGACCGGCTTCGCGCCGCGCAGCACGAACGGCGAGACCGTCGCGATGAACGTGTGCGCCACGCTCACCACCTCGTCGCCCGGCCCGATGTCCAGGGCGTGCGCGAGCAGCCGCAGGCCGTCGGTGCAGTTGCTCACCCCGACGCCGCGGGCCGAGTGGTTGAACGCGGCCAGGTGCTCCTCGAAGTCGTGCAGCTGGTGCCGCAGCATGAGGTCGCCCCGGGCGATGGTGTCCTCGATGATCGGCAGCAGCTCGGCCCGCTGCCGCCGCCACTGCTCGGGGTAGTCAACGAATCTGACTCGCCAGTCCACGGTTCGCCTCCAGGTGGTTGCGGACGCGCCGGACGATCGACTCGGCGTCCAGCTCGAACGCGGCGCGAAGGTACTGCTGATCCCCGACGACCGACGACGACTGCGCCGGCAGGGCGATCCGGAGCAGCGGGACCGCGGCGGCCGTCTCGGCGAGCACCTCGGCGACCGCGCTGCCCAGGCCGCCCACGACCGAGTGCTCCTCGACCGTGACGATCGCCCGGTACCGCGACGCCGCGTCCCGGACCGCCGCCGTGTCGAAGGGGTCCAGCCAGGGGAAGGACCGGACGTCCGCGTCGAGCCGCTCGGCGGCCCGGCAGACCTCGTCGAGGATGGCGCCGGTCGAGCAGAGCAGCACCTCGCTCTCGCTGCTGCTCCGGGCCAGGATCGACGTCCCGCGCGGCGCCGTGACCCCGGCCCGGTGCACGGCCGGCTCGCCGGTCTTGCCGAGCCGCAGGTACGCCGGCCCGCCCCCGGCGAGCAGATCGGCGAGCACGGCGTCCACCTCGGCCGGGTCGCCGGGCGCCGCGACCGCCATCCCGGGCAGGGCCCGCATGATCGCCAGGTCCTCGGTGGCGTGGTGCGACATGCCGAGCGCCCCGTACGCGAGCCCGCCGCCGACCGCCACCACCGTCACGTCGGCGTGGTGGTAGCAGATGTCGTTGCGGATCTGCTCGAGGCAGCGCAGCGTCGGGAAGTTCGCGATCGAGTAGGTGAAGACCCGCCCGCCGCCGAGCGCGATCCCGGCGGCCAGCCCGGCCATGTTCTGCTCGGCCACCCCGCAGTTGACGAACTGGCCGGGCCGGGCCGCGGCGAACTCGTCCACCGCACCGAACCCGAGGTCGGCGGTGACCAGCACGAGGTCGGGGTCGACGAGCGCGGCGGTCAGCAGGCCGGCGAAGAAGCGGTTCCTCATCTACGCGCCCACCTCGGCCAGGGCCCGCTCGAGCTCCTCGGCGGACGCGTGCCGGTAGTGCCAGAGCACCCGGTTCTCCATGAACGAGACGCCCTTGCCCTTGACCGTGTGCGCGAGCACGCAGCGCGGCCGGCCCGGCTCGGCGGTCCGGGGCACCCGCAGCGCCGTGACCAGCGCGGCGTGGTCGTGCCCGTCCACCTCGGCGACGTCCCAGCCGAACGCGCGCCACTTCGCCGCGAACGGCTCGAGGGTCAGCGTCTCGTCGGTGGTGCCGAGCGACTGCATCCGGTTGTAGTCGACGATCGCGACGAGGCTCGCCAGCTCGTGGTGCCCGGCGAACATGGCCGCCTCCCAGACGCTGCCCTCGTCGCACTCGCCGTCGCCGAGCAGCACGTAGGTGCGCCAGGACCGGCCGGTCTGCCGGGCCCGCCAGGCCAGGCCGGCGCCGACCGGCAGGCCGTGGCCGAGCGAGCCGGTGGAGAACTCGACGCCCGGGATGCCGACGTGGCTCACGTGCCCGGACAGGTAGGAGCCGTTCTGGTAGTGCCGGTGCAGCACCGCGGTGTCGAAGAAGCCGCGCTCGGCGAGGACCGCGTAGAGGGCCGCGCCGGCGTGCCCCTTGCTCATGATCACGCGGTCCCGGTCCGGCCAGTCCGGGTGCTCCGGGTCGGCCTGGAGCACGTCGGCGTAGAGCACGGCGAGCAGGTCGGCGCAGGAGAGCGCGGAGCCGACGTGCGAGCTGCGGCCGCTGCTGGTCATCCGCAGGACGTGGGCCCGTACCGCGCGGGCGAGGTCGGCCGAGGTCATCGGATCACCGCGTAGCCGATGTACGGATCGAACTCGAACCGCCGCAGCTCGAGGTGGTTCAGCCCGATCTCGTCCAGCACGGCCGAGGTCTCGCCGGGCCAGAGCGGGTTGTCCAGCTCGTCGAAGGCGAGCACGGCGCCGCGCGGCATCCGGGGGACGAAGTGCCGCAGCGCCGCCACGGTCGGCTCGTACAGGTCCAGGTCGAGGAAGAGCAGGCTCACCACGAGGTGCGGGTTCTCCTCGACGAACGCCGGGACGGTCGCGGTGACGTCCCCCTTGATCAGCCGGGCCTTCGGCAGGTGGCCGAGGAACCGGTCGTTGTCGTAGACCTCGAGCAGCCGGTTCAGCTCGTCGTAGCTGTTCGCGGCGAGGTCGCCGGGCCGGGCCTCGGTGGTCTGCGGCCGGTCCTGCTCGGACACCGACGGGAAGCCGCCGAACGAGTCGAATCCGTAGATCCGCCGGGTCAGGTTGGTCGGTTCCAGGGCCGCACTGAGCTGGGCGAACGTCATGAAGCTGGCGCCCCGGAAGACGCCGCACTCGACGATCGAGCCCTTCACCGGCAGAACCAGCTTGAACAGCTCGTAGAGGGCCGCGAAGCGGGTCACCTGACCGCGCCGCAGATAGCGGGCCGCGTTCGCGAGCCGGACCGGCAGGTCGTCCGGGCTGGCCGCGAAGATCTCCGCGATCCGGCCCGGCACCTGCCGCTCGGCCTCGGTCGAGAGACTTCCCGGCGCGCCCTTCTTGACGGAGCTCATGCGGCCACCCCCACGGCCCGGTGGGACCAGAAGTTGGCCCGCCGGCGCCCGCCGCGGCGGGCCTTCGGCTCGGTCCCGCCGTACTGGTCGAAGCTCGGGAACGCGTCCGGGCCCTTGAGCGGCACCATGTTGAGCACGCAGCCGAGCAGCGTGGCGTTCACCCCGTTCAGCGCCCGGACCGCGCCGGTCACCTCGGCGCCGGTGGTCTTGGCGTAGCGGACCACCAGGACGGTCCCGTCGGCGCGGGCCGCCAGCACCTCGCCGTCGGTGACCGGCAGCAGCGGCGGGCAGTCGAAGATCACCACGTCGAAGCGGCGGCGCACCTCGTCCACCACCTCGGTCATCCGCGGCGAGCTGAGCAGCTCGCTCGGGTTGGGCGGCGACTGGCCGCCGGCGAGCAGCCAGAGGCCGGCGCCCCACGGCTGGATCACCTGCTCCACGGTGGCGCCGCCGCTGAGCACGGTGGAGAGGCCGGTCGTGGTCTCCCGGCCGAGGAACCGGGCCAGCCGGGGCCGGCGCAGCTCGGCGTCGACGACCAGGACCCGCTGGCCGGTCTCGGCGAAGAGCAGCGCCAGGCTGCACGCGGTCGCGGACCGGCCCTCGCCGGGGACCGCGCTGGTCACCGCGAGGGTCTTGAGGGAGGTCTCGGCGGCGGCCGACTGGAGCAGGGTACGGACCTGGCGCAGCGCCTCGGTCCGCGGCGAGTCGCTGGCCGACACGAACGGGCCGGCCTTCGCCGGGACCCGGCCGTCGAGCGGGATCCGGGCCAGGACCGGCGCGCTGGCGAGCGTGCGCAGGGTGTCGGCGCTGCGGACGGTGCTGTCCGCGATCTCCCGGACCACGGCCGACCCGGCGCCCATGATCAGGCCGCCCATCAGGGCGAGGGCGACGTTGTTGAGCGGCTGCGGCTCGACCGGGTCGGGTTCCAGGTGCGGGCCGTCCACCACCTCGACCTTGATCGCCGAGGTGTCCGCGGTCTCCTGCCACTCGAGCTTCTCCACGGCGTCCTTGAACATCACGGCGAGCCGCTGCGCCACGAACAGGGCCCGCTTCCGGGACGGGTCTTCCACCGTGACCTCCATCAGGACCGTGTCGGCGATCGTCTCGGAGCTGATCCGCTCGGCCATCTCCGCGGCGGTCAGGTCCACCTCCGGCAGCGCGGCGAGCGGGGCGGCGATCTCGTCGCTGGTGAGCAGTTCGGCGTACGTGGCGAGCCGGCTGGAGCTGAACATGCTGGCCGGGTAGAGCTCGGCGGCGGCCGCCATCGGGGCGGTGAAGAAGAACGTGACGCGGGCCGCGTAGACCGGGGTGGTGCGCAGGTTCACGACCATGGCGCCGGCGAGCGCGACGAGAACCCAGACCGCCAGGAGCCACCAGTGGCGCTTGGCGACGCCGAGGTAATCGCGCAGGCCCACGTCCGACCTCCCCGTCACCCTGGCTGATTGTCACGATAGGGTCCGGTTACTCCCGAAGAAGGGGTATCCGCAAGATCCGCTTTTGCGGGCAAATATGGTGATAACGTCGCGGGGACCGGCTGTTTGCTGCTGGGAGGACGACGTTGTCTCTACGCTCCTGGACCCGCAGTCACCGCCGGCTCCTCCCGGCGGCCGTGGACGCGGCCGCCTGGGTGGCCGGCCTGTTCGCCGCGGTCCTCATGCGCTACGGCGCCGACCTGGACCGGCGCCGGCTCGCCGGATTCCTGCTGGCCTCGGCCCTCGCGGTCGTGCTGCAGCTCGCGTTCGGCCACGCCCGGCACCTGTACCGGGGACGGTATCCGTACGCGAGCTTCGAGGAGGTCCGCGCCGTCGCGGTCACCGCCGCCGGCACCGCGGCCGTCCTCCTCGTGCTCGACGTGCTCTTCTCCCGCCGCCCGGTGCCCGCGCCGGCGCCCTTCGTCGGCGGCGCGGTCGCGCTCGTCCTGATGCTCGCGGTCCGCTACGCCCAGCGCGCCCGCCGGCAGCGCCGCCGCCGCCCGGACCAGCGGACCGCCATCCCGGTGCTGCTCTTCGGCGCCGGTGAGGCCGGGGCGCTGCTGCTGCGCTCGATGCTGCACGACCCGAACAGCCGTTACCTGCCGATCGGGCTGCTCGACGACGACCCGGACAAGCGCCGCCTGCACATCCTCGGCGTGCCGGTGCTGGGCGGCCGGGACGACATCCCGGCCGTGCTGGCCCGCACCGGCGCCGGCACGCTGGTCTTCGCGGTCGCCAACGCCGAGGCCGAGCTGGTCCGCGCGGTCCGGGACCGGGCCGTCGAGGCCGGCGCCGTCTTCAAGGTGGTGCCCTCGACCAGCGAGCTGATGGACCACCAGGTCGGGGTCGGCGACATCCGCGACGTGCAGGTCACCGACCTGCTCGGCCGGCACCAGATCGAGACCGACCTGCACGCCATCGCCGGGTACCTCACCGGCAAGCGGGTGCTGGTGACCGGCGCCGGCGGCTCGATCGGCTCCGAGCTGTGCCGGCAGATCTCCCGGTTCCACCCGGCCGAGCTGATGATGCTCGACCGCGACGAGAGCGCGCTGCAGGCCGTCCAGCTCTCGATCAACCCGCTGGCCAAGCTGGACGACCCCGCGGTGATCCTCGCCGACCTGCGCGACGGCGAGCGGATCCGGGAGATCTTCCGCAGGCGCCGGCCCGAGGTGGTCTTCCACGCCGCCGCGCTCAAGCACCTCGCGCTGCTCCAGAACTACCCGGCCGAGGCCCTCAAGACCAACGTCCTGGGTACGCTCAACGTCCTCGACGCGGCCGGCGAGGTGGAACGGTTCGTCAACATCTCGACCGACAAGGCCGCCGACCCGACGAGCGTCCTGGGCTACTCGAAGCGGATCACCGAGCGGCTCACCGCCTGGACCGCGAGCCGGCGGCCCGGCATGTTCCTGAGCGTCCGGTTCGGCAACGTGCTCGGCAGCCGCGGCTCGGTCTTCACGACGTTCAGCGCGCAGATCGCCGACGGCGGCCCGGTCACCGTGACCCACCCGGACGTGACCCGCTACTTCATGACCACCCAGGAGGCCGTGCACCTGGTGATCCAGGCGGCCGCGATCGGCCGGGACGGGGAGGCGCTGGTCCTGGAGATGGGCGAGCCGGTGCGGATCGCCGAGGTGGCCCGGCAGATGGTCCAGCTCGCGCACAGGCCGGTGGAGATCCGGTACACCGGGCTGCGGCCGGGGGAGAAGCTCGACGAGACCCTGTTCGGCGCGGACGAGCACGACCAGCGGCCCTTCCACCCGCTGATCTCGCACGTCGCGGTGCCGCCCCTGGAAGCGGCGCAGCTGTTCCGGATCGACCCGGGAGCCGATCCGGAACAGCTGATCACTCAGTTGCGGGATCTCACGAACTGGCGGGCGACGGCACTGCAACCAGGTTCCGCCGCTCGGTGAGCTTGGCCCGCGGGCCACCGCCGGCCATCTCCAGCGCGGCCCGCAGCCGGGCCTCCTCGCCGGCCCGGTCCCGGTACCAGGCGATCGCCCAGATCCGGTGCAGGTTCCAGCCCAGCCCGAGCAGCACCTGCTCGCTGAGCCGGTCCCGGTCCCGGGCCGCGGTGCACCCGCCGTACGCGCTGCCGTCGCACCGGATGCCGAGCAGGTATCCGGTCTCCGGCCGGTCCGGGCGCCGCACCCCGAGGTCGACCCGGCCGCCGGCCCAGCCGAGGTTCGCCTGCACCGGGTAGCCCCAGGACCGCAGCGTCTCGATGACCGACTCCTGGAACGGCCCGTCCGCGCCGTCCGGCAGCTGCGAGGAGGGCACCGGGATGTCCAGCGCGGCCGGGCCCCGCTCGGCGTAGTCGAGGTAGGAGGCGAGCAGCCGGACCCCCTCGTTGTCGGTCTCCGGCACGTCCCGGGCCAGGATCGAGGTGACGATCTCGACCCGGTAGCGGGCCCGGGTGATCGCCACGTTGAGCCGGCGCCACCCGTTCGGCCGGTTCAGCGCCCCGAAGTTCGCGCTGATCTTGCCGCCCTCGTCGAAGCCGTACCCGATCGAGAAGATCATCACGTCCCGCTCGTCGCCCTGCACCGCTTCGAGGCTCTTCACGAAGAAGCCGTGCAGCCGGTCGTCGTCGAGGATCCGCTCCAGCTCGGGGCGGCCCTGCGCGACCACCTCGACGGCCCGCTCGATCGCCTCGGCCTGCGCCACCGAGAAGGTGACGACGCCGAGCGACAGGCCGGGCCGGGTGGTGAAGTGGTGCACGATCCGCTCGGCCACCCGCTCCGCCTCGACCGGGTTGTCCCGGCCGGTGCTGCGCCGGTAGACGCCGCCGGCCGGCAGCAGCGCCACACCGGTGTCCGGGCCGCCGGTGTTCGCGCTCGGGAAGACGCTGAGCCGGCCCTGGTAGAACGCGTGGTTCGAGAACGCGATGAGCGCCTCGTGCCGGCTGCGGTAGTGCCAGTTCAGGCCGAGGCTCGCGAACGCGCCGCAGCCCTTCGCCAGCTCCAGCACCGACTCGAAGTCGAGGACCGCGAGCTCCTGCTCCGGCTCCTCGCCGGCGCCGAGGGCCCGGTCGAAGAACGACGTCGGCGGCAGCTGCCGGTCGTCGCCCGCGGTGATCAGCGCGGCGCCCCGGTAGATGCAGTTGATCGCGTCGGCCGGGGTGACCTGGGAGGCCTCGTCGAAGATGATCACGTCGAACCGGATGTCCGCGGGCAGCGACTGGCTGACCGTGAGCGGCGACATCAGGAAGCACGGCCGCAGCCCGAGGACCAGCTCCCGGGCCTGGCCGATGAGCTCCCGGACCGGCAGGTGCCGGCTCGCCTTCATGGCCTCGCGGCGCAGCAGGTCGGCGGCCGGGCTGTCGCCGTCCGGACGCCGGGAGGCGACCGACTCGGCGATGTCGGCCACCGCGGCGGCGGCCAGCCGGCCGTCCAGCGCCCGGAACTCGGCGACCAGCCGGTCCCGGTCGGCCGAGCGCCACGGCCGCAGCCGGTGGTCGGCCTGGATCACCGCGTCCGCCCAGGCCCGGTAGAGCGCCCGCTCCACGGCCGGCTGCACCTGCTCGGCGTCGAGCCGGCGGTCGGCGCAGAACTCCACGACCCCGTCCAGGCCGTGCCCGCTGAGCACGGCGCGGGCGTCCAGCGCGGAGAACCACTCCTCCTGGCCGTCCGCGTCGCCGCGGATCCGCTGGAGGAACCGCCGAGCCCGCTCGTGGTCGCCGAGCTCGGCCTCCAACTCGGTGCGGCGGCCGGTGCCGAACGCGTCGAGCACCGCCTCCCGGGCCTGCGCCCACTCCCGCGCCAGCCGGTCCAGGCCGGACACCGGGCGCAGCTCGCGCAGCGCCTTCGCCTGGGCCGGGGTGAGCGGCTGCTCGGCGCCGGTGAGCAGGCTGCGCGTGGTGGCGGCCCAGTTCACCGCGGCCGCCAGCGCCGCCTCGTCGGTCTCGCCGCCGCGGAACGCGTCCCCGAACGCCTCGGTGTACGCCGCCGCGTTGCCGGCGATCGACGCCTCCGCCTCGGCGACCTCCCGGCGCAGCGCCGCGAGCCGCTGCACCTCGGCGTGGTCCAGGGTGCGGCCGGTCGCCACGTCGTAGGCGTGCACCACGGCGGCCACCGCGGCGAGCGCCGTCGCGTTCGTCCGCAGCCACGCGAGGGCCGTGTCGATCGGGCTCTGGAACAGGTCGGTCTTCTTCGCCGAGACCGCGTCGCGGGCGTCGGTGGCGAGCCGGATCAGCTCCGGGTCCGGCTCGGGCGCGCAGACGTACGCGGCCACCGCCTGCACCGACGCCGGCGGGGCGGCCCGCAGCGCCGTCTCGACGACGCCGAGCGCCTCGTCGATCGCCGCGAAGTCGGTCCCCGGCCCCTGCCAGTACCGGCCGAGCGCGGCGCCGTACGCCGACTCCGCCGCGGTCAGGTCCTGCCGGGCCCGCTGCCAGGCCACCGCCGTCTCCAGCCGGGGCAGCGCGTCCCGCACCGCGGCGGTGGGCTGCACGAACGCCGCGATGATCCGCCGGTCGTGCCGGTACGCGCCGAGCATCTTGCGCCAGCCCCGGTGCACCCGGGCGAACCGGTCGGACAGCTCCTCGACCGGCTGGGTCAGGATCGCCTCGGAGAAGAACGGCCGGGCCCGCATCTCCGCGGCGACCAGGTTCTCCAGGGCCCGGCGCAGCGCCTGCGCCCCGGCCGCGACGGTGCCGGCCACGCCGGGACCGAACCAGAACGGCTCCGGCCGGTGCGGGCCGCGGCCCAGCTCGGCGATGGTGGCGACCCGCTCGATGTCGGCCACCTTCACGGCGTTCGGCAGGCCCATCCGCGCGGTGACCCGGTCGATGACGGCCCGGTGCCGCTCCAGGGTGTCGGCCGCCTCGAGGCACGTCTTCGCCTGCCGGTCCGCCTCGGCCGCGGTGAGCGGACCCAGGTCGGGCACCGGCGGCACCAGGCCGGACAGGTCCGGCACGACCGGCAGGGCCGCCGGGTCCGGCAGCGCCGACCAGGCCGCGCCGGCCCGCCGGGTGGCGGCCTCCCGGGCGGCCCGGACCGTGGTGAGGTCCCGGCCCAGCGCCTCGGCGGCCTGCCGTACGCCGTCCAGCGCCGGCGCCGTCAGCCACTCGTCGCGGACCTGCGCCGGCCGCTCACCGGCGTGCGCCGCGAGCCGGGCCAGCCGGGCGGCGTCCTCGGTGCCGTTCAGCCCGAACGCCTCCACCGGCGCCCGGTCGGCCTGCACGGCCCGGGTCAGCCCGGCGAGCGCCCGCTCGGCGGCGGAGAGCGCCGGGTCGAGCGGTTCCCGCCGGATCACGTCCCGCCAGGGCAGCTCGTCGCGGGCCACCACGGTGCGCCACGACGTGGCGAGCTGCCCGACCGCCTGCATGACCCGGCGGACCGACTCCGGCGTCACCGACTCCGGCTGGATCACCGGGACCGGCGCGGCCGGCGCCTCCTCCAGCCGGGCGCAGATCCCGAGCACGTGGTGCAGGCTGCGGCCGAGCGGGGTGCGGACCTCGTTCATCGCGGTGGCGTACGCGCTGAGCTGCTCCCGCCGCTCCCGGGTGCCGCGCCGGTCGGCCTGCTCCGGGCCGTCGAGCCGGGCCGGTCCGTCGTCCAGCGCGGCGGCGAGGGCGGTCGCCACCTCCTTGCGGCCGGCCTTGTGACCGTGCAGCTCGAGGACGTACCGGTCGAGGCCTGCTTCGACGAGCCGGTGGTGCACGACGTCGAGCGCCGCGGCCTTTTCCGAGACGAAGAGGACGCGCTTCCCGGCGTGCAGCAGGCCGCCGATCATGTTGGCGATCGTCTGCGACTTGCCGGTGCCGGGCGGGCCGTCCATCACGAAGCTGTGGCCGGCCACCGCCGCCGCGATGCAGGCCCGCTGCGAGGCGTCGGCGTCCAGCACCAGCGGCACGTGCTCGGGCGGGGCCACCCGGTCCACCACGGCGGGCGGGACCGGCGCGAACCGGAACGTGCCGGCCTGCCTGCCGCTGGTGGTGGCGAGCGCCTGCACGACCGGGTGCGACAGGATGCGGTCCTCGTTGACCAGCAGGTCGCGGTAGATCGCCTCCTTGTGGAAGGTGAGGCAGGAGAGCAGCACGGTCCGCTCCACGTGCCAGCCCCGGCGCCGGGACACGGCGCCCTGCAGGCCGGACCAGATCGCCGCGACGTCCGGTTCGGCGTGGCTTTCCGGCGCCGGCGGCTCCATGCCGAGGCGGCGCAGACGGATCGCGAGGGCCGGGTTCATCACGGCCTCGTCGTCGCGCAGCCGCAGCCGGGGCGGGTCGCCGGGGCCGGACGTGACCAGCTCCACCGGCAGCAGCATGATCGGGCTGGCGAACGGGTTCTCCTCCTCGTCCCGCCAGCGCAGCAGGCCGAGCACGAGGTGCAGCACGGACACGCCGCGGTCGAGGTACTCCTGGCGGGCCTTCTTCAGCATCCGGCGCAGCGCCGCGTCGAGCGCCAGCTCCGGCATCTCGGTCCGCAGCACCTCGTCGTCGCCGGCGTAGCGCTGCTGGTCGCCGCCGGTGCCGGCCAGGTGACACTCGCCGCCGCGGTGCAGCAGGCCCACCACGGTCGCGGGCTCCGGCCCGACGATCTCGACGAGGTCCGGATGGTCGGTCGGGAAGTTGATCAGCCGGTTCGTGTCGCCGAGGTCGACGAGGCTGTCCCGCCACGCGTGCAGCGCCGCCCGAACCTCGGTCCGAGCCTGTGCGGATTCGGACGGGTCATCTCTCATGCACCGATTGCAACGTAAATGAACCATTTTCGCTGGCGAATCAGTAAGGATCACGGCCGGTCCCTCGTACCCGGCAGGCTCTTGATCCTTAGGCGTGGGCTCCCCGGAGAACCGAGTCGACCAGTTTCTCGGCGAAGCCCTCGTCGGGAACCAGGTCCTGCAGGCGCAGCATCGACTGGATCATCGAAGGGGCGGAGAGCATCAGCGCCGTCATCTCGACGTCGAGGTCGGCCCGCAGCTCGCCGCTCCGGACGCCGCGGCGCAGCACCTCGCGCATCACCTCGCGGCGCGGCTCGACGATCGCCCGGTGCATCCGCCCGAGCTCCTCGTCCTTGATCAGCTCGGGCAGCAGGCAGGCGGTGACCTTGCCGTTCCGCTGGGCGTTCGGCGAGCGGTTCGCCGTGATCAGCGCGATCAGATCCTCGCGGACCGACTCGCCGGCGAGCTCCGGCAGCGGGCCCTTCATGGCGCGGACCGCGTCGCCGAAGAGCGCTTCCTTGTTCGGCCAGCGGCGGTAGATGGTGGCCTTGCCGACGCCGGCCTTCGCGGCCACCGCCTCGATCGAGACGGCGGCCGCGCTCTGCCCCTCGCTGAGTAACGCCAGCACCGCGTCGAGGATGGCCTCGTCGGCCTGGGCGCTGCGGGGCCGGCCAGGAGCCTTACGCTCCTGGCCGGCGTCGGTGCTGGTGGTCATGGTGTTCATTGTTACCGGGGGTTCACGCGTCGACCAGCGTGCGGTCTTCTTGCAACGCCTCAGGTCGGCTCTCCTGCTTGCGGCCGGGAAGCCAGAGGGCGGCGACCAGCGCCCCGAGCAGGGCGAACACGGTCGAGCCGACCGAGGCGTAGTGCATCGCCGTGACGAATGCGTCATTCGCGCCGGACAGCAGCGCGGGCGCGGCGGGCCCGGCCTGGCCGGCGACCGCGTAGGCGCCGGCGATCGACTCGCGGGCCAGGTCGGCGGCGGCGTCCGGCAGACCGGCCGGCGCCTCCAGGTGGTCGCGGTAGACCGAGGAGACGACCGCGCCGAGGACCGCGACGCCGAGCGCGCCGCCGAGCTGGCGGATCGTGTTGCTGACCGCCGAGCCGACCCCGGCCTTCTCCCGCGGCAGCGCCGACATGATCGCCTCGGTGGCCGGCGGCATCACGTTCGCCATGCCGACGCCCTGCACGAAGAACGTGACAGCGACGATCCAGATCGGGGTCTCGGCGCCGATGAACACCCAGATGGCGAGCGCGCCGGCGACCAGGATCAGGCCGACCGTGCTGACCGCCTTCGGGCCGAACCGCTTGACCATGGTGGAGCTCAGCGGCGCGAAGATCATCTGACCGAGGGCGAACGGCACGAACAGCGCGCCGCTGGCGAGCGGGCCGTAGCCGCGGACCATCTGCAGGTAGAACGCGCCGAAGAACATCGAGCCCATGGCCGCGAAGAAGACCAGGCCGATGATGCCGGTGGACGCGCTGAACTGCCGGTTCGTGAAGAGCCGCACGTCGAGCGAGGGGAAGGTGATCCGGCGCTCGTAGAGGATGAACGCCGCCATGACCACGATGCCGGCGACGAGCGTGCCCCAGGCGAGCGGCTCGCCGAAGCCGTCCTCGCCACCCTTGATCACGCCGTAGGTGATCAGCGTGAGGCCGACGATCGAGAGCAGGACGCCGACGACGTCGATGCTGTTGGGCCTGGGGTCCTTCGACTCCGGGACGAGGATCATCACGAGCGCCACGCCGACCACGACGATCGGCACGTTGATCAGGAAGACCGAGCCCCACCAGAAGTGCTCGAGCAGCACGCCGCCGAGCACCGGGCCGATCGCCACGGCCAGGCCGACCGCGCCGGCCCAGACGCCGATGGCGCGCGGGCGCTCCTTCGGGTCGAAGACGTTCGCGATGATCGAGAGGGTGGCCGGCATGACGAACGCGGCGCCCAGACCCATCACGGCGCGGGCCGCGATCAGCATGTCGGGCGTGGTGGCGTATGCCGAGAACAGGCTGGCGAGGCCGAAGACGATCAGTCCGAAGGTGAGGCTCAGCCGGCGGCCCAGCCGGTCGGCGAGGATGCCGGCGGTGAACAGCAGCCCGGCGAACACGAGCGTGTAGGAGTTGATCGCCCATTCGAGCTCGCTCTGGCTGGCGCCGAGGCCGGCCTGCGGGTCGGCGATCGTGCGCATCGCGACGTTGAGCACGGTGTTGTCGAGCACGACGACGAGCAGGCTGATCACCAGCACGCCGAGGATGGCCCAGCGCCTGGGGTGCCCTTGTTGTTGGGTCTCCACGTGAAACGTTCCCCCGAAACCTTTGCGAAACGGAACCGTTCCGTATCTCAATGCAAGCTAACGCGCGGCCGCGCAAAACGGAACGGTCTCGTATCGGAAGTGTCCTCGGTCTCTTTTTCAAGAACCTTCTCTTGTACGAACCACACCGCACCGACCGCATCAGCGGCGGTCCCGTGGCGCACCACACCTGCGGCCATCTCCGCCCGGCGCGACCCGCCGCCGTCCCCGGCGGCTCCGCGCCCTCCACCCAACCGTTCCCTGCTCGGCGGCGCCACCCATTTCCGCGCCGCCGTGCTCAGGCCACCCGGTCGGGTCTGTCGCCGGCTCTCCGGGGGATCAGGTCGAGGACCGCCGCCGCGTCGGAGGGGTGGGCCAGGAGGAAGCCCTGCGCGTACTCGCAGCCCAGCTCCCGCAGGACCGCCAGGTCGGCGGCGTCCTCGACGCCCTCGGCGACCGAGACCATCCCCAGGGCGTGCGCCATCCCCACCATCGCGTCGGCGAGCGACCGGCGAGCCGGGTCACCAGCGATGCCGGACACGAAGGTCTGGTCGATCTTGACGATGTCCCAGCCGTGGTCGGCGACCCGGGCCATCGACGAGTAGCCGGTGCCGAAGTCGTCGACGGCCAGCTTCACCCCCGCCCGGCGCAGCGGGCCGAGAGCCGCGTCGACGGTGGCCGGGTCGGCCAGGCCGGTCTCGGTCAGCTCGAGGGTGAGGGCGGACGCCGGGGTGCCGGCGTGGCTCAGGGCGGCCAGGACCGCGTCGGCCGTGGTGGCCTCCAGCTGGCGCGGGGAGAGGTTCACGGCGATCGGGATCCACCGGCCGGTGCTGTTGTACCAGGCGCGCTGCTCGTGCAGGGACTGCTCCAGAACGGCGGCGAAGAGCTGGGCCACCGTCCCGGTCGCCTCGGCCACGCCGACGAACGCGGCCGGCAGCAGCAGCCCGTCGTCCGGGTGCTGCCAGCGGGCCAGGGCCTCCACCGAGCTGAGGGTGCCGTCGTCGACGCGGAAGACCGGCTGGTAGAGGCAGAACAGCTCGCCCGGGTGGTGCAGCGCCCGCCGGAAGTCGGCGTCCCGGCGCAGGCGCTGGGCGGCGTCGGCCCGGCTCCGCACGTCGAAGCGGACCATCCGGCCCCGCCCCGCCGCCTTGGCCTGGTACATCGCGGTGTCGGCGTCCTGCAGCAGCGCCTCCGGGTCGGCCGTGACGTCCCCGGTGGTCCGCAACCCGATCGACAGCGAGGCGAAGAACTCGCTGCCGTCGGCGAGGCGCAGCGGCTCGGCGAGCGCCGCGGCGACCCGGCCGGCGACCTCCGAGGCCTCCTCGTCGGAGACGGCCGGCATCAGGATCACGAACTCGTCCCCGCCCAGCCGGCACACCACGTCCCCGCCCCGGACCGTCTCCCGCATCCGCCCGGCGATCGCGACGAGCAGCTGGTCGCCGGCGTCGTGGCCGAGGCTGTCGTTGACCGTCTTGAAGTGGTCGAGGTCGCAGAAGAGCAGCGCTACTCGCGCTTGTCGATGGTTATTCTGTCCGGTTTTATCGGCTGGGTCCCGGCGGTGGTCCCCGGCCGGCAGTGAGCTCAGCGCGAGGCCGAGCCGGTCCATCAGCAGGCTGCGGTTGACCAGCCCGGTGAGCGGGTCGTGGCCGGCCCGCCGGGCCAGCTCGTGGATCGGCGCGATCAGCCGGACCGCGACCAGCGACACGGAGATCACCGAGCCGAGGACGAGCGGGGTGTCGTCCGGCGCAGGCTCTCCCGGCTTCCCGAACAGCTGCACGATCGGCTGCACCAGCGCGGCTCCGAAGAGCGTGACGGCCCGCGGCACGGTGAGCATCGTGACCGCCGACCGCCGGGGCGTCGTGGTGACCATCGACGGGTGCAGGCCGGCCGTGGCGATCAGGATCGGCATCGCCATCCAGCCGAGGTCGATCGGCCCGCCCTCGGCGTACGTGCCGGAGAGGCTCCGATGGGTGTAGAGGGCGTCCGACACGAACCAGGCGATCAGGCCGAGCAGCAGGGCGCGGACCGCGGGTGTGCGCAGCTCGACGCCGAGGGCCAGGGCGAGCGCGCAGTACACCACCACGAGGGTGCTCGCCGGCGCGGCGACCGCCACGAACTCCGCGGCGAAGGAGCCGCCGGACGTACGCATCGGCCCGATCACCAGGATCCAGGCGACGACGGCCAGCGGGGTGAGGATGACCGCCGAGTCGATGAACGCGGTGCGCCCGGCCCGGGCCGCCAGCATCGCCACGCCGGCCGCGATCGCGACGTGCCCGAGCAGGTAGAGCACGTCGGCGGCGGACGGGAACGGCGCCTGCATGCCGCGGGCCGTGTAGCCGGCGAACTGCACGTCGCCGAACCCGGAGAGGACCAGACCGGAGATGATCACGAGCCAGCCGCTCCGGCGCTGCGGCGACCAGCGGGTCGTGCCGTACCAGGTGGCGATCGGCGCGGTGCAGTTCACCGCCACGTAGATCCAGCGGGTGGCGGCGTTGAGGGGGACGGCGACGTACGCGACGGCGGCCGCCGACGCGACGATCAGGTAGATCCACCACAGGTGCCGCAGCGGCGCCGTGCCCATGCCTTCCCGATCGGCAGAAGTGTGGCCGAGCGGAGTCCGGTGGACCGGCGATTTGCGCGGTGGTGCTCGGACCGCCCGGGATGTGAGGCTCGGTCCGGCTGTGGCCCATCGTCGCCGGCCGGACACTCCCGCGGCGATGGGCCGCGGTCCGTCCACATCGACCGGCCCGATTCCCCCATACCCTGGTATCGGACACGTTCGCTCCCGCCTTCTTCGCAAGGAGACTGAGAATGACCACCACCGTCAGCGGACTCGACGGCCTCAAGTCGCTCGTCGGCAAGGACCTCGGCTACTCGGAGTGGCTGGAGATCACCCAGGAGCGGGTGAACACGTTCGCCGACGCCACCGGTGACCACCAGTGGATCCACGTCGACGTGGAGCGTGCGAAGGCCGGCCCGTTCGGCGGTCCGATCGCCCACGGATACCTCACGTTGTCGCTGGTCATCCCGCTTTTCGGCGCGCTGCTCCAGGTCGAGGGGATCACGATGGGGGTGAACTACGGCCTGGAGAAGGTCCGCTTCCCGAGCCCGGTGCGGGTCGGCGCGCGGATCCGGCTGTCCGCCACGGTGGTCAGCGTCGAGGAGGTCGCCGGCAACGGCGTGCAGAGCACCTTCGACTTCACCGTCGAGGTGGAGGGCTCGTCGAAGCCGGCGTGTGTGGCGAGGCCGGTCTACCGGCATTACGCGTGATGAACGATCCCGGTCCCGGCTGTCGGCCTTCGCGATGAACGAATCCGGTCTCGACTCGCGGCCGGTGACGGCGGTCTCCTAGGTCTCGCTCATCGCGTCGGGCCACGCCAGGTTCACCAGCTCGGGGAGGACGCGGGCGGCGCTGCCACGCAGGTTGACCAGGGCCACCGAATCCATCGGGGTGGGCTGCGGATTGACCTGGACGACGGCGGCGCCGGCCCGCGCGGCCAGCCGGGGGATCTCGGCGGCCGGATAGACCAGTCCCGACGTGCCGATCGTCAGCAGCACATCACAATCGGACACGGCACGGGCCGCTGCTTCGAGGGCCGTCTCCGGCAGCGCTTCGCCGAACCACACCACACCGGGACGAATCAACCCCTTGCATCGTACGCACGGAGGCGGCGGCATACGGCGTCCCTCGCCGGGCTCGTCCTCTTCTGCCGGCGGGTCCGCGCTCGCGCCGCACTCGGAGCATCGGGGCGCGAACAGGCTTCCGTGCAGGTGGACCGGATTCTTGGAGCCGGCGCGTTCGTGCAGGTCATCGACGTTCTGCGTGATCACCGTGGTGTCCCGGATGCGGGCCTCGACGGCGGCCACGGCGAGGTGACCGGGGTTCGGGCGGACGCTGCTGACCTTGAGGCGGCGCCACTCGTACCAGCCCCAGACCAGCTCGGGGTCGTCCCGGAACGCCTGCGGGGTGGCGAGCGACTGAGCGTCGTACCGTTCCCACAATCCGGTGAGCGCGTCGCGGAATGTGGGCACCCCGCTCTCCGCCGAGATCCCCGCCCCGGTGAAGACCACCACCCGGGCGGCGTTCTCCAGGAGTTTCGCGGCCTCCCGCACGTCAGGCATCCGATCCCCTCTGCCGTTCCCTCAGGGGATTGTCCCAGCGGCGTACGTCACCCCGCATCACTGATCCGCACATCGGTCGTTGACCGGTCGAGTGAGGCGGTGCGTGGAGGTGCGTCGAATGTCCGGAGTGGACAACCAGTGACCCCCGCCCGCTCCGGTCCGCCCCCCTCCGGTCCACCCGGTTCAGGTCCGCCCGGCTCGGGCTCTCCCCGCTTGGGCTCTCCCCGCTCTGGTTCGCCCCGCTCTGGTTCGCCCCGCTCCGGTCCGCCTCGCTCGGGTTCGCCCCGCTCCGGATCGCCGCGCTTCGGTTCCCCCCGCGCTCCCCGCGTCTGGAAGCGCCGGATGCGACTGGCAGGCGCCCGCGTATGGTCAGCCGTCGAAGACTGGACAGCCCCCGGCGCAAGACCCGAACGCTCCGAGTCCGAAGTCTCCGCCCTGGTGGCCGTGGTGACCCTGGCAGCCGGCGCCCTGATCCTGGTGACGATGCTGCTGACCTGGCTGCTCAAATCCTGAGCCCCCTTTTCCGTTTACGGTTTCCCCGAACCGCATTCAGCGCCATCCGCCGAACAAGACGAGATCAAACGCTGACGGGGCGGCTCCGGGCGCGGGGACAATCAATGTATGACGCAACAGGGACTGTTCACCAGAGCCCAGATAACCGCGATGCGAGACCGCACCAGATCAAAGTCCTATTCCCCAATAGCCGACAATTTCCGCCGCGACCACGAGCGCCACCGAGCATGGGGCCTAAAGCGCCGCCAAGCCACCCGATTACGCCGATTACAAGGATCCCGACCCGATCCACCACCCATTCCCGCAGCGCCCGATCAGCCAATGCCGACTCCGCCGCCGGCAGCCGACCCCTCACGGATCAGCAAGGCACCGCCGGATGCCGAACTGATCAGCCCGACGGTGACAGATCCACCCGAGGCCGGCTCAAGGCCGACCGATCCACAGGCGGTCGGCGTAGCGGTGGCAGACTCACACCGCGCAGCACAGCGAAGGTGCGGCCGTGGGCCAGCGGCCGGTTCGGTGGTGACGGATCAGCCAGTGGTCGACGCGGCAGTGACGGATCAGCCGGCGGTCGGCGTAGCGGTGGCAGACCCACATCGCGCAGCACAGCGAAGGTGCGGGCGTGGGCCAGCGGCCGGTTCGGTGGTGACAGATCAGCCAGCGGTCGGCGCGGCGGTGACGGATCAGCCGGCGGTCGGCGTAGCGGTGGCAGACCCACATCGCGCAGCACAGCGAAGGTGCGGGCGTGGGCCAGCGGCCGGTTCGGTGGTG
>NZ_JBFAAR010000006.1:497016-548619 GCF_040639855.1 Actinoplanes sp. NPDC023714
AGACAGATCAGCCAGCGGTCGGCGCGGCGGTGACAGACGAGCCGTCTGTCGACCCGGTGGTGACGGGTCCGCCGCCGGTCGGCGCGGCGGTGGCAGATGAGCCGGCGGTCGGCGCGGTGGTGACGGATCCACCAGCGGTCGCCTCGGCGGCGTCAAGGCCACCGGTGGCCGGTCCCGTGGCGTCAAGTCCACCGGCGGCCGGCCCGGCACTGCGGAATGCCCGAATGGTCAGGCGGGCGGCAGCAGCCCCTATGGTCCGGCGGCTGCGAATCCGGGAAGCCTTGTGCGGATTCCCTTTCGTGCCGGGCTGTGGAATCCGCTGCGGAAGAGGGCCTCCGCTGCCCAGCCTAATCCGCGATCGGGCGGCCGCCAACGCATTTGTCCCTTTATGCGTTCAGGAGGATTTCCGCGCAGCGGGTGGGGTCGTCGGCGAAAGGTAGGTGGCCGCATTTGGGAAGGGTGATGTGACGTGCTTTGGGGAGGATCTTCTGGGCTTGGCGGGACTGGTTGTAGGGGAGTACCGCGTCTTTTGTGCCCCAGGCGATCGTGACGGGGATGTCCGGCAGGGCGCCCAGGTTGCCGGCGGTCCAGGGAGGTAGGTGGGCGAAGGCGTTCCTCGCATCGGTGAAACCGGGGCAGGTGGCGAGGTTCTGGGCTGCTGCCAGGGCTTCGTCGGGGTTCAGGTGGGACGGGCGGGCGTAGAAGACGGCGCAGAAAGCTGCCCGGGACGCTCGGTTGTTCATGATGGCCGGGAGCCGGCGGGACAGGCGGCGGGCTCCGGTGCGGGCCGTCGTCACCACTGTCTGGCACCAGATACGGCCGGGGGTGGACCAGAAGCCCACCGGGGCGAAGGCTGTCACTGAGCGGGCTCGGCCTCGGCGGCCCAGTTCGAGGGCTACGCCTCCGCCCAGGGAGCTGCCGGCTATGTCCGGGGTGGGGAGGTCCAGGTCGTCGAGGAGGTCGGCTACCCGGTCGGCGAACCATGGCACCGAGCCGGGCCGAGCCCCGCGCGGAGTGCCGCCGGATGCCTGCGCCGAGGCGCGGAGTGGCTGCGAGGGACCGCCGGGTGATTGCGGGGCAGTGCCGGGTGGCTGCGAGGAAGCGCCGGGTGATTGCGGGGCAGTGCCGGGTGACTGCGAGGGGGCGCTGGGTGGCTGCGGGGCAGTGCCGGGTGGCTGCGTGGGAGTGCCGGGCTGCTGCGGGTCGGTGGCTGCCTCGGAAGTGGTGCCGGGCGGTCGTGGCGAGCTGTGCGGTGGCTGCGGGGAGGAGCCGAAGCCGGGGAGGTCGAGGGCTATCACGTCCCGGTGCTGGGCCAGCCGGTCCAGGATGGGCGACCACACCTGCCAGTGGCTGCCTATGCCGTGGATCAGGACCAGGGGGCGGCCGGTGCCCCCGCGGTGGAAGGAGAGGTCTGCCATGGAGGTGAAGGGTGCACCATCGCCGATCTTCGGGCGGGGTGGTGGCATCGGAATCTGCGGTGTGGGCCACAACGGAAAGGTGTTGTTGACATGTTGCCAATAGCGGTGTGATGGTACGGCGATGTCGGACGACTATGACGTCCTCGTGATCGGGTCCGGGTTCGGCGGCAGTGTGGCGGCGCTGCGGTTGACGGAGAAGGGCTACCGGGTCGGCGTGCTGGAGGCGGGGCGCCGGTTCGCGGACGAGGAGTTCGCGAAGACCTCCTGGCGGTTGCGTGACTATCTGTACGCGCCGGCGATCGGCTGCTACGGCATCCTGCGCCTCACCCTGCTCAAGGACGTGATGATCATGTCGGGAGCCGGGGTCGGTGGGGGGTCGCTGGGGTATGCGAACACGCTCTACGAGCCGCCCGACGCGTTCTACGCCGATCCGCAGTGGGCGTCGATCACGGACTGGAAGGCCGAGCTCGCGCCCTACTACGAGCAGGCCAAACGCATGCTCGGCGTGACGACGAACCCGGTCGGCACGGCGTCCGACGAGGCGTTGCGGGCGGTCGCCGAGGATCTCGGAGTGGGCGCTACCTTCCGTCGTACGCCCGTGGGTGTCCTTTTCGGAGAACGGCCCGGCGCCGAAGTCCCGGACCCCTTCTTCGGCGGGGTCGGACCTGCTCGGCGAACCTGTACGCTCTGCGGCTCGTGCATGACCGGCTGCCGGACCAACGCGAAGAATACGCTGGTCAAGAACTATCTCTACCTCGCCGAGCGGGCGGGTGCGGTGGTGCACGAGCTGACCACGGTGCGCGCGGTCCGGCCCGGGAAAACCGCGAAAACCGGGGAGACCGGGAAAACCGGGAAGGCCGGCTACGTCGTGGAGACGCGGCGCACCGGCGGGCGGCGGAAGAGGACGTTCACCGCGCAGCAGGTGGTCTTCGCGGGTGGGGCGCTCGGCACGCAGCGGCTGCTGCACCGGATGCGCGACCGGGGGCTGCTGCCGCGGATCTCGGCGAAGCTCGGTGAGCTGAGCCGGACGAACTCGGAGTCCATCCTGGGCGCGCGGACCCGGCGGAAGGACCGCGACTTCAGCCACGGCGTCGCGATCACCTCGTCGATCCATCCCGACCCGGTGACGCATGTGGAGCCGGTGCGGTACGGGCCGGGCAGCAACCTGCTGGCGCTGCTCGCCACCGTGCTCGTCGACGACGCCGGCCGGACCCCGCGCTGGTGGGCGGCGGCGAAACAGCTCGCGAAGGCGGGGCGTGACCTGCGGCTCTACGTGTCGCCGCGGAACTGGTCACGGGAGACGATCGTGCTGCTCGCGATGCAGCCGCTGGACAACTCGATCACCGTCCACACGAATCGGGGGCGGCTCACCAGCCGGCCGGGCATCGGCGAGCCGAATCCGGTGTGGGTGCCGGCCGCGCACGATGTCGCCCGGAGGGTGGCCGCGAAGGTGGACGGCGTCGCCACCGGGGCGATGACCGAGCTGGTGGGACGGCCGGTGACCGGGCACTTCATCGGGGGTTGCGCGATCGGCGGCGATCCCGCGAGTGGGGTGGTGGACCCCTATCAAAGGCTTTTCGGGTACGAGGGATTGCACGTCATCGACGGATCCGTGGTGGCCGCGAACCTCGGCGTCAATCCGTCACTCACGATCACGGCGCTGGCCGAGCGGGCGGTCGCCCTCTGGCCGAACGCGGGCGACTCGGATCCGCGGCCGGCGATGGGAGCCGGCTATATGGCGATAAATCCGGTCATACCGCAGAGTCCGATCGTGCCGGCACACGCTCCGGCGGCGCTCCGGCTGATTCCGAGGCCGCCGCGGTCGTCAGAGCCAGAGGGACAGTCGGAGCCGGAGCGGCAAGTGGAGTCGGAGCGGCAGGCTGGGCTCGAACACGCGGCGGGGGAGTGCGTGCCGCCAGGCCCGGAAGTAGAGGGCGATCAGGTGGCGGCCGGGCCGGGCGTGAGGGGCGATCAGGTGTCGGCCGGGCCGGGTGTGAGGGGCGAACAGCTGGCGGCCGGGCCTGGAGTGGTGGGCGAGGGGCCGGGCGGCGCGGGGGCTGGGATGGGTGCTGGGCAGGAGACGGCGGGGCCGCGGGCATGACGAAGATTGTGATCATCGGGGCCGGGTTCGGCGGGATTGCCGCGGCCGTTGAACTGCTCAAGGCCGGCTATGACGATCTGATCCTGCTGGAGAAGGCGGATCGGATCGGGGGAGTGTGGCGGGACAACACCTATCCGGGGTGTGCGTGTGACATTCCGGCGCCGCTGTATTCATACTCGTTCGCCCTCAATCCCGGGTGGAGCAGCCGTTTCCCGCCTCATCAGGAGATCCTGGCCTATCTGGAGGAGTGCGCTGAGCGGTTCGGGGTGAGCGGGCGGATCCGGTTCGGGACGGAGGTCGGTGACGCCGTCTGGGACGGGGCTCGCTGGACGGTGACGACCACGGACGGGGAAGCGATCGAGGCCGATGTGCTGATTCCGGCGGTGGGGCAGTTGTCCCGGCCGTCGGTTCCGCATCTGCCGGGCGCCGAGACGTTCCGCGGGGTGGCCGTGCACACCGCGCACTGGTCGGCCGGCGTGCCGATCGAGGGGCGGCGGGTCGCGGTGATCGGGACCGGGGCCAGTGCGATCCAGCTGGTGCCGGCGATCGCGGGGCGGGCCGCGCACATCGACGTGTACCAGCGGACGCCGCCGTGGACGCTGCCGAAGCCGGATCGCCGTTACGGGCGGGCGCGGCTGGCCGCGTACCGGAAGATGCCCTCGCTGATGCGCGCCTCGCGCGCCGGCACCTGGCTGCTCACCCTCGTGACCGGCGCCGCGGTGACCGGGAATCGGTTCGCGGACCGGGTGGTGCGCGGCATCTCGCACCTGCAGCGCCGCATCCAGGTGCGTGACCCCGAGCTGCGCGCCAAGGTCACCCCGGACGAGCCGATGGGCTGCAAGCGCGTGCTCTTCACCAACGCGTGGCTGCCGGCGCTGGCCCGGCCGGACGTCGACCTGGTGACCGAGAAGATCGTCGCGGTGACCGAAACCGGCATCCGGACGGCGGACGGGGTGGATCATCCGTGTGACGTGCTGATCTACGGGACGGGCTTCGCGGCGACCGAGTTCCTCGTGCCCATCCGGGTCACCGGCCGGGACGGCGTGCTGCTCGAGGACGTGTGGCGGGAGGGCGCGCACGCCTACCTCGGCGTCACGGTGCCCGGATTCCCCAACATGTTCCTCGTCTACGGTCCGAATACGAACACCGGGAACACGTCGGTGATCTATTTCCACGAGGTCCAGGCGCGATACATCGCGCAAGCCGTGCGGGTGGTCGATCAAGGCGGAAAACCCTTGGAGGTACGGGAGGAGCGTTCCGATGCGTACGATCGGGAGATCCAGTCCCGGCTGGCGGACAGTGTCTGGGTCGGTTGCCAGAGCTGGTACCGCACCGCCAGCGGGCGCGTCGTGACGAACTGGCCGGGCAAGGCCCAGGAGTACCGCCGCCGGGCGGGACGCCTGGACCGCGCCGATTTCCACTGACGATGCAGACGACGGCTCAGAGGGCGGCGGCGGGCTCCGGGGCGGGCCGCCACTGCTCGGAGCCGAACACCTCGTAGCGGATCCGCTCGTCCGGGATGCCGCGCAGGTGCAGGCCGGCCCGGACCGTCTGCATGAACGGGACGGGCCCGCAGAGGTAGACCTCCGCGTCGGGGTGCACGGGCAGCGCGTCCGGGTCCAGGAAACCGTCGGTCTCCTCGTACCAATGAAGGGCCTGGAATGATCGCAGGCGATTCCCATTGGCGATCATGTCGGCGCGCAGGGCATGCCGCTCCGGACGGCGCTCGGCGTGCGCGGCGACCACCTCGCGGGCGGGCTGGGTGCGGGCCACGTGCTCCAGGATCGCCGCCATCGGGGTGATCCCG
Organism: Actinoplanes sp. NPDC023714; assembly: GCF_040639855.1. NCBI lineage: Bacteria > Bacillati > Actinomycetota > Actinomycetes > Micromonosporales > Micromonosporaceae > Actinoplanes > Actinoplanes sp. NPDC023714. The sequence goes on from NZ_JBFAAR010000006.1 coordinate 502,343, forward strand.
ACCCCGGCGCTGACCAGCAGCAACGGGCTGTCGCCGGGCTGCAGCGTGAGGTCGCCGAAGGGCTGGCTGACCAGCAGCGTGTCGCCGGTACGCACCCGGTCGTGCAGGTGGCCGGAGACGGCGCCGCCGGGGACGCGGCGCACGGTGATCCGCAGGGTGCCGCCGGTGGCGGCCTGGGAGAGCGAATACTGCCGCAGCTGCCGCCCGTCAGGCGATAAATCCGCATTTATCGTGATGTACTGCCCGGGCAGGAAGTGCGGCGCGGGACCGCCGTCGGCGGGGGTCAGGACGAACGAGCAGGTGTCGTCCGCCTCCGCGATTCTGCTGGCCACCACGTACTCCCGCCAGGGATCCGAACCGTCCACGCCGGCCTCCGCGTAGAGCCGCGCCTCCCGCCCGATCAACCGGGCCGCGAACAGCCAGTAGACCTCGTCCCAGGCGGCAGCGATCGGCGGCGTGACGGCGTCGCCGAGGACCGTCCGGACCGCGCCGAGCAGGTAGCGGCCGACCATCGTGTACTGCTCGGGGCGGATGCCGAGGGCGCAGTGCCGCTGGGCGATGCGCTCGACGATGTGGTCGAAGGCGGCGGCGGGCGGGCCCTGGCCGACCAGGTGGGCGGCGTACGCGGCGACCGCGCCGGAGAGGGCGCTGCGCTGCTCGCCGGTGGCCTGCGCGCTGCGGCTGAACAGGTTCAGCAGCTCCGGATTCTCCCCGATCATCGTCTCGTAGAAGACGCCGGAGATCGCTTCGAGGTGGTCGCCGACGACCGGCAGGGTGGCCTCGATAATCGGTGTGCTGGATGTGGACAACATCAGGATGTCTCCCGGTAGCGGCCGAGGGTGAGCAGCGTCCGGCGGACCGGTGGGGCGGCCAGGTCGCTGATCGTGAAGGGGTCGAGAGACGCGTAGAACGCCTCCTGTGCGGCCCGCAGCGCTCCCCGCAGCCGGCAGCCGCCGCTGAGCGGGCAGGCGGGTTCGCCGTCGCAGTCCGCCACCTCGGTCTCGCCTTCGAGGTCGCGGATCAGCTCGCCGGCCGACGCGTCCCGGGCGGTGGCGGCGAGGCGGACGCCGCCGTTGCGCCCGCGGACGGTGTCGAGCAGACCCCGGTGCTGGAGGCGCTGGACCACCTTGGCGAGGTGGCTGCGCGGGACGGCCAGGGAGGCGGCCAGCTCGTCGATGGTGAGCAGGTCGTCGCGGGCGGCCGCCAGCATCAGGATCCGCAGTCCGATGTCGGTGGAGCGGTTCAGTCGCACATGTCGACCGTACGGAAAGAGGACTCTGAAAGTCCCCTTCTGCGGCAGCGAAAAGGATCACCGTGAAGAAGGGACCTCCGGCCCTGGCCGGAGGTCCCTCACCGATCAGCTCAGGCGGAACGCGGTCGCCCTGTCGGAGACCGTGATGGCGCCGCCGACGTGCCGCAGGTACCGGCCCGCGGCGACCCGGATGGTCACCCCGTCCCGGGTCGCGATCCGGGTGACCGGCGTGCCGGTCGCCGACAGCGACACCGCGCTGCCGCTGACCGTCACGAACTTCGCCGGCTCGTCGACCGACTGGATCGTCTCGGTGCCGTCCGCCGCCTGCACGAACCGGAACTGGGTCTTCTCCAGGTCGCGGGGCGCCTTCTCGGCCTTGATCACGTCGCCGGTGTGCCGGACGAACGAGCGCGGCGCGTCGGACGGCGAGAGCCGGACGATCGGGCCGCCGTCACCGACCGGGATGCCGAAGAGCGGCGTCCCGTCCTCGTGCCAGTAGAGCTTCTGCACGCGGGTGTGCCGGTTGGGGTCGTACAGCGGGTCGCCGGTGATGTCCCGGTAGTCGCGGGCGTGGTAGACCAGCACGTCGGTCCTCCCGTCCTCGGCCACGGTGAACGAGTTGTGCCCGGGGCCGTACCGCTTCGTCTTCTCGTTCGTCACGAAGATCGGGTCCGGCGTCTTGACCCAGCTCTCCCGCTTCAGCAGGTCCGCGTCCGCGTCGGCGGTGAGCAGGCCCATGGCGTAGCGGGCGTCGGTGGCGCTGGCCGAGAAGGTGAGGAACACCCGGCCGTTGCGGATCAGGACGGCCGGTCCCTCGTTCACCCGGTAGCCGAGGATCTCCCAGCTCAGGGTGGGCGTCGCGATCCGGGTGGGCTTCGTCGCGAACGTCCACGGGTTCGCCATCCGGGCGATGTAGAGGCTCGAGTTCACCGCGATCTCCGGCTCGCTCTGCGCCCACACGAGGTATTGCTTGCCCTTGTGGGTGAACGACGTGGCGTCCAGCGTGAAGCCGTCCCACTCGGTCCTGAGCCGGCCCTTCAGCGTCCAGCCGGCCGGGTCGCGCGGGTCGTCGAGCGACGACTCGAGCACGTAGGTGCGGATCCGGAACACGTCGTCCGCGTCGCCGGCCGCGAAGTAGATGTACCACCGGCCGCCGATCCGGTGCAGCTCCGGCGCCCAGATGTGCCCGCCCATCGTGCCGCTCGCGGGCCGGCGCCAGATCACCGACTCCTCGGCGGTGGACAGGCCCTCGATCGTGCTCGCGCCCCGGACGACCAGGCGGTCGTACTCCGGGACCGAGCCGGTGAAGTAGTAGGTGCCGCCGATCGGCCGGGTGATCCACGGGTCGGCGCGCTGGCTGATCAGCGGGTCCTTCGTGGTCACGCCGTAGATCTCGGCGTCGGTGGGCGGCGTTCCGGGCCGCGGGGCGCCTTCGGCACCCGCGGCGGTGAGTCCGGCGAGAGCTCCGGCGGTGGTCACTCCGAGAGAACCCCGGAGCACCGTACGGCGACTGATCGCGATCGTCATGTCTCGCTCCTTCAGCGGGTCGTCTTGATGCGGAGGAAGCTGACCGAGTTCGCCGGGAACTCCCTGGTGAACGACGAGCCGAGGCCGTGGACCGTCGACGTCCGCGGAAGGATCGGCTCGGCCGACCGGGTGTTCTGCTCGCCCGGGTCGCCGGTGATCACGGTGAGCCGGCCGGTCTTCGCGACCCTGCGGCCACCCAGGTCGACCTTCGTGACGGCCGGGGTGTCCTGCGCGTTGACCACCTTGACGATCAGCTCGCCGCTCCTCGTGTCCTCCGTGACGACCTGCGCGAAGGGCTCGGTGACCTTGTTGTCGTCGAAGCCGCCCCACTCCACGCCGTCCAGGAACAGCGTCACCTTCGTACCCCTGACCTGGATCTTCAGGTCGTAGGTGCGTCCGGTGGTGACCGTGTTCGGCTTGGTGAGGATCTGCTCCTTGGCGCTGGTGATGCCCTTCTCGACCGCGCCCTGGGTGTTGTTCCAGCCGCCGAGGTTCCACCAGTAGAACTGGCCGGTCTCCTGGATGCCGAACGCGACCAGGAAGCCCTCGGCGCCGGCGGTCTTGGTGGCCTTCAGCGTGTAGTCGTAGTCCGACTCGCCGATCGTGGCCGCCTTCACCATGGTGTCCTCGGTGTCGGTCGTGGTCTGCGTATAGGCGCCGTTCGTGACGGTCCAGTTGCCCCGCGGCTGCACGGCGGTCCAGCCGTCCGCGTTCCCGTCGTCGAAGTCGTCGCTGTAGAGCACCGTGCCGTCCGGCCGGGTGACCTTGACGTCGTCGTAGGTCGCGGCGGTCCGCCAGGTGGAGAGCCCGATCGCGCCGGTGATCGGCTTCGGCTGGACCACGGCGCCGGTGACGCTCGTGGGCACCACCCGGTCGCCGACGTTGTTCATGAAGAGCTTCTGCACCTGGTAGCTGGTGGAGCCCCACGACTCGTCGTTGTCGAACCAGATCATGTCCGGCTTCCACTGGACGTTGTCGACGTTGGCGAGCAGCGGCGCGTAGGACGCCATCTTGACGACGTCGGCGTTGCGCTCCAGGCCGGTCATGTAGGCGGCCTCGGCCAGCGAGTTGTAGAGCTTGTTGTCGAGCGACGCGTACTCGCCGAGGAAGACCTTCGGGCCGTTCCGGTCGTACGAGTCGTACCGGTCGTTATTCTGCAGGAACCAGCTCGGGCTGTTGTAGTAGTGCTCGTCGACCATGTCCGAGCCGTGCTCACGGTTCTTGGCCCAGAGGTTGTCGAACGTGGCGCCGGTGTCGTCCGGGCCGGAGTTGCTCACGACCGTGATGTCCGGGTATTTCGCCTTGATCGCCGACTCGAACCTCAGGAAGTTCGCCCAGTACTCGTCCGGCAGGTTCTCCTCGTTGCCGACCGCGATGGTGGTCAGCCCGAACGGCTTCGGGTGCCCGGCGGCGGCGCGGACCTTGCCCCAGGTGCTGGTGGCCGGGCCGTTGGCGTACTCGATCAGGTCGAGCGCGTCCTGGATGTGCCGCTGGAGCAGCGCCTCGTCCACGGTGGCCCGGTTCTGGCCGCAGCCGGTCACCAGGGCCGGCAGCACGGGCAACGGCATGGCGCCGATGTCCTCGGAGAACTGGAAGTACTCGTAGTAGCCGAGGCCGTAGGTCTGGTTGTAGCCCCAGAAGTTCTTGTTGGTGGCCCGGGTCTCGACCGGCCCGACCGTGTCCTTCCACTGGTAGGCGCGGGCCCGCGGGTAGTTGCTCGCGGCGTCGTAGCCGTACATGCTCCCGGTGTTGACGAGGCAGCCGCCGGGGAACCGGACGAAGCCCGGGTCCAGGTCGGCGACCTTCTGGGCCAGGTCCTTGCGCAGGCCGTTGGCGCGGCCCTTGTAGGTGTCCCGCGGGAACAGCGAGATCTCGTCGAGCCGGACCGCGCCGCCGGTTGCGACGGTGAGGCGGGCGACGTCGCTGGTCGCCGTCGCCTTCAGCCGGCCGGTGTACTTCTTCCAGGTGTCGCCGGTCGCGGTGATCGTGATCGGTTTCGCCAGCGCGGTCCCGTCGGCGAGGTGCAGGGAGACGGTGAGCGCGGCGCTGCCGCGGGCCCAGACCGAGAATTCGTAGCCGTCGCCCTTGCGCACGGCGATGGCGCTGCCGGTGCTCGGGCTCGGGAAGCCGGCGTTGGTGAGGGTGGCCGCGCCGGTCACCGTGAGGTAGTTGCGGTTGCGCTCGTTGAGCCGCTGGTCGTCGTTGGTGACCGTGGCCGGGCCGGCCAGCGTCCACCCGGTCAGGCCGTTCCAGCCGGCCGCGTCGGTGCCGTTGAACTCGAACGAGCGGTTGCGGAGCAGTTCGGCGTAGAGGCCGCCGTCGGCCGCGTAGTTGATGTCCTCGAAGAAGACGCCGTACATCGATTTCGGGATCGCCGCGCCGGTCGCGGCCGGGTTCACGGCGATCGTGTAGTCCGGCTCGACCGCGTGCGCGGCGACCGGGGGAGAGACGGCGAGCGGCAGCGAGACCAGCACGGCCGCCGCGCCGGCGATCTTGGATTTGGCCAGGGGCATGGATGGGTCCTCCGGTGTGTCGGGGATGTTTCCGGTGGACGGAGCTGTGAAATGTGTACGCAAACATCGACCGACGTGTCAAGAGTGGACCGTCGATGTATTTCCTGCGCAAGAGCCCTTACAGTGCGGGTATGAAGATCTTGTTAGCGCTCACTCTTGGTGGTTCCTAGCGGAGGGCTTCCGGACCGCTCCGCCGTTGTCAATCGCTTGTCCCGGGGCTTGTACCGCGATGGTGGGGGCGGCGGCCGCGCTGGCGGGCATGACCCTCGCCGGCTGGCCGGTGCCTCCGGCCTCCGCCGGGCGGGCGGGGAGTCCGGGCCGTCCGGATGACCCGTTCCGGGAGGGTCGTTCGCCCGGGTCGGTGAATCGCCGGGCCGTTTCCTGTGCGGCCGGGGCGGCGATCGGCTTCGGGGCCTACTTCGTCCTCCTGCACGAGGCGGCGCCCGCTGATCCGTACGGGGCGGCCGCCTGCGCGAGGATCGCCGGAGGGATCTCCGCGCTGCTCCTTCTCGGCGCCTGGCTCGCTCGGGCGGGGCGGCGCGTTCCGCGCGGCGGGTGGCCCGCCGCGGCCGTCGTCGTGGTGCTGCCCGGCGCCGCGGGACTGCTGGACACCGTCGCCGACGGAGCGTTCGCGGGCGCGGCGGCCTCCGGGACGGTGGGGACGGCCGCCGTGCTGGCCGGCATGTACCCGGCCGTCACCGTGCTGCTCACGACGGCGGTGCTGCGGGAGCGGCTTCCTCGTGTCCATCTGGTGGGAGTGCTGAGCGCGCTGCTGGCCGTGGCCTGCCTGGCCGCCTGACAAACGTGCGTCGACGTTCATCTCTCGTTCACCCCGGCCGGGTGATCGCTTAGATCTGGGCTCTTAGCGTCCGGGCATCTCGTCACTGGCACGGTGACGGCATGACCGAGGAGATCTGATGTCCGACCTGAGTCGCCGGCTTCTTCCGCTACTGGGCAACCCAGGGCACAGCGGCGGTGCACGCGACGCGATGACCTGCCTGTACCGCTGCGGCAACGCGTGTGACCACCCCGCTCCGAACCAGTCGGCCAACCCGTACCTCGGCGACATCGTCAACGCCGAGATGAGCCGCCGGGGCGTGGTCCAGGCCGGCGCCGCGGGTGCGCTGGTCCTCGGCCTCGGTGGCGCGCTCGTGGGTGCGAGCCCGGCCGCCGCCGCCCCCGCGGCCGCCCCGCTCGCGCACGGCGGCGGGCACAAGCCGGTCCCGCAGAAGGCCGGCAAGCTCACCTTCCAGGCCGTCGCGCCGAACACCGCCGACGCCGTCACCATCCCGCCGGGCTACCGGAGCTCCGTGGTGATCCGCTGGGGCGACCCGGTCGTTCCCGGCGCGCCGGCGTTCAGCCTGACCGGCCAGACCGGCGCCAGCCAGTCGAAGCAGTTCGGCTACAACAACGACTTCGTCGGCGTGATCCCGCTGCCCGGCGAGAAGGACCGGGCGCTGCTCGTGGTGAACCACGAGTACACCAACGAGGACCTGATGTTCCCGGGCTTCGTCAGCCAGGACGCGCTCACCCGGGACCAGATCGAGGCGGCGATCGCGGCCCACGGCCTCTCCGTCGTGGAGATCGAGCGGGTCGGCCGGTCCGGCCAGTGGAAGCCGGTGAAGAGCCGCCGGCTGCGCTACAACAAGCGGATCACGGCCCTGGAGACCGAGTTCAAGCTCACCGGCCCGGCGGCGGGGTCGGCTGCGCTGCGGACCGCGGCGGACCCGAGGGGCTACACCGTCATCGGCACCCTGAACAACTGCGCGGGCGGCGTCACCCCGTGGGGCACCGTGCTCTCCGGCGAGGAGAACTTCAACCAGTACTTCGTCGGCGGCGACGCGGTCGACGCGGCCACCAAGACCAAGTTCAACCGGTACGGCATCACCACGACCGCCCGCTACCCGAGCGGCTCGCGCAAGTGGGACCGCGTCCAGGAGCGTTTCGACCTGGCGAAGCACCCGAACGAGGCGAACCGCTTCGGCTGGATCGTCGAGATCGATCCGCTGAACCCGGACGCCCCGCCGCGCAAGCACACCGCGCTGGGCCGGTTCAAGCACGAGGGCGCCAACGTGATCGTGGCCCGCAGCGGGCACGTCGTGGCGTACATGGGCGACGACGAGCGGTTCGACTACCTCTACAAGTTCGTCTCGGAGAAGAAGTACATCTCCAGCGACGCCCCCTGGGCCCGTAAGCACAACCTCTCGCTGCTCGAGTCGGGCACCCTCTACGTCGCCAAGGTGACCGGCGACAGCCCGGCCACCGAGATCGACGGCACCGGCAGGCTGCCGCGGGACGGGAAGTTCGACGGCAAGGGCGTCTGGATCAAGCTGGTCTCCGGCAAGCGCTCGTTCGTCCCCGGCATGACCGCCGAGGAGGTGCTGATCAACACCCGGTTCGCCGGTGACGCGGTCGGCGCCACCAAGATGGACCGCCCCGAGGACGTGCAGCCGAGCCTGCGCACCGGCAAGATCTACGCGGCGATGACCAACAACACCAACCGGGGTGTCGGCACCAACGCGCCGGCCGACGAGGCCAACCCGCGCAACGCCAACAAGCACGGCCACATCTTCGAGATCGTCGAGGACTGCGGCGACCACACCGCTACCAAGTTCACCTGGTCGCTGCCGATCGTCTGCGGCGACCCGGCCGCCGCCGACACCTACTTCGGCGGGTACGACAAGACCGCCGTGTCGCCGATCTCCTGCCCGGACAACGTCGCCTTCGACAGCGCCGGCAACCTGTGGATCTCGACGGACGGCAACGCGCTCGGCACCAACGACGGCCTCTTCGCGACGCCGATCGAGGGCAGGGAGCGGGGTCACCTCAAGCAGTTCCTCACCGTGCCCAAGGGCGCCGAGACCTGCGGCCCGTTCGTGACCTCCGACGACAAGTCGGTCTTCGTCGCCGTGCAGCACCCCGGTGAGATCACCGGCGCCTCGGTGGAGAAGCCGGCGTCGGTCTGGCCGGACGGCGACTACGCCAAGCCCGGCGTGGTCGTCACCTGGCGTCCCGACGGCGGGGCCGTCGGCAGCTGACGTCCTTCCCGTGAACGGCCGCGGTGCGCGATGCGCCGCGGCCGTTTCCGTGTATCGGACAGGTGGTTCGACGCGCCGAGGGCCGGTGACCGCCGAATTCCGGGCCAATCTGAACCCGGGACGGCCGGACCCTCGTGTTCCTGGCCGTGACGGCGAAACCTCGGCGGGGTGACAGGTGACCGACTCAGCGACGGACGTGACGACGAGGCCGGCCCGGCGGCTGCACACGACCGACGTGCCGGCCGAGCCGGAGCCGCGCCGGACCCGCCGGGCCCGGTGGCTGCCGGACCTGCTGCCGGCACTCATCTCCGGCGTCCTCATGCTCGGCATCGCGCTCGTCCAGGCCGGCCGCCCGGTGCTCAGCTGGGACGAGGTCACCTCGGCCGAGGTCTCCCAGCGGACCGTCGGCCAGATCCTCGACCTGGTGCGCAACCTCGACGCGGTCTTCGGCGCCTACTACGTCTTCCTGCACTTCTGGACCGGCGTGGCGGGCACCTCCGAGGTGGCGCTCCGGCTGCCGTCGATCGTCGCGATGGCCGGCGGCGTGGCGCTCGCGGCCGAGCTGGGCCGGCGGCTCTTCACCCCGCTCACCGGGCTGGTCACCGGACTGATCCTGTGCCTCGTGCCGAATACGACCCGGTACGCCGCCGAGGCCCGGCCGTACGCGTTCGCCTGCTTCTTCTCGGTGCTCGCGCTGCTGTTGCTGCTCGGGGCGATACGGCGCGGACGCCCGTACCGATGGGTCCTCTACGGCCTGAGCGTGACGCTCCTGGGTCTCTCCCACCTGCTCGCCCTGACCACCCTCGTGGCGCACGCCGTGATGATCGGGATGGTGGCCTGGCGGGGCCGCCGGAGGCCGGCGCTCACCTGGGCCGGGACCGTGCTGGCCGCGCTGCTGCCGCTGCTGCCGATCGCCTGGCTCGGCGCGCGTCAGCAGGACACCCAGCTGCACTGGGTCGCGCCGATCACGATGGCCCGGATCCGGGGGATGCCCGCCGACGTCTTCGGCTCGCGCGAGGTGGCCTGGCTCGTCGTCGGCATGGTGGTGCTCGCGTCGTGGCGGCCGCTGCGCCGGCTCGCGCCGCCGGCCGCGCTCGTGCTCGGCCCGACGGTGACGCTCGCCGTGGTGTCGGCGCTGGCCTCGCCCATGTGGGTGGCGCGCTACCTGCTCGTGGTGCTCGCGCCGCTGGCCATGCTCGCGGCGATCGCGCTGAACGGAATGAGCCGCGCGCGGATGGTCGCGGTGCTGCTCCTGATCGCCTTCGTGGCCATTCCCGGACAGCGGGCCGTACGGAAGCCCGCCGCCAAGGTCGGCCCGGACTACCGGGCCGCCGCCGCGATCATCGGCGAGCACGAGCAGCCCGGCGACGTGATCGTCTATCCGCCGAAGAACCGGGCGATCCGGGCCGGGATGGACTACTACCTGGACCGGCAGCCGACGAGGCCGGAGGATCCGCTGGTCAAGGTGCCGTCGGAGCGCACCGGGTGGCTGATCGCGGAGGAATACACTGATATTTCCGAAATATCGGGCGCGCGGCGGCTGTGGATCGTCGTCGGTGATCGCCGTGACGATGCGACGACAGCACGGCCGGACTGGAAGCCGGTGATCGACGACGACTATCGGCGGACCGGCTTCTGGCAACCGAAACGGGCAACGGTGGCCCTCTATGAAAAAGTGGCCGGATGAAGGTCCTGCTGCCCGACACCATCGCACTCGATCTGGGTTTCCCCGCGGCGACGTACCCGGCCGGCGAGCCGATCCCCGAGGAGCATCTCGACGCCGAGGTGCTGGTCACCTGGGGCAACTCGGCCGGCAACCTCGCCGACGCGGCCCGCCGGCTGACGAGGCTGCGCTGGGTGCAGACCCTCGCCGCCGGCCCGGACGCCGTGCTCGAGGCCGGCTTCGCCCCGGAGGTCGTGATCACGGCCGGGCTCGGCCTGCACGACCGGACCGTCACCGAGCACACCCTCGCCATGATCCTGGCCGCGGCCCGCCGCCTGCACCTGCTGGTCCGCGCGCAGATCGGCCGGCGCTGGGCGGAGGAGCTCGGCGGGATCCAGCCGGTGCACGAGGCGACCGCGTTCCGGACGCTGCGCGACGCCAACGTGGTGATCTGGGGCTTCGGCGGCATCGCGGCCACCCTCGCGCCGATCCTCACGACGCTCGGCGCGACGGTGACCGGGGTGGCCCGCAGCGCCGGGACCCGGCACGGATTCCCGGTCGTCGCGGTGAGCGACCTGCCGGCCCTGCTGCCCCGGACGGACCTGCTGGTCTCGATCCTCCCGGCCACCCCGGAGACGGTACGGGCGATCGACGCGGAGGTCCTCGACCGGCTGCCGGCGCACGCCTGGGTGGTGAACGTCGGCCGGGGCGCCGTGCTCGACGAGGCGGCCCTGCTGGACGCGCTGCGGGCCGGCCGGATCGCCGGGGCGGCCCTCGACGTCTTCGCGACCGAGCCGCTCCCGGTGGAGTCGGGCCTCTGGGACGAGCCCAACGTGATCATCACGCCGCACGCGGCGGGCGGGCGTCCCCTCGGCGCGGAGAAGCTGATCCTGGAGAACCTGGCGGCGTTCCGGGAGGGCCGGCCGCTGCGCAACGTGGTCTCACGCTGACCGCGACCGGGCCCGTACGTGCACCCGCTCGCCCTGCGGCCCGAAGATGCTGATCATCTCGGCCGGGACGGTGCCGCCGTTCAGCACGAGGTGCGGGAGCCGGGTATCGAACTCGACGGCCTCACCCGGCTCCAGCGTCAGGTCGTGCTCGCCGAGCAGCAGCCGCACCTTGCCGGAGAGCACGTAGAGCCACTCGTACCCTTCATGGGTCTTCTGCTCGGTGAACTCCGGCTCGCCGGCCGGGATGATCGTCTTGAACGCCTGGAGGCCGCCCGGCTTGCGGGAGAGCGGGATGAACGTCCGCCCGTGCCGCACGATCGGCTTGGCCCGCACCCGCGGGTCACCGGTCTCCGGCGCGTCGACCAGCTCGTCGAGGCTCACCTGGTAGGCCTTCGCCAGGGGGAGCAGCAGCTCCAGGGTCGGTCTGCGGCTGCCCGACTCGAGGCGGGACAGGGTGCTCACCGAGATGCCGGTCGTCTCGGCGAGCTGGGTGAGCGTGATCTCCCGCTGCTGCCGCAGCTCGCGGAGCCGGGGTCCCACCGCGGCGAGCTCGTCTTTTGCCATAACAGCAACTTTAGTTGCCGCTTTTCGGGAGCCTGGTGCACGGTGAAGGCCAAGCGGGAAAGCAACGGAGGGAAGACCGATGCAGCAGGATGCGTACGACGTCGTGGTGATCGGGGGCGGCGCCGCCGGCCTGAGCGGGGCGCTGGTGCTGGCCCGCTCCCGGCGGTCGGTGCTCGTCGTCGACAGCGGTGAGCCGCGCAACGCACCGGCCGCACACATGCACAACGTGCTGGGGCACGACGGGCGGCCGCCGTCGGAGCTGCTCGCGGCCGGCCGATCGGAAATTTCCGGATATGGCGCTGAATTTGCCGAAGCGACCGCGATGTCGGCCAAGAAGCACGACGGGGGCTTCACCGTCACGCTGGACGACGGCCGCCAGGTCGAAGCCCGGCGGCTGCTCGTGACGACCGGGCTGGTCGACGAGCTGCCGGCCGTGGACGGGCTGCGGGAGCGCTGGGGCCGGGACGTGGCGCACTGCCCGTACTGCCACGGCTGGGAGCTGCGCGACCAGCGGATCGGCGTGATCGTGAGCAGCCCGCTCGCCTTCCACGCCACCCAGATGTGGCGTCAGCTCAGCCCGCACGTGCTCTTCCTGCTCAACGGCGGCCCGGCGCCGGCCGGCGAGCAGGCCGAGGAACTGGCCGCCCGGGCCATCCCGGTGGTGGCCGAGAAGATCGCGTCGGTGGAGGTGGCCGGGGACCGGATCACCGGCGTACGGCTGGAGACCGGCGCCGTGGTGGCGCTCGACGCGCTCGCCGTCGGGCCGCGGTTCGTCGCCCGGTCGGCCGTCCTCGAGTCGCTCGGACTCGAGGCCGCCGACTTCGCGATGAACGGCCACGTGCTCGGCAGCCACATCCCGGCCGACCCGAACGGCGCCACCGCGGTGCCCGGTGTCTGGGTGGCCGGCAACGTCACCAACCTGGGCGCCACCGTGGCGGTCGCGGCCGCCGCGGCGCAGACCACCGGCGCGATGATCAACATGGACCTGATCGCGGAGGAGACCCGGGAGGCGGTGGCGGAGTACCGGCACCGGATCGCCACGATCTTCGAGGAGGACGCCTGGGAGGAGCGGTACCGCGGCCGCGACGCGGTGTGGAGCGGCAACCCGAACCCGCAGCTCGTCGCGGACGTGGCGGACCTGCCGGCCGGCCGCGCGCTGGACGTCGGCTGCGGCGAGGGCGCCGACGCGGTCTGGCTCGCGCAGCGCGGCTGGCAGGTCACCGCCGTGGACATCGCGACGGTGGCGCTGGGCCGGGCGGCCGGCCACGCGGCGTCGGCCGGGGTGGCCGACCGGATCACGTTCCGGCACGCCGACCTGCGTGCCGAGGCGCCCGACGCGGGTTCGTACGATCTCGTCTCGGCGCAGTTCATGCACCTGCCGCCGCAGGAGCGGCGGGAGCTCTGGGCGAACCTGGCCGCCGCCGTGGCGCCCGGCGGAACGCTGCTGATCGTCGGCCACCACCCGTCCGACCTGGCCACCTTCGTGGGCCGGATGCACTTCCCGGACATGCTCTTCACGGGCGAGGAGATCGCCGCGACGCTGGACCCGGCGCAGTGGGAGGTCACCGCGGCGGAGACGCGCCCGCGCCCGGGCAAGGACGCCGCGGGTCGCGAGATCACCATCCACGACGCGGTGCTGGTGGCCAGGCGTCGCTGAGCGGAAATGCGGTGATTCGCCAGCATTCATCCGGTCGCCTTGCTGGAATGGGCACATGCGGCCGGATGATGCTGAAGGACACACCGGCCCGGGCGACGACGTCCGGGCCGCCCTCGCGGCCTGGCGCGACGGGATCGCCGACCCCGGAGCCGCCAACCGCCTCATCAACCTGCCGCGCGGCGGCGCCGACCTCGTGGAGATCGTCGCCCCGAATCCGGCCGAGATCCTCGACGCCCTGCGCGCCGGCCGGGACTGCGTCTTCGGGCCGGGCCCCGGCGACCTGCGCGCCGGCCTGCGGGACGAGGTGCTGCATCCGCTGCTGCGCCGGCTCCGCCGGCACAGCCTCCAGGAGCAGGCCGACCGCGGGGTCGAGGTCCTGCATCTCGCCGCCGGCCTGCTGCATTGGCAGGACGGCGACGGTACGGGGTACGCCAGCCCGATCCTGCTCACCCCGGTCGAGCTGGTGGCGCTCGGCCCGGAGGACGTGCCCCGGCTACGGGCCGGCAGCGGCGACCCGATCCTCAACCCGGCCCTGATCGACCGCCTGCGCCGGCTCGGCGTGGAGGTCACGGACGCCGCGGACGTGGACGGGGCGATCGCCGGCCGGCCCGGCTGGCGCACCGACGGCACGGTCGTGCTGGCCCGCTTCGACGTGGCCGCCGAGGAGATCCGGCACGATCTGGCCGCGAACGAGCAGCGGATCGCCGGCCACCCGGTGGTCCGGGCCCTCGCCGCGGCCGAGGGCACCGCGGGCGCGTTCGCCTTCACCCCGATCACGCCGGCCGCGATCGACGAGCTGGCGCCGCCCGAGGACACGCCGCTGGTGCTGGACGCCGACGCCGGCCAGCGGGCCTGCGTCGCCGCGGCGCTCGACGGCCGCAGCTTCGTGATCGACGGCCCGCCCGGCACCGGCAAGTCGCAGACCGTCGCCAACATGATCGGCGCCCTCGCGCAGGCCGGGAAGCGGGTGCTGTTCGTCTCGGAGAAGGCCGCCGCGCTCGACGCCGTGCAGCACCGGCTCTCCGCGGCCGGCCTCGGCAACCACCTGCTCGGCCTGCACGGCGCCAAGGCGTCCCGGGGGCAGGTGGCCGCCGCGCTCGCGGCCGCCCTGGACGCGGCGCCCAGCACCGCGATGCCCGGCATGTCCGCCGAGGACCGCGACCGGCTGCGCGAGTGCCGGGCCCGGCTCAACGCGTACGCCGAGGCCGTCAACGAGGTCCGCGATCCGCTGGGCCGCAGCCTGCACGACGTGGTCGGCACGCTGTCCCGGCTCAGCGACGCCGCCCTGCCGGACGCGCCGACCGCCGGTATCCAGGCCGCCGCGCTCACCGAGCAGGCCCTCGACCGGATCCGCGGGGCGGCCGAGCGGCTGGAGGGCGCCTGGCGGCCCGCGAACGAGCGCAGCGGCTTCCGCTGGCGCGAGGTGATCGAGCGCGCGCCGCTGGACGAGGTGCTCCAGCTCGCCCAGATGGCCCTCGACGACCTGGCCGGCGCCTCCTCCCCGAACGCCGCCATCGCCACGGCGTTCCACCTGCGGCTGCCCTCGGACGCCCCGGCGCTGGCCGAGGCCGCCGAGCACGCCGCCCGCCGCCCGCGCGGCGTCGAGGACGGGTGGCTCACCGCCGTGGCGCTGCGGCCGGTCCGGCAGGCCGCCGAGGACCTGGAACGGCTGCTCGACGAGGTGAACCGGGCGGTCGAGCAGGCCGAGGCGCGGACCGGCGTGAGCTGGGAGACCCTGGCCGCGCCGCTGGACGCCGCCGGCATCCCGGAGCCGCCGCGGCTCACCCCGCCCGCGGTCCGGCTCGAGCCGCTCACCGCCGCCGAGGCGAAGGCGCTGGCCGGCCGGTTCGCCGCGGACGCCGACGAGCTGGAGCACCAGCAGCAGCGGCTGGACCGGGTCACCACCCGGCTCCGGCTGCCCGACGTCGTCATGTTCACCGACGTCGAGCTGGTCACCCTCATCGCCGACCTGGGCGGCCGGCCGGACAAGCCGCTCGCCTCCTGGTTCGCACCGGGCGCGCAGAGCGCGGTGCACGGCGCCGCGGCCCAGCTGCGCCGGCACGTCGAGGCGGTGGCCGCGGCGCGCGACGAGGCCACCCCGTTCTTCACCGACGCGGTGCTGCACGAGCCGGTCGAGGAGCTGGCCGAGCGGTTCGCCACGGTGCACCGCGGCGCCCGCAAGCTGCTCGCCCCGCACCGGCGGGACAAGGAGGCGGTGGCCGGCTTCACCCGCCCCGAGGTCGGCATCGACGACGCGGTGGCGCACCTCGACCTCGCGGTCGCCTGGCGCCGCGCGCACGAGGGCCTGGTCGCGGCGGAACGGCAGCACGCCGGTCAGCTGGGCCGGTACTGGAAGCGGCTGGACACCGACTTCCGCGCGGTCGGCCGGGCCCTGGAGACCGCGGCCGAGGTGCTGCGGGTCGCGCCCACCGAGGCGCTGCCCGCCGTGATCGGGTACGTCACCTCGGAGGCCGGCCACGACGAGGAGCTGCTGCAGGCGGTCACCGAGGCCCGCGACGTGTTCCGGCACTGGCGGGCGACGCTGCAGCCCGAGCCGGAGCCGGCGGCCCGCCCCGAGCTCGGCCAGGGCAGCGTGCAGGCCGGCATCGCCTGGCTGCGCGCCCAGATCGGCCCGCTGCGGGCCACCGCCGCGCTGCTCGACCAGCTCGGCCGGCAGGTCGGGCGGGATCTCAACGTCGCCGAGGCCGGCACGGTCCTCCAGGCGCGGCAGGCGGTGCTCGACGCCGAGGACGCCCTGAACACCGCGGCCGGCGGGTACCGCCAGGTGCTCGGCGACGCCTACCAGGGCCGGCGGACCGACCTGCGGGCCCTCGGCCTCGCCATCGACTGGGCGGCGCGGGCCCGGACCCTGCGGACGGGCGCCGACGCGGCCCTCAACGCCGAGCAGGCCGCCGCGCTCGGTGGCGGGGGCGCCCGGCCGGCCGATCTGGTGCCGCTGATCCAGGCCTGGCAGGAGGCCCGGCAGCGGATCCTGGACGCGTTCGGCCCGGCCCGGCAGGTCCGCCTCGCCACCGCCCTCGACCGCTACGAGACCGCCCGGGACCTGCTGCGCGACCTGCGCGACGACGCGACCGGCCAGCGCGAGTGGTTCGAGTACCTGGCCGCCCGGGAGGTGCTGGCCGAGTACGGCCTGGACGCCGTCGCCGACTTCTGCGCCGACCACGCCGTGGACGTGCGGCGGGTGCCGGACGTGATCGAGCGGGCCGCGTACCGGGCCTGGGCCGAGGACGTGATCGGCGCGGACGAGCGGCTCGAACCGCTCGCGGCGGCCGATCGGAACGAGCTCGTCGACGAGTTCCGCCGGCTCGACGCCGCCCTGCTCCAGGACGCCGCGAGCGCGATCACCGCGGCCGCGAACGACCGGCGCCCGCGGAAGCAGAAGAAGATCCCGCCGCCGATCGCGCTGATCCGCGCCGAAGGTCGCAAGCAGAGCGGCCACCTGCCGGTGCGCCGGCTGCTCACCGACACCTGGGAGGTCGCGGCGGCGCTCAAGCCGTGCTTCCTCGCGCCGCCCGCCGCGGCCGCCCGGTTCCTGCCGGACGACGCCCGCTTCGACGTGGTGATCATCGACGAGGCGTCCCGGATGACGCCGGCCGCCGCGGTCTCCTGCGCCTCGCGCGGCGCCGCGCTGATCGTCGTGGGGGACGACTGCCAGCTGCCGCCGCCCGGCGACCAGCCGTCCGTGCTGGTGGTGGCGAACGACTGCGGCGCGTTCACCCGGATCGGCCTGACCCGGCACTACCGCAGCCGGCACGAGGCGCTCATCGACTTCGCGAACCGGCAGTTCTACCGGGGGCGGCTGGTCACGTTCCCGGGCGCGCTGCCGTCCGGCCCGGACATCGGCGTCGAGCTCTTCGCGGTGGCGCACGGCGGCGGCGAGGCGGACTTCGTGGCCGAGCGGGTCGTCCACCACTTCAACCACCGGCCCGGCCTCTCGCTCGGCGTCGTGACGCTCACGGCGGCCCAGGCCGACGCGATCGCGGACACCGTGGAGGCGACCCTGGCCGGCGACCCCGACCTCGAGCGCTTCCTCGGCGACCTGTTCGTGAAGGACGCCGAGACCGCGCAGGGCGACGAGCGCGACGTGATCATCCTGTCCACCGGCGCCTCGCTGGACGCCGCCGGAGGACCGACCGGGGCGCGCCGGCTCAACGTCGCGATCACCCGGGCGCGGCAGCGGATCGAGGTGGTCAGCGCCATCCCGTCGCGCGCCGAACCGGCCGGCGAGGGGGAGCGCAGGCTCTCCTCGTACCTCGAAATCGCGGCCTCGGGCGGCGAGCAGGCCTCCTCCGGTGCGGGGACCTCCCTCGAGGACTCCGTCCTCGAGACCGTGCTGGGCTGGGGTTATGCGGCGACGGGCGGGGTCGGCGCGGGTCCGGGCCGCGTCGCCGTCGGGGTACGCGCGAACGACGCCGACGAGACCGGGTACGCCCTCGGGGTGCTCTGTGACGGCCCGGGTCACGCCTCGCCGGTGGCCCGCGACCGGGACCGCCTGCACGACCAGGTCCTGCACTCGCACGGCTGGAGCCTGCACCGGATCTGGAGCGTCGCGTGGTACCGGAACCGCGCCGAGGAGGAGGCCCGGCTGCGGGTCGCCATCGAGAACGCGCTCGCCGTCCCGGACGTCTTCGCCGAACCGGACGAGGAACAGCTCGCCGTCCGCCCGGCGCCGAGGCCGGAGTGGGCGCTGCCCTACGAGCGCGCCGCGGTCGGCCCGCTGCCGGCCAGCGCCCGCGCCGACGACGCCGTCGCGACCGCGCTGCTGATCCGGGCGGTCGAGAGGATCGCCGAGGTGGAGGGGCCGGTGCACCTCGCGGTCCTGACCCGGCGGATCCGCGAGGCGTGGGGGATCAGCCGGCTCACCCAGGGCGTGAAGACCGCGATCGAGACGGCGATCCGCTCGTCCGGCGCCGGCTTCGACGGCACGTTCGTCACCGCGCCGGACGCGCCGATCCCGACCGTGCGCGTGCCCGCCGACGGCGTGAACCGCAAACCCGAGCAGGTGGCCGAGCCGGAACTCCAGCTCGCCCTGGAGTACCTGGTGCTCGACGCCGGGCTGGTCGAGGGGGACGACCTGCTGGCCGCGGCCGGCCGGCTCTTCGGCTGGAGCGGCAACCGGGCCGGCGCGTCCCGCCTCGCCGCGATGCTCGACGACCTGGTCTCGGCCGGCCGGCTCATCGCCCACCGCAGCGGCCTGATCGCCGCGCCCGAGGAGGACCTGCTCGACCTGCCCGACCCGGCCACGCTGCCGCACCGCTCCGACGCGAAGCGCCGGCAGGACGTCAGCGCGTGAGGTAGTCGGCGTGCGGCACGCCCTTCGGCCACAGCGCGTCGCGGACCCGGACGCAGTGCTCGACGATGGCCGGGTCCTCGGTCTCCGCGCCGGCGGTGAACGAGCCGTCCGGCGCGAAGAGGGTGAAGACCACCCGCCGGTCGTCGAAGAGCCAGAAGTCGTCGGCGGCGATCGGCAGCCCGTCCAGCTGGTCGCGGGGCAGCCAGCGGATCACCTCGCCGGCGTCCACGTTGAGGTGGGAGATCGCGAGCAGCCAGCGGGTGTACTCGGCGTGCGGCACGCTCACGACCCGCAGCCGCCGGACGCTGCGGCCGGACGCGGTGGTCTCCCGGACGAGCGTGAGCCAGGGCTGCTGCCAGGCGAAGTCGTCGGGCTCGCCGGCCCGGAACCGGCGGATCGGCTCGGCCTCCTCCGGCGTCTCGTAGACGTCGGCGACCTCCAGGTGGAACGCGGACCGCCGGAAACCGCGGAACGTCTCCTCGAACTGACCGTTCAAGAGCAACTGCATCCGTCCACGATGGTCACTCAGCGTGTCAGCGTCCACACCTCAGAGTCAAATCTGCAAGTTGCAGGAAAATGGTCCTCAGCCGTTGCGCCAGTCGTCGCTCTCCAGGTGGGAACCGGCCTGCGGGCCCATCAGCAGCATCCCGCCGTCCACCACCCAGGACGCGCCGGTCACGTACCCGGCCTCTGGGGACGCGAGCATCGCCACGACGGCGGCCACCTCGTTCGCGTCGCCCGGCCGGCCCAGCGGCACCCCGGGACGGCTCACCGTGTACGGGTCGACGTCCTCGTTCCCGGTCATCGGCGTCGCGATCTCGCCGGGCGCCACCGCGTTCACGGTGATCCCGTCGGCGGCGAGCTCCTGCGCCATCACCTTGGTGAGCAGCCCGAGGCCGCCCTTCGCCGCGCAGTAGGCGCCCGAGCCGACCCGGGGCGCGTGCTCGTGGACGCTGGTGATGTTGACGATCCGGCCGCCCCGGCCCGCGCCGCGCATCCGCCGGGCCGCCCGCTGGGCGCAGAGGAACGGGCCGTCCAGGTCGACCGCGAGCACCTCGCGCCACTGGTCGTACCCGGTCTCCACGACCGGCGTGCTGATCCCGGTGCCGGCGCAGTTGATCAGCACGCCCAGGCCGCCGAGCGCCTCGGCGAGCTCGTCGATCACGTCGGCCGCGCCGGGCAGGGCGGACAGATCCAGCCGGCGGATCTCGGCCCGGCGGCCGGCCTTCTCCACCTCGGCGGCCGTGCCCCGGGCGCCCTCGTCGTCGGAGCGGTAGGTCACGCCGACGTCGAAGCCGGCCCGGGCCAGGGCCACCGCGGTCGCGCGGCCGATCCCGGAGTCCGAGCCGGTGACGACGGCGACCCGGTCATAGTCGTTTCGTTGCGCCATGCCTGGCGGTTACCCCGGCTCCCCGGCGCCTAACTCGCGCTTGAGGATCTTGCCGGTGGCGTTGCGGGGCAGGCTCTCCAGGAAGACGACGTCGCGCGGGACACAGAAGCGGGCCCGGTGCCGCCGGACGTGCTCGCGGACCGCCTCGGGGTCGAGCGTCGCGCCGTCGCGCAGCACCAGATAGGCGGCGAGACGCTGGCCGTACTCGTCGTCCGGCACGCCGATCACCGCCGCCTCGCGCACCTGCGGCAGGTCGCTCAGCAGGCCCTCCACCTCGCCCGGATAGACGTTCTCGCCACCCGAGACGATCATGTCGTCCTCGCGGCCGTCGACGAAGACGCGGCCGTGCTCGTCGACGTGCCCGAGATCGCCGGTGCTTAGCAGGCCGTTCCGCTTCCCGCTGTCGGCGGCGTTCGTGTATCCCTCGAAGATCATCTCGTTGGTCACGAAGAGCCGGCCCACGGTCCCGGCGGGCACCTCCACGTCGTCGTCGCCGAGCACCTTCACCGTCGTCCCGAACGGCGGCCGCCCGGCCGTGTCCGGCGCGGCGCGCAGGTCCGCCGGGGTGGCGATGGAGACCCAGGAGGCCTCGGTCGAGCCGTACAGGTTGTAGAGGCCGTCGCCGTACCGGTCCATGAACCGCGTCGCGAGCCCGCCCGGGAGGGCGGAGCCGCTGACCGCGGCCACCCGGAGACCTTCGACTTCCTCTTCCGCTTCGAGGTCCATCAGCTGCTGCAACATCACGGGTACGGCGATGAGCGCGTCCACCTCGCCCCGCGCGATGTGGCCGTGCACCCCGGCGGCGTCGAAGCGGCGGTGCAGCAGGATCGTCGCCCGCAGGGCCAGGGCGATCTGCAGGCCGGCGAAGCCCCAGGTGTGGAAGAGCGGCGCCGAGATGAGGATGCGGTCACCGGCGCGCAGCGGGATCCGGTCGATCACCGAGCAGAGCGGGCGGAAGCCGCCGGGGGTGGGGCGGCGCGCTCCCTTCGGGGTGCCGGTGGTGCCGCTCGTCAGCACGATGGTGCGGCCCGGGCGCTCCGGCGGTTCCAGCCCGCCCCCGACCGTCGTCTCGATCGCCTCGGCCGGGTGCTTCGCGATGTCGACGGGGGCGAGCTGCGGCGCGAACTCGTCGTCGTGGATCACTGCGGTGAGGTCCTGGTCGGCGGCCACGTCCCTCAGCTGGTGCGCGGACAGACCGGTATTGATCAGAACCGGGTCGGCGCCCAGCGTCGTGATGCCGATCAACGACTCGATCATCCGGGCCGAATTGCGCATGAGCAGCCCGACGCGGTCCCCCGGCTTCACGCCGGTGGACGCGAGGGTCGTGGCCAGCCGTTCGGTGCCACGGAGCAGGTCGGCGTACGAAACAGGGCCCTTGTCATCGATCACCGCAACCCTGCCGGGGCTGCGCGCTGCGGCCTGCCGCAGCTCGCCCGCGAGGCCGAACCCCCACGTGCCGAGCGCGCCGAACTGCCGCACGATCCGGCCCGGATGTCCGGGAGTGAGCAGGCCGCGCCGGGCCATGGTCCGCACGATGAAGGCGATGTCCACTCCTCTTCCTTCCTCGATCTTGTTGATTCGGCCCGGACCGTCCCTGGGCGAATCGACAAGATCGGGTGGGTGGCGGGGAATCAGCGGATCTGGACTCCGGATATGGCTCGGGCGATCACCAGGCGCTGGATCTCCGACGTGCCCTCGAAGATCGTGTAGATCTTGGCGTCCCGGTACATCCGCTCCACCGGGTGATCGCGCAGGTAGCCGGCGCCGCCGAGGATCTGCAAGGCCTTCTCGGTGACGGCGACCGCCACCTCGCCCGCCTTCAGCTTCGACATCGAGCCCTCGCCGGCGGTGAACGGGCGTTCGGCGCGGCCCATCCAGGCGGCCCGCCAGACCAGCAGGCGGGCGGCGTCGATCTCGGTGCGCATGTC
Organism: Actinoplanes sp. NPDC023714; assembly: GCF_040639855.1. Lineage (NCBI taxonomy): Bacteria > Bacillati > Actinomycetota > Actinomycetes > Micromonosporales > Micromonosporaceae > Actinoplanes > Actinoplanes sp. NPDC023714. Next base: position 524,139 of record NZ_JBFAAR010000006.1, read on the forward strand.
GGCCAGCGCGAACGCCACCGCCTGGTTCTCGATGATCGGGCGGCCGAACTGGATCCTTGTCTTGGCGTACTCGAGGGCGTATTCATAGGCGGCCCGCGCGATGCCGAGCGCCTGCGCGCCGACCGCCGGGCGGGAGAGCTCGAAGGTGCGCATGGCGGCCTGCCCCGACCGGCGCTGCCCCTCCCGCGCCCGGGCCAGCCTGCGGTCCAGCGCCTCCTTGCCGCCGAGCAGGCAGCTGCCCGGGATGCGGACGTCGTCGAGGAAGACGTCGGCGGTGTGCGAGGCGCGCAGACCCAGCTTCTTCAGCTTCCGGGTGGCGGCGAGGCCCGGCGTTCCCGGCGGCACCACGAACGCGGCCTGCCCGCGCGAGCCGAGGCCCGGGTCCACACTGGCCGTCACGACGTGCACGTCGGCGATGCCGCCGTTCGTGGCGTACGCCTTCTGCCCGTTGAGCACCCACTCGTCGGTCGCCTCGTGGTAGACCGCCCGGGTCCGCATCGACGCCACGTCGGAGCCGGCCTCCGGTTCGGTGCTGCAGAACGCCGCCACCTTCGGGTCGTCGGTGTCGCCGAAGCACTGCGGCACCCACTCGACCAGCTGCTCCGGCGTCCCCGACCCGTAGATCGCGGCCACCGCCAGCGACGTGCCGGAGATCGCCATGCCGATCCCGCCGTCACCCCAGAACAGTTCCTCGTTCGCGACCGGCAGGCTCAGCCCCGACGTGTCCGACCAGGTGTTCACGAGGAACTCGAAGCCGTACAGCCCGATCTTCGCGGCCTCCTGAAGGACGGGCCACGGCGTCTCCTCGCGCTCGTCCCACTCGGCGGCGGCGGGCCGGATCACCGACGCGGCGAAGCCGTGCACCCAATCGCGCAGCTCCCGCTGCTCTTCGTTGAGGTCGAGCCAGAACTCCACGTCGGACCAGCCTTTCCGCACGCTGCTTAACTCGCCGGTAACTTTAGGAGCGCACACCGTCCCTGACAACACTCATCGATCAATCCCTCCCCGGGTCTCCCCGCCTTCCCGACCCCCTGCCGGCGCCTTCCCGACCCCCTACCGACCCCCTCCCGGCACCTTCCCGATCCCCTCCCGATCTTGATGATCTGTGCAGGAACGGGGCGCCCGGGATCAACAAGATCGGGCGCGGGGGGCGCTGCCGGGGGCGGTCAGGCGGCTATTGAACCGACGAGGTGGGGGCGCTGGGAGCGGAGGGAGAACTGCCGGCCTTCGGGGGTGGCGCTCGCGGTGAAGGTGGGCTTCGCCGGCAGGAGGAGGGGCTGCTTGAAGGTGACCTCGACCGTGTAGGCGTCGGGCAGGCGGCCCTCCAGGGATGCGAGGGCGCGGGCCTTCGTCCACATGCCGTGGGCTATCGGGCGGGGGAAGCCGAACAGCCTGGCGCCGAGCTTGGAGGTGTGGATCGGGTTGCGGTCGCCGGACACCGCGGCGTAATCGCTTCCCACCCGAGCGGGGACCCGCCACAGCGCGCCCGACATTTCCGAAATGTCGCCCGGCTCGGCCTGCGCCGAAGCCGAAGACGGAGACGCGGCCGATCTCGTGATGCGCAGATACGTCGAGGAACTGCGCCACACCTCGGAACCATCCACCGACGCGGTCGTCACGAGGTCGAACCGGCGGCCCCTCGCGTGATCCCGCAGATCCGTGGCCCGCACGGAGAGGTCGAGACGTTCCGAGGCGTCGATCGGGCGGAGCACGGTGATGCGGTTGGTGATGTGGACCAGCCCGATCAGCGGGAGTGGGAAGTCCGGTGCCGTCATCAGGCGCATGGCGAGGGGGAAGGCGAGGACGTGCGGATAGGTCGCCGGCAGCACGTCGGTGAGGCGGAAACCGCAGACCCGGTCGTAGGCGGCGAGGTGTGAGCGGTCGACGGCCACGCCGCGGTGCACCATCTCGACCTCGGGGAGGGTGCCGGCGCGGCGGGTTCCGGGCAGCATGCCGAGGGCGGCACGCGCGTAGGAGGCCGTGGTTCCCGGGCCGGCGCTGAGTTCGACGACGGCCACCATGTCAGGCCCCCAGCAGGCTCTGGCCGCAGACCCGGACGACGTTGCCGGTGATCGGCTGGGAGCCGGGCGAGGCGAGCCATGCGATGGTCTCGGCCACGTCGGCCGGTAGGCCGCCCTGCGACATGCTGTTCAGCCGGCGGCCGGCCTCGCGCAGGCCGATCGGCATCTTCGCGGTCATCGCGGTCTCGATGAAGCCGGGCGCCACCGCGTTGATCGTGATGCCGCGGGGCTCGAGTTCCGGCGCCATCGACTGGACCATGCCGATCACGCCGGCCTTGCTCGTGGCGTAGTTGGTCTGCCCCCGGTTCCCGGCGATGCCGGCGATCGAGGCGACCCCGATGATCCGGCCGCCGGATTTCACGAGATCGCGCGACAGGAGTTCGGCGTTCACCCTCTCCGGCGCCGTGAGATTGACCCCGATCACCGAGTCCCAGCGGTCCGCGGACATCTTCGCGATCGTCTTGTCCCGGGTGATGCCGGCGTTGTGCACGACGATGTCGACGCCCGCGTGCGGACCGGCCGCGAGATAGCCGGCCAGCCGGGAGGGCGCGTCCCCGGCCGTGAGGTCCAGCTGCAGGGCGCGGCCGGAACAGGAGTTCGCCACGCCGGCAAGGGCGTCGCCGGCGGCCGGCACGTCCAGCGCGATCACGTCGGCGCCGTCCCGGGCCAGGGTGCGGGCGATGGCCGCGCCGATGCCCCGGGCCGCGCCGGTGACCAGGGCGAGCTTGCCGTCGAGGGGGCGTTCCCAGTCGGCGACCGGGACCGGAGTGCCCGCCCCGATCCGGATGACCTGGCCGGAGACGTACGCCGAACGGCCACTGAGCAGGAACCGCAGCGTCGATTCGAGGCCGGTCTCACCGCCCGGAGCGACGTACACGAGCTGGCTCGTCACGCCCCGGCCGAACTCCTTGCCGATACTGCGCGTCAGTCCTTCGAGGCTCCGCTGCGCGGTCGCCTCGCGCGGGCCGGGCGTCCGGTCCGGCTGGGTGCCCAGCACGATCACGCGGCCGGAGACCAGGAGAGAGCGAGCGTACGGGTGGAAGAAGTCGAACAGGGTCCGCAACTGCGAGGAGTCGCCGATCCCGGTCGCGTCGAAGATCAGGGCGCTGTACTTCGTACCCTCGCTGAAGGAAGGCGCAACCTCCACGCCTGCGTCTCCCAGCAGCTTGCGGATCGGCTCGGAAAGCCGGCCGCCCGGGGCGGCGCCCAGCAGAACCGGGGCGGTGACCAGCGGATCTCCGGCGCGGAAACGACGCAGCCGGGGCGGATCAGGCAGCCCGAGGCGCTTGACCACGGTCCGGCCGAGACCGGAGTTGGCGAAGTTCGCGTACCTGTCAGCCATGCGAGTAGCCTACCCGTGAGTAACAGAGTCGCTGTCGATGTGGAGGATAGTCGTGCCGGACATCAAGCGCGTGGCGGTGCTCGGCGGGAACCGGATCCCGTTCGCCCGGTCCAACAGCCGGTACGCGGAAGCCTCGAACCAGGACATGCTGACCGCCGCCGTGGACGGCCTGATCGCCCGGTTCGGCCTGGCCGGCGAGCAGCTCGGCGAGGTCGTCGCCGGCGCGGTGCTCAAGCACTCCCGGGACTTCAACCTGACCCGCGAGGTCGTGCTCGGCTCCCGGCTCGACCCGCGGACCCCGGCCTACGACATCCAGCAGGCCTGCGGCACCGGCCTGGAAGCCGCCATCCTGGTCGCCAACAAGATCGCGCTCGGTCAGATCGAGTCGGGCATCGCCGGCGGCGTCGACACCACGTCGGACGCGCCGCTGCAGGTCAACGAGGACATGCGCCGCGCGCTCCTGGAGATCAACCGGGCCCGCACGCTCGGCGCCCGGCTCAAGGCCGCCGCGAAACTCCGTCCGCAGCAGGCCCTCCAGCCGGTGCTGCCGCGCAACTCGGAGCCGCGCACCGGGCTGTCGATGGGCGAGCACGCCGCCATCACCGCGCTGCGCTGGCACGTGAGCCGGGAAGACCAGGACCGGCTCGCCCTGACGTCACATCAGCGCCTCGCCGCCGCGTACGATCGCGGTTTCTTCGATGATCTTCTGACGCCCTATCTGGGCCTGACGCGCGACCAGAACCTGCGCCCCGACACCACCATCGAGAAGCTCGCCTCGCTGAAGACGGTGTACGGCAAGGAGAACCCGACCATGACGGCCGGCAACTCGACGCCGCTCACCGACGGCGCCTCGGCGGTGCTGCTCGCCTCCGAGGAATGGGCGGCCGCGCACTCCCTGCCGGTGCTGGCCTACCTCGCCGACTCGGAGACCGCCGCGGTCGACTACGTACACGGCGACGAAGGCCTGCTCATGGCCCCGGCCTACGCGGTGCCGCGGATGCTCGCGCGCAACGGCCTCACCCTCCAGGACTTCGACTACTACGAGATCCACGAGGCGTTCGCATCGCAGGTCCTGAGCACACTGGCGGCCTGGGAGTCGCCGGAGTTCTGCAAGGAGAAGCTCGGTCTGGACGCCCCGCTCGGCTCGATCGACCGCGCGAGGCTGAACGTCAACGGGTCGTCGCTGGCGGCCGGCCATCCGTTCGCCGCGACGGGTGGCCGCATCGTGGCGACGCTGGCGAAACTGCTCGCGGAGAAGGGTTCGGGCCGGGGCCTGATCTCGATCTGCGCGGCGGGTGGCCAGGGCGTGGTCGCGATCTTGGAGCGCTGAGCTCCCGTTCGGCCGGCTCTCTCACGGCGCCGCGTGAGGTGGGGTCCGCGTGGGGTCGGGTTCGCGTGCCACGGCCCGGATCGCGCACGACGAGCCGGATCGTGCACCGACGGCCCGGATCGCGCGTCACGGCCTGGACCGGCCCTGCCGGCCGCGTTACGGCCTCGGCCGGCCCACAAGAGGAAGTGGCGCTACGGCCCGGTGTCGCACGCACCCCGCCTGGGAAGCCAAAGCCCGACCAGCCGAGAGCCGCAACCGACCCGCTGAGCCTGCCCTGCCGGCCGCCGAGCGCGGCCGACTGCCTAGCGTGCCCGACTGCTGAGCGTGCCCGACTGCTGAGCTTCGCCGAGCGCTGAGCCGACCCCCGCGCGATCTTGATGACTTCCACTGCACCGTTCCTGCGGGAATCACCAAGATCGCGCGACAGCGGGGGAGTGCCGGGAGGGAGAGCCGGCGTCAGCGAGCGGTGCAGGTGGGAGTGCCGGACGGCGCCGAACCGGTCCCCTGGAAGCCGAACTCGGTGCTGCCACCGGCCGCGACCCCGCCGTTGTAGCCGACGTTGGTGAACGTCGAGCCGCTGGCCGTAGCGTTCCAGGTGTTGGTGACCGCGGAGCCGGCGGGCAGGGTCACGCCCACCGTCCACCCGTTGAGGCGCGCCGCTCCGGCGGTCACCTTGACGGTCACCACGAAGCCGCCGGTCCACGCGTTCACCGAGGCGGTGGCGGTGCAGCCGGCAGGCGGGTTCGAGGTGGAGACGGACGGCGACGGTGACGGGGAGCTGGGTGACGGCGACGTCGTGGTGCCGCCCAGCTCGTTCAGGACCGCCGTGTACGCCGCCTTCGGGTTGCCGCTGCCGTCGAAGAGGAGCGGCGTCCCGCTGGCCCGCCACGAGTCGGTGTCCCGGATGCCCCACACCGTGATGCCGTTGCAGCGCGTCACGGCGAGGCAGGCGCGGACGGCGGACGCGTAGGTGGCGGCCTGGGTGGCGCCGGACCCTTCGATGTCCAGTTCGGTGATCTGGACGTCGACGCCGAGGTTCGCGAAACGCTGGAGGTTCGCCTGGTAGTCGGAGGGCAGCGGCGAGTTCGCGTTGAAGTGGGACTGGAAGCCCACGCAGTCGATCGGCACGCCGCGCGCCTTGAAGTCCTGGACCATGGCGTAGACGGCGTTGCTCTTCGCGTTCTGCCCGTCGGTGTTGTAGTCGTTGTAGCAGAGTTTCGCGCCCGGGTCGGCGGCCCGCGCGGTCCGGAACGCCACTTCGATCCAGTCGTTGCCGGTGCGCTGCAGGTTGGAGTCGCGGCGGGCGCCGGACGAGCCGTCGGCGAACGCCTCGTTCACCACGTCCCAGGAGTCGATCTTGCCGCGATAGTGGGTGGCGACCTGCGTGACGTGGTTGACCATGGCGGTGCGCAGCGCGGTGCCGCTCATGTTCTGCGCCCACGACGGCTGCTGCGAGTGCCAGGCCAGGGCATGCCCGCGGACCTTCTGCCCGTTGGCGATGGCCCGGTTCACGATGGTGTCGGCGCTGCTGAAGCTGAAGCTGCCCTGGGACGGCTCGGTGGCGTCCCACTTCATCTCGTTCTCCGGGGTGACCGAGGTGAACTCCCGGTTCAGGATTCCGGAGTAGACCGAGTCGGACAGCTTGTAGGCGGCCACGGCGGTGCCGAAGTACCGCCCCTTCTCGGCGGCGGCCGCGCCGAGCGTGGAGGCGGCGGCGTTCGCGGTGGGGGAGAGGGCGACGACGGCGGCGGCCGCGGTCACGGCGCCGGCCGTCGCGAGGATCAGGGAACGTCTCATGGGGACTCCAATGGGCTTCGGAGGATTGGGGATCGAAGCTCATCGAAACGCTACCGACATGTTCCGGAAACCTCAACCGGTTCAGTCCATGATCCTGCTGGTACTGAAGACCGAAACTTACGAAGCCGACCTCAGGGTTTCCGCGACGGCCTCGGCTGCGAGAGGAGCGTCCGGGCCGGAGGCGTGCACCGTCACCGTCGCGCCCGCGAGCGCGCCGAGCGACATCAGCCTGAGGGCGCTCTTCGCGTTCGCGGCGCGGCCCTCGTGCCGTACCTCGATGGCGGCCTGGAAGCGGGAAGCGGCCCGGACCACCTCCCCGGCCGGGCGGGCGTGCAACGCCGCCGGCAGAACGACCTCGACCTCAGAACTTGGCGACATCGCGGGCCTCCCGGGCGGCGTCGGCGACGGTCGCGAGATCGGCGCCGGTCGATGCGAGGACGGCCGCGGCCACGGCGCCCTCGACGAACGGAGCGTCCACGAGGGTCACTTCACGATCAAGATCTTCGAGCACGGTACGGGTGGTGAGCACCGCGCTGCCGAGGTCGGCGAGGACGACGACCCCGGCGCCGGAGTCGGCTCGCCGCACCGCCTCCTCGATGAGTTCGGCGCTGGTGCCGAGCGCCCCCTCGGCCGTCCCGCCGGCCGGTTCGACCCGTACCTCCCCGGTCGCGACCTGCCGCAGCAGATCGCGCACCCCCTCCGCCAGTTTGCCGCTGTGCGACACGAGAACGATCCCGACAAGCGCCATGCTTCGCGATGGTAGTCACCGAAGGGGTTGGCCGGATCGCCCAGCGCGACGATGCTGAGCACTAATCAGGAAGGAGCCGGCCTTGAAGAAATTCATCAACGATCCCGCCGACGTGGTGGCCGAGGCGCTCGCCGGACTCGCCGCCGCCCATCCGGAGCTGCGCGTCGACGCGGCCGAACAGTACGTGGCCAGGGCGGACGCGCCCCGCGCCGGGAAGGTCGCGCTGGTGTCCGGCGGTGGCTCCGGCCACGAGCCGCTGCACGGCGGCTTCGTCGGCCCCGGCATGCTCGACGCGGCCTGCCCCGGCGAGGTCTTCACCTCACCCGTCCCGGACCAGATCCTGGCCGCCACGAAGGCCGTCGACGGCGGCGCCGGCGTGGTGCACATCGTCAAGAACTACACCGGCGACGTGATGAACTTCCAGCTCGCCGCGGAGATGGCCGCCGACGACGGCGTCACCGTGGAGACCGTGCTGGTCGACGACGACGTGGCCGTGGAGAACTCGACGTGGACGGCCGGCCGTCGCGGCACCGGCGCCACCCTGCTGGTCGAGAAGATCGCCGGGGCGCGGGCCGAGGGGGGCGGCAAGCTCGCCGAGGTCGCCGCGATCGGGCGTCAGGTCAACGCGGGCTCGGCCTCGTTCGCCTACGCGCTGACGGCCGGGACCACGCCGGCGGCCGGCCGGCCCGGGTTCGACCTGCCGGAGGACGAGATCGAGGTGGGCGTCGGCATCCACGGCGAGCCGGGCCGGCGGCGGGAGAAGCTGCGCCCGGCGCGGCAGCTCGTCGGGTCCGCCCTGGACGCGATCCTCGAGGCGAAGGACCTGGGCGACCGGGTCATCGTCCTGGTCAACGGCCTCGGTGGGACGCCGTTGATCGAGCTCTATCTCGTCTATGGCGAGCTTGCCAAGATCCTGGAGTCGAGGAACATCCGCGTTGAAAGACGCTTGATAGGAAATTACGTGACAAGTCTGGATATGGCCGGCCTGTCGCTCACCCTCACCGCCGCTGACGACGAGATCCTGCGGCTCTGGGACGCCCCGGTGGCGACTCCCGGCCTGCGGTGGGGTGCGTGACCGTGGAGGCCGATCTCGCCATCGCGTGGCTGCGCGCCACGGCCGTGTCGGTCGCCGGCCGGGCGGACGAGCTCACCAGGCTCGACGCCGCGATCGGCGACGGCGACCACGGGGTGAACCTGAACCGTGGCTTCACGGCCGTGGTCGCGGCCCTCGACGCCGGATCCTTCCCGGACGCGGCCGCCGTCTTCGTGAAGGCCGGCACCACGCTGATCTCCAAGGTCGGCGGCGCGTCCGGCCCGCTGTACGGCAGCGCGTTCCGTGCGCTGGGCAAGGCGCTCCCGCCCGGCCCCGGGGTGACCCCCGCCGACCTGGTCGCGGGCCTGCACGCGGCCCTCGAGGCGGTCCGCAAGCTGGGCGGCGCCGAGCCGGGCGACGCCACGATGGTGGACGCCTGGCGCCCGGCCGCGGACGCCTTCGAGGCCGCCGTGGCGGGCGGGAGCGGGTTGCCGGTGGCGGCGGCCGAGGCGGCCCGGGCGGCCGAGGAGGGCGCCCGCGCCACGATCGACCTCCAGGCCCGCAAGGGCCGGGCGTCGTACCTGGGTGAGCGGAGCGTCGGGCACCAGGACCCGGGCGCCACCTCGACGGCGTTGATCTTCAAGGCCCTGGCCGACGTGGCGGCCTGAAACCGGGCAATTTCGTCGAGTTCCACCGAAGGAGGTACCGGTAAATCCAGAATGTCCGTACACGTGGGTGCTCAAGTGGTCGACCCCGGTGCCGATTCCCGAGGCTGAGCCCGCTGCGGGCTGACGGGTGACGAGGAGGCTTTGGATGGGCATCGGCGGGTTGTTCGACAACCGCTCCCTGCGGACGAAGATCGGTTCGGCCGCCATGGTCGCGACCGCGAGCGGTCTGATCGTCGGGGGCGTGGCCGTCAAGACGGTGTTCGACCTGAACGAGGACGCGGCCACGGCACAGCGCCAGTCCATCCAGATCGCCAACGCGGTCGGCACTTACAGCAAGAACATCGAGGCCTACGTCGGCGGCGTCTCGGCGATGCAGCTCTACCCGGACATCGCCCAGCAGGTCCAGACCGGGATGACGGCGAACCAGGCCGCCGTCGAGGGCGCCCTCAAGGACCTGAAGGCCGCCCTGCCGCAGGACGACAACGTCGACAAGGCGACCCAGGACTGGCAGGACTTCCTCGCCTTCATGGGCACCGACCGCTCCCAGGCCTCGGCCGCCGAGCTGACCGAGGCGCTGAAGCAGTACACCGCCCTGCACGACGCCCTCGGCGAGGACCAGATCGCCCTGCAGCAGCAGGCCACCGCCCTGGCCGAGGCGCAGATCGCGGCGGCCGAGGAGTCCGGCCGCAACGCCGCCTGGACGGTGGCCGGGCTGCTCGCCGCCGGCGTCCTGCTCAGCCTGCTGATCGGCTTCCGGGTCGCGTCCCGGGTCGGGACGACGGTGGAGAGCGTCTCGCACATCGCCGAGGGCCTGGCCGAGGGCGACCTGACCCGGACGACCGGCGTCACCACCCACGACGAGATCGGCCGGATGGCCGCCGCGCTGGACAAGGGCATCGCCCGGCTCCGCGAGGACGTCGTCCAGCTGGCCGGCAGCGCCGGCACCATCCAGTCGGCCGCGGCCCAGCTCAGCTCGGTCTCGGTCGCCGTGGACGCCGCCGCCCAGCAGGCCTCCTCGCAGGCCGGCACGGTCGCCGCGGCCGCCGACGTGGTCTCCAACAACCTCCAGTTCGTCTCGGCCGGCTCGCAGGAGATGGGCTCGGCGATCCGCGACATCAGCGTCTCCACGACCGAGGCCACCCAGGTCGCCGCGCAGGCCGTGCAGGTCGCCTCGCAGACCAACGCGATCGTGGCCCGGCTCGGCGAGAGCTCCGAGGAGATCGCCACGGTGGTCAAGGTGATCACCAGCATCGCCGAGCAGACCAACCTGCTCGCCCTGAACGCGACCATCGAGGCGGCCCGGGCCGGCGAGGTGGGCAAGGGCTTCGCGGTCGTCGCCGGCGAGGTCAAGGACCTGGCCCAGGAGACCGCCAAGGCGACCGAGGACATCTCCCAGCGGGTGCAGGCCATCCAGGCCGACACCAGCGGCGCGGTCACCGCGATCGGCGAGATCTCGGCCATCATCGAGCGGATCAACGGCCTCCAGCTGACCATCGCCTCGGCGGTCGAGGAGCAGACGGCCACCACCCAGGAGATGAACCGGACCCTCACCGAGGCGGCCGGCAGCGCCGGGGACATAGCCGTGACGATCACGACGGTCTCGGACGCGACCCGGCGCACCACGGAGACGGTCGGCGACACCCGGACCGCCGCCGACGACCTCAACGTCACGGCCGCCCAGCTCCAGTCGGTGGTCTCCCGCTTCCGCTACTGAGCGACAGGTGCCACTGTAAGGGGATGTATCCGCCCGAGCCTTGGCACCTGCGCGGTCAGATGTACCTCTCGGTCTTCCTCATCCCCCGGGGAAAGCTCCCGCAGCTTCCCCCGGTCCTCGGCGCGGCGGTCCGGCCCCTCACGGTCGGCGGCCGGGTCGCGGTCGGCGCCGCCTGGGTTCGCTACGAGCCCGGCGGCGTCCTGCATTACCGGGAACTGCTCAGCGCCGTGCTGGTGCACGAGCGCGGCCGGCCCCGGGTCAGCATCACCGACATCTGGGTGGACAGCGTCGCCTCCCGGGAGGGCGGCCGCCGGCTCTGGGGCATCCCCAAGGAGATGGCCGCGTTCACCATCGACGCCGAGAACGAGCCGCTGGTCGACGCCACCGCGTCGGCGGGGGAGGAGCCCCTGGCCTCGTCGCTGGTCCGGCTGAAGGGCCGGCTTCCGGGCCGTTTCCCCCTCGGTTTCACCGTGGCCCAAGCTCTCGGTGAGTCGGTCCGGCGCACACCGGTGCGAGGCCGCGGAGGATTGCGTACGGCGACCGCCGCGTGGCGACCCGAACCCACCGGGCCCCTCGGCTACCTGGCCGGCCGCCGGCCCGTGCTCAGCCTCGCGATCACCGACTTCTGGCTCACCTTCGGCCGCACGCCGGCCGACCGCGCCCGCTCGTCGCCGCCCGCGAAGGGGAACGCCCGCGGCTGATCCCCCCGGTCCGGGTACGGTTCTCCGGTGACTCACCACCATCAGCACGCCCCCGGCGAGCCACGGACGATGTCGGCCCGCGCCCGCCGGATCACCCTCTGGACGCTGGTTCCCGCGGTCCTGCTCACCGCGCTCGGGATGTTCCTGCTCTGGCCCCGGGACGCGCCGCGGGCCACCGAGGGCGAGGGCCCGGCGCGGGCGTTCGGCCAGATCGTCACGATGACGCCGGAGGCCTGCCCGGAGGTGCCCGAGGGCGAGACGCCGATGACCGACTGCGGGTCGGTGACGGTGCGGCTCGACGACGGCTCGGTGATCACCACGGAGATGCCGGGCGGTCCCGGCGCGCCGGAGGTCGAGGCCGGCGACGACGTCGTGCTGCTGGCCCTCAACAACGAGGACGGCACGATCGAGTACTCGATCGCCGACCACCAGCGGTCCACCCAGCTGTGGCTGCTCGGCGCCGCGTTCGCCCTGGCCGTGGTGGCGTTCGGCAGATGGCGGGGGGTGACCGCGCTGGGTGGCCTCGCGGTCACCTTCGCGATCCTGCTCTTCTTCATCGTCCCGGCGATCCTGGACGGCCGGTCACCGGTCGCGGTCGCCGTGGTCGGCGCCGCCGCGATCATGCTGATCGTGCTGTATCTGACCCACGGCTTCTCGCTCACCACGACCATCGCGGTGGCCGGCACGCTGGCCAGCCTTGCGATCACGGCGGTGCTCGCGGCCGTGGCGACGGCGGCGGTCCACCTCACCGGCGTGGCGGACGAGACGTCGAACTACCTGACCATCACCCAGGGCGACGTGAACATGCAGGGCCTGCTGCTGGCCGGCATCGTGATCGGCTCGCTCGGCGTGCTCGACGACGTGACCGTCACCCAGTCGGCCACCGTCACCGAGCTGGCGGTCGCCAACCCGGGGTACGGGTTCCGGCAGCTCTACGGCGCCGCGACCCGGATCGGCCGGGCCCACATCGCCTCGGTGATCAACACGATCGTGCTGGCGTACGCCGGCGCCTCGCTGCCGCTCATGCTGCTCTTCGCGGCCGGCAACACCCCGGTGAGCGAGCTGCTCACCTCGCAGCTGATCTCGCAGGAGCTGGTGCGCAGCGCGGTCGGCACGATCGGCCTGGTCGCCGCGGTGCCGATCACCACGGCGCTGGCGGCGCTGCTGGCCTCGCGCGCGGCCGGCGGGAAGCGGGCGGCCGTCGGAGAGCGAGCGGGCGCCGGCGATCCGGGGCCGGCCGGCGATGCCGTCCCCGCCGAGGGTGGGGGACGGCGTCCGCCGGAGGAGGATCGCTGGGCGGCCTTCGCCGACCGCGACTAACGGGACGTCAGCACTTCTTCCACTGCACCCGGTAGACGGTGTTGATGGACGCGTCGGTGGAGTCCATCGAGATGAAGCTGGTGTGCTTCTTCGCGTCCGAGAATCCGCGGTTCACGCGCAATTCCGTGTTGATGTTGAGGAACCGGCGGTCGCCGCACTTGAGGAAGTTCAGCGACGCGATTCCGACCTGATCGGTGCGCTGCCAATCATCGGACATCGGGCCCTTGAAGGTGTGCTCGCTGCGGGTCGTCTGGGTGTATCCCTGGAAGTAGTAGTTCGCGTTCTGCTGGGCCCAGGCGCCCTTCTGCAGCTCGGCGAATCCGCGGTAGTCGGCGGTCGCGATCGCGAACGTGAAACCGGACGGCACCTTGATGTCGAGCGCGAGCTGACAGTTCTTCCGGAAGTCCAGCGGCGAGGACTCCGGCCCGACCTGCGCCGTGTACTCCGAGTAGGAGACCGTGAAGGCCTTGTTGTCCTTGGAGACGGTGATCGCGGCGGTGTCGTCCGGGCAGCCGGAGCCGTTCGCCTTGACCACGTCGATGATCATCATCTCGTCCGGCGTGGGCGAGGGGGCCGGGGCGGCCTGGGCCGGCGCCGCCATCGCGAGCGCGCCGAGCATCGCCGCACCGGCGGTGAGAGTACGCAACATGAGAATTACCCCGTTCAGTTTGTGAAAGCCATTCAGAGAATGCTTTGACAATGGTTTACAGACTTGACCATAGTGATTTCGCGGAACCGCGAGGCCAGGCCGGTGAACAGCCGAACGGAAGTCTGAGCGAAGGCGGCCATTCGGCCCGATTCGCCGAATGGCCGCCCCTCTGCCGCGGATGTGTGCTACGAGACCCGCTCCGCGGTGAACGCGGTCGCGCCGGCGATGTTCTTCGCGTAGTCCAGGTGCGCCGCCAGGCTGGTGCCGCCCTGGCAGAACCGGTCGTTGCGGTTGCAGAACGACTGCGTCCGGTCGGCCACCGCGGCGAGGCGTCCCCGGCCGCGCGGGAAGACGCCGGACCGGTTGCCGTTCGTCACGTTGAACGGTTCACCCGCGGTGAACGTCGGGTCGCCGAAGAGCAGCACCGCGGCGACGTTCCCGGTCTCCAGCCCACCGGCGATTGCGTCGCCGACGACGTCCGCGCCCTGCGAGTACCCCATCAGCACGAACTGGGTGTCCGGGCAGCTCGCCGACGTGCTCGCCACCTTCGCGGTGAGATCCCGGACGCCCTGCCGGACGCTCGCCGTGTAGTTGAAGCTCGCCGGGTAGTCGACGGCCGTGGCGCGGACCGTCTGTGGCAGGTCGTCGGTGATCCGGTCGGCCAGCGGGCCGAGCAGCACCCCGAAGCCGGGGCGTTCGGTGGTGCCCCGGGCGCCGAGCACCTGCACGTCGGCGCAGCCGTTGCGGGGCGCCTCGGCCGCGAAGGTCAGAGGCGCGACGGCCAGCCCGCCGATCGTCACCGCTCCCATCGCGACCAGGGTGAGCATCTTGCGCTTGCGCATGTCGGTTTCCTTCCGCCAAAGGGGGCCGATGTTCTTGCACTGAGTACGCAAGATCTTCGGCGGCGGATGAGGGTGGAGCTAAGAACCCAACCTTCGGGCGAGAGCCGTGTGCCTTCGGCCGGCGCTGACCGTCCGAACCGCCGCGGCGAGGGCCCTGCGCGACCCGACCAGCACGACCAGCTTCTTGGCGCGGGTGATGGCGGTGTAGAGCAGGTTCCGCTGGAGCATCATCCAGGCGCTGGTGGTGAGCGGGATCACGACGGCCGGGTACTCGGAGCCCTGCGAGCGGTGGATCGTGATGGCGTACGCGTGGGCCAGCTCGTCCAGCTCGTCGAAGTCGTACTCGATCAGCTCGTCCTCGTCGGTCCGGACGCTGAGGGTCTGCTCCTCCGGCGAGAGCGCTGTGACCACGCCGACCGTGCCGTTGAAGACGCCCGCCGTACCCTTGTCGTAGTTGTTCCTGATCTGGGTGACCTTGTCGCCGACCCGGAACACCCGGCCGCCGAGCCGCTTCTCCGGCAACCCCTCCCGGCCCGGGGTGAGCTGCTGCTGGAGCAGGCCGTTGAGCGCGCCGGCGCCGGCCGGGCCGCGGTGCATCGGGGTGAGCACCTGCACGTCCCGGCGCGGGTCGAGGCCGAACCGCCGGCCGATCCGGGTGCAGACCACGTCGACGGTGAGCGCCGCGGCGGCCTCGGTGTCGTCGCACGGGAAGAGGAAGAAGTCGGTCATCCCCTCGAACTGCGGCGGCCGGCCCTGGTTGACCCGGTGGGCGTTGGTGACGACCCCGCTCTTCGCGGCCTGCCGGAAGATCTGGGTGAGCCGGACCCGCGGGATCACCTCGGCCGCGAGCAGGTCCCGCAGCACCTCGCCGGCGCCGACCGAGGGCAGCTGGTCGACGTCGCCCACGAGCAGCAGGTGCGCGCCCGGCGGGACGGCCTTGACCAGCTTGTTCGCCAGGATGAGGTCGAGCATGCTGGCCTCGTCGACGACGAGCAGGTCGGCGTCGAGCGGATTGTCCCGGTCGTACGTGGCCTCGCCGCCCGGCTGGAGCTTGAGCAGCCGGTGGACGGTCGCGGCGGGGTGGCCGGTGAGCTCGGCGAGCCGTTTCGCGGCCCGTCCGGTCGGGGCGACCAGCTGGATCTTCGCGTACTTCGCGGCGGCGAGCTCGACGATCGATCGTACGGTGAAGCTCTTGCCGCATCCCGGGCCCCCGGTCAGAACCGCGACCTTGGAAGTGAGCGCGAGCCGGACGGCCTGCTCCTGCTCGGCCGCCAGCGTCTGCCCGGTGCGCCTCCCCAGCCAGGCCAGGGCCTTGGCCCAGTCGACGCCGGCGAACGACGGCATCCGGTCCGCCCGGTCCGAGAGCAGCGACCGCAGCGAGGACGCCAGCGACTGCTCCGCCCGGTGGAACGGGACCAGATAGACGTCGTCCCCTTCCCGCACCACACCCTCCTCCTCGACGAGCGCGGCGAGGCATGATGGGATCAGTTGGGGGCCGACTTCCAAGATCTTGGACGATTCTTCGGTCAGCTTCTCCACCGGCAGGAAGCAGTGACCGTTGTCGGTCGCCTGGGACAGCGTGTACTGCAGGCCCGCCTTCACCCGCTCGGGACTGTCGTGCGGGATGCCGACGGCCTGCGCGATGGTGTCCGCGGTCTTGAACCCGATGCCCCAGACGTCCGAGGCGAGCTTGTAGGGCGAGTTCTTCACGACCGCGATCGACGCGTCGCCGTACTTCTTGTAGATCCGGACGGCGATCGACGTCGACACCCCGACGCCCTGGAGGAAGACCATCACCTCCTTGATCGCCTTCTGCTCGGCCCAGGCCGCGGTGATCTTCTTGGTCCGCTTCGGGCCGAGGCCGGCCACCTCGATCAGCCGCTCCGGCGACTCCTCGATGATCTGGAGGGTGTCGAGTCCGAAATGGTCCACGATCCGCTCGGCGAAGACCGGGCCGATCCCCTTCACCAGACCCGATCCCAGATAGCGGCGGATGCCCTGGATCGTGGCGGGCAACACCGTGGTGTACGAGATCACCTCGAACTGCCGGCCGTACTGCGGATGCGACGACCACCAGCCGCTCAGCCGCAGACTCTCCCCGGGCTGCGCGCCGAGCAGCGAGCCGACGACGGTGAGCAGGTCGTTCCCGCTCTTCGCGGTCGCGACCCGGGCCACCGTGTACCCGGTCTCCTCGTTCACATAGGTCAGCCGTTCGAGCACTGCTTCCAGCACATGCGGCGACTTCGGAGCGGCAGCGGACACGCAGTCATGGTGCCTCGTGGTCTGGAACGTGGCGACGGCAGGGCTTAGCGTGATCAACCATGGCGCTGTTTGACTTCCCCCTCCACGAATTGCGCGCGTACCGCCCGTCCCAGCCGGAACCGCCCGGTTTCGACGACTTCTGGTCCGGCACCCTCGCGGCGGCCCGCCGTGCCGCCACCCCGCCGAAGGTGGCCGAGCACCCGACCCCGCTGCGCGGCGTCACCACGTACGACGTGACGTTCAGCGGCTACGCCGGCCAGCCGGTGAAGGCGTGGCTGAACCGCCCGGCCGGGGCGAACGGCCCGCTGCCGGTCGTGGTCGAGTACATCGGCTACGGCGGCGGCCGCGGCCTGCCGATCGACTGGCTGATCTGGGCCAGCGCCGGATACGCGCACCTGATCATGGACACTCGCGGGCAGGGCGGCGGCTGGCGCGGCGGCGACACGCCCGACCCGGACGAGTCCGGCGCCGGCCCGTCGTCGCCCGGGTTCCTCACCCGCGGCGTGCAACAGCCGGAGACGTTCTACTACCGGCGGCTCGTCACCGACGCGGCGCGGGCCGTGGAGACCGCGGCCGAGCTGCCGGGCGTCGACGCCTCGCGGATCGTGGTCACCGGGAAGAGCCAGGGCGGCGCACTCTCGCTCGCGGCGGCCGGCCTGGTGCCCGACCTGGTCTCCGCGGTGGTCTCCGCCGTGCCGTTCCTCTGCGACATCCGCCGCGCCGTCACGGTGACCGACGTCAACCCGTACGCCGAGGTGGTCCGCTTCCTGCGAGCCAACCCACGGCTCGCCGACCAGGTCCTGAACACGCTCGATCACGTCGACGCGGTCAACTTCGCCCGGCGGATCACCGCGCCCGCCCTGCTCTCGGTCGGCCTCATGGACGACGTGTGCCCGCCGTCGGGCGTATTCGGCGCCTACAACACGATCCCCGGCGAGAAGCGGATCGAGGTCTACGAGTGGGACGGGCACGAGGGAGGCCGCACCTTCTTCGACACCCTGGCCTGCGAATTTGTCGACGACATAGTGCGCTGACCCGGTTCGCGCCCCTCCTCCGCCCCCACTCTCCGCCCCCACTCCTCCGCCCCACCCCTCCGCGCGCCCTCTTCCCGCGATCTTGTGAATCCGCGCAGCAACGGAGCTGCGGGTTTTCACAAGATCGCGTGTTGGGCTGTTGTCGCGCTCGCCCTCTTCCGCGATCTTGTGGATTGGTGCGGCAGCGGGGCTGCGGGTTTTCACAAGATCGCGTGCTGGGCTGTTGTCGCGCGCGCCCTCCTCCGCGATCTTGTGAATCCGCGCAGCAGCGGGGCTGCGGGTTTTCACAAGATCGCGTGTTGGGCTGTTGTCGCGCCCGCTCCCTCCCGCGATCTTGTGGATCCGTGCAGCAACGGGGCTGCGGGATTCGACAAGATCGAGAGAGAGGGGGCGGGGCGGGAGCGGAGGGAGGAGGACTGTCGGGTGCGCGGGGTTCCCGGTCAGATGAAGGCGCGGATCAAGCCGATCGCGAGGAACACGATGATGAACGACAGGTCGATCGCGACGCCGCCCACGCGCAGCGGGGGGATCACCCGGCGGACCGGGGCCAGCACCGGCTCGGTGACCGCGTAGACCCCGCGCAGCGCCTGCGACCGGAACGAGCCCGGCATGGCCGGTCCGGCCAGGGTCACGCTCCAGTCGAGGATGGCACGGGCGATGAGCAGGAACTGGAAGAGCAGCAGTGCCAAGCCGACAAGACCGAGGAGCATCGAGACCTCCAACAGCGGGGTGTGTTCCTCCACTATGAGTCGGCTTCCTGTGAGGCCGCTTTACGTTTCCTGAGTCACCACCTTGGTGGGGCGCGCGGTGCGTGAGGGGAAGAGCCTTCTTCGGTACGGCGGACCGACCGTGGCTGCGCGCTCACGCCGGTGGCGGGTTGTGCGATGGTCCGATGCTCAGAGGCTCGGCTCTCGGCGGCCTGGCTGGGGCTCGCGGAGTCGGGTGCCGGGTGTGCCGTCGCCGGGTGGGCGCTGCCGTGTGCGAGGCGCGCGATGCGGCGTTCGACCGGGCGTGGTGGGCCGGTGCGCCGGTTCCTGGCGAGGAGTCCTCGGCCGATCCGGCAGGGTGCGATGCTGCCGGTCCGGCCGGCGTGGTGCCGGGTGTTCGGGATTCTCGAGGCGCGGTCCGCTACGGGGGGTGGGAGCGGCCGCGCGGGTGGGCTCACAAGCCGACCAGACGTCGGATCGTGTCCCGGCGCCGTGCCGGTGGCCCGGCCGCGGTCTCGGGCGGCCGGCCCGCGGGACGTGCCGTGACCGGCGCCTGCGGTCTCAGACGGGGTAGCAGGGGGTCCGGCTCGGCGGGGCCGGATCCCGTGCCGGAGGGCTGGTTGGGTGGCGATGCGGTCGTGCTCCGGGATCCGGCAACCGGTATCGCCTCGGCTCGATTCATGGCGCTCATTATTGATGAACATGCATCTTGCGCAAGCCTCTCCGGCCCCCTTTAACGGCGCGGAAACAAGTTTTCCTCGAAATGAGCAGGCGGTGGCCGGGTGGTCTTGTGACAGCAATCCGACGGGTGGTGTCATGCCGGTGTCATGTCCGGGCTCCTAGGCTTGCCGCATGCGTTTCGGACTTCTCGGTGCCCTCCAGGTCCGTGATGCCGAGGGCCGGCCGCTCGCCATCGCCGCGGCCAAGCCCCGTGCGCTGCTCACCCTGCTGCTCGCCGAGCGCGGCCGGGTCGTCTCGCTGGACCGCATCGCCGCGGCGCTCTGGGGCGGGGCGCCGCCGGCCACCGCCGTGGCGGCCGTGCACTCCTACGTCTCGGTCCTCCGCCGCCACCTCGGCCGCCCGGCGATCGTCACGCGCGCGCCCGGCTACCTGGCCGTCGCCGACCCGGCCGACGTCGACGTCACCCGCCTCGCGGCGCTGCTCGACGCGGCGGCCGGCGCCGAGCCGCCGGTCGCCGCCGGCCTGCTCGGCGAGGCGGTCGGGCTGTGGCGCGGCGAGCCGTTCGAGGGCCTGCACGCCGACGTGTTCGCGGGCCTGCACGCCGACGCCGGACTGATCGCCGAACGCGCCCGGCTGCACGAGCTCCACCTGCTGGCACGTGAGCGCCGCGCCGCCGCCTGGACCCGGATCGGCCGCGCCCCCGAGGCGGTCACCGAGCTGGAGCGCCTCGTCGCCGAGCAGCCGTTGCGGGAGAGCTGCTGGGCGGTGCTGATCGAGGCGCTCTACGCGGCGGGCCGCCAGGCGGACGCGCTCGAGGCCTACCGGCGGTGCGCCCGGGGCCTGGCCGCCGAGCTGGGGATCGAGCCGGGGCCCCGGTTGCGCGAGCTGGAGAGGGCCGTCCTGCGCCAGGACCCGTCCCTCCTGCCCGGCCCGCCGTCGCTGCTGGCCGGCCCGCCGTCGCTGCTGGCCGGCCCGCCGTCGCTGCTGGCCGGCCCGCCGTCCACTCCTGAGCCGGCGCCGCTTCCCGGCCCGCTGCCGTCCGCTGGTTCGGCGGCGACGCCACCGGGTCCCTTCTGTCTGGACAGCGTGCCGCGAAAGTCCGGCTCGGTGTCCGATTCTGCCCATATCGAGGATCCGGTTGCCGAGATCCGGGACGCGAGGGAGGGCGGCGGCGTGGGCGGCGGCGTGGGCGGCGGCGTGGGCGGCGTCGCGGGCGGCGGCGTGGGCGGTGGTGCGGGCGACGGCGGGGACGGCGGGGACGGCGGGCCCCAGGACGGCGGGGACGGAGGGCCCCGGGACGGCAGGGGAATCGTCGGGCGGCGGGCTGAGGTGTCGCGGCTGCGGGCCGTCCTCGGCGACGTCGTGCGGGGCGCCGGCGCGGTCGTCGTGCTCGAAGGGGAGGCCGGCATCGGGAAGACCCGGCTGGCCGAGGTCGCGTCCGGGCTGGCCGGGGCGCAGGGCTGGCGTCCACTCTGGTCGCGGTGTGCCGACGACGACGGCGTACCCCCGCTCTGGCCCTGGCTGCAGGTGCTGGACAGGCTCGACGGAGGCGGCCTCGACGCCGCCTCGGCCGGCGATCCTGATCAGTCGACCTTCGCGCTCTTCCAGGAGCTGCGACGACGGCTCGCGGACGCCGCCCAGGCCACGCCGCTGCTCGTCGTGCTCGATGACGTGCAGGCCGCCGACGCCACGTCGCTGGCACTGTTGTCGCTGCTCGCACGGCATCTCGACGGGATCCGGCTGCTGATCGTGGTGACCGTCCGGACGCTCGGCGAGACGCTGGCGCCGGCCGTGACCGAGTGCCTCGCCGCGCTCGCCCGGGAGCCTCGCGCGCAGCGGCTCCAGCTCACCGGTCTGACCGTTTCTGACATCCGCGAGCTGGTCGCCGGCGACAGCGGGCTGGCCGAGCAGCTGCATCACCGGACCGACGGCAACCCCTTCTTCGTGGGCGAGCTGATCGAGTTGCTGCGCGCCGAGGGGCGGGTCACGGCGCTGCCCCCATCCGTACGCGACGTGCTGGACCGCCGTCTCGCCCGCCTCGGCGACGGCACGCTGGCCGTGCTCCGGCTGGCCGCCGTGATCGGCCGGGACGCCGACCTCGCGCTGCTGCAGGCCGCGGCCGGGCTCGACGCCGAACAGGTGATCACGCTGCTGGAGCCGGCCGTGGCGAGCCGGGTGCTGCGCGCCGACGAGGCCGGCTGGCGGTGGCGGTTCAGCCACGCGCTGGTCCGGGAGACCCTGCTGGCCGGACTGAGCCGGATCGAGGCGGCCCGGCTGCACGCCCGGGTCGCCGCCGCGCTGCCGCCGCCGGCCGACGTGGAGCGGCTCGCCCACCACTACTTCCACGCCGTGCCGGTGGCCGGGATCGGGCCGGCCGTGGAGTTCGCCGAGGCCGCCGCGTCGGCCGCCCGGGAACGGTTCGCGCACACCGAGGCGGCGCAGTCCACCCGCCGGGCGCTCGCCCTGATCGGGCCGGACGGCGACCCGGCCGCCCGGCACCGCCACCTCGTCGCGCTCGGCGAGGACCTGCTGCGGGCCGGCCGGCTCACCGAGGCGCAGCGGGTGGTGGCCGAGGCGATCGAGACGGCCCGGCGGCTCGGCGACCACGAGCGGCTCGCCCGGGCCGCCAGCGTGTGGGGCGGGGTGACACTGTGGAACTGGCGGGGCTACGGCGTCGTCGACGACGGCCTCGTCCGGCTGCTCGAGGATCTGGCCGACCGGGCCGGGGACGCCGACGGCGAGCTGCGGGCCCGGCTCTTCGGCACGCTCGGCGTCGAGCTGGCATACAGCGACCGCCGCGACGAGCGGGTCCGCTACGCCGAGCGGGCCGTCGCCCTCGCCCGGAAGCTGGACGATCCGGCGCTGCTCGGGCACACGCTGAACAACTACGTGATCGCCACCTGGGGCTGCGGGGACCGGGAGGAGCGCTGGCGGGCGGCGGTGGGCGAGGCCCTCGGGCTGGCCGGGCGGGGGCTTCCCCTCCGTACGGAATTCTTTGCTCTTCTGCATCGTGGTCCTCTGCGGCTTCATCTCGGTGACGCCGCCGGATTCGCTGCCGATCTGGACGCCGCCACCCGGATCGGCGCCCGGCTGACCGGTCCCGACGTGCGTCCCCACCTGCTCTACCAGGAGACCGGGCGCGCCATGCTGGCCGGCCGGTGGGAGGAGGCGGAGCGGCTCTCCGCGCAGGCCTACGAGCTCTACCAGACGAGCAGCATGTGGGGCGCCGAGTTCTGCATGCTGCTGCACCGGTTCACCTTCGCCCGGCAGCACGGCCGGCTCGCGGAGATCGCCGGGGCGCTGGCCGAGGACGCCGAGATCATGCGGATGCCGATGCTGCGCGAGCTGGCCGTCGTGGCGCTGGCCGAGGGCGGTGACGTGGGCGCGGCGCGCCGGCTGCGCCGCCGCTGGCCGGCCCGGATGCCGCAGGACTGGACGACCGACACGCTGGTCGCGGTCCGGGCCTGGGCGTCGCTTGCGCTGGGTGCGCGGGAGGAGCTTCCCGATCGGTACGCGGAACTCCTGCCGTACCGGGGCCGTCAGCTCGTGGTGGGCACCGCGGGGGCGTGCTGGGGCTCCTACGATCTGGTTCTCGGCCGGCTGGCCCTCGCGATGGACCGGCCCGGGCCGGCCGCTGAGCATCTGCGCGAGGCCGCCCGGCTCGGGGAGGAGGTCGGCTCGCCCTGGCAGGTCGCCGCGGCGTCGCCATAGGGCCACTCGAGCGAGGCGGCTCAGCAGGGCCGCTTTAGCGGCGCTTTAGCGGAAATCAAGGGCGGCACAAGGGCACCGGCGCAGAGTCGTGGAAACGCCTTCGTTCGAAAAGAGGAAGATTCATGGATTCTCTGCGCAGACGCCTCACCGGTGAGCTCGTCGAGCCCGGCGACCCGCGCTACGCGGAGCTGACCGCCGGCTTCAACGCCGCGGTCACCGCCACCCCGGCCGCCGTCGTCGAGGCGCGCGACCCGCACGACGTCGTCGAGGCCGTCACGTTCGCCGCCGCGTCCCGCCTGCCGGTCGCCGTCCAGGCCACCGGCCACGGCCTCGCCGACACGCTCGACGGCGCCCTGCTGATCAGCACCCGCCGGCTCGACGAGTGCGTGGTGCACCCCGACGGCTGGGCCCGGGTCGGCGCCGGCGTGCGCTGGCAGCAGGTGCTCGAGGCGGCCGCGCCGCACGGGCTCGCGCCGCTGTCCGGTTCGGCGCCCGGTGTCGGCGTGGTCGGCTACACGACGGGTGGCGGCCTCGGGCCGGTCGGCCGGACCTACGGCTGGGCGTCCGACCGGGTCCGCGCCGTCGAGATCGTCACCGGCGACGGCAGGCTGCGCCGCGTCACCGCCGAGTCCGAGCCCGACCTGTTCTGGGCGGTCCGCGGCGGCAAGGGCGCCGTCGGCATCGTCACGGCGATGGAGTTCGACCTGGTCCGGCAGCCCGAGCTTTATGCCGGCGCGCTCTACTACGCCGGCGCCGACGCCGCCACGGTGCTGCACCGCTGGCGCACCTGGCAGGCCACCCTGCCGCGCGAGGCCACCACGTCGGTCGCCCTGCTCCAGCTGCCGCCGCTGCCCGGCGTTCCCGAGCCGCTGGCCGGCCGCTTCACGGTGGCTGTCCGCTTCGCCTGGACCGGCGATGCACCGAGCGGCGAGGCGGCGCTGGCCCCCATGCGAGCCGCCGCGACCCCGCTCATCGACGCCGTCCAGACGATCCCCTACGCCGCCCTCGGCATGATCCACGCCGACCCGGCCGATCCGATGCCGGTCCACGAGGCCACCGATCTGCTCCACGCCCTTCCGCCCGAAGCGGTCGACGCCCTGCTGACCGTCGCCGGCCCCGAAGCCGGCTCACCCCAGGTCATCGTCGAGCTGCGCCAGCTCGGCGGCGCCTACGCCGACGAGCCCGCCGTCCCGAGCGCCCTCGACCACCGGGACGCCGCCTTCACCCTCATCACCATCGGCGTCCTCATCCCACCCGTCGCCGGCGCCGTGGCGCCCCACGCCGACCAGGTCCGCGCCGCGATGAAGCCGTGGGCGACCGGCGCGGCCCTGCCCAATCTCGGTGCGGGAGTGGGCCCGGAGAGGCTGGCCCGCTCCTACACGCCGCCGACCCTGACCCGCCTCATCGAGGTGGCGTCGCGTTTCGATCCCGAGGGGGTGTTGCGGGCCGGGCAGGTGCCGGTGCGCTGACGGCGAGGCTGGGTTCGGGGCGCTGCCTCGGGTGGGCCGGTCGGTGGGGGCCGGGGTGCCGGGCAGGGTGGTGGGGGCCGGGGTGCCGGGCAGGGTGGTGGGGGCCGGGGTGCCGGGCAGGGCGGTGGGGGCCGGGGTGCCGGGCAGGGCGGTGGGGGCCGGGGTGCCGGGCAGGCGGTGGGGGCAGGGGGGTGTCCCTATCGGTTCTGTCAAGCAGCGAGGGCGAGCTTTTCTGCCGGTTTGTGCTGGTAGGCCGTTCGGGTGCGGAGCATGGCGTGCAGGACGTCGACGCGGCGGCGGGCGAGGCAGATGAGGGCGGCATTGTGTTTCTTGCCCTCGGCTCTCTTGCGGTCGTAATAGGTCCGGCTGGCCGAGTCAGACAGGGCCGCGAACGCGGACAGGAAGAACGCGCGTTTGAGCTGCTTGTTGCCGCCTTTGGGTGGGTGTTCGCC
>NZ_JBFAAR010000007.1:0-344060 GCF_040639855.1 Actinoplanes sp. NPDC023714
ACACCAGGGGGCAGCAACGGTGGGCGGTGACCCGACGGCCCAGATGCCACCCGGCCCCCGACGGGCCGGGCAACAACAAGGGTCCACCAATGAGCAGCGGTCCGCACCACCCACCCCGCTGCGACCGGAATTTGATCTTGATGGTGAAAGGCAGGGGACGAGCGTGGTGCCCGTCCCCCTGTCCGGGAGTGATCAGCCCTCGTAGCGGAGCCAGAGGGCGCCGAGCGGCGGGATGCGGAGGGCCACCGAGGCGTCGAAGCCGTGCCAGGGGAGGTGCTCGGCCTGGACCTCGCCGAGGTTGCCCACCCCGGAGCCGCCGTAGACCTCGCTGTCGGTGTTGATGACCTCGGTCCAGCGGCCGGCCCGCGGCAGGCCGATGCGGTATCCCTCGTGCGGGACCGCGGCGAAGTTGACGATGCAGGCCACGGTGTCGCCGTTCGGGGTGAAGCGGACGAACGAGAACGTGTTGTGCTGCGAGTCCTCGCTGGTGATCCAGCGGAAGCCGGCCGGGCTGGTGTCCTGCGTCCAGAGCGCGGGCGTCTCCCGGTAGACCCGGTTCAGGTCGCTCACGAGCGTCTTCACGCCGGCCCGCTGCGGGTCCTCGAGGAGGTCCCAGTGCAGGCCGCCGCTCTCGTTCCACTCCCGCTCGTCGCCCATCTCGGCGCCCATGAAGAGCAGCTGCTTGCCGGTGAACGCCCACATGAAACCGAGCAGGGCGCGGGTGTTGGCGAGCTTCTGCCAGGTGTCGCCGGGCATCTTGCCGGTGAGCGAGCCCTTGCCGTGCACCACCTCGTCGTGGCTGATCGGCAGGATGTAGTTCTCGCTCCAGGCGTAGACCGTCGCGAACGTCATCTGGTGGTGGTGCCACTGCCGGTGGATCGGCTCGTGCTCGATGTACGACAGGGTGTCGTTCATCCAGCCCATGTTCCACTTGAAGCCGAAGCCGAGACCGCCCAGGTGGGTGGGGCGGGTGACGCCCGGCCACGCGGTGGACTCCTCGGCGATCGTCATGACGCCGGGGTGGTGCTTGTAGACGGTCGCGTTCATCTCCTGGAGGAAGCTGATCGCGTCCAGGTTCTCCCGGCCGCCGTACTGGTTCGGGGTCCACTCGCCCTCCTTGCGCGAGTAGTCCAGGTAGAGCATCGAGGCGACCGCGTCGACCCGCAGGCCGTCGGCGTGGAACTCCTCGCACCAGTAGAGGGCGTTCGCCACCAGGAAGTTGCGGACCTCCTTGCGGCCGAAGTCGAAGACGTACGTGCCCCAGTCGGGCTGCTCGCCGCGCCGCCAGTCGCCGTGCTCGTACAGCGGGGTCCCGTCGAAGCGGGCGAGGGCCCACTCGTCCTTCGGGAAGTGCGCCGGCACCCAGTCGAGGATCACGCCGATGCCGGCCTGGTGCAGCCTGTCCACCAGGAACCGGAACTCGTCGGGCGTGCCGAAGCGGGCGGTCGGGGCGTAGTAGCCGGTGACCTGGTAACCCCAGGAGCCGCCGAACGGGTGCTCCATGACCGGCATCAGCTCGACGTGCGTGAAGCCCATCTCGAGGACGTACTCGACGAGCTGGTCGGCCAGCTCGACGTAGGTGAGCCCGGGCCGCCACGAGCCGAGGTGCACCTCGTAGCAGCTGATCGGCTCCTGGTGCCACGACTTGCGGGCCCGCTCGCGCATCCACTGCTCGTCGTGCCACTGGTAGCCGGACTGGAACACCACCGACGCGGTGGCCGGCGGCACCTCGGTGTGCTGGGCCAGCGGGTCGGCGTGCTCGCGCCAGACGCCGTCCCGGCCCAGGACCTTGAACTTGTACTTGGTGCCGACGTGCGCGGACGGCACGTACAGCTCCCAGACGCCGCTGGAGCCGAGCGAGCGCATCGGCCAGCCGTCGTACGGACCCCAGCCGGCGAAGTCGCCGATCACCTGCACGCCCCGCGCGCCCGGCGCCCAGACCGCGAACGCCACGCCCGAGCCCCGCGGCTGCGCGCCGAGCACCTTCCACAGCTTCTCGTGCCGGCCCTCGCCGATCAGGTGCAGGTCGAGCTCGCCGAGGGTGGGCAGGTGCCGGTACGGGTCGTCGCACTGGGTGCCGTCGACGTCGAGCCGGTAGTCGAGGACCGTGCCGGCCAGCTCGGCCGCGAAGATGCCGTCCTCGTGCACCTTCGTCATCTCGGTGCGCTCGCCGTCGTGCAGGACCGCCACGGACGACGCGCCCTTGCGCAGCGTACGGATCACGGTGTGCCCGCCGTGCGGGTGGGCGCCGAGGATGGCGTGCGGATCGTGGGTGTCCCCGGCGACCACGCTGTTCATGGCCCGCTGGTCGGCGGCGAGTTTGGACGTGGTGTGGCCGATCATGCTGGTTTCATCCTCCGGAGACGGTGTCATCCGACGAGCCGGGAGATGGACCGCAGGGGGATTCGCAGCCATCCCGGCCGGTGCCGGGCTTCGTACGCGGCCTCGTAGACCGCCTTGTCCAGCTCGTACGCCGACAGCAGCGCGCTCTGGTCGCGCGGGTCGGCGCCGGCCACGTGGGCGTACCCGTCGCAGAAGGCGTCCCGGTTCCGGTCCACCCACTCCCGGGCCCGCGCGGCCAGGTGGTCGTCGTCCTCGTCCTGCTCGACGAGGAGCTGGTACGCCGCGTACTCGTAGGAGCGCAGCACCCCGGCGACGTCGCGCAGCGGCGAGTCGGGCATCCGGCGCTCGTCGAGCGGCTGGCCCGGCTCGCCCTCGAAGTCGATGAGCAGCCAGGCCGCGGGGGTGCGCAGCACCTGGCCGAGGTGCAGGTCGCCGTGCACCCGCTGCACGGTCACCTGCTCGCCGGTGAGCGCGGTGAACCGGTCGGTGATCGCCGGGACGTGCTGCTGCAGCTCGGGCACCGCGTTCGCGGCGGTGCGGAGCCGGGCCAGGAACGCGTCGAGCGGGAACGGCGCCGGGCCGGTGCCGAGTTCCTCGGCGAGGGTCCGGTGCACCGAGGCGACGGCTTCGCCGAGCCGGTACGACTCGCCCTGGAAGTCGCCGCCGGCCTGGTCGGCCCCGAACTCGGCGTCGGCGAACAGGTCGCGCGCCGAGGCGGTCGCCATGGCCCAGCCCTCGGCCGAGTTCGTGGCGTACTCGGTGACCATGCCGAGTGAGCAGGACCCGGACTCGTCGGCCGACTGCAGCGAGCCGAGCAGCCGCGCCACGTGCGGGTTCCCGGCCCGGCCGAGCACCCGGTTCAGCTCGATGTCGGGGTTGACGCCGCAGGTGACCCGGCGGAACAGCTTGAGGATGGCGTCCTCGTCGAACACCACGCTCGTGTTGCTCTGCTCGGCGTCGAAGACCCGCGGCCAGGCCTCGAGCGGCAGCTCGACACCGGGCTCCTTCTCGAACGTCACGTCGCCGGCCGTGGCCGACCGGTCGACCAGCCCGAGCAGGTGCCGGGTCGCCCGCGGATCGTAGAGCGCGTCGTAGCCGACCCGGCCGTCGTCGGCTGTGCCGATCGTGGCGATCGCGCTGTACTCCGGCAGCGGGCCGTCGCCCCAGCCCACCATGATCTGGTACCGCTCGGAGCTGCCGTCGGTGTACTCCACGTCGACGAGGACCAGCTCGAGGCCCTCGCCCAGGGGCGTCGCGGACGCCTCCTTGATGGAGGCGAGCACCCGGCTACGCCCCGCGTACCAGCGTTGTTTCGGTAACCACTCGGCGAAAGGCAGCGTCATTGCTTCTCCTCCGACCCGCACAACTGGAACCAGTAGAAGCCGTGTCCCGGAAGCGTCAGAAGGTACGGCAACTGGCCGATCCGGGGGAAGTTGACGTGCCCGGTGAGCTCGACCGGGGTGTACCCGTTCCAGTGCTGGAGGTTCAGCTCGATCGGCTGCGGGAAGCGGGACAGGTTGTTCACGCAGAGGACCACGTCGTCGCCGTACTCGCGCAGGTAGGCCAGCACCGACGGGTTGGAGCCGCCCAGCTCGCGGAACGTGCCGACGGCGAACGCCTCGTGCCGGCGGCGGACCGCCAGCATGGTCCGGGTCCAGTTCAGCAGCGAGGTGGAGCTGTCCCGCTGGGCCTCCACGTTGACCGCCTGGTAGCCGTAGACCGGGTCCTGGTTGACCGGCAGGTAGAGGCGGCCCGGGGTGGCCGTGGAGAAGCCGGCGTTGCGGTCCGGGGTCCACTGCATCGGGGTGCGCACGCCGTCGCGGTCACCGAGCCAGATGTTGTCGCCCATGCCGATCTCGTCGCCGTAGTACAGCACCGGCGAGCCGGGCAGCGACAGCAGCAGCGCGGTGAACAGCTCGATCTGGTTGCGGTCGTTCTCCAGCAGCGGGGCGAGCCGCCGGCGGATGCCGACGTTCGCCTTCATCCGCGGGTCCTTGGCGTACTCGGAGTACATGTAGTCGCGCTCTTCGTCGGTGACCATCTCGAGCGTCAGCTCATCGTGGTTCCGCAGGAAGATGCCCCACTGGCAGTTGTCCGGGATGGCCGGGGTCTGCGCCAGGATCTCCGAGATCGGGAAGCGGGACTCGCGGCGGACCGCCATGAAGATGCGCGGCATGAGCGGGAAGTGGAACGCCATGTGGCACTCGTCGCCGCCGCTGCGCGGGTCGCCGAAGTACTCCACCACGTCGGCCGGCCACTGGTTCGCCTCGGCCAGCAGCACCCGGCCCGGGAACTCGTCGTCGATCACCTTGCGGCAGTGCTTCAGGAACGCGTGGGTGGCCGGCAGGTTCTCGCAGTTGGTGCCCTCCTCCTCGAAGAGGTAGGGGACCGCGTCCAGCCGGAAGCCGTCGATGCCGAGGTCCAGCCAGAAGCGCAGGACGTCGAGCATCGCCTCCTGCACGGCCGGGTTCTCGTAGTTGAGGTCGGGCTGGTGCGAGAAGAACCGGTGCCAGTAGAACTGCCGCCGGACCGGGTCGAACGTCCAGTTCGACTCCTCGGTGTCGACGAAGATGATCCGGGCGTCGGAGTACTTCTCGCTGGTGTCGTTCCAGACGTAGAAGTCGCCGTACGGGCCGTCGGGGTCGTGCCGGGAGGCCTGGAACCACGGGTGCGAGTCCGAGGTGTGGTTCATGACCAGGTCGGTGATGACCCGGATGCCGCGCTTGTGTGCCGCGTCGAGCAGGGCCACGAAGTCCTCGACCGTGCCGAACTCGGGCAGCACCTTGTAGAAGTCGCGGATGTCGTAGCCGCCGTCGCGCAGCGGCGAGTCGTAGAACGGCGGCAGCCAGAGGCAGTCCACGCCGAGCCACTGCAGGTAGTCGAGCCGTTCGATCAGGCCGCGCAGGTCGCCGCCGCCGTCCGAGCCCGAGTCGTAGAACGCGCGGACCAGGACCTCGTAGAAGACGGCCCGCTGGAACCAGGTGCGGTCGGCCGGCAGCGCCCGGGCGTGGCCGAAGTCGTCGGCGGTCGGGTGCTCGACCACACCGTCCTCGGTGTGGCTTCCCTCGACCGGATCGTGCTCGCTCGTCAACTCCATCGTGTTCCCCCTACCCCGTCTGCACGACGAAGATGTGTGCCGGCTCGACGAAGGGATCGATCCGGACAGCATTGTGTTGACCCCACTCGTACGTCGCCCCGGTGATCTGGTCGACCACGGTGAAGCGGTCGTGCCACTCCAGACCGAGAGCGGACATGTCGAGCGTCGTGTTGCCCCACTGCACGTTGCTGGAGTCGAACGAGCAGATCACCAGGACGGTGTTGCCGGTGTCCGCGTCCCGCTTCGAGAAGCACAGCAGCGCGCCGTTGTCGATCTCGTGGAAGCGCAGGTTGCGCAGCCAGTGCAGGGCGGGGTTCTCGTCCCGGATGGTGTTGAGACGGGTCAGGTAGGGCGCGAGCGAACGACCGGCCCGCTCGGCCCCGGCCCAGTCCCGCGGCTTCAGCTCGAACTTCTCGTTGTCGATGTACTCCTCCGCGCCGGGCCGGTTGACGTGCTCGAACAGCTCGTAGCCGGAGTACAGACCCCAGCTCGGCGTGAGCATCGACGCCAGGACAGCGCGGATCTTGAACATCGGCGGGCCGCCGTGCTGCAGGGACTCGTGCAGGATGTCGGGGGTGTTCGGCCAGAAGTTCGGCCGCATCCAGTCGACGGAGGTGAGCAGCTGTTCCATGTACTCACGCATCTCCCAGGCCGTGGTGCGCCAGGTGAAGTACGTGTAGGACTGCGTGAAGCCGATCTTGCCGAGCCCGTTCATCATGGCCGGCCGGGTGAACGCCTCGGCCAGGAACAGGACGTCCGGGTCGGACTCCTTGACCTTGGGGATCAGCCACTGCCAGAAGTTGACCGCCTTGGTGTGCGGGTTGTCGACGCGGAAGATCTTCACGCCGTTGTCCACCCAGTGCATCACCACGCGGTAGACCTCGTCGCGCAGCGTGCGGTAGTCGTTGTCCCAGTTGATCGGGTAGATGTCCTGGTACTTCTTGGGCGGGTTCTCGGCGTAGGCGATGGTGCCGTCGGCGCGGGTCGTGAAGAACTGCGGGTACTGCTTGACCCACGGGTGGTCGGGCGCGGCCTGCAGGGCGAGGTCGAGCGCGACCTCCATGCCGAGCTCCTCGGTCCTCTCCCGGAAATACCGGAAGTCGTCGAGCGTGCCGAGCTCCGGGTGGA
This sequence comes from Actinoplanes sp. NPDC023714, assembly GCF_040639855.1. Classification (NCBI taxonomy): domain Bacteria; kingdom Bacillati; phylum Actinomycetota; class Actinomycetes; order Micromonosporales; family Micromonosporaceae; genus Actinoplanes; species Actinoplanes sp. NPDC023714. The sequence continues at coordinate 6,569 of NZ_JBFAAR010000007.1, forward strand.
TCGCGTCGTGGCCGCCCTCGTCCGAGCCGATCGCCCACGGCGAGCCGACGTCCTCGGGGCGGGCCACCAGCGTGTTGTTCCGGCCCTTGCGGTTGATCTTGCCGATCGGGTGGATCGGCGGCAGGTAGACCACGTTGAAGCCCATCGCCGCGACGGCCGGCAGGCGCTCGGCGGCGGTCCGGAACGTGCCGTGCTTGATCGGCGTGGCGTCCGGCCCGATCTCGGCGCCCTCGGAGCGCGGGAAGAACTCGTACCACGACGAGTAGAGGGCGCGCTTGCGGTCGACCCAGATGGCGAACGACCGGGTCGTCGTGACGAGCAGCCGCACCGGGTTGTGCCAGAGCAGTTCCTCCAGCTCGATGCCGGGGGTGACCCGGGCGAAGAGCGAGCGCTGCTCGTCGCGGAGGGCGGCGGCCGCCTCGCGGACCCGCTCCTCGTCCTCCGGCGGCACGACCTTCACGGCCAGGTCGAGGATCTCGGCGCCCTCGGCGATGTCGTTCGCCAGGTCCTCCAGGCCCTGCCCGGCGCCGATCTTCTTGGTGACCGCGTTGCGCCAGGTGCGGTACGGATCGTCGAACGCCTCGACCGTGAACGTCCAGCGGCCGACCGTGTCCGGGCGGATCGTGGCGTGCCACTGGTCGAGGCCCGGCTCGCCGGGCGTCATGCGCGTGAAGGGCTTGGTCTCGCCGTCCGGGCCGCGCCATACCACGTTCACGCCGAGCGCGTGGTGACCTTCGCGATAGGACACCGCGGAGACCGGAACCAGTTCGCCGACCACCGCCTTCGAGGGGTAGCGGCCACCGGAAACAGCCGGCGTCACGTCTTCGATGGGGAAGCGACCGGTCATGATCTCCACCGTAGTCAGAGGGGCTCAGGAGGACTCGGCGACCGGAAAACCCACCGCCGTCAGTCCTATGAACTTCTCCGGAGTGGAGGTTTTGAAACGGCCGATCGCCGCTTGTGAAGAACCTACCGGAACACCCCTGCCGCGGCGCATCCAGACGCGGCCGCGCGCCGCCGGAAAACACGACAAGTTCACCTGTACGCAACAGAGGCTCGTCACGCTCCGCCGCCACGGCCGGAACGGCGCCCGCCGTCAGCACCACGTTCCCCGCCCGCCTCCCGCGCACCACGGCGGCCGGCGCCGCGAATCCGGTCGTCGCCACCGGGAGCGGCGTGGCGGGCCGTCGAACACGTCCGCCACGATCACGTCGTACCCCCGGGGTTGCTCCTCCTCCGAAAACGGCGCGTGCGTCGCCCACCCGGATCTCCCCGCGCCCGGGCCCCGGGTTCCCGGCGCTCCTGGCGCTCCCGGCGCTCCGGGGGAGCGCGTCGGTTGCCGTGCGTTGCCATCGAGGATCCCCGCTCAAGACCGTCCGTGCCGGCCCGACCTTACTCGTGACGCCAGCCGGACCCGGCAGGCGCCCGAGATCGAGGAGTTACCCAGTGGCCGGACCGTCGACCGCTCTGTCCCCGGTGATCGCTGCCAGCACGCACTGGCTGGCCCGCGCCTACCCCGGTGGGGAGTCCAACACGGTCTCGCACACGCTCGCCGAACTCCAGGCCCGGCAGGCCATCACGGTCGCCGCGTGGCTCCGCTACCCGACCGAGGTCGACGCCGCGCTGGTCGCCATCGCCGGCCCGGGCGGCTCGGCCATCCTCGACTGGAAGGCCGGCAGCGAGCCCGAGGACGAGTTCGCCGACGGCGAGGGCTGGCGCACCTGGGTCGACGAGGTCGTCGTCAGCTGGGCGGCCTGCCTGCTCGCCGACCCGATGCTGGCCCGCCGCGGCGTCGACTCGGTGATCGCCGCGCTGCCGGTCGTCCCGGAGCCGCGCCCGCGCCCGCACGCCCGCCGCGCCGGCGGCCTGCCGAACGAGTTCCGCCGGCTGCTGCAGCCCGACGCCCGCGACCGCGAGGCCGCCTCGCTGCTGCGCCACCCCGACCTGCTCGAGCCGATCGCGGCCATGCACCGCGACTCGCTGCTCTACCTGCTCGACGCCGAGCAGGACCGGGCGCCGCTGACGGTCTGACCTGTTCTTTCCCGAAACGAGTAAGGCCGGCACCCCTCCCGTCCTCCTGGGGGTGCCGGCCTTGCTTTCGTTCTTCTCGTTCTAGATCTCGCCGTCCAGGTGCCGGCGCAGCTTCGTGAGGGCCTTGGTGAGCAGCCGGGAGACGTGCATCTGGGAGATGCCGATCTGGTCGGCGATCTGCGACTGGGTCAGGTTGCCGTAGAAGCGGAGCGTCAGGATCTTCTGCTCCCGCTCGTCGAGCGTCGCCAGCGCCGGGCCGAGGGCGACCCTGGTCTCGGCGATCTCGTACTCGTGGTCCTCGGCGCCGAGCGTGTCACCGAGCTCGGTGTTGCCGTCGGCGGAGATCGGCGTGGACAGGCTCGTCGCGTTGTAGGCACGCGCGCCCTCCAGGCCCTCCAGCACGTCCTCCTCGCTGATCCCGAGGTGCGCCGCGATGTCCGGCACGGTCGGCGAGCGGCCGAGGGAGTGGGTGAGCGTGCTGTTCGCCTCGGTGATCGCGAGCCGCAGCTCCTGGAGGCGGCGGGGGACCCGTACCGACCAGGTCCGGTCCCGGAAGTGCCGCTTGATCTCGCCGATGATGGTCGGTATGGCGTAGCCGGCGAAGTCGACGCCGCGCTCCGGGTCGAACTTGTCGACCGCCTTGATCAGGCCGACCGTGGCAGTCTGGATGAGGTCGTCGGTAGGCTCGCCGCGGCCCGAGTACCGGTGGGCCAGGTGGCGCGCGAGCGGGATCCAGGCCTCGATCGCCTGGGCCCGGAGCCGGGCCCGCTGCGCCCCGGACGCGGCCGACATGGCCGCGAGCATCTCGGTGGGCGCGGTGTCCAGAAGCGTCATGACAGGTCCTCCATCGCAACGGGCAGAGAGCCGTGCCCGCGAGCGGCGACCGTTCTGAAGTGCAACGCTATCCGAGAAGGCTAGGCATGCCCAGCCGAAAGTATGAGTGACAGTGCGTGAATACGGGGATAGCGGAGCGAATTCATCCTAGAGTGTCCGGCGCTCCGGGTCCGGTGACCACGAGTTTTGGTGTCGTCCCGGCGTGGTAGACAGCATGCAGCTTCTCCCCGGATTTCCTCGCGTGACAGAACGGATTCATCGGATGACCATCCTCGGCATCGACATCGGCGGCTCCGGTGTGAAGGGCGCCCCGGTCGACACGGTGCATGGCGAGCTGCTCGAAGAGCGGTTCCGCGTGCCCACCCCGCAGCCGGCGACCGTGGAGAGCGTGGTCGACGCGGTGTTCGAGGTCGCCGACAAGTTCGGTGACTACGACAGCGTCGGCGTCACCTTCCCCGGCGTGGTGGTCGACGGCGTGACCCGCACCGCGGCGAACGTCGACTCCAGCTGGCTCGACGCCCCGGCCGCCCGGCTGTTCGCCGAGCGCCTCGGCAAGCCGGTCACCGTGCTCAACGACGCCGACGCGGCGGGCGCGGCCGAGGTGGCGTTCGGCGCCGGCCGCGACCAGTCCGGCCTGATCATGATGGTCACCCTCGGCACCGGCATCGGCACCGCGCTCTTCCTCGACGGCGTGCTCATCCCGAACACCGAGCTCGGCCACCTGGAGATCGACGGCAAGGACGCCGAGCTGCTCGCCTCCGACCGGATCCGCGAGCAGAAGGAGCTCTCCTGGGAGCACTGGGCGCCCCGGGTGGAGAAATACCTGCGCCACGTCGAGATGCTGCTCGCCCCGCGGCTGTTCATCATCGGCGGCGGCGTGAGCAAGAAGTCCGAGAAGTTCTTCCCGCTCATCGACATCCGCACCCCGATGGTCGCGGCCACCCTGCTCAACAACGCCGGCATCATCGGCGCGGCGGTCAGCGCCGAGCAGGCGGCGGCGGGCCCCGGCCCGCAGGACCCGGGTGCGGTCCAGGTGGATGCGGCGGCCCAGGCCGCCCGCGACTGAGGGGTACGAGGAGAATGGCGCGCACCATCGCGACGAACAACCGTGTCGAACGGGCCGAGCTGCTGGAGTTCCTCCGGCCCCGGCACCACGCGATCCTGATGACCACCCGCAAGGACGGCCGCCCCCAGTCCTCGCCGAACACCTGCGGCGTCGACACCGAGGGCCGGATCGTCATCTCCAGCTACCCGGAGCGGGCCAAGGTGGCGAACATCCGCCGCGACCCTCGCGTGACCCTCTGCATCCTCTCCGACGAGTGGAACGGCCCCTGGGTCCAGGTCGACGGCGTGGCCGAGGTGATCGACCTGCCCGAGGCCGTCGAGCCCCTGGTCGAATACTTCCGCGTGATCTCCGGCGAGCACTCGGACTGGGACGAATACCGTCAGGCCATGCGCGACCAGGGCAAATGCCTGATCCGCGTGACGATCGAATCCTGGGGCCCGATCGCCACCGGCGGTTTCCCGGCCCGCCTGGCCTGACCGGGGGGCTCGGCGCCCGACCCCCCTGCGGCCCGGCTGTCCTGCGACCCTTGGGTTCGATGGGTCGTGGCGACGATGGGCTGCAGCCGGGTGAAGGCGGAACAGCGAACGGGGCCCCGCGGAGTCGTCTCCGCGGGGCCCCGCCCTGACACCGCAACGTCACTGGGCGCCGCTGGCCCGCCAGTTCAGCTGGACGAGCAGGGTCCGCGCCTCGTCGGCCACCTCGGCGTCGGCGATGACGGCGTACTGGGCCGCCTGCAGCGAGCTGCGCGACGAGAAGTCGCGGCGGCCGCCGGTGGCGGCGTGGGCGATCGCTCCGAAGATGGCGCCCCAGATCGCGCCGACGATCACCGTGGTGAGGATGACGCCGAACCAGCTGGAGTCGCTGAAGATGCCGAAGAGCAGGCCGATGAAGAGGCCGAACCAGGCGCCGCTGGCCGCGCCGGCGGCGGCCGCCCGGCCGGTGGTGAGCCGGCCCAGCACGGTCTCGACGAGGCGCAGGTCGGTGCCGACGATCGAGACGCGCTGGACCGGGAACTTGTTGTCCGACAGGTGGTCGACCGCCTGCTGGGCGAGCGCGTACTCCGGGTAGGTGCCGACCACGACGGTCGGGCCGGCCGGCCCGGGAGCGCCGCCGGTCTGCGCGGGGAGAGCCGGAACACCGGACGGGCCGGGCGGAACAGCGCCGCCGGAGCCGGGCGGAACGGCGCCGGCGGGGCCGGGCGGAACGGCGCCGGGAGCGGCGGGGGAAGCAGCCGGGTCGTGCGACGGAGTGGTCATGTGGCAGAGCCTCCAGGAAGCCGAGAAGAGAGCCGGGAAGAGGAAACGGCGGCGGGCGGCTCGTCCGCCGTCTGCCGCACCCAGATGATGAACGTCCCGGCCACGCAGGCGACGATGCCCGCGCTGCCGGTCAGGAACGCGAACTGCCCGGAGACGAAGCCGGGCGAGCCGCGCTCGGCCAGCGCCACGGCGAGCAGGCCGAGCAGCGCCGCCGCCGCGGTCACCGCGCCGGTCACCGCGAGGATCGCCATGACCAGCATGTTCGGCAGCTGGAGCGGGCGGAGCGCGCCGCCGCGCCGGAAGCGGATCACGGTGACGACGAGGCCGCCGCAGGCGAGGACGATCAGCAGGGCGGCGACGGCGTCGCTGGGCCGGTGCCACTCGGCCCAGACCGTGGCGATCGCGACGATCGCGACGTAGGCGGCGCCGGCCAGCCCGATCATGCCGCGCAGCGCCCGCGGGAAGACCAGCACGAGGACGAAGACGACCGAGGCGGCCGCCGTGACGTGCCCGCTCGGGAACGAGTTCGGCATCGCCGTGCCGTCCAGGTCGGGGCGGTCGAGGCGGGCCTTGAGCAGCTGCGCCGTCACGTTCGAGGCGACCACGATGAAGGCCGCGCCGATCGACAGGTCGAGGCGGCGCCGGATCACGCCGAACGCGGCGGCCAGCACGCAGACCAGCGCGAGCAGCGTGAGGTGCGTGTACTGGAGGGCCCGCTCGAGCACGTCGGTGACCTGCGGGTGGTCGACGTCACCGCCGTCCATCACCGCGGTGTCCACGGCCTGGCCCAGCGCGGTCCGGATGAACAGGAAGTAGACCGCCGCGGCGCCTATCGCCGCGAACACGGTCACGAGCAGCGGGCTGGCCGTGGTCCGGAGACTCCGGACGGGCGGCGCGGCGACGGTGCGAACCGGCTTCGGAGCCAGGGCCGTCAAGTCGACCTCCAAAGGTAAATGTGGGCGGACACGGCTTTCCCACTCGTGGGAATCGGCAACCCACCCGCACCTCTCCGGGCTCCGCCGGCGCAACCGCCGGCCGGGACCTTGTTACGGACGCCGCCCGTAACGAAGGAGACGTTTTCCATGAGGCACACGACCCGACGACTGCTCACCGGCGCCGCGCTGGTGCTTGCCGCCGGGACCGGCCTGGCCGCGGCCCCCGGCACGGCCTACGCGGCCGGGGTCTCCGCGACCGTCGACGTCGCCGGCCAGCTGAAGGCGCGCTCGGCGCCCAGCACCGCCGCGAAGATCGTCGGCACGATCAAGGACGGCAGGAAGGTCTCGATCGCCTGCGCCGTGAACGGGACGACCGTGCGGGGCAAGGTCCGCACCACCAAGGTCTGGGACAGGCTCACCGACGGCAGCTACATCTCGCACAGCTACGTGCGCACCAGCGCCAGGATCCCGGGATGCGCAACCCCGAAGACCCCCAAGAGCAAGACCACACCCCTTGTGTACGTGACGGGCACCGTGCGGACGGCCGACGGCCCGGTCAACACCCGCTCCGGTCCGGGAACGGGCTACGCCGCCGCCGGTTCTCTCGCGAACAACACGATCGTCAAGATCGCCTGTGCCGCCACCGGCCCGAGCGTGGCCGGGACGGTCCGCACGAGCACGCAGTGGGACCGGCTCTCCGACGGGCGGTACATCGCCCACGCCTACATGCTGTCCGGCATCGTGAAGACGGCGTGCGCCCCGGTCGCGGCGCCGGCGCCCGCGCTGACGCCGGCGCAGTTCATCAAGGCGGCCGTGCCCGGCGCGCAGCAGGGCTGGCGCGAGTACGGCGTGCCGCCGTCGGTGACGATCGCGCAGGCCATCCTCGAGTCCGGCTGGGGCAGGAGCGGCCTGTCCTCGGTCGACAGGAACTACTTCGGCATCAAGTGCCAGGCCACCTACTACGGCCCGCACGCCACCGGCTGCCACGTCTACAAGACCACCGAGTGCAGCAAGACCACCGGCCGGTGCTTCGAGATCTCCGACGCGTTCCGCACCTACTCGTCGATGGCCCGGTCGTTCCGCGACCACGGCCACTTCCTGAAGAACAACAAGCGGTACGCCCCGGCCTTCGGCTACACCCGGAACGCCGACAAGTTCATCGAGCAGGTGTGGAAGGCCGGCTACGCCACCGACCCGAAGTACGTCTCCAAGGTCACCGGCATCATGAAGACCTACGACCTCTACCGGTACGACACCTGGAAGTAGCCCGACCACCCGCCCCCGTTGGCCGAACCCGGCCAACGGGGGCATTTCAGGTTTTACGCTCTTCACGGTGGGGCGACGCATGCACGGGGAGCGCCGGGCGGCCGGCCCGCTCCTCGCCACCGGGGTGCTGCTCACGGGACTTCTGGTCACCGTGCTGGCCGTCGGCGGCCTGCGCGCGGCCCAGCAGGACAAGGCCGAGCGGGTGATGGACCAGCGCCACGCCATGGCCCTCGCCGCCGTGCAGACCGAGATCGCGCGGTACCGCGCCCTGCTCGAGACCCTCGCCGCCGGTGCGGCCACCCAGGACGAGCTGACCTGGGACGACTTCGACGCCGCCTCGGCGCCCCTGGACGACGCGAAGCTCATCGGCGCGGCCGCCGTGGCGTACGTCGCCCCGGTCCGCACCGGGGACCTCGCCGCCGCCCAGCGTCGCTGGCGGGAACGCGGCGCGGCCGGGCTCACCCTGCACGCGAGCAGCGGCCGGGACGAGCACTACTTCGCGGTCTTCGTGCGGCCGCTCACCGGCTCCGAGGGGACGGTCGGCGGCACCGACCTGGCCGGCGCGGCCGAGCTGACGGCGGCGCTCGACGAGTCCCGCCGGATCCACGCGACGGCGGTGTCCGACACGTACGTCCTCCTGCGTGACCGGCGCAAGCCGGTCTCCGCGCAGCAGCAGTCGTTCGTCTTCGCCGCGCCGATCTGGACGCGCGCCAACACCCCGGAGTTCAAGGGCTGGATGGTGCTCGGCCTGCGCGGGCGCAGCTTCGTCTCCGGGGTGATCGACACGATCAGCCAGGGCCAGCTCTCCGGCACCCTCATCGCGACCGGCAGCGACGGCCGCGAGGTCACCATCGCCGACCGGTCGGTGCCGGGCGAGCCGGACCTCGTCCGGCAGTCCCGGTTCGTCGTCGGCGACCGGCAGTGGACGCTGGTGACCCGGGCCGACATCGGCCGGCTGCCCGGCGCCGGCGGCCAGGCGCCCGGCCTCGTCCTCGGCGGCGGCGCCCTGCTCAGCGGGCTGCTGGCCGGGCTCGTCCAGGTGCTCGCCACCGGCCGCGCCCGGGCCCGCGCCCAGGTCGAGGTCGCCACCCGGGAGCTGCGCGAGGCGGAGGCCGCGAGCCGGCGGCAGGCCGGCGTGCTCGCCGCGGTGCTGGACACCATCGGCGACGGCGTCACCGTGGTCGACGAGACCGGTCACATGCTGGTGGAGAACCCGGCCGGCAAGCGGCTCATGGGCACCACCGTGTCGAACCACCATCCGGAGGAGTGGCAGCAGCACTACGGCGTCTACCGGCCCGACGGCAGGACCCCGATGCCGGTCGGCGAGATGCCGCTCATCCGGGCGCTGCGCGGCGAGTCCTCGGACGGCGTGGAGCTCGTCATCCGCAACGCCGTGCGGCCGGAGGGCGTGCTCATCAGCGTCGACGGCCGGCCCCTCGACCCGAGCGCCGGGCTGCCCGGCGCGGTCGTGGTCTTCCGGGACATCACCGAGCTGCGGCGCTACGAGACCGACCTCCAGGTCTTCGCCGGCGTGGTGGCCCACGACCTGAAGGCGCCGCTCGCGCTCACCCGCGGGCACGCCGAGGTGGCCCTCGACGAGCTGCCGCCGGACCATCCGGTGCGCGAGCGGATCGCCCGGATCGTGCAGTCCACCGACCGGATGGACGACATGATCGAGACGCTGCTGGCGTACACCACCGCGCGCGACGCCCCGCTCAAGCTCGCCCCGGTCGACCTCGGGGCCCTGGTCCGCGACGTCATCGACGAGCGGGTGGCGCACCGGGAGGCCACCTGGTCGATCGGCCCGCTGCCGTGGGTGCGCGCCGACGCCGGGATGCTCCGGCACCTGCTGGACAACCTGGTGGGCAACGCGTTCAAGTACGTCCGGCCGGGCGCGATCCCGTCGGTCGAGGTGGTCGCCGCGCCGGCCCCGGAGGGCTGGGCGCGGATCGAGGTGGCGGACACCGGCATCGGCATCCCGGACGCCGACAAGTCCCGGATATTCGAGACCTTTCACCGTACGGAGGAAGCCGCCGGATACGCCGGAACCGGCCTCGGGCTGGCCATCTGCCGCCGGATCGTGGAACGGCACGGCGGCGAGATCGGGGTGGCGGACAACCCGGGCGGCGGCACCCGGTTCCATTTCACGCTGGAGGAGGCACCCATGCCCGACGACGACGAGCAGGAACGCGTACAGAAGGCGCTGGAACGGGCGCTCGCCGAGCGGGCCGCGATCCTCGAGGCGGCCCGGCTGCCGGGCCTCGGCTTCCCGGGGATCGAGCCGCAGCCCGCCGAGGACCAGCCGGCGCGGGCGCCCCGCCAGGAGCGCCAGCGCCAGGACTGAGCGCCCCGTTTTCCGCCGATCTTGGTGCTTTCGGCGGGGCCGGGTTTGCGGGAATCATCAAGATCGGGACGGTTGGGGCGGGAGCAGCGTCGAGATCAGGGCGAGCAGCTGGGCCGGCACGAACGGCTTCAGCAGCGTCGCCGACGCGCCCGCCTCCGAGGCCCGCGAGTCGCCGGGCAGCAGCGAACCGCTCGCCACCACGATCGGGATGTGCCGCAGCGCGTCGTCGGCCCGGATCGCCCGGCACAGGTCGAGGCCGGTCATGTGCGGCATGTCCACGTCCGTGACGACGAGGTCCGGCCGGTGCTCCCGGACCGCTTCGAGCGCCTCGGCGCCGTCCGCCGCCGCGACCACCCGGTGCCCCGCGCGTTCCAGCGAACGCTTGAGCACGTACCGGATGTCCTCGTGGTCCTCCGCGACTACGATCACCGTTGACCTCGTCTCTCGTTCGGCATCCATCGCCTGGAATGTGTGGCGTCCGCCGACTGGGATACCGAGCCAGGACGCCCCGAGGAAACGTCCAAACGGTTGATGACCTTGGCTTGACCAGCCGGGAGTCCGGCCTGTTGGGTGTCAGCGTGGATTCTGGGACCGATGTTGTCAGTGATGCGCCCGCCGAGGGGAGCGAGGTCGAGCCGGCGCCCCGCACGGGGTGGTTCGGCGCGATGCCCGGCTGGAAGAAGGCGCTCGTCGTCCTGACGGCGCTGGTCCTGGTGATGGTGACCGGGATCGCCGGCGCCGGGTGGTTCCTCTACCACCGGTACGACGCGAAGGTCGAGCGCGCCGCGCTGATGCCCTCCCGGCCGGCCGAGGCGGTCGCCCGGTCCGAGGAGAACTGGCAGTCCGGCCCGCTCAACCTGCTGCTGCTCGGCTCCGACTCGCGCGCCGAGGAGAACGGCGGGACCAGCCCGATCGGCGAGCGGTCGGACACGATCATCCTGCTCCACATCAACAAGGAGCGGAACCACGCGACCTTCATCTCGATCCCGCGGGACAGCTACGTCTACGTCCCGCCGGGTGGCGGCTGGAAGGGCGGCAAGAATAAGATCAACTCCGCGTACGCCTTCGGTGGCGCTCCGCTGACCGTCGAGACCGTCACCGCGCTCACCGGCGTCCCGCTGGACGGGGCGGTGATCGCCGACTTCGCCAGCATCCGCGAGATGGTCGACGCCGTGGACGGCGTGAACGTCTGCGTCGAGTCGAAGGTGACCTCGCTGCACACCGGCAGGGTCTGGCAGCCGGGCTGCCACGACATGGACGGCGGCACCGCGCTCGACTTCGTCCGCCAGCGCTACGGCGTCGAGGGCGGCGACTTCGGCCGGATGAAGAACCAGCAGCTCGTGGTCCAGGCGACGATCGCCAAGGTGGAGTCGAGCGGCGCGCTCAAGAACCCGCTCGAGCTGGACACCCTGCTCGGCATCGCGGCCGACTCGCTCACCGTCGACGAGGACCTGAACCTGCGGGACCTCGCCTTCGCGGTCCGCGACATCCGCGCCACGGACATCGACTACCGGACGGTTCCGGCCCGGACCGCGAGCCTCAAGACATCCGCGGGCACGGCCGTGGAACTCGACCCGGAGCTCTCGAAGGCCATGTTCGCCGCGGCCGCCGGCGGAACGATGGAGGAATGGCTGTACGAGTACCCGCAGACCGGCCGTCCCTGACGTACCCGAAGGCGGTGTTAATCACCAGGCGTTCCGCGCCCGTTCCGCCTATTCTTGCTGCGCCATGTCGATTTCACCTGCCGCCGATCTGCGCTCCCGGATCTCCGAGCTCCTGCCCCGTGACGAACACCGCCTAGGACGCCGGCTGGAGGGGACCCGGCGGATCCGCGACGACGCCGCCCGCTCCGCCGCGCTCGCCGAGATCGCCGCCGAGGTGGACCAGGCCCGGCTGCGGCTGGAGGCCAAGCTCGCCGGGGTCCCGAGGGTCACCTACCCGGAAGCGCTGCCGGTCAGCGCCCGCAAGGACGACATCGCCGCGGCGATCCGCGACCACCAGGTCGTGGTGATCGCCGGCGAGACCGGGTCCGGCAAGACCACCCAGATCCCGAAGATCTGCCTGGAGCTGGGCCGGGGCGTGCGCGGGCAGATCGGCCACACCCAGCCGCGGCGGATCGCGGCCCGGACCGTGGCCGAGCGCATCGCCGAGGAGCTGGACCGGCCGCTCGGCAACACCGTGGGCTACAAGGTGCGGTTCACCGACCAGGTGAGCGACGACACCATGATCAAGGTGATGACCGACGGCATCCTGCTCGCCGAGATCCAGAACGACCGGATGCTCCGCCGGTACGACACGCTCATCATCGACGAGGCGCACGAGCGCAGCCTCAACATCGACTTCATCCTCGGCTACCTGCGCGAGCTGCTGCCGAAGCGGCCCGACCTCAAGCTCGTCATCACCTCGGCGACGATCGAGACGCAGCGCTTCGCCGAGCACTTCACCGACGCCGCGGGCAAGCCGGCGCCGGTCATCGAGGTGTCCGGCCGGACCTACCCGGTCGAGGTCCGCTACCGGCCACTGATCACGGTGACCGAGGACGACGTGGAGGAGCCGCAGGACCTGATCGACGGCATCTCCGACGCCGTCGACGAGCTGCCCCGCGACGGCGACATCCTGGTCTTCCTCTCCGGTGAGCGGGAGATCCGGGACACCGCCGACGCGCTGACCAAGCGCGACCTGCGCGGCACCGAGATCGTCCCGCTCTACGGCCGGCTCTCCGCGGCCGAGCAGCACCGGGTCTTCGAGCGGCACACCGGCCGCCGGGTCGTGCTCGCCACCAACGTGGCCGAGACCTCGCTGACGGTGCCCGGCATCCGCTACGTGATCGACCCGGGGACGGCCCGGATCAGCCGGTACTCGCACCGGCTCAAGGTGCAGCGGCTGCCGATCGAGCCGGTGTCCCAGGCGTCGGCCAACCAGCGCAAGGGCCGCTGCGGGCGGACCTCGGACGGCATCTGCATCCGGCTCTACTCGGAGGAGGACTTCGAGCAGCGCCCGGAGTTCACCGAGCCGGAGATCCTGCGGACGAACCTCGCGAGCGTCATCCTGCAGATGACCAACCTGGGACTCGGCGACCTCGCGAAGTTCCCGTTCATCGACCCGCCGGACCGGCGCAACATCACCGACGGCATCAAGCTGCTCGAGGAGCTCGGCGCGCTCGCCGAACGCAAGCTCACCCCGATGGGCCGCCAGCTCGCCCAGCTCCCGGTCGACCCGCGGCTGGCCCGCATGGTCATCGAGGCGGACCGGCAGGAGGTGCTCGCCGAGGTCATGGTCATCGCGGCGGCGCTGTCGATCCAGGACCCGCGCGAGCGCCCGGCCGACAAGCAGCAGCAGGCCGACGAGAAACACGCCCGGTTCACCGACAAGGAATCGGACTTCTTCAGCTACCTCAACCTCTGGCGCTATCTGCGCGAGAAACAGCAGGAGCTCTCCGGCAATCAGTTCCGCCGGCTCTGCCGCAGCGAATTCCTGAACTATCTGCGGGTCCGGGAGTGGCAGGACATCTACTCGCAGCTGAAGCAGGTCGCCCGTACCCTGGGTCTTTCTCTGAAGGAGGACTGGGAAGCGGGAGTCGCGCCGCAACCGGTGCACACCGCCCTGCTCGCGGGTCTTCTCAGCCATATCGGCTTCAAGGATCCGGAGAAACGGGAATACCTCGGCGCGCGCGGCGCCAAATTCGCCATCTTCCCGGGATCGGCGCTGTTCAAGCGGCAGCCGCGCTGGGTGATGTCCGCCGAGCTGGTCGAGACGAGCCGGCTCTGGGGCCGGGTGAACGCGCGGATCGAGCCGGAATGGGCCGAGAAACTAGCTCCCCACCTGGTGAAGCGCAGCTATTCCGAGCCGCACTGGGATCGGAAGATGGGCGCGGTCATGGCCTTCGAGAAGGTGACGCTCTACGGCCTCCCGATCGTTCCGCGCCGCCGGGTCGGGTACGGAAAGGTCGACCCGGTCGTCTCCCGGGAACTGTTCATCCGGCACGCTCTGGTCGAGGGCGACTGGGAGACGCACCACAAGTTCTACGCCGACAACCTTCGTCTTCTGAAGCAGATCACCGACATCGAGAACCGCGCCCGCCGCCGGGACATCGCGGTCGACGACGAGACGGTCTACGCGCTGTACGACGCGCGCATTCCGGCCGACGTCGTGTCGGCGCGCCATTTCGACGGCTGGTGGAAGAAGGCGCGCCGGGAGAATCCGGAATTGCTGACGTTCACCCGGGAGGACGTCGTCAACGCGGGCCGCGACACGGTCGACCCGAACGCGTTCCCGGACGGCTGGCTCGCGAGCGGGGTGAAGCTCCCGCTCTACTACGAGTTCAACCCCGACTCGCACGCCGACGGCGTGACCGTGAAGATCCCGCTCGACCTGATCAACAAGGTCGACGCCGACGACTTCGGCTGGTCGGTGCCGGGCTTCCGGAAGGACGTCGTGATCGCGCTGATCCGCGCCCTGCCGAAGCAGCTGCGCACCGCGTTCGTGCCGGTGCCGGACTGGGCCGAGGCCGTGCTCGACCGCGTACCGGCCCGCCGTGGCCCGCTGCCCGACGCCATCGGCAACGAGCTGCGCCGGCTCACCGGCACGATCGTCCCGGCCGACGCGTGGCGCCCCGACCAGGTGCCCGAGCACCTGCGGATGAACTTCCGGGTGGTGAACGAGGCCGGCGAGGTGGTCGCCGAGGGCCGCGACCTCGACGTGCTGCGCCGCCGGCTCGCGCCGAAGGTGCAGGCCACCATCTCCCGGGCGGCCGGCAACCTGGAGCGCCGCGGCATCACCACGAACGACTTCGGGGCGCTGCCGCGCAAGGTCGTCCAGGTGCGCGGCGGGTACGAGGTGAACGTCTGGCCGGCGCTCGTCGACGAGGGTGAGTCGGTGGCCGTGCGGGTGTTCGAGACCGAATCCGAGCAGCGCACCGCGATGGCGGCCGGCACCCGCAGACTCCTGCTGCTGACGCTCCCGCCGGCCGCGCGCTACCTGCAGGGCCGGCTCGACAACAAGGCGAAGCTGGAACTCTCCCGCGGCAACCCCTACCGATCGATCGCCGAGCTCCTCGACGACTGCGCCGGCGCCGCCGTCGACCGCCTCGTCGCCGACCACGGCGGCCCGGTCTGGTCGTCCGTCGAGTTCGCGTCGCTGCGCGACCACGTCCGGCAGGACCTCGTCGACGCCGTCGCCAACGTCGTGACGCAGGTCCAGGCGGTCCTCGCCACCGCCTACGACGTCGAGCAGCGCGTGCGGACCCTGCGCGACCCGGCCCTGCTGCCCGCCCTCGCGGACATCCGGCAGCAGCTGAAAGGCCTGGTCCACCCGGGTTTCGTCACCGAGACCGGCTGGCGGCAGCTGCACCACATGCCGCGCTACCTGCGCGGCATCGTCTATCGCCTGGACCGGCTCGGCGGCGGGCTCGGGCGCGACCGCCAGCTCACCACGCAGATCCACGAGATCGAGTCGGAATACCGCGAGCTGCGCGCCGAGGCCGTCGCGGGCGGCCCGGCCGAGGAGGGGCTGCGCGAGATCCGCTGGATGATCGAGGAGCTGCGGATCAACTACTTCGCACAGACGCTCGGGACCGCCTACCCGATCTCGGACAAACGCATCTACAAGGCCATGGACGCGCTCCCGATCTGAGGTGGCGGTGGCAAGGTCGGTGGCGGTCGGGTGCCGTTCGGTTACCGGGGTGTTCTTCCTGGTCACCGGCTTATAGCGTCTCCGGCATGACGAACGAGAACCTCGCCATCGCCCCGCTCGCCGACCTCGCCGCCGCCCGCCCGGCCGACGCCGTCCTCGACGATCTGATGGCCCGGATCGGTGTCGACGGCCTGGCCGCCGCGTTCGCCTCACCCGCGCTCCTGGCCGCGATCGATCAGCACGCCGCCGCGGTCCGGGACGCCCTCGCCGACGCCGGCCGGACCGCCGGCGCCGACGGCCTCGCCGCGTACGCCCGCTCCATCGCGGCCGGCGCGGCCCGGATGGGACGCACCCTCCCGGCCGCCGGCCGGGCCCCGGTCGACGCGGCCGGCTGGCTGCGCGCCGAGTGGTCGCTGCAGCGCCTGCTGGGCGTCTGCCTCCTGGCCGTCTCCTCCGACCTGCGCTAGATCCTTCGCTCCGGCGGCCCCGCGGCATTCCTGCGGGGCCGTTTCCGTTTACCCGCGGGGCCGGTTCTGGTGACCCGTATGGTCGACTTCCCTGGGGTGTTTTGCCATCATTCGGGGTGAATGAGCGATCTTCTTTGCATGAGAATGCTCAAGCACACGATCGCCGCTCTGCTGGCCGCCCCGGCTCTGGCGGCCCCGGCCGCATTCGCCGCCCCGGCTCTGGCCGCGCCGGTTTCGGCCGCGCCGGTTTCGGCCGCGCCGGTTTCGGCCGCGCCGGTTTCGGCCGCGCCGGTTTCGGCCGCGCCGGCTCCGGCCGCGCCGGCTCCGGCCGCGCCGGCTCCGGCCGCGCCGGTTTCGGCCGCGCCGGCTCCGGCTGCCCCGGCCGAGGTGCCGGCGCCGGGGCTGGTGGCCCGCTACAACTTCGACGGCGGCGCCACCGACGGCCGGATCGCCGACCTGTCCGGGCGCGGCGGGCCGCTGACGATCCGCGGCGCGAACAACGGCCAGATCGCGATCACGACGGCCGGGGCCGGGCGGTTCGCCGCGTTCCCGGCGCTCTGCGCGGCCGGAACCACCACCTGCCCGCGGGCCCTGCTCGAGGCGGCCGACAGCGCCACGCTCGACCCGGGTACGCGCGCCTTCAAGTGGGCGGCGACCGTGAAGGTCACCCAGGCCCAGCTCTCCGGGAACGCCAACGTGATGCAGAAGGGCGTCGCGAACAGCGGCAGCCAGTGGAAGATGCAGATCAGCGGCAAGGCCGGCCGGGCCCAGTGCGTGATGGTGGCCCGGGGCAGCGGGCAGAAGTTCACGGCCACCTCGGCGCGGCCGATCGCGGACGGCGGCTGGCACCGGGTGGTGTGCGAGCGTTCCGGCACGGTCCTGAACGTCTCGGTGGACGGCACTCCGGGCGCGCGCGTGACGATCCCGGCGACGCTCGCCGTGGACAACGCGATGCCGCTGCGCATCGGCGGGCCGAACCTGCAGACCGGCGGCGACATGTACCACGGCCAGATCGACGACATCTACGTGCAGCTCGGCTGACGACCCGTCCCCGCAGAGCCCGGCTGTACGTGAGAGCGGCAATTCGGGCGTGAACCGAGCGCTGGCGTACAGCCAGTCGGGCGTGGCTGTACGAGAGAGCGGCAATTCGGGCGTGAACCGAGCGCTGGCGTACAGCCAGTCGGGCGTGGCTGTACGTGAGAGCGGCGATTCGGGCGTGAACCGAGCGCTGGCGTACAGCCAGTCGGGCGTGGCTGTACGAGAGGGCGGCGATTCGGGCGCCGGCGTACCGCCGGACCGGCCCGGCACACATCGTGTGCCGGGCCGGTGTGGTGAAAGGTGTGATCAGCTGCGGCGGAAGGCGTAGCTCCGCCCGCCGCCGGACCCGGCGGCCCGCCCGGACCGGTCCCGGCCGGAGCGCTCGCGCGCGGCCTGCCGGGAGTCGTCCGCCCCGTGATAGGCGGGCGCGGAACGGGTGTCCGCCTGCTCGGCGGCGGGGCGGCGCAGGGCGGCGGCGATGTCGTCGCGCGCGAGGTCGTCGAGGTTCACATGGACAGAAAAAGGACTAGCAGGCATAAAGCGGCCCCAAACGATGAAGGAGAGACCAGCACGAGACGCCGAAGAAGAGAGCGCTGTGGCCGGTCAAGGAGGAATGGCGCGGCTCCTTCAGCGGAGCGGCGCGGGGGCTGACCGGAATCCATCACAGCATGGCGCTCACGCTATGCGGACCGCGCGAACCCCGCAAACGATTTAATCGGCGATCGCCGCGACGCCCTCGTCGATCATCCGGAGCGCGGCCGGGAAGTCCACGAGCTGGTCCCGGATGAGCCGCAGGCCGACCCGGAGCGCGCCGACCGGCACCCCGCGGGTCCGCAGCACCTCGGCCGTCCACTCGACGAACCCGGTGAAGATCTCGGCGTCGCCCACGTAGAGGGCGGCGGCCAGGAAGTCCGCGACGTGCCCGAGATCCTCCGCCGTGGCGTCGATCTGCGCCTGGTCGTAGTGGTGCGCCCCGGGGAACACCGCCGGCAGCCGGCCCATCGCCGTGGCGATGAGCTGCGGGCGGGAGCGGACCAGGTGGGTGTATTCCTCGTCGCCGAGGAACGTGCCGGGGTCGTCGGCGACGTACTCGGGCGGCCAGTCCGACGCGAGCCGGGTGACGGCCTCCTCCCCGGTGGCCGCCCAGGCGTCCGCGCCGAGCAGCTGGGCATAGCGGCCGTGCGGGCCGAAGCCGCGCCCGCCCGCGATCACCGGCACCCCGGCGGCCCGGCACGCGGTGATCGCGGCGTGCGCCCGGGGGAGCCGGGTCGGGATCATGCAGCTCAGCGCAACCGCGTCCGGCCCGGTCTGGTGCAGGTGGGTGATCAGGTGCCGGCCGGGGACGCTGGCGCCGAGGAAGTCGACCCGCCAGCCGTCCAGGCGCAGCAGCTCGGCGAGCATCCGGGCGGGCAGGCCGTGCCACTCGCCGTCGACGCAGGCCAGCGTGATCCGGCCGCGCCCGGCCGGTACGTCGGTCCGGGCCGCGACGGCCGCCAGCACCCGCTCGCTGACCGCGGTGGCCGAGTGCTCCTTCGCGACGCCCCACTCGTTCGACGCCCACAGCTCGCCGACGCGGGCCTGGGTGCCGCCGATCAGGTCGACGATGATCCGCTGGGCCGGCACGCCGGCGTCGAGCAGCGACATCGCCAGGCCGACCGCCTCGCGCTCGTCGCCGTCGCCGACCAGGTCGAGATAGCGGTCGAGGTCCGCCGCGGTCAGCCGGAGATCGGTGGAGACGGTCACGAGCGCGCCCTGCTGCTCCGCCGGTCGCCGCGCCGGGCGGCGACCAGGTAGGGCGACGCGTTCCGCGCCCCGCCGCCCCGCAGGCTGAGCGGCGGCCGGGTGTGCGCCCGCACCGCGAGCATCGCGATGTCGTCGCGGGGCCCGCCGTGCACCCAGTCGGAGACGAGCTGGCGCAGCCGCTCGACGGCGACCGCCGCGGGCATGCCATGGCAGCCGGCGAGCTGGCGGCGCAGGCGCTCCTCGCCGAACTGCTCGTCGCCGCTCGGCCCGCCGCGCGCCTCGGTGAGGCCGTCGCTGTAGAGCAGGCACAGCTCACCGGGCGCGAGCTCGACCGTCGCCGGGGTGACCACGGTCTGCGGGAGCACGCCGATGAGGGTTCCCTTGGTGGGGACCTCGTCGACCGTACCGTCGGCACGCAGGACCAGCGGCGGCGGGTGACCGCCGCTGGCGAGCCGCAGCCGCACCCGGCCGTGCTCCACCCGCTGGACCGAGCCGATCACCAGGGTGACGAAGCGCTGCCGCCGGCCGGACTGGAGCAGGGCCTGGTTGAGCACCCGCAGCATGTCCTCCGGGGCCACGCCGACGAGGCGGAGCGCGCGCAGCGTCTGGCGGACCTTGCCGGTCAGCACGGCGGCCTCCGGTCCGGTGCCGCAGACGTCGCCGAGCGCGATCACGGTGTCGCTGCCGCCGGTCGGCGGGCCGAGAACGTCGTAGAAATCGCCGCCGATCCGCAGCGAGTCGCGGGCGGCCTGGTAGGACGCGCCCAGCTCGAAGCCGTCCGGCTGGGGCAGCTCGGGCGGCAGCAGGTCGGCCTGCAGGACCGTGGTGGTGGCGACCTGTTCCTGGTAGAGCACGGCGGCCGAGAGCGCGGCGCCGGCCCGGGCCGCGAAGATCCGGGCGAGCATCTCGTCCTCGGCCGTGAACGCCGCCTGGTTGCCGCCGCGGGCCAGGATCAGCGCGCCGGCCGGCTCGGCGTTGCCGGGCAGCGGGATGACCAGCAGCGCGCCGACCGGCCCGAGGTCGGCCGGGAAGAGCCAGCCGGGCGCGAGCGCCGGGTCGAGCCACTGGCTCGGGATCGGCGGGAAGCCGTCGAGGGCCTCGACGAGACCGGGCACCTCGGCCAGCTTCCGCTCGGCGAGCGTGCCCTCCTCGGGCGCGTGGCCGGGGGAGAGGCGGATCCACGAGCACTGCCCGCCGTTGACCGGCAGCACCACGATCGCGGCGTCGGCCAGGTGGGCCACCGCCAGCTCCGCGGTGGTCCGGGTGCAGCGGCGTACGTGCAGAGACGCGGAGAGCCGCCGGCCGGCCTCGGCCAGGAACGCGGTCCGGGAGCGCTCCAGCTCGAGCGAGGCGGCCCGCTCCTCGGCCTCGGTGTGGTCGCCGACGAACCACGCGTAGTGGTCGTCGTCGAGCGGGCGCCGGACGCCGTAGAGGCGGCGCCCCTCGTGCTCCGCACGGAAGGACGCGTCGCCGGTCAGCGGCCCGGCGACCGGCGCGCCGGGCCGGAGCGCGGGCAGCAGCCGCTGCGCCTCGGCGTTCGCGAGCACCACGATGTCGCCGTCCGCCGCGCAGATCACCATCGCCTCGGTCGCGGCCTCCATGGCGGCCCGGAGCAGGGCCGGTGCGGGCGCGACCGGGATCGTGCGCGTCAGTGGCTCGCCGGCCCCCGCCGGCGTGAGCGCCGTCATCCCTCGCCTCCTGTCTCTCCCCGCTACGAAGCACCCCAGAGCGATGCCAGGATCGACCCCAGCCTACGTGCTCCTCGGTTCAGTCCTTGATGTCGACCACGATCGGGGCATGATCGGAAGGCCCCTTGCCCTTCCTCGCCTCGCGGTCCACCAGGGCATCCTCCACCCGTGCGGCGACATCGGCACTGGCGTAGACCAGATCGATACGCATGCCCTTGTTCATGTGGAACATCCCGGCGCGGTAGTCCCAATAGGTGAACGGATGATCACCCTTGAGGGGCCGGGCCGGCACGTCGGTGAGCCCGAGCGCCCGGAGCTCGGCGAGCGCGGCCCGCTCCGGCGGCGTCACGTGGGTGGAGTTCACGAAGACGGCCGGGTCCCAGACGTCGGCGTCGGTGGGCGCCACGTTGTAGTCGCCGGCCACCACGACCGGCCCGGCGGCCAGGTCGGGGACGAGCGCGGCGCGCAGGGCGGCGAGCCACTGCAGCTTGTAGGCGTAGTGCGGGTCGTCCGGCGTCCGGCCGTTCGGCACGTACACCGAAGTGAAGCGGATGCCACCGCAGGTGGCGCTGATGGCACGGGCTTCCGGATCGGGATAGCCGGGCTCGCCCTCGAAGCCGCGGCGCACGTCCTCGATCCCGGCCTTGGAAAGGATGGCGACGCCGTTCCAGCGGCCCTGGCCGTACTGCGCGGTCTCGTAGCCGAGCGCGGCGACCTCGTCGGCCGGGAACCCGCCGTCGGCGACCTTGGTCTCCTGGAGGCAGAGGACGTCGGGCGCGGTGGTGGCGAGCCAGTCGAGCAGGCGGGGCAGACGGGCCTTGACCGAGTTGACGTTCCACGTGGCGAAGCGCATCCGCCCAGGATGCCCCACTCAGTGGCGGCGGGGGCCCACCGGGCCGCGCGTCGCGCTGATCAGGGCCGCGGCGAGACCCGTCATCAGCACGAGCAGGAGCAGGACGAGCACGGGACCACCCCCGAGTGACGTGGGACACAGCAGATTTCCGCCAGCGAATAATGCCCGAGTTGGCCGCACGGCGCCAGTCCTCCTGACAGGTTTGTCATGAAAAGGGTTCACTGATCACGGGGGAGCGATCATGGAAGTCCAAGTGCTGCCGGAACTACCGGCCGGCCAGCTCGACGAGGCCTGGGAGTTCTACCAGGACACCTTCGCCGATCTGGCGGTCCTCGCGGTCAACCGGCACCTGATGTACCGCCACGAGTTCGACGAGCTGATGGCGGACAAGCGGGCCGACAAGTACGTGGCGGTGGACGGCGACGGCGCCATCGTCGGCCTCGGCGTGATGACCAACGAGCTGGAGGCCGTATCGCTGATCTCGGCGGAGTACTTCGAGTACCACTGGCCGGATCTGTACGAGCAGCGCCGGCTCTTCTACGTCGTGTTCGTCGGCGCGAAGGCGGGCGCCCGGGGCACCGGCGTCTTCATCAGCCTGCTGCGGGCCATGTACGGCGCGATCGGCAAGGTCGACGGCAAGGTGTTCGTCGACATCTGCTCGTTCAACGAGGAGCGCAACGCCCTGCCCCGGATGATCTCGATGATCCTCGGCCGGGTCGCCGGTCAGGCCCAGCCGACCCGGCTCGACGCCCAGTCGTTCTGGATGTACGAGTTCCCGCCGCCCGGCACCGCGGTCCGCGAGGAGCGGCGGACGGGCTTCCGCGAGCGCCGCGCCGGCCTCCCGGAGCGCCGCGGCGGCATGCGGACCGGCTGAGAGGCCGGGCCGCGACGCGGCCCGGCCCGCCTGCCTTGATGGGCCCGCCGGCTTGATGTGGCTCGCCGGCTTGATGTGGCCTGCGGGCCTGACATGGCCCGGTCCGGCGGCTTGGCTCGGGCCGCTGGCCTAGCTGGGCCCGCTGGCTTGGCTCGGCCCGGCGGCCTGGTGGGAGCCGGTCAGCGGTCGGCTCGGCGGTGCCGGCCGTAGGACTCCTGAAGAGCGGTGATCGCGGGCGCCTCCGGAAGGGCGCCCGCGAGCGCGCTGCGCCGCCACCGCTCGGCGAACTCCTGCGCCGGCACGGCCGCGCCCCACAGCCAGCCCTGGCCGTTCACCACGCCGACCGCCCAGAGCGCCTCGCGCTGCAGCGGCGTCTCCACACCCTCGGCGATCACGCTGAGGCCGAGCGCGTGGCTCATCGCCACCACGGCGCGGACGATCTCGTCGTCCTCCACGTTCACGCCGAGGCCGATCACGAACGAGCGGTCGATCTTGACGCCGGTGACCGGGAAGCGGCGCAGGTAGCCGAGCGCCGAGAAGCCGGTGCCGAAGTCGTCGATGAGCAGCTTCACGCCGAGCTCGCGGAGCTCGAAGAGGACCCGGGCGGTCACGCTGGAGCCGTCCACCATGACCGATTCGGTCATCTCCAGGGCCACGCAGTGCGCGGGTACGCCGTACCGCAGCATCTCGCCGGAGACGATCAGCGGCAGCTCCGGCTCGTTGAGCTGGCGCGGCGAGACGTTGATGGAGAGGTAGAAGTCGTCGCCGACGACGCCCTCGGAGCGCCAGACGCCGAGCTGGCGCAGCGCCTCCTGGCGTACCCAGGTGCCGATGCTGCCGATCAGGCCGGCGTCCTCGGCGATCGGGATGAACGTCATCGGCGGGATCGCGCCGCGCTCCGGGTGCTCCCAGCGGACCAGCGCCTCGGCGCCGATCGGGATGCCGGTGTCCAGCCGGACCAGGGGCTGGTAGTGGACGCGCAGCTGGCCCTCGGCGAGCGCCTGGCGCAGCGCCACCTCCAGCTCGATCCGCTCCCGTACCTGGTCGTGCATCGACGTGTCGAAGATGGAGGAGCGGCCCGGCCCCTCGCCCTTGGCGCGGTACATCGCGGTGTCGGCGTCGCGCATCAGCGCCTCGGCGGTGACGGCCGCGCGGGCCGCGTCCCCTGCCGCGTGCGAGATGCCGATCGACGCGCTGATCACCACCTCGGTGTCGCGGACCGGGAAGGGCCGGGCGAAGCAGCCGCGGATGTCGTCGACCAGGTGCAGGGCGCCGCCCTTCTCGCCGACGAAGGCGAGCAGGAACTCGTCGCCGCCGACCCGGGCCACCGGGATGTTCGCGGCCACCGCGTGGCGCAGCCGCCGGCCCACCTCGATGACCAGCTGGTCGCCGGTGTCGTGGCCCCAGGAGTCGTTGACCCACTTGAAGCCGTCCAGGTCGAGCATGTAGACCCAGACCCGGTCGTGCCCCTCCGGGTCGACGATCGTGACGAGCCGCTCGATCTCGGCCGAGATGGAGACCCGGTTCGGCAGCGAGGTGAGCGGGTCGTGGGTGGCCTGGTGCTCGGAGCGCAGCTGCGCGGCGACCTGGGCCTGCACCGCGGACGTGGCCCGGAACAGCAGCAGGCCCACGATGCTCGCGGTGATCACGGCGACCAGCACCCGGGCCTCGGCGGTCTTGGTCCGGTTGGTCAGCAGCATGATCGGCGGAAGCAGCAGCGCCGGGGTGAGCATGGCGAGGCGCTGCCAGCCCCACTCCTGGACCGGGGGCTTCGCGGCGCGGCTCATCTCGACGACCGACGGGTGCAGCGCCGCGACGCCGAGGGCGGTGTACGCGATCAGGTACGGCACGTTGTAGATCGGGTCGGTGTAGATCTTCCCGCTCACGCCGGCGACCGCGTACGCGAAGTCGCCCGCGAACATCATCGCCATCGTGCCGATCAGCGCGATCAGGCTGAGCGGCCAGGACTTCGCCGTGAAGGTCAGGTTGACGATCAGCAGCAGGACGATCACGTCGAAGAGCGGGTACGTGCCCTGGATGACGGAGAGCAGCGCGGGCCGGTCCGGCGTGGTCGCCGCCGGGATGGCGAGCGTCAGCGTGGTGGTCATGCCGACGGCCAGCGTGACGATCATGCCGTCCAGCACGGCGTGCCGGTCCAGGCTCTGCCGCTGGCGCAGGAGCATCGCCAGGAAGATCGAGAGCAGGACGTACCCGCTGAAGCTGAACACGTCGGCGACGAGCGGCCACGGCATGGGCTGCTCGGTGACCGTCGGCCGGATCAGCACGCCGATCAGGAAGGTCAGCGCCCCCGCGCCCATCAGCAGCCAGGCGACCGGCGGCTCGGCGCCCCAGCGGCGCGGCCCGAGGAAGCAGGCCGACACCGTGGCGAAGCCGAGGGCCACGAACGCGACGTTGCTGATCAGCGTGTCGGGGAAGAGCACGTAGAGAGCCGTGGCGATGACGCCGGCGACGACCATGAGCTGCCAGAGCCGGCGGACGATCACGGGCGGGAGTGCGGGTTGCACCGGACAATCCTCCCGGGGTCCAATGGTGGACCAACCGTAGCAATCCGGGCGATTTACCAACCGGCGTTTGCCGAAGTCCCGGCGTGCGCGAAAGCGGCCGGGCTGCTGCCGGATCGCAGCACCTCGCAGGCCACCGAACCGAGGCGCCGGGCGCCGCCCTCCCCGCGCGGACCGAGAACGATCAGCCCGGCCCGCCGGGTGGCCCGGACCAGCGTGGCCCCGGGCGGGCCGGCCAGCACCCGCAGCCGGGCGGGCGAATCCTCGACGATCTTCACGACGGCGGGCGAGGCCTCGCCGGTCGGCGTCACCTGCACCGCGATCAGCCGGCTGCCGCGCAACTCCGCCTCCCGGATCGCGAACCGGAGCGCCAGCAGCGAGAACTCCGACCCGTCCACGGCCGCCACCACCGGCCCGGTCGGCGGCCGCGGCCCGCGCGCGAGCAGCACCGGGCACCACGCGTCCGGGACCAGGTCCTGCACCACCGAGCCGGAGCCGAGCCGGGCCAGCCCGTCGCCGCCGACCACCAGCAGGGACGCGGCGCGGCTGAAGAAGGTGAGCACCCGGCCCGGAGGCCCATCCCGCAGTTGTCCGCGCGCGTCGACGCCCGGTGTGGAACGCTGGGCGTAGGCGACCGCTTCCTTCACGACACGCGAGGCGGCTCCGCGAGCCGGGGCGTAACCGGTGGGCTCATGCCAGGTGAAAGCATGAATGATCTTCAGAGTGGACCCGCGGGAGACGGCTTCCCGCGCGGCCAGCCGGACCGCAGCGCGACCGGCTGCGGACGCGTCGACTCCTACCACGACAGGATCTTGCATCGGTCCTCCCGTAACAAAGCCGCAATATACCGACCATTGTCTATGGTGCAACGGCCCATACGTACTGGTGACCAATGCCTCAACAGATGGCTACCTGATGACCCATTCAGGTTGAGGGTTTACGGTGAACGGCAAAATCTTTGGGACATCTGCCGGTGAAGTGAGGGAAATACATGACGGATGTCAAGCTCGACCACCCGGGTGGCCAGCTGTCGATGTCGGTACGCGAGGCCGTCGACGGGCCGGGCGGCATCGACGTCAGTGCGCTTCTGAAGGAGACCGGCTACGTCACCCTCGACCAGGGTTTCGTCAACACGGCGTCGACCACGTCGGCGATCACGTACATCGACGGTGACCAGGGCATTCTGCGCTATCGGGGTTACCCGATCGAGCAGCTGGCGGAGAAGAGCACCTTCCTCGAGGTGTCCTACCTGCTCATGAACGGCGAGCTGCCGACCGCGCCCCAGCTGCGGGACTTCGCGGACAAGATCCGCGTGCACACGCTGCTGCAGGAGGAGATGCGTACGTTCTTCTCCAGCTTCCCGCGGGACGCGCACCCGATGTCGGTGCTCTCCTCGGCCGTGACCGCGCTCTCGACCTTCTACCAGGACTCGCTCGACCCGCTCGACGAGGAGCAGGTCGATATCTCCGCAATCCGCCTGATGGCGAAACTTCCGACGATTGCGGCGTACGCCTACAAGAAGTCGATCGGCCATCCGCTGCCGTACCCGGACAACTCCCTCGACTACGTCGAGAACTTCCTCCGGCTCACCTTCGGCCTGCCCACGCTGCCCTACGACGTGGACCCGAAGGTCGCGAAGATCCTCGACATGCTCTTCATCCTGCACGCCGACCACGAGCAGAACTGCTCGACCTCGTCGGTGCGCCTCGTCGGCTCCGCGCAGGCGAACCTGTTCGCCTCGGTCTCGGCCGGCATCAACGCGCTCTCCGGCCCGCTGCACGGCGGCGCCAACGCGGCGGTGCTCGAGATGCTGGAGCAGATCCGCAAGGACGGCGGAGACGTCAACTCGTTCGTCACGCGAGTGAAGAACAAGGAAAAGGGCGTCAAGCTCATGGGCTTCGGCCACCGGGTCTACAAGAACTACGACCCGCGCGCCGCGATCGTGAAGAAGGCCGCCCAGGAGGTCCTCTCCACCCTCGACACGCCCGACCCGCTGCTGGAGATCGCGTTCAAGCTGGAGGAGATCGCCCTCTCGGACGACTACTTCATCTCCCGCAAGCTCTACCCGAACGTCGACTTCTACACCGGCCTCATCTACAAGGCCATGGGCTTCCCGACCAAGATGTTCACGGTGCTGTTCGCGATCGGCCGCCTGCCCGGCTGGATCGCCCAGTGGCGCGAGATGATGGTCGACCCGGCCAACAAGATCGGCCGTCCGCGCCAGATCTACACCGGCTCCCCGGTGCGCGACTTCGTCGCGATGGACCAGCGCTGACAGTTCTCTCCAAACGCCCTGCCGGTCGATCCCGGCAGGGCGTTTCTCTTTGCGCTTCCCGGTCACCCACCTCCGCGCCGCCCCCGCGCCCCGCCCGGCGTCCCGCCTCCGCGTCCCGCCCCTGCGCGATCTTGTTGATTGGTGCAGGAACGGGGCTGCCCCGATCAACAAGATCGCGGGGGGAGGGTGCGGTGGGGGTAGCGCGGCGGGAGGGGTGGCGGCGGGAGGGGTGCGGTGGGAGGGGTGCGGTGGGAGGTGGCGCTGGCGCGGGGGTTAGGAGTGGACTGCTTTTTCGGTTCCGGGGAGGGGTTCGGGGGCCAGCCTGTCCAGCTCGGCCACCACGTCGAGGACCGCCAGGGCTGACTGCTCGACGAGGGGTCGGAGCTTGCGGTAGAAGGCGGCGTCGTCCGGGTTCGGTGGGGTGTGGCGGCTGATCGGTACGAGGGCTGCCGCCTCGTCCAGGTCGGGGAGTTCGCCGAGCGCGTGCCGGGCCAGCAGGCAGGCGCCCAGGGCGGTGCCCTCCGGGGTGTCCGCGACCGCTACCGGCAGGTCCAGCGCCGACGCGAGGATGCCGGTCCACAGTTCGGACGCGACCGCGCCGCCGGTGGCCCGGATCTCGGTGAGCGTGTTGCCTTCGGCGTCGAAGGAGTCCCGGACCAGCGCCAGCTGCTGGCAGACACCCTCGACGGCGGCACGGACCAGGTGTGGCCGGGTGTGCTCGCGGCGCAGGCCGAGGTAGGCGCCGCGCAGCCCGGGACGCCACCACGGCGCCCGCTCGCCCAGCAGGTACGGCAGGCACAGCAGCCCGTCGCTGCCGGCCTTCACCCCGGCCGCCTCCAGCAGCAGCGCGGCGTCCCGCTCGTCGGCGTCCTCGCCTTCGGCGCCGGGGCGTTCGAACCCGGCCGCGAAACTCTCCCCGGCCCAGCGCACCACCGAGCCGGCGTTGTTCACCGCCCCGCCGATCACCCAGCGGTCCTCGGTCAGCGCGTAGCAGAACAGCCGCCCCGCCTCGTCACTGGTCGGCCGGTCGACGACGGTGCGCAGGGCGCCGCTGGTGCCGAGCGAGACGGCGGCGATCCCGGCCGGGGTGGCGCCCACCCCGAGGTTCGCAAGGGGCCCGTCGGCCGCCCCGATGATCAGCGGCACGCCGGCGTCGAGCCCGGCCGCGCTCGCCACCTCCCGCTTCAACCGCAACGACGTGGTCGTGGGTACGACCTCAGCCAGTTGCTCCCGGCGTACCCTCGCTGTTTCCACGGCCTCGGGGTCCCACTGCCGTGAGTGGATGTCGTAGAGGCCCGTGCCGGAGGCGACCGAGAGGTCGACGACGAACGGGGCCTCCGCGAGCGCGGCGACCACCAGCTCCTTCACGCCACCCCAGCGTGGCGTGTCGCGCAGCGTGCCCGGCTCGTTCTCGGCGAACCAGGCCAGTTTCGTGAGCGGCGACATCGGATGGACCGGCGTGCCGGTACGGGCCTGCAGAGCCTTCTTGTCCGCGATCCGCTCGGCCTGCTCCGCGGCCCGGTTGTCCGCCCAGGTGATCAGCGGCCCGAGCGGCCGGCCGTCCGCGGCCATCGGCACGAGCGCGTGCAGGAACGCGCTCAGACCGATCGCGATCACCCGGTCGCCGTTCTCCCGGCACTCCTTCGCGACGTCCACGAGCGCCTTGATCGCGGCGGCGGCGAGCTGCTCGGGGTCGAGCTCCGCCCGTCCCGGCCCGGGCACCGACAGCGGATAGTGCACGCTGGTCAGCGCCCTGAGCTCCCCGGCCGGACCGGTGGCCACCCCCTTCGTGGCGGTGGTCCCGGTGTCGATCCCGATCACGACGTCCATGTGCTGCCTCCCTGAGCCGTCCCGCCGCGTCAATACCCGTCTGACATCCTTCCCCACCCATCGGGTTGCCGCCCTCGGCATCCCGCGCCGGCCTTCCCTCCCGCCCGGAACACCGCCCGGAGCACCGGCCGGAACACCGCCCGGCACCAGCGGCGACGCCGGCCGGGGAGGGATGCGGAGGGCGGGACGGGTCAGGGGTGACCACGCACCTCACGCGAAAGACGCGTCACGGCCTCGACCCCCCGCTGCGCCCGCGTCGACGGGCGGGGGCGGCCGGACCTGCGGTCGTGGACGGCTTAGGTCCGTACCCTAAAAAGATCTTGATGAGGGACACCCCGCGTTGACGCCGCACCCGGGCGTAGGAAAGAGTGACCATGAGCGGTAGCGGAGGAACCCGGTGCGAGTCCGGGACGGTCCCGCCACTGTGACCGGGGAGCGAACCGCCACGACAGCCACGGCGACTACGGCCGGAAGGCGCGCGGGGAACGTCGATCCGGGAGTCAGGAGACTCCGGCCGCTCGTTTCGGCCGTCGCGCGGGCGTGGACACCCGCCGGAAGGGATCTCCCGTGACTACTCCGTACCCGTTCTCGGCCGTCGTCGGCCTCGATGACCTGCGCCTGGCGCTGCTGCTCACCGCCGTCTCGCCGGCGGTCGGCGGGGTGCTGGTGCGCGGCGAGAAGGGCACCGCGAAGAGCACCGTCGTACGGGCGCTGGCCGGGCTGCTGCCGAGCATCCGGACGGTGCGCGGCTGCCGGTTCGCCTGCGACCCGGCCGCGCCCGACCCGGACTGCCCGGACGGCCCGCACGCGATCGACAGCCCGGCCGGCGAGCGCCCGGCCAGCCTCGTCGAACTGCCGGTCGGCGCCACCGAGGACCGGGTCGTCGGCACCCTCGACATTCAGCGGGCGCTCAGCGACGGGGTGAAGGCCTACGAGCCGGGGCTGCTGGCCGCCGCGCACCGGGGCGTGCTCTACGTCGACGAGGTCAACCTGCTCCCGGATCATCTGGTGGACCTGCTGCTGGAC
Organism: Actinoplanes sp. NPDC023714; assembly: GCF_040639855.1. NCBI lineage: Bacteria > Bacillati > Actinomycetota > Actinomycetes > Micromonosporales > Micromonosporaceae > Actinoplanes > Actinoplanes sp. NPDC023714. The sequence continues at coordinate 36,248 of NZ_JBFAAR010000007.1, forward strand.
GCGGCCGCGATGGGCCGGGCCCACGTCGAGCGGGACGGGGTGTCGGTCAAGCACGCGGCCCGGTTCCTGCTGGTCGGCACGATGAACCCGGAGGAGGGCGAGCCCCGCCCGCAGCTGGTCGACCGGTTCGGCCTGGTGGTGAACGTGGCCGCGCCCCGCAACGCCGCCCAGCGCGCCGAGGTGGTCCGGCGGCGTCTCGCGTACGAGGCCGACCCGGACGGTTTCGCGGCCCGCTACCGGGACGCCGAGCGGGATTACGCCGCCCGCATCGCCGAGGCCCGCGCCCTGCTGCCGTCGGTGAAGCTGCCCGACGCCGAACTGGACCGGATCGCCCGGGTGTGCCTGGCCTACGGCGTCGACGGCATGCGCGCCGACATCGTGGTGGCCCGGTCGGCGGTCGCCCTCGCCGCCTGGAAGGGCCGCGACGTGGTGAACGCCGAGGATGTCGCCGACGCCGCGCGCCTGGCCCTCCCGCACCGCCGCCGTACCGATCCGCTGGACCCGCCCGGCACCGACGAGGAGAAGCTCGAGCAGGCCCTGGCCGAGGCCGAGCGTCAGGCACAGGAGGACGACGACGATCCGGAGGGCGGCGACGATCCTGAGGGGGAGGGCCCGCCTGACGGCGGAGGGCCGCAAGGTCCGTCGGGCGGCGGCGGGTCAGATCCTTCGGGTACGGGCGGAAGCCCCGCTCCGGACGCGTCCTCAGCTCCGCAAGCGGGCGGGCGCCCGGAGACTCAGGAGTCGCGCGGCCCGGCCCCGGACGATTCCCCGCAGCAGACCCCGCAGCCGGACGCCCCTGGACAGTCCACGGCGGGCGCCGTCGCGTCGGCCGGGCAGGCCTACCGCACCCGCACCCTGACGATCGCGGCCCGTGGCGAGGGCGGTCACGCGGGCCGGCGTTCCCCCGCCTTCGCCCGCCGGGGGAGGGTGGTCGGCAGCCGCCCGCCGCTCGGCAGGCTTGCCGGGGCACCCCACCTGCCCGCCACCCTGCGAGCCGCGATCGAGAGGTCGGCGCTGGAGTCCGGCGCGGCGGGGGACCTGCGCGTGATTCCGCGGGATCTCCGGGAAGCCGTCCACGTGGGACGCGAGGCCAACCTCGTCCTGTTCGTCGTGGACGCCTCCGGCTCGATGGCGGCCCGCAAGCGCATGACGCTCGTCAAGACGGCGGTGCTGTCGCTGCTGCGGGACGCTTACCAGCGGCGGGACCGGATCGGCATGATCACGTTTCGGGGGGCGGAGGCCGAGGTGGTGCTGCCGCCCACGTCCAGTCACGAGGTGGGCGTCATGCGGCTGGCCGCGTTGCGGACCGGGGGGCGTACGCCGCTCGCGGCCGGCCTCCGCGCGGCGGCCTCCACGATCGCCACCGAGCGCCGCCGGGATCCGCGCCGCCGTCCGCTGCTGATCCTGGTGACGGACGGCCGGGCCACGAGCGGCCCGGACCCGCTGCTGATGGCCCCGGCCCTGAACGGCGTCGCCTCCGTGGTGGTGGACTGCGAGTCCGGTCCGATCCGCCTCGGTCTCGCGGTGAAGCTGGCCGCGGCGCTGAAAGCCGACGTCATGCCGCTGGAGCAGCTCCAGGCGGCGGTGGAGAACCGTCCACAGGCGACGGCAGACCGCGCCTACCGCCGGGCGGCGTGACCGCGAGCCGCCGGAAAAGGCCGGGCGGCGGACAGGGCCGGGCGGCGGACGCGGCGCGGCGAACAGAGAGCCGGCGGCGATACAGAGCCGGGCGGCGGACAAGGCCGGGCGGCGGCAACGGCAAGGCAGCGAACACCAGCCCGCAGCAAGCATCCTATCTTCCTAGGACGGCTTAAAGGGCGTGGGGACGGGCGCTGACCTCCCGTACACGAGAAGGGTCTGAAAATGCCACAAGGGAAAGTGACCGTCACTCCGGACGACGGGCTCACCACGCGCCAGCGCCGGCGGCAGGCGGTGTTCGCGGTGCACACGGGCGCGGGCAAGGGCAAGAGCACCGCGGCGTTCGGGATGGCGCTGCGGGCGTGGAGTGCGGGGTGGCCGATCGGCGTGTTCCAGTTCGTGAAGTCGCAGAAGTGGAAGGTCGGCGAGGAGTCGGCGCTGAAGGCCCTGGACGGCGTGAACGGCACGCCGGTGACCTGGCACAAGATGGGGGAGGGCTGGTCCTGGATCCAGCGGGCCGGCACCGAGCGCGACCACGCCGCCGAGGCCGCCGAGGGCTGGGCGCAGATCAAGCGGGACCTCGCGAACGAGACCTATAAGTTCTATGTGCTGGACGAGTTCACGTACCCGATGAAGTGGGGCTGGGTGGACGTCCAGGACGTGATCGCGACGCTGAACGACCGGCCCGGCACGCAGCACGTCGTGATCACCGGACGGGACGCGCATCCGGATCTCGTCGCGGCGGCGGACCTGGTCACCGAGATGACGAAGGTGAAGCATCCGATGGACGCGGGCCGCAAGGGACAGCAGGGCATCGAATGGTGAATCGTGTCGTGATCGCCGCGCCCGCCTCCGGGCACGGCAAGACCACCGTGGCGACCGGGCTGCTCGCGGCGTTCCGGAGGCGTGGGCTCACCGCGGCGCCGTTCAAGGTGGGCCCGGACTACATCGACCCCGGCTACCACGCTCTCGCGGCGGGCCGCCCGGGTCGCAACCTCGATCCGGTGCTGGTCGGCGAGGAACTGATCGGGCCGCTGTTCGCGCACGGTGCGCAGGGCGCCGACATCGCGATCGTCGAGGGCGTCATGGGGCTCTACGACGGGCGTACCGGGGCGGGGGAGACCGGTTCCACGGCGCAGGTGGCGGAGCTGCTGCAGGCGCCGGTGATCCTGGTCGTGGACGCGGCCGCGCAGGGCCGGTCGGTGGCCGCGCTGGTGCACGGGTTCCGCAGCTTCGGCACGGTCCGGCTGGCCGGCGTGATCCTGAACCGGGTGGGCTCGGACCGGCACGAGCAGATCCTGCGGGACGCCTGCGAGGAGGTCGGCACCCCGGTGCTGGGTGCGCTGCGCCGATCGGAAGCGGTCGCGGCGCCGTCCCGGCATCTGGGTCTCGTACCCGCCGCGGAACGCCGTGCCGAGGCTCTGGCCTCGGTGGACGCTCTCGCCACGCTGATCGCCTCGGCGGTGGATCTGGACGCGGTGGCCGCTGTCGCGCGGTCGGCGCCGCCTCTGGCGGCGACCGCCTGGACCCCGCGGAGCCAGGATCCGGTTCCGGGCCGTCCCCTGGTCGCGCTGGCCGGTGGTCCGGCTTTCAGTTTCTCGTACGCCGAGACAGCCGAGTTGCTGGCCGGAGCGGGCGCCGAGGTGGTGACGGTGGACCCCCTGCGGGACGAGAAGCTGCCGGACGGCGCCCGCGCCCTCGTGGTGGGCGGCGGATTCCCCGAGGTCTACGCGTCCGAGCTGTCGGCGAACGCGCCGCTGCGGGCCTCGGTCGCGGCCCTCGCGCAGGCCGGCGGCCCGATCGCGGCCGAGTGCGCCGGCCTGCTCTGGCTCTGCTCCGCACTGGACGGCGAGCCGATGTGCGGGGTGATCGACGCCGAGGCGGCGATGACGCCGTCGCTGACCCTCGGATACCGCGACGCGGTCGCCCTCGCCGACAGCCCGCTCGCCCCGGCCGGGACCCGGGTGACCGGGCACGAGTTCCACCGCACCACCGTGCACCCACGCTCCGGGGTGCTGCTGTCGCCGGCGGCCGGGGCGGCGTGGGCCTGGCGCGGCGCCGATCCGGAGGGGTTCGCCGGTCCCGCCCTGCACGCGTCCTACCTGCACCTGCACTGGGCCGGGAACCCGGGGATGGCGGGGCGCTTCGTCCGGGCCGCCGCTCGGTGATCGCGGTAGGGGTCGGTTGCCGGGCCTCCGCCGGCATCGCGGATCTGTCGGAAGCGGTGGCGGTGGCTCTGGCCGAAGCCGGGCTGACCCGCGCCCGGGTCGGCGTGCTCGCGACCCTGGATCGGCGGGCGGGGTCGCCGGCTCTGCGGCTGCTCGCGTCGTCGTCCGGCTGGGACCTGCGGGGATTCTCCGCCGCCGAACTGGCCGGGATCACGGTTCCCTCGCCGAGTGCCGCCGTCGCGGACGCGGTCGGCACATCAGCCGTCGCCGAGGCCGCCGCACTGCTCGCCGCGGGACCGGGAAGCGTGCTGATCCTGAAAAAACGAATCGTCGGACCGGCGACTGTGGCAATTGCGTGTCATTTTTCGGTGTGACGGTTGTCGCCGGTGGTGCGGAGGTGATTCTCATACCGTTTCAAGGCCGCCGATAGGCCGTTTATTCGAACATTTCTAAAAAATGGACTTTTTTCAGATCGCAGTTTGAAAATCGTTCCGTGGTTTCGCCCCGAAGGGATCCGCGCCGGCGGATCGCCGCCATGGTCGTCATCGTCCTCACGCTGTCGCTCGGTATCTGGTCCGATACCGGGCTGGCGGCCGGCACCCTGACCACGTCGGCCCAGGCGCTGCGGGTGAACCTCACCGCCGTGGGCGGCCTGGTCACCGCCTCGCTGCGGAGCCCGAACACGGCGCCCGCCTGGGTGGACGGCGGCGGCACCGCGTCCACGCAGGTGCTCGCGCCCAGCGTCGGCCTGCTCGGCGTCACGGTCCTGTCCAGCGGCGTGGTCACGTCGACGGCGGGCCCGGCCATCCCGGGCGGCGGCCGGGGCGAGTCCACCGTCGCCGGGCTGACCCTGCTCGGCGCCACCGGCATCAGCACCGGCGCGATCCGTACGCAGTGCGTCATGAACGCGTCCGGGATCAGCACCGACGTCAGCATCGCGGACCTCAAGGTCGGCGGCGCCACGATCGCCAGCCCGGACGTGAACCTCAAGCTGAACGTGCCGGGCGTGCTCGGCGTGACGATCGACAGCCGGACCGCGGCCTGGAACACGAGCACCGGGAAGTTCGACTACACGGTCCGCGCCCTCGACGTGAACCTGCTCAGCGGCCTCGCCGTGGTCGCCGGCGGCACCGTCGTGGTGGCCGAGGCGGTCTGCTCCGGCACCATCAAGCTCGGCACGGTCAGCGCCGGCCCGGTCGCGCTCGCCCCGGGCCAGAGCGGCACCCCCACCGTGACCGTCACCAACATCGGCGACGCCGGCGCGCCGAACACCACGATCCGGATCCCGAAGCCGCCGGCCGACTACGTGCTGGACACGCCGACCGTCACCGGGGGAGGCACCTGCTCCACCGCGGACAGCAACGAGATCGTCTGCTCCGGGGTGACCGTGCCGGGCGGCGGCAGCGCGAAGGTGTCGTTGCCGGTCCGGCTCAAGGCGTCGGCGCCGAGCGGGGCGCCGTTCTGGTCGCCGGGGTCCGGCACGATCAGGGTCGCGAGCACCCCGGTCCCGGAGGCGCCGGACCAGAACATGGAGATCACCGGTAGCGGCGCGCTGGTCACCTCGAAGGCGCGGGCCACCACGGGCGGCACGGTCACCATGACGCCCGCGACGCTGCCGGCCGGCAAGACCGTGACCACCGGCGTGAAGGTCGCCAACCAGGGGCCGTCGGACGCGAGCACCACGATCGTCATCCCGATCGCGAACCGGCCGGCCGGCGTCGCGGTGACGTCCGCGGCCGCCGGCGGGACCACCTGCCAGGTCGACGCCACGGCCATCACGTGCGCCGGCGTGACGGTCCCGGCCGGCGGCGACGTGACCGTGGACGTGAGCACCTCGGCGACCGCGTCGGCGGCCGTCGGCGCCACCTGGGACCTGGCCGGGATCAGCGCGCCGATGAACGGCACCGCGGTCACCGGCCAGGGCCGGCTGCTCAGCATCGGCAGCCCGGACGTGAACCTCGCCGGCGGCCTGACCGTCGCCCCGGCCACCGCGATCCCGGGCGGCTCGGCCGCGACCGCGACGATCCAGGTGACGAACGCGGGCGCCGCCGCGGCGACCCCGGCCTCGATCACCATCCCGGCGCCGCCGGCCGGCTACACGATCGGCACGGTCACCACGAGCGGCGGCGGCGCCTGCGTCACCGGCCCGGCCGCGGTGACCTGCACCGGGGTGACGATCCCGGCCGGCAAGGCGGTCACCGTGTCGGTCCCGGTCACCCTGGCGTCCTCGGTCACCGCGCCGTGGACCGTGCCGGCCGGCACCCCGATCACGGCGTCCGCCGGCAACTCCACCGGCACGGTCGCCGGGACGGTGGTCACCCCGTCGCCGCGGTACACGCTCGGCGTCACCGCGACCGGGCCGGCCGACGACACGGTGAGCCCGGGCCAGACCACGTCGATCACGGCGAACGTCTACAACCAGGGCCCGTCCGACGCGCGGCAGAGCACGTTCACGGTGGTGGCGCCGCCCGGCACGGTCTTCGGGACCCCGTCCGGCGCGACCTGTGCCTCGTCGGTGCTGAACACCCGGCTCACCTGCACGGTGGACATCGCGGCCGGCGCCGCGCCGGTGGCGCTCACCCTGCCCCTGACCGTCTCGGTGCTGGCGAACCCGGACGACCCGGTCACCGGCGGGTGCGTGAGCCTCGACGGCGATGCGGCCTGCTCCGGCGCCGGCGACGCGAAGCTGCCGGACATCGTGCTGCGCAGCCCGCTCGCCACCCGGCTCACCACGACCTTCGGCGCGGCCGTGATCACCCCGGGCAACACCGGCACCGGCCGGGTCACCCTGCGGTCCGCCAAGGCCGAGACCGGCGTGACCGCGACGATCCCGACGAACCTGATGCCGGCCGCGTTCACGGTCGCCGGCGCCGCGGTGAACGGCACCCCGTGCACGATCGGCGCCGCCGCCATCACCTGCGCGAACATCAGCCTCGCCGGGAACACGCCGAAGGACGTCGCGATCCAGGTCGTCGCCGACCCGGGCGCGCTCGCCGGCGTGGTGTGGACGCCGATCGTCACGATCGCGACCGGCGGCGAGACGGCCGCCGCAACCGGGCCGGTGGCCGGCACCGGCACCGTCGACCACACGCTGACCGCGACGGCCTCCGGGCCGGCCGCCGGCACCGTCGAGCCGGGCGATCCCACGTCGATCACCGTGAACGTCACCAACCAGGGACCGTCGGCGGCGAGCCCGGCGGTGTTCGACGTGACCGCGCCGGCCGGCGCCTCGTTCGGCGCACTGAGCCCGCCGGCCTCGGACGTCTGCCAGGTCACCACGGCGGCGCTGCTGACCTGCGGGAAGAACCTCGCCCGGTACGCGTCGACCGGCGACCTCACGATCCCGCTGGTGATCTCCGCGAACGCCGACCCGGACGCGCCGGTGACCGACGGCTGCGTGGACGTGAACGGCATCCCCGGCTGCGGCGCCGCCGACCGGCCGATCCCGGACATCGACCTGCGGGTGCCGTTCGCCCGCCAGGCCGGCGTCACCGCGGACCGCGCCGACGTGGTGCCCGGCCGGACCGCGACGGCGACCCTGCACGTGGCCGCGACCCACAACGACCTGACCGCCGTGACCGTCACGATCCCGGCCACGGCGCTGCCGGCCGGCGTCACGGTGACCAACGCGACCGGGCCGAACGGCTCGAGCTGCGCCGTGCTGACCGGCCCGAACCGGGTCGAGTGCACCGGGATCGGCATCCCGGCCGGCACCACCGCGGACGTGCGGATCACCGTGGCCGCGGCCGCGACGGCGAACCCCGGCGACCGGTGGAGCGCCACCGGCATCACGGTCGCCGCCGGCGGGCAGTCCCTGGCGGCGAACCAGGAGCTGGCCCGGGTCGCGCCGGCGCAGTCGACGCTGGACACCACTGTCGCGCTGACCGGCCTGGTCGCGCTGCCCGGCGGGGGTGGCACCCTCACCGTCACCCTGACCAACAGCGGGCCGTCGGTGGCCACCGGCCGGCCGATCACCGTGATCGCGCCGCCCGGCACCACGTTCGGCGCCCTGGACCCGTCCACCGACGCGGCGTGCGACCTCGCCGTGGACGCCACGAGGGCCACCTGCGCGGTCGACCTCGCGGTCGGCGCCTCGGCGAGCCTCGCCTTCCCCGTGAAGATCGGTCTGAACGTGCTGCCCGGCAAGGCGATCACCGGCGGCTGCGTGGACCTCGACGCGACGAGCAGCTGCACCGTGACCGTGGACAAGGCGCTGCCCGGCATCACCGTCGGCACCCCGCTCCAGCAGCGGCTCACCATCACCACCAGCCCGGCGCGGATCGTGCCCGGCGAGCAGGACGACGCGCGGATCACCATCGGGTCGAGCGCCGTCGAGCCGAACCTGACCGTGACCGTGCCCGCGACCGGGCTGCCCGCCGGCGTCTCGGTGATCGCGGCGAGCGCGCCCGGCGGCGCCACCTGCGTGCTCGGGCCGCCGGTGGTCTGCAGCAACGTCGCGGTGCCCGCCCCCGGCACGCCGATCGCGGTCACCCTGCGGGTCCGGTCGGCCGCCGGCGGCGTGGCCGGCACCTGGACCGCGACCGGGCTGACGGCGGCCACCTCCACCGAGACGGCGACCGAGTCCGGCGACCTGGCCGTGGTCGGCGCGCCGCGCAGCGTCCTGACCGGCGCCGTCACCGTGCCGGGCGCCGGGACGGTCACCCTGAACAGCTCCACCGGCGTCGCGGTCACGGTCACCAACAGCGGGCCGTCCGACGCGAACCCGGCCGTCTTCACGGTCGGCGCGCCGGCCGGCACCACGTTCGGCGTCACCATGCCGGCGAACTGCGCGCGTACCGGCGACACCCTGGTCACCTGCACGATGCCGCTCGCCGCCGGCGCGACCACCGGCGCGCTCACCCTCCCGCTCGTGGTCCCGGCCGGCGCCGACCCGTTCACCCCGCTCGGCGGCGGCTGCGTCGACCTGGACGGCGTGGCCGGCTGCGGGGCCGGCGACCGGGCCATCCCGGACATCACGCTGAAGGTGCCGTTCGACCGGACCGTCACGCTCACCGGCGGCCGGGCCACCGTGGTCCCGGGCCGCTCCGGCGACGCCACGGTCACCGTCACGGCCGAGCGGGCCGGCCTCACCGGCATCACGGTGAGCATCCCGACCGGGGGCCTCCCGGCCGGCCTCACCGCCGGCACGCCGGCCGGGGCCACCTGCACCGGCACCGACCCGATCGAGTGCACCGGGATCGACGTGACCGCGGGCGCCACGAAGACGATCACCCTGCCGCTCACCGCCACGGCCTCGGCCGCCCCGGGCGCCGTCTGGGAGCCGGTGGTGACGGCCGGGAACGGCACCGACACCATCGCCGGGACGCGGCGGCTCGCCGTGATCGGGGCGGCCGACGTCCGGCTGGCGCCCGGCGTGACAGTGCCCGCGTCGATCGAGCCGGGCCGCTCCGGCGACGTCGCCGTGACCCTCACGAACGGCGGCGACTCCGACGCCACCGCGGTCGCGTACCAGATGATCCCGCCGGCCGGCGCGGGCTTCGGCACCCCGCCGGCGAACTGCCGGGTGGTCCTCGGCACCGACCGGCTCGCCTGCACCGCCACCGTGGCCGCCGGCGGGACCCTGGGACCGATCGCGTTCCCGCTGATCGTGAACGGCAGCGCGGTGCCCGGCCGGCCGATCACCGGCGGCTGCGTCGACCTCGACGACGACGGCCGCTGCCAGACGCCGGAGGACACCCTGATCGGGCCGATCACCGTGGCCACGCCGTTCGACCGGCTGGTCAGCGTCCGGACCGTGCCGGCCACCGTGTCGCCGGCGTCCACCGGCACCGCCCAGGTCGTGATCGAGTCGACCCGGGCGCTCGCCGACCCGCTGACCGTGACGGTGCCGCTCGGCGCGAAGCCGGCCTCGATGACGACCGGCACGCCCACCCTCGACCAGGCCGGCTCCTGCACCGCGGACGCCACCGCGATCACCTGCACCGGCGTACGGCTGAGCGGCGGCAGCCCGTACCGGGTGACCCTCGACATCCCGGTCACGGTGGCCGGCGGCACCCCCGCCGACCAGGTGTGGAGCCTGGCCGGCGCGCTGGTCGCGAGGAACGCCGACGACCGGGTCGGCGGTGGCGGCGTACTGGCCCGCACCGGCGCCCCGCTCTACACGCTCGGCGCGACAGCGGTCGTGCCGGCCACCGACACGGTGCTGCCCGGCACCACCACCTCGATCACCGCGACGATCACCGCGACCGGCAGCGGCACCGCCACGAACGTTCCGGTCACCGTGTTCGCGCCGACCGGCTCGACGTTCCCCGCCGCCGGGCTGCCGGCGGGCTGCACGCCGCTCTCCACGACCGCCCTGAGCTGCACCGTGACCGTGGCGCCCGGCGGCTCGGCGCCGCTCACCGTCCCGATCGTGATCCCGGATCCGGCGCCCACCGGCGGGATCGGCGACGGCTGCGTCGACCTCGGCGGCGACGGCCGGTGCGACGCCGGCACCGACGTGACGATCCCCGGCTTCACCCTGCGCACGCCGCTCGGCAGCGCGGTCACGGCCGGCGCGGCCACCGGCGCGCCGATCACGCCGGGCCGCACCGGCACCGCGACCCTGCAGCTGGCCGCCGGCGTGACCCGCGACGACATGGTGCTCACCATCGACGGCACCGGGCGCCCGCCCGGGCTCGCGATCACCGGCGCGGACGTCGGCGGCGCCGCGTGCACGATCAGCGGCGACGTCGTGACCTGCTCCGACGTGGACATCGCGGGCGGCGGCAACGCCACCCTGAACCTGACCGTCGCGGCCGCCCCGGACGCCGCGCCGGGCAGCGTCTGGACCCCGGCGATCAGGCTGGAGCGGGGCGCCGAGAGCGCGACGATCCGGCAGCGGATCGCCGAGGTGGCCGCCGCCGACAACGGCACCGGCCTGGCGGTCTCGGTCGTCATGCCGGCCGACGGCACCGTCCTGCCCGGCGGCACCGCCGTGCTGCGGGTGACCATGACCAACCCGGGGCCGTCGGCCATGCCCGGCGCCCGGGCGGCGTTCCGCGCGCCGACCGGCACGACGTTCGGCACGCTCGACGCGCCCGCCTCGACCTGGTGCGTCAAGGCCTCGGCCACGCTGGTCACCTGCGTGGCCGACCTCGGCGTCGAGGCCCGGCTGTTCCGGCTGCCGCTGGACGTGCCGGCCAACACCGCGCCGGGCGCCGCGATCGGCGCCGGCGGCTGCGTGGACGCCGGGTTCGACGGCGTCTGCGACCCGGCCGACGCCGGGCTCGCGACGTTCCGGCTGGGCAAGCCGTTCAGCAGCCAGGCCGCGATCGCGCTGACCGCCGCGGCGGTCACGCCGGGGGACACCGCCACCGGCGTGGTGCGGCTGACCGCCGACCGGCTGCTGACCGGGCTCACCGTGACGATCCCGCTGGCCGGCATCCCGGCCGGCCTCACCGTGACGAGCGCGACCGGGCCGGCCGGGTCCACCTGCACGCTGACCGGGACGATCGTCTGCACCGGGGTCAGCGTGCCGCAGGCCACCGTCGACCTCGTGACGGTCGGCGTACGGGCCGCCTCCTCGCTGGCCGCCGGGGTGACCTGGACGCCGTCGCCGGTCACCGTGACCAGCTCGGCGGGGGACACCTCGGCCGCCACCGGGGTGCTCGCGCGTACCGGGACGCCGGTGTCCGACCTGCGGTTCGCCCCGGTCCTGCCGGACGGCACGGTGGCCTCCGGCGGCACCGCGGCCATGACGATCGGCGTGACCAACGGCGGCCCCTCCGACGCGGCCGGCACGGTCACCCGGATCAAGGCGCCGGCCGGCACCACGATCGGCGAGCTGGACAGCCCGGCGAAGGACGACTGCGTCCGGGTCGGCGCCACCCAGCTCGACTGCGCGGTCCGGCTCGGGGCCGGCGCGCCCGCGCTGACGTGGGTGGTGCCGGTGCTGGTGCCGGCGAACGCCGACCCGGACACCGAGCTGACCGGCGGCTGCATCGACACCTCCCGGGACGGCGCCTGCGGCAGCGGCGACACCCCGCTGCCCGGCATCCACCTGACCCCGACACTCACCCAGAACGTGAAGATCACGGCGGACCCGCCGGTGATCCGGCCCGGGCGCACCGGCACGATCGCGGTGCAGGTGGAGGCCACCAAGGCGGCCCGCACCGGGCTCGCCGTCAGCATCCCGCTCGGCACCCTGCCGGCCGGCATGACGATCGCGCAGGCCCAGGTCGCCGGCGGCGCGTGCACGGTCTCCACCGGGACGGTCAGCTGCACCGGCGTCGACGTCCGTACCGGCGGCGCCGCGGCCGTGACGCTCAACGCGGCGGTGGCCGGCACGGCGACCCCGGGGGACACCTGGACGCCGACCGCGACGGTCACCCACGGCGGCGACCAGACGGCCCGCACGCTCAGCGTCGCGAGCGTCGGGGCGGCCGACACGGCGCTCACCGTGGCCGTGGCGGTGCCGGCCGCCGGCGCGCTGCGGCCGGGCGACGCCGGGACGATGACGGCGACCGTCACGAACACCGGCAGCTCCGCGGCCCGCGCCGTGCCGTACACGTTCCTGGCCCCGGCCGGCACGACGTTCACGACGCCGGCCGCGACCACCGGCTCGTCCTGCGCGGTCTCCTCGGCCGGCGCCAGGATGACCTGCGCCGTCGACGTGAACGGCAACGCCCGTACGCAGATCCCGCTGCCGTTCCTGGTGTCCGGCTCGGCCGACCCGCGGACCCCGATCACCGGCGGCTGCGTGGACGTGAACACCGACGGCGTCTGCGACACCGGCACCGACGTGACGATCCCGCTCCTGCTGCTGGCGCTCTCGCTCGCCGAGCGGGTCACGGTGGGCGGGGCGCCCGCGACGGTCACGCCGGGCCGCAGCGGCGCCGGCCTGGTCCGGATCACCAGCACCGTCACGCTGACCGGCACGACCGTGACCGTCCCGCTCTCCGGGCTGCCCTCCGGGATGACCGTCACCGGCGTGACCGGCCCGGCCGGGGCGGCCTGCACCCGCGACGCGAGCGCGGTGACCTGCACCGGGGTGATCCTTGCGGCCGGGCAGAACACCGACGTCGCGGTCACCGTGGCGCTGGCCGGGACCCTCGCCCCCGGCGCGGCCTGGTCGCCGTCGGCGGTCACCGTGGCGCTCGCCGGGGACAGCACCGCCGGGGCCGCCCCGCTGATCGTGGCGGGACCTCGCGAGTCCGCGCTGACCTGGCGGGCCAGCGGTCTCGGCGGCACCGTGACACCCGGCGAGACCAGGACGCTCACGGTGCAGGGCACGAACGCCGGGCCGTCCAGCGCCCCGAACGGCACGGTCGCCGTGGCCGCCCCGGCGAACAGCACGTTCGGGCCGCTCAGCGGGCCGGCCGCGCAGGACTGCACGCCGTCGACGAGCAGGCTGCTCTCCTGCCGGTACGCGCTGGACCCCGGCGGCGCCGTCACCTGGACCTTCCCGGTCGTGGTGGACGCCGGCCTCTCCCCGGGCGCCCGGCTGGACGGCGGCTGCGTCTCGGCCGACGGCGACACCACCTGCGGCGGCGCCGGCGACGTGGCGATCGACCCGGCGACCGTGGACCTGCCGCTGCGCGCGAACGGCACGATCAGCCTCACCGGCGCGACCATCGCGGCGGGCGGCAGCGGCACCGCGAGCGTGGTGATCTCGGCGACCACGCCGTTCACCGGGCTGACCCTCACCGTCCCGCTCACGGCGCTGCCGGCCGGCTTCACGGTGACCGGCGCGACCCTGGACGGCACCGCCTGCCCGATCGCCGCGGACGCGGTCACCTGCACCGGGGTCGATCTGGCCGCCCGGACCGCACGCACCCTGCGGCTGGCCGTGAGCGTCGCCGCGTCCGCCCCGGCCACCGCCGCCTGGCGGGCCACCGGGATCACCCTGGCCGACCCGGATCAGCCGGCCGACGTGCTCACGGCGGCCGGCCTGCTGGCCGGGACGAGCACCACCGCCTCCGGGTACGCCGTGAGCGTCGCCCTCGGCGCGCCGTCGATCCTCAAGCCGGCCAAGGCGCAGACCACCGTCCTGCCGATCACGCTCCACAACGCCGGGCCGGACGCGGCCGACCCGTACCCGGTCACCGTGGTCCTCCCGGCCGGCACCACGCACGGCACGCTGCCCGCCGGCTGTGCCGGGGGGTCCACCGGCCGGACCGTCCGGTGCACCGTCTCCCTCCGGGCCGGCGGCACCGCGCGGATCGCGCTGCCGCTCGTGGTCGACCCCGGGGCCGAGCCGGGCAGCGTGCTCACCGGCGGCTGCCTCGACCAGGCGCTCGCCGGCACCCGCAGCGAACCCGCCTTCGACCTGGCCTGCGGCGGCGGGGACGACATCGCGGTGCCGGACATGACCGTCGGCCGGTACGACGTGGACCTGGACCTCGACTACACCGGCGGCACGGTCACCGCGCCGGCCGGCGGCGTGCTCAGCGTCGTGGTCGACTACGGCAACAGCGGCACCGAGACGGCTCAGGACGTCCAGTTCACCATCGTGCCGCCGGCCGGCGTCACCGTGACCGGCGCCGATCTGCTGATCGACCCGGACGCCGAGGTCAGCACGGCGGCGCTCGCCGAGATGGTGGCGGCCACCTGCGCGGCCGCTACCGGCGAGGCCGCGAACGCGGTGGTCTGCGACGCGCCGGACTCGGCCGCCGAGTCCGGCAGCCAGCTCTGGATCAAGCTGAAGGTCGGCACGGCCCCGAAGGCCGGCGTCTACCCGATGAAGGTCACCGTCAGCACGACCGACGTGGACGGCTACACCGACGACAACACCGTCTCGGTGCCGCTGCGGATGGCCGCGGCGGACAGCGACGACGGTGACGACGGGGAAGACGACGGCGGCGATGGCGGAGACGACGGCAGTGACGACGGCAGCGACGGAGACCACGACGGTGGCAGCGGCGATCTTCCCTCGACCGGTGTCCGGGCCGCCGACCTGGCGATGCTCGGCGCGCTGACCGTGGTGACCGGCGCGAGCCTGGTGACAGTGACCCGGGAGGGCGGGCCGGTGCTCACCCTCCGCCGGCTCCGGGAGAGCGCGGCAGCCCGGCGGATCCGCGAGTGGATCCGCCGGGACCCGGCCGCTACTTAGTCACCGGCCACTCGTGGACGGGGATGTTCTCGTGCATGAGCGGCAGATAGCGGCCCAGCATCTCGTGCAGGGCGCGCTGCCGGTCGTGGCCCTGCGCCTCGAGGCCGTGCAGCGTGTCGACCTGCCAGGAGGCGCCGTTGCGGTGCTTGAGGCAGCGCTGCTCGATGATGCCGAGGAGCCGGTCCCGCTGCGCCGGGTTGACGCCCCACCGGTCCAGCCCTTCGGAGGCCTGCGGCAGCAGCCGGCGCAGCACGAGCTCGGTCACCGGCAGCGTGCCGTGCCCGGGCCAGAAGACGCTCGCGTCGATGCCGTGCCGGGCACAGTTGTGGAAGTTCTCCTCGGCGGCCCGGAAGCTCATCTGCGTCCAGAGCGGGCGTTCCGCCTCGGCGAGCGTCCGGGTCAGCCCGTAGTAGAACGCGGCGTTCGCCATGGTGTCGGCGACCGTCGGGCCGGCCGGCAGCACCCGGTTCTCCACCCGCAGGTGCGGGCGGCCGTTGACCACCGCGTAGATCGGCCGGTTCCACCGGTAGACCGTGCCGTTGTGCAGCCGCAGCTCGCTGAGCTCGGGGATCTCGCCGCGTTCCAGGATGTCGGCCGGATCGTCGATGTCGCAGATCGGCAGGAGGGCCGGGAAGTAGCGGACGTTCTCCTCGAACAGGTCGAAGACGCTGGTGATCCAGCGTTCACCGAACCAGACGCGAGGGCGTACCCCCTGGGCTTGAATCTCTTCCGAACGGGTGTCGGTGGCCTGTTCGAACAGCGGGATGCGGGTCTCCCGCCACAGCTCCCGGCCCAGCAGCAGCGGCGAGTTCGCCCCGAGCGCGAGCTGCACCCCGGCGATCGCCTGCGCCGCGTTCCAGTACGCCGCGAACTGCGCCGGACTGACCTGGAGGTGGAACTGGGTGCTCGTGCACGCCGCCTCGGGCGCGATCGTGTCGGTGCTGACCGCCAGCCGGTCCACGCCGTCGATGCGGATGTCCAGGTCCTCACCCCGGGCCGCGAAGATCTGCTCGTTGAGCAGCTGGTAGCGCGGGTTCGTGGTGAGCGCCTCGCCGGTGAGGTGCTCGCGCCGCAGCGTCGGCAGGATCCCGATGGTGACCATGTGCGCGCCGGCCGCCCGGGCGCGCCGCTCGGCCTGGTTGAGGCTGGCCCGCAGACCCTTCTCCAGCTCGGCGAAGTCGTCGCCGGCGAGCCGCCGCGGCGGCAGATTGATCTCGATGTTGAACTGGCCCAGCTCGGTCTGGAAATCGGGGTCGGCGATGGCGCCCAGAACCTCGGCGTTGCGCATCGCCGGATCGGCGTTGTCGTCGATCAGGTTGAGCTCGATCTCCATTCCGGTGAGGGGGCGTTCGAACTCGAAGCGTGCCTCGCGCAGCATCGTCGCGAACACGTCGAGACTTCGGCGGATCTTCTGCCGGTAGCGGGTCCGGTCCTCACGGGAGAATTCGGTCTGGTCGACTTTCTCGCCCACAGCGCACCACCCTTCAGCCGTCGACGGCTTTGAATTCATGATGACGGCTGTCTATCGCCGTACTCATCATGAAGGCCGTGCATTGTCGCCAGATGGCCAAGGTGTTCGCTGACGTTGACGCGGAGTGCATGGGCGGAGCGTTACCCGATCAGGACACGGTTCTCACCTGAGGACGATCGCCAGCACCATGCCGAAGATCGCCGCGCCGGCGGCGGCCTGGAGCAGCATGGCCGGGCCGAGGTGCGACCAGCGGGTGGGGATGCGCGGGGTGAGCGGCTGCATCGTCGTCAGGTTCACCACCTGCATCAGCTTCACCGGCAGGGTCGGATCGGCCTGCGGCTGGGTGCGCACCTGCACGAGATCGCCGCGGTGCAGCGCCGACTGCGGCAGCTGCCCGTGCATCTCGATCTCGTAGGTCTGCCCGAGGTCGTCGCGCAGCCGCACCGGGGTCACCAGGAACTCCGGGCCCTTGCGGAGTTCCTTGAGGGAGCGCCGGGCGGGCTTCATCCGCAGCAGCGAGCCGATCATCTGGGCGATCCCGGCCGCCACGAAGACGGCGATCGCGAGGGCTTTCCCCACCTTCACCTCGCGGGTGTACGAGGCCTGGAAGCCGAGGAAACGGCCGGTGATGATGGGGCTGACGTGCCGGAGGATTCGCTCACGGTGCAGTTCGGTGTCGTCCATGGGGGGTCACCTCCTGGATATGTCTTCATGTTACGGAGAGAACGTGGATCGGCACCGTGAGTGAATAGCCGGGTCCGTATCACCTCTGCATACCGCCTGTCGCGCGTCATTCGCTGTGATTTGCGCCGATCTGCGGAAACCCGCCCTCCCGGTACGCCCGCCGGGGTGAACTGGAACAGGGCCGCGCGTATCCGGCCCGTGGGGGGCGGAGACCAGTGGCGGCGACTGACGCGTACGTGAAACCGGAGAGCGTGCTGGCACGGACCGCGCGCGAGATGGTCGAGGCGCACACCGGCGCCCCCGGCGCGACCGCATGCCCGGCCTGCGGCGAGCGCCTGCCCTGCCGGATCGCCCAGTCCGCCACCGAGGTCCTGGCGGCAGCGGGCCTGGCCGAGACCGACGGCCTCCTGGACGCGAGCCGCCCGACCCACGAGCCGCAGCACGCCCAGCCCGCACCCACCCCATCAGCGCTCGCCGCACCCGCCCTTTCCTCGCCCACCCCTTCCCCGGCCGCGGTGGTGCCGCCCTGGGAGATCCCCGCACCCACGCCAGAGCACCCGTCCCCGGCCTCACCCGCCGCCTGGCCGCCGCCCGAATCCGCCACCGGCATCGTCCCGCCGGTCCCGGACCCGGCGACACCCCCATGGCATCCGGGCCCGGGCGCAGGCCAGCAGCCTGCGGCGCTGACCTTCGGAACACCGGCTGCGGGAGACGGTTCCGCTTCCCTGGGTACGAGGGGAAGCACCGCCCCCGACCTCCCCTGGCCCCCGGTGAGCGACCAGGCCCCGCACCCCACCGTCAAACAGGGCCATGCGGCTCCGCCAGACAACCCGTTCCCGGCCGTCGGCCCGCAGTCGCCGCCCGCCCAGCCCTTCCCCGGCCCGTCCCTGGCCGACGTGGAACCCTCCGGCACGGTCGTGACCCACCCCGCCCAGCAGGCGGCGGCCCCGCGGTCTCCGCAGGCGGCGGCCCCGCAGCCCCCGCAGGCGGCGGTCCCGCAGCCCTCGCAGGCGGCGGTCCCGCGGTCCTCGCAGGCCGCCGAGGCACCCGCTCCTGGAGCGGCGGGCCCGGCCACGGCAGGAGGCCACTTCAGCGCAGGCCTCTCCCTGCCCCGAGTCCCGACCGGGACACCCATGCCCGGCCTGGCTCCGATGCCGCCGCAGGCTCCCACCTCGGGCCTGGCACCCATGCCGCCGCAGCCTCCCTCGTCAGGCCTGACTCCTCCCATGCCAGGCGTCGCTCCCACCTCTGACGTCACTCCCGAGCCCACCTCGCCGGAAGCCGCCCCGCCGCCCATAAGCCGGCCCTCGTCGATGCTGCTGGGCGATCCCGAGCCGAGCCCCGCCTTCACCCGCCCGCCCGCAGTGGCCTCCTTCGGCCAGCCGCCCGCAGCCGCTCCTTTCGGCCAGCAGCCGCCAGCCACCCCCCTGGGTCAGCAGCCGGCGAGCGCACCCTTCGCCCAGCCGGCACCCGAAGCCGCCCCGATCCAGGCCGCCCCGATCCATGCCGCTCCGATCCAGGCGGCCCCGATCCCGGCCGCGCCGGCCCCGATCCCGGCCGCGCCGGCCCCGATCCCGGCCGCGCCGGCCCCGATCCCGGCCGCGCCGGCCCCGCCGGCCCCGCAGCCGACCTTCGGCAACCCTCCGGCCGCCGCCCCAGCCCTCGACGACCTCGACGAGCTGATGAAGCAGCCGCCGCTCTACAGCCAGCAGAACAGCCCTCTCGACGCCCCGCGGTTCCCCCGCTCGGCCCGTCCCGCCGCCGCCACCCCGCCCGCCGGCCAGCCCGGCATAGGCCTGCCGGCGGAACCCCGCGGCCTCCCCACCGAAGCTCGCACCCATTCCGCCGCCCCGGCCGCCCCGACCACCCCGGCCGCCGAACCGGCCGACTTCCTGCCTTCCGCCGCCGCCATCACCGGTGCCGCCCAGCAGCCCTCCGCGCCGGCCGTCCTTCCGGGACTTCCGACCATCTCCGGAACCACCGGCCTTCCCGCCACCCCGACGCCCCACAGCGCACCCGGCCTCCCAGGCGCGCAGGCTGGCCTCCCCGGCACGCCGGCCATCCCTGCGGCTTCTGGCATTCCCGGCATTCCGGCCACCACGGCAGCATCAGGCCTGCCGAACGCCGCCCCCGAGGCCTCCGGCCTCCCCACCCCCTCGCAGGGCCAGAACCAGGCCACCCCGAAGCGCCCCCTTCTCCAGGCCCCCGACATGGGCCAGAACCAGTCACCCGCGATCGGCCGCACCGGCACGAACGCCGGCCCCGGCGCCAACACCGGCGGCGGCCTCGGGCAGAACGCCGGCGGCCTGGGGCAGAACGTCGGCGGTGGCCTGGCGCAGAGCACGGGCGGCGGCCTCGGGCAGAACGCCGGCACGAACGGCTCGCCCGGCACCGCCCGGAAGCGCCCGCCCCTGCAGGCTCCGGACATGGGCCAGCACAACCCGGCCGCCCGCCCGCCGCTCCAGGCCCCCGACATGGGCCAGCACAACCCGCCGAGCGCGGCGCCGGCGAGCCCGCAACCCGCCGACGCCGGCCCGCCGGTGAACCAGGACGACACCCCGTCCGGCCTGCCCGGCCGCGCCGCCCGCCCGGCGCCGCCCGCCACGGCCCAAGCCGCCGGCCAGGAGCAAGGCCGGGGCACGGGCCAGGAGCAGGGCCGAGGCGCAGGCCAGGAGCAGGGCCGAGGCGCAGGCCAGGAGCAGGGCCGAGGCCCAGGCCAGGAGCAGGGCCAAGGCACGCCGAACCCCCTCGACGACCCGGCCGCCGCCCCCTCCGGACTGCCGTCACGCCGGAACCGCCAGGGATGACGGTGGGGATGACGGCGGGGACGGCGGCGGGGACGACGCGAGGCGCGCCGCAGGATGACGGTGTTTGGGGGAGGGAGGTACCGGGCACTAGCGTGCGGTTGACAACCGCCATGCCGATGAGGGCACCGAACCGGTCGTGGAAGGGCTCGACATGCCGTCGCACCACGTAGCCGGCGAGCCGGCTGACAACGTCCTCGAGGATCTCGACGCGGCCGCCGCGGCGTTCGCGGAACGACGTTCCGCAGCGGGCCCGGCCGCCCTCGACGCGCTGCGCGAGGATCTGATCCGCTACTGCCTGCCGTTCGCCGGCCGGCTCGCCCGCCGATATCGGGGCCGGGGCGAGTACCTCGAGGATCTCGAGCAGGTGGCCCGGCTCGGCCTGGTGAAGGCGATCGACCGGTACGACCCCGAGCGCGGCTCCTTCACGGCCTACGCGGTGATCACCATTTCGGGTGAGCTGAAGCGGCATTTCCGGGACCGCACGTGGGGCGTCCACGTGCCGCGCCGGGTGCAGGACCTCAGCCTCGAGGTCGGGCACGCCTCGATGGTGCTGACCAGCGCGCTGGCCCGCACGCCGACCACGGCCGAGCTGGCCGAGCGGCTCGGTGTGAGCGAGGCCGCGGTGCTGGAGGCCGTCGAGTCCGCCGCCGGGTACGCCCCGGCCTCGCTGAACGCCCCGGTCGCCGGTGACGGGCTGATGGAGTTCGGCGACCTGATCGGCGAGGTGGACGACGAGCTGGAGTCGGTCACCGACAAACTGACCGTGACCGATCTGCTGCTGCGGCTGCCGGCCCGGGAGCGCCGGATGCTGGCCATGCGGTTCTACGGCAACCGGACCCAGGCGGAGATCGCCGCCGAGCTGGGCATCTCGCAGATGCACGTGTCGCGGCTGCTCAGCCGGGCGCTGTCCTGGCTGCGCGAGGCGATGCTCAGCGACACGCCGCCGCGCTGGGAGGGCGCCGACCGCCCCGCGCACAACGGCATGCAGGTGACGACGGACCGGGACGGCGCGGCGCTCGTGGTGCGGGTCCGCGGCGAGGTCGACCGGGACACCGCCGAGCGGCTGCGGGTGGGGTTGCGGCACGCGGTCGGGGCCGGTTCCGGGGCGGTCGTGGTCGACTTCGCGGGGGTTCCGCTCGTCGACGCGGCCGGTGTGTCGGTGCTCGTCGACGCCGTGCAGGCGGCGAGCGTGAAGGGCGTCGAGTTCTGCGTGAGCGGCTGCCAGCCGTACGTTGCCCGGATCTTGGCGGTCTCCGGCCTGGAGAATGTCCTGAAGCGCAACTGACGCACACCCGCCCTGTCGAAAAGCACGACCGGCGAAAAAAGCGCGACTGGTGAGAATCAGCGGCGCAGCGACGCCCAGACCACCTTGCCGTGCTCGGAGGGGACCCACCCCCATGAGTACGCGACCGAGCCGACCAGCAGCAGTCCGCGGCCGCGCTCCGACGGCGGCTGGTCGGGCCCTTCCGGCTTCGGCGGATCGGTGAGGCCGTCGCGGACCGCGAGGTTCAGGTACCGGCTGCGCAGCGAGATCCGCAGCGCCATCATGGTGTGCGCGTGGTCGACCGCGTTCGCCACCAGCTCGGTGACGATGAGGCTGGCCGGGGCGACCAGGCCGGGCAGGTCCCAGCGCAGGCAGGCCTCGGTCGCGACGTCCCGGGCGTGCCGGGTGGAGCCGCTGACCGGCAGCAGTTCCTCGGTGATCGACGGCATGGTGCGGCGGTCGTCGCCGAGGTGCGCGAGCCCGCGGGCCAGGTCGGGGAAGAGCGGCAGGCGACGGTACGCGCCGCCGATCAGCAGCGCGCGGGTCTCCGGCGGGGGGCCGCAGAGCAGCACCGGCGTGCCGGGCCAGCGGGCGGCCTGCCGCAGCACCACGGTGAAGACGGAGAGCGCGAGCGGCTGGTCCACCTCGAGGCCGGAGAGGTCGACGAGCAGTGCGTCGGGCTGCTCGGCCAGGCACTTGAGCAGACGCTCGCGCAGCGGAACGACGTCGGCGAGGCGGAGCCGTCCGTTCGTCGCCACGACCAGGCTGCCGCCCTCGGGTCGAACCTCGCACCGGACCGTCATGCCCTCCGCCTCTCCAAGGCCCGCCGGTTACCCCCGGCTGCGCCGGGTGAAACCAGGGCCCGGCGAAACGTCAGGCCGTCTCCATGACCACGATAGCTCCGTCGCCCTCAGCGGGACCGCCGTCCGGGCGGCGCAGCGGCGTGCACGCGACCCGGACGGTGATGGCCCGTCCGCGCCGGTTGACGGCCTCCAGCTGGATCTCGTCGGAGACGCCGGCGGGACCGAGCGCGCCGCGCAGCAGTGGCCGGAGCTGGTCGATCGGCAGGCCGATGTCGAGGTTGAGGAAGTGCTGGCCGATCACCTCACTGGAGCGCAGTCCCCAGAGGTCCTCGGCCCGCCGGTTCCACATCCGGATCCGCAGGTCCGGGTCGACCACGGCGACGCCGGCCTGGAGGCTGGTCAGCACGGTCTCCAGGAACACGTTCGCCTCGTCCAGCTGGCTGGTGCTGATCCGCAGCTGGTCGTTGATGCTCTGGAGCTCGTCGTTGGTGGACTGGAGCTCCTCGTTCATGGTCTCCAGCTCCTCGTTCGTGGACTGGAGCTCCTCGTTGGTGGTCTCCAGCTCCTCGACCGTGGACTGCAACTCCTCGTTGGTGGTCTCCAGCTCCTCGTTCGTCGACTGGAGTTCCTCGTACGCGGCCTCGAGCTGCTGGTTGGCGTGCTCAAGATCGTCCTGGAGCCGCCGGGCCGCGGTGACGTCGTGGAATATCAGGTTGACCCCGAGCAGGCTGCCGTCGGCGCCGCTGAGCGGGCTGATCTGCACTTCCACGTAGGTGACCTCGGAGCCTCGGTGGAACTCGACGTCGCGGACCCGCAGGGTGCGGCGCTCCAGCTGCGCCTGCTCGATGAAGCGCCGCAGCTCCACCGGCCGGTACGACAGGTCCAGGTCGCGGAACGGCCGCCCGATGTCGCGGGACGAGACGCCGAACAGCTTCTCCAACTGCCGGTTGGAGAGCGCGACCATGCCGTCGGAGGTGAGCGCCAGCATGGCGAGGGGGCTGGCGGCGAACACCTCGTTGCGCAGCTCGTCGAGCCCGGTGACCGCGGCCCCGGCCGCCGGGGGCGGGTCGGTGAAGGTCACGCCGGGCGGTGCGTAGAGGCGGGGAACCCGGCGGAAGACGCGCCGCTTCAGGTCGATCGGGATGAACAGACTGGAGTGGCTGAGCAGCATCTCGGCCTTGCCGAGGAAGAGGATGCCGGTCTCGGCCAGGGCGAAGTGGAATCGCCCGAGGATCTTCGCCTGCGTCTCGGCGTTGAAGTACATCAGCGTGTTGCGGCAGGTGAGCAGGTCTATCCGGGAGATCGGGGCGTCCTGCACCAGGTCGTTGCGCCCGAAGATCACCGAGCGGCGCAGGTCCTTGCGGAAGACGAACCGCCCGTTGACCGGCTCGAAGTACTTCTCGACCAGCTCCGGCGGCAGGGCCTGGACCTCGCGCTCGCCGTACGACGCCTGCCGGGCCTCGTTGAGCTGCTCCTCGTCCACGTCGGTCGCGTAGATCTTCACGCGTTCCCGGAACTGCTCGAGCCCGAGCACCTCGGCCAGCGCCATCGCGAGGGTGTACGCCTCCTCGCCGGACGCGCAGCCGGCGGACCAGATCCGGATCATGGAGTCGGCCGGCTTCGCGGCGACCATCGGCTCCAGGACGTCGGTCCGCAGGTATTCCCAGGCGTCGGCGTCCCGGAAGAACGCCGTCACGTTGATCAGGATCGTGTTGAAGAGCGCGGTGAACTCGTCCGGGTGCACCTGAAGGTAGTCCAGGTATTCCTGGTAGTCGCTGGTCTCCACCTGGCTCATCCGCCGGTTGACCCGGCGCATCAGGCTGGACCGCTTGTAGCCGGTGAAGTCGAAGCCCCGGGACTCCTTCAGATATCCCAGCAGCGCCTCGAAGTTCGGATCCGTCGCCTGCACAGGCCGAAACGCTACCGTACGTCAGACCGGATCGGGCGCGCCGGACCTCCGGATGTCGCCCGGGTGCGCCGTCGACCCGAGCCGGGCGATCAGGCCGCGCAGGGTGGTGCTCGCGTTCGCCGCGTCGTCGGCCATCTCCCGGAACCGGGCCGCGCCCGCGTTCGTCGGCCGGCTCTCCGCCATCCGCCGGCTCAGGGTGGCCTTCTCCTCGAGAGCGCGCAGGGCCATCCAGAGCGCGCTCTCCAGCGTCTCGGCCTGCTCGTCCAGCAGGCTCTCCGGCGACCAGGCGTGCCCGACCCGGCAGCGGAACCGGGGGATCGGATCCTCCTCGACCAGGAAGAGGCTGCCGCCGCAGTTCGGGCAGCCATAGCCGGCCGGCGGCGCGAGGTGGTCGCTGGTGACGGGCAGCAGGTCGGCGGCCGCGACCTCGGCGTCGAACAGCGGATCGGGGGCGGCCGGGCCCTGAGGTGGCAGCTCCATGGCGGTGATCCCGGCGATCAGGCCGCCGATCTTGGCGGCGGGGACGACGTGGTCGGGGCTCACCCGTTCGAGGGCGGCCCGGGGCATCCACGGGGTGAACGCGTCGGCGGGGTCCTGCACGACGGTGACGCCGCCCCGGGCGGCGATCGCGGCGAGACCGGCGGCGCCGTCGTCGCGGGACCCGGAGAGCACCACGCCGATGGCCCGGCGGCCCCGGGTCCGGGCGACCGAGCGGAACAGCGGGTCCACGGCGGGCCGGTGCCCGTTCTCGGCGGGGCCGCGGCTGAGCCGCAGGTGACCGTCGAGCAGGAGCAGGTGATGGTCGCCGGGGGCGACGTAGATGTGGCCGGCGCGCAGCTCCTCGCCGTCGGCGGCCTGCGAGGCCGGCAGCGGGCCGCTGCGCGTGAGGATCTGCGGCAGCGCGCTCGGCGCCTCCCGCGGGACGTGCAGGACCACCAGCACCGAGCCGGGGTAGTCGCGGGGCAGCCCGGCGGCAAGGGCGCGCAGGGCCTCCACTCCGCCGGCCGAGGCGCCGACGGCGACCACGTCACGATGCTCCGCTGTCACGCGGCGGCTCCGGTGGTGAGTTGCGTCCACACCACCTTACCGTCGGAGACGGGCAGTACGCCCCAGGCATCGGTGAGGTCCCGGACCAGCCGCAGCCCGCGCCCGCCCGCGTCGGTGACCGCCGGGTCGAGCGTCCGGGGCATCCGGAGGCTGCCGTCGCGGACCGCCATGATCAGCCGGTTGCCGCGCAGCTCGAAGGTGAACCGCATGGTGGTGTGCGCGTGCCGGACCACGTTGGCGACGAGCTCGGTCGCGACCAGGGTGGCGGTCGCGGTCACGTCGGCCCGATGCCAGGCGGCGCAGGCCTGGCTCACCAGGTTCCGGACCTGCCGGCAGGCCTCCGGGACGGGTCGCAGCCGGACCCGGATCCGCGGCACGGGCGGCCGGGCCGGCTCCAGAGCGTGGTCGAGGGCGTCGCCGCAGTCGTCGGCCAACTCCAGTCCGGCGCAGGCGGCCGAGCCGGCGAGGGCGTCCCGGGTGGGCCGGTCCGCGCCGCAGACCACGATCGGCACGGCCGGGAACTCGGCGGTCTGGCAGACGACGGCGCCGAGGGTGGTGAGCGCGAGCGGGTCGGAGACGTGTAGTCGCTCGACGTCGAGCAGCAGCTTCTCGGGGAGGCTGGAGAGGCTGCGGCGGACCGCGGCGCCGAGCGCGTCACCGGTGATCCGGTCGAGCGTGCCGCTGATGGTCAGCACCGCCACCGGCAGGTCCCGTTCCGGCCGGCAGACCAGCTGGCTGGGCATCGGGGTGCTGCCTCCCTCCCGTCCGCGTGCCGTCGGGGGCGGGCGGACGGGAGGGAGGTGCCCGGGGTTCCGGCCTCGCAAACGTCAGCCGGGGTTCCGGATCCGTTCGTAGAGGCGCACATAGGCCTCGGCCATCACCGCCGGGGTGAATCTCCGCTCCGCCTCGGCCCGGCAGGCGCGCGGATCGATGGTGGCGGCCTTGCCCACCAGCTCGCCGAGCTCCTCCTCGGAATCGGTCAGCAGCCCGGTGTGCCCGTCCTCGATCAGCTCCGGCAGGCAGCCGCGCGCGATGCCGGCGACCGGGGTGCCCAGCGCCAGCGACTCGACCACGGCGGTGCCGCCCGGCTCCTCCCAGCGCAGCGGGAAGAGGGCCACCCGGGCGCGGGCCACCAGCAGATCACGGTCGCGTCCGGTCACCGTGCCGATCCAGCGCACGCGTGTCCCGTCCACGTGCGGCGCCACCTTCTCGCGCCAGAACTGCACGTCGGGGTTGCGCCGGGCGTCCGGGTCGCTCTCCGCGGCTTCGAGATCGACAGCGTTCTTGTACGGGCCCACGGGTCCCGCCAGAACGAGGTCGAACCCGTGCTCGTGGGCGAGCCGGGCGGCCAGATCCTGTCCCTTGCCCGGGTTGATCCGGCCGAGGACCACCGCGTACGAGTCCTTCTCCACGGCGGGCGCCGGCTCGGCCGCGAGCGGGGTGGCCAGGTGGACGTGCCCGATCGCGTGGTCGCGCAGGGCCCGCGGCGCCCGGGCCAGCTGGGCCGCCGAGACGCCGTTGACCCGGACCCGGTCGCCGCCGTCGAAGGTGGAGTAGAGCGCCGGGTGTTTGTGCAGGTCCCAGTGCAGGGTCTGCAGGCCGGGTGGCGCGCCGTCGCCCAGGGACGCCAGGGTGACCAGGCCGGCCGCCTCCACGTGGTCGTGGATCAGGTCGATGTCGTCGTGCTCGCGCAGCGCCCGCACCACGGCGTGCTGGTGGGCCTGCACCACCCCGACCGCCTGGTTGTACGGCCGCTGGATGGCGTCGAACTGCCCGTGGTCGAAGACGGACACCCGGCCGTCGGCCTCGATCGTGCTCTCGCCCACCCCGGCGAAGACCACCCGCACCCCGAGCCGGCGCAGCTCGGGGATGAGGGTGGCCACCACGTTCTCGATGCCGCCGTACCCGCCGGGCGGCACCGGCAGCCACGGCCCGGCGTTCATCAGGACCTTCACGCGGCGACCGCCCCGCCGGCGGCGCGGCCGGACCCGACCAGGCCGAGCGACTCCCGGTCGAGCTCGGCCAGCGGCGGGCGCTCGGTCACCCCGGTCTCGGTGATCGCGATCTGCCGGTCCAGGTTGGGCAGCGCGTCCTCGCCGCCCCGGCGGAACTGGGTGAGCAGGGTGGACGGCGGCATCGCCTCGGCGGTGAGGCCGCGCCGGTGCATCCGGGACCAGGCGGTCACCATGATCTGTGCGGCCATCCGGCCGAGCGCCTCGGTGCCCTGGTGCCGGTGCTTGCGCTCGCCGAGGTCGACCTGGCAGAGCGCGTCGAGGCCGACCAGGTCGGCCAGGTCGATCAGCATGCCCACCTCGACGCCGTAGCCGGAGACGAACGGGATGCGCTCGAGGGTGCGGCGGCGCCCGGCGTACTCGCCGGCCAGTGGCTGGACGAAACCGGACAGCTCCGGGAAGAACAGGTTGAGCAGCGGGCGGGCCGCGAGTTCGGTGACCCGGCCCCCGCCGTCGGTCTCGACGCCGGCCGTGCCGACCAGCGGGCGGTGGTAGAAGCCCTTGACGAACTCCACGGTCTGGTCGGTCAGCAGCGGGCCGAGCAGCCCGGTGACGAAGTGCGCCGAGAACTCGTGCAGGTCGCCGTCGACGAACGCGACGACGTCCCCGGTGCTGGCCGCCAGCCCGGCCCAGAGCGCGTCCCCCTTGCCCTCCATCCGGGGCAGGCCGCGGGTGAGCCGGTCCTGGCTGACCACCCGCGCGCCGGCCCGGCGGGCGACCGCGGCGGTCGCGTCGGTGGAGCGGGAGTCGACCACGACGATCTCGTCGACCAGCGGCACCTTCTCGATCAGCTCGCGGCGGATGGTGGCGACGATCGCGCCGATGGTCGCCTGCTCGTTGCGGGCCGGGATGACCACGCTCACCCCGGTACGGCCCTTCGCGGCGGCCAGCTGCTCCGCCGTCCACTGTGTCGCCTTACCGGTCCGGTACGTCGTCCACGCCTCGACTATCGGTGAGGCGGTCTCGTGCGAATGCCACATCAGCGTTCCCCCCAAGTTCGCGATCTTCCGGCCGCGGCGGACTTTCCCTGGATGTGGTGTTCACAATCTTTCGGGTTGGTTACAGCTCGAATGCGGGCGAGTGTGCTCCTCTGTGGAGAGTTTGGGAACGGCGCCGATGGTTATCCCTCCAGCCGGATCATCAGGACGTGCGATGGGGGTACGGGTGGCAGTGACGAGAATCGGTCTGGTCGGCGCGGGTGGCGTGGCGGCCCGGCACGCGAGGGTGCTGTCCGGGCTGCCGGACGCACAGGTCACCGCGGTGACCGACGTGCAGCCGGACGCGGCGGCGCGGCTCGCGTCCGAGCACGGCGCCCGGGCGTACGGGTCGGTGGCGGACCTGATCGGCGCCGGGGTGGACGCCGTCTACGTCTGCGTGCCGCCGTTCGCGCACGGCGACGCCGAGCGGGCCGTGATCGCGGCAGGACTGCCGATGTTCGTGGAAAAGCCCATTTCTATCAATAAGGACGTAGCCTGCGAAATCGCCGGTTTGGTGGCGGAGCGTGATCTATTGACGTCGGTCGGTCATCACTGGCGCTATCTGCCGGTCGTCGAGCGGGCCCGCGAACTCCTCGCCGGCCGCCCGATCCGGCTGATCACCGGCGCCTGGCTGGACAAGGTGCCGCCGGTCGCCTGGTGGGCGCGCGCCGAGATGTCCGGCGGCCCGGTCGTCGAGCAGGCGGCCCACGTCATCGACCTGGCCCGGCACCTCGGCGGTGAGGTGGACGAGGTGTTCGCCTACGGCAACGGGACGCCGCCGGAGGCCCCGGACGCCGACGTGGACGGCGCCACCGCGGCGACGCTGCGGTTCGCGAGCGGCGCGGTCGGCACCCTCGCGGCCACCTGCGTGCTGGGCTGGAAGCAGCGGGCCGGCCTCGAGATCTACGCCGACGGCCTGGCCCTGCAGCTGACCGAGAGCGAGCTGACGGTCCGCGACACCAGCGGCGCCGAGGTGATCACCTGTGACCCGGCGAGCGCCCATCACGCCGTCGACCGTGCCTTCGTGGCCGCGGTGCGGGGGGAACAGAAGGACATCCGGGTGTCGTACGCGGAGGCCCTCCGTACCCATGAAGTGGCTCTGGCAGTGACCGAGTCGGTGGCCGCAGGCCGCCCGGTGAGCCTGACCCGGGCGGAGGCCGCGCGTGCCTGAACGCAATCTGATCGTGGCGGGACCGGGCCGCCTGGAGATCGCCGAAGTCGACGAGGAGAGCGTGCCGGACGGCGGCTTCCGGGCGCGCACGCTGTTCAGCGGCATCTCGGCCGGCACCGAGCTGACCTTCCTGAAGGGCACCAACCCGGCCCTGCACGCCGGCTTCGACCCGGCCCTCGGCCTGTTCGGCGCCCCGCCGGACCAGGCCTACCCGGTGAACCGCCTCGGCTACATGGAGGTGGCCCGGATCGAGGACAGCCGCACCCCGGCCTACCCGGACGGGACCGTCGTGGCGATGACCTACGGGCACCGCACCGGCTACGTCGGCCACCCGCTGCGCGACCGGGTCGTGGTGCTGCCGGACGGGCTCGACCCGCTGCTCGGCGTCTACGCGGCGCACATGGGCCCGATCTGCGCGAACGGGCTGCTGCACGCGGCCGCCGACCGGTTCGGCCCGGCGGTCCGCTCGCTCGGCGACGGCGTCCTGGGCGCCCGGGTCGCGGTCGTCGGCGCCGGCGTGGTCGGCCTGCTCACCGCGCTGCTGGCCCGGCAGCACGGCGCCGCCTCGGTGGTGGTGCTGGACCCGACGCCGCAGCGCCGCGCGGCCGCCGAGGCCCTCGGCCTGGAGACGCTGGACAGCAGCTCGGACGCGGACGACCCGGCGGTGATCCTGAAGACCCGGTGGCGGCACGCCGACGGCGACCGTGGCGCCGATGTGGTCTTCCAGTGCCGCGGTCAGGCCGCCGCCCTGCACCTCGGGCTGCGGCTGCTGCGCCCCCAGGGCACCGTCATCGACCTGGCCTTCTATCCGGGCGGGGCGGACGAGGTCCGGCTGGGGGAGGAGTTCCACCACAACGGCCTCGGCGTCCGCTGCGCGCAGATCGGCCGGGTGCCGCGCGGCCTGGCGCACTCCTGGGACCGGGAACGGCTCTCCGCCGCGACCCTGGACCTGCTCCGCGCCGACGGCGAGGCGATCCGGAAGCACCTGGTCACGGCGGTGGTGCCGTTCGAGGAGGGCCCGGCCCTGCTCACCGACCTCGCCGAGCGCCGGCGTCAGGAGTTGCAGGTGGTGCTCTCGTTCTGACGTGGGCCCCGGGTCCGACGCCTGAGATGGGCGAAAATGAAGTACCGTTGCGCGCCATGGGTGTGTCGCAGCGGTTCAAGAACCGTTTCCGTAAGTTTCTGCAGCGTCCGGGCACGACCGTGGACCTCGGGCCGCTGGAGAAGCGGCTCGGCGCGATCGAGCAGCGCGAGGAGGCGCTGAAGGAGCTGGACGACGCGGCGCTGACCGAGGCCGCCCGCGAGGCGACCGACTACACCGAGCTCTGCGCGATCGGCCGGGAGGCCGCGCGGCGGGCCATCGGACAGCGGCCGTACGACGTCCAGCTGCTCGGCGCCATGGCGCTGCTCGACGGCCGGGTCGCCGAGATGGCCACCGGTGAGGGCAAGACGCTCACCGCGACCCTGGCGGCGTACGGGCACACCCGTCTCGGGCACGGACCGGTCCACGTCCTGACCGTCAACGACTACCTCGCCAAGCGCGACGCCACCTGGATGGAGCCGATCTACACGCTGCTCGGCCTCACCGTCGGCTGGGTGACCGAGTCGATGACGCCGGAGGAGCGCCGCGAGGCCTACCTCTCCGACGTCACCTACGTCTCGGTGAGCGAGGCCGGCTTCGACTACCTGCGCGACCAGCTGGTCACCGACGTGGCCGACCGGGTGCAGCGGGAGCTCGCCACCGCCGTCGTCGACGAGGCCGACTCGATCCTGATCGACGAGGCCCGGGTGCCGATGATCCTGGCCGGCAGCGTGGCGGTCGAGGCCGACCCGGTGCACGACGCCGCCGAGCTGATGCGCGGCCTGCGCGCCGGCAAGCACTACGAGGTGGCCGAGGACGGCCGCAGCGTCGCGTTCACCGACGAGGGCCTCAAGCACCTCGAGGAGGAGCTCGGCGGCATCGACCTCTACGCCGACGACCAGGTCGCCCGGCTCTCCTCGGTGAACGTCGCCCTGCACGCGCACGCGCTGCTGCACC
Source organism: Actinoplanes sp. NPDC023714 (assembly GCF_040639855.1). Classification (NCBI taxonomy): domain Bacteria; kingdom Bacillati; phylum Actinomycetota; class Actinomycetes; order Micromonosporales; family Micromonosporaceae; genus Actinoplanes; species Actinoplanes sp. NPDC023714. The sequence continues at coordinate 67,290 of NZ_JBFAAR010000007.1, forward strand.
GCGACGTCGACTACATCGTCCGCAACAACACGGTCGAGCTGGTCGACGAGATGCGCGGCCGGGTCGCCCAGCGCCGCCGCTGGCCGGACGGCCTGCAGGCCGCCGTGGAGGCGAAGGAGGGCATCACCGCGACCTCCGAGGGCGAGGTGCTCGACACCGTCACGGTGCAGGCGTTCATCGCCCTCTACAAGACCGTCTGCGGCATGACGGCGACCGCCGTGCACGTCGGCGAGCAGCTCCGGGAATACTTCAAGCTCGAGGTCGCGGTCGTCCCGCCGAACACGCCGAACATCCGCGAGGACGACCCGGACCGGATCTACTCGGCGCACGACACGCGCGACGAGGCCCTGGTCGAGGAGATCAAGATCGCGCACGACAAGGGCCGCCCGGTCCTGATCGGCACCCTCGACGTGCAGGCGTCCGAGACCCTGGCCCGCCAGCTGGCCGAGGCGGGCGTGCCGTGCAACGTGCTGAACGCGAAGAACGACGCCGAGGAGGCCGCGATCATCGCGGAGGCCGGCGCGCTCGGCGCGGTCACGGTCTCCACCCAGATGGCCGGCCGCGGTGTCGACATCCGCCTCGGCGGCAGCGACGAGAAGGACCGCGACGCCGTGGTCGAGCTCGGCGGCCTCTACGTCATCGGCGCGGGCCGGCACGACAGCCGCCGCGTCGACGACCAGCTCCGTGGCCGGGCCGGCCGGCAGGGCGACCCGGGCGCCTCGGTCTTCTTCGTGAGCCTCGAGGACGAGCTGGTGAACCGGCACGCCGGCGACATCGTGCCGTCCTCGCCGCGGATGGACATGGACGGCGTCGTGCACGACCCGCAGGTGGACTACGCGGTCGAGCACGCCCAGCGGGTCGCCGAGGGCGTGAACTACGAGATCCACCGCAACACCTGGCGGTACAGCCAGATCATCGAGCAGCAGCGCCTGCTGCTGGCCGAGCGCCGGGAGCGGCTGCTCACCTCCGAGGTCGCCGCGATCATGCTCCTCGAGAAGTCGCCGGAGAAGGCCAAGGAGACCGACGAGGACGTGCTCTCCGACGCGGCCCGGGCCATCGCGCTCTACCACCTGGACCGGCTCTGGGCCGAGCACCTCGCCTACCTCTCCGAGGTCCGTGAGGGCGTGCACCTGCGGGCCCTGGGCAAGCTGGACCCGCTGGACGAGTTCCACCGGGCCGCCGTGCCGGCGTTCCAGGAGCTGCTCACCCAGGTCGAGACGAAGACCATCGACACGTTCGACGAGGTCGACCTCACCGACGGCTGGCAGCCCGACCGCGCCGAGATCGTGCGGCCGAGCGCCACCTGGACGTACCTGGTCCACGACAACCCGTTCGGCTCCGAGCTGGACCGCCTCATCGCGGCCGTCGGCCGCCGGCTCACCTCGGGAGGCTGACGACCTCGCCGAGGTCGAAGAACTCCAGCATCTCCACCGCTGAGGGCCGTCCGGCGCGCGGATCCGCGCCGGCGGCCAGCAGCGCGTCCACCGTCTCCTGGTTCTTCCGGAAGACGGCGGCGCCGAGCGCCGTCTGACCGCGGTCGTTCATCCGGTCCGGGTCGGCGCCCAGTTGCAGCAGCGATGCCACCGTGCCCGGGTGGTCGTGGTACGCCGCCAGGATCAGCAGGGTGTCGCCCTTGTCGTTCGTCAGGTTCACCGGGAGACCGGCCGCGACCTGCGCCGCCAGCTCCGGGTCCCCGGTTCGTGCCAGGTCGAACATGCGGTGCGCGAACGCCAGGGTCTCTTCGTCAAGCTCAGTCACGCCGGTACGCGTACCCGCGTGTGCCGTTAGGCAATCTTTAATGAGGCTGACAGAAACCGTTCCCGGAATGCGTTTCCGGCGCCGAGAACAATGTGGAACGACTTTCCCACAGTGTGGTTGGCGACTTGACCCGCGAACGCGTCGGCCGGAAATATCGTCCGCGCTTTACCCACAGTGATCGTTCATATTCGCTTGCCGCAGCAAATTCTGGGGGCTGAATTCATGCCGGGCAGCGCATTGTCGCCGCGTGCCGATCGTCGTTCTGCCGGGCCGGGCCGCGGATCCGGCCGCCGTCCCGCCGAACCGGCTCTGACCGTGACCTTGGCCATTCCGCTCACCGGCGACACCGTCTCACCACAGGCGCACAAGTTGCTCAGCGCGGTCCGTGAGCTCGTCGAGCTCAGCCGCGGCACGGTGACCGTCGAGGCGGCCGCCACCGGGGGGGTGGAGCCGGCCGAGCCGTCCCTCACCGAGCCGGAGGCCGCCGGTCCCGAGGTGCGCCTGCTGACCGGCTCGCGCCAGGCCCTGCTCGACGGCGAGGCGCTGCCGCTCACCCGTCTCGAGTTCGACCTCCTGCTCTACCTCGCCGAGCGGCCGCGGCGGGTCTTCTCCCGGGCGCAGCTGCTCGCCGCCGTCTGGGGCTACGAGAGGGCCGGAGAGCGCACGGTGGACGTCCACGTGCGCCGGCTGCGGCTGAAGCTCGGCGCGAGCGTGCCGGCGATCACGACGGTCTACGGCGTGGGGTACCGCCTGGCCGACGACGCCCGCGTGGCGATCATGCCGCACCATTGATGCGGTGCGCATAGTTCCCGTCTCTTTCGAGGGCCTCGTCGAGGATCTCGCCGATCGGCTCGCCAGTCGGGAATCCGACAGTAGGATCCGGGTGGCCGTGGACGGTCCCGCCGCCGCCGACCCCGCGCGTCTCGCCGACGCCCTGGTCGGCCCGCTGCGGGTCCGCGGCCGCCCGGCCGTCCGCGTGGACACCGGCGACTTCCTGCGTCCCGCCTCGCTGCGGCTGGAGTTCGGGCGGACCAATCCCGACTCGTTCTACGCCGGCTGGTTCGACGAGGCCGGCCTGACCCGGGAAGTGCTGGTCCCGGCGGGTGCGGACGGCTCCGGGCGGATCGTGACCCGGCTCTGGGACGCGACCCGGGACCGGGCCGCCCGGGAGCCCTATCAGGAACTCCCCGGCGGCGCGATCGTGCTGGTCAGCGGCCCTCTGCTGCTCGGTTCCGGCCTGCCGTTCGACTTCACCGTCCATCTTGAGCTCTCGCCGGCCGCCCTGGAGCGGCGCACCGCCGAGGATCAGCGATGGACTCTGCCGGCCTTCCGGAGGTACGCCGGCGAGGTCGCTCCGGAGACGTTCGCCGACGTCGTGGTGCGTCTCGACGACCCCCGGCGGCCCGCTCTGGTGACCGAGAGGTGAGTCTCGGCACAAGACCCGCTTGCCGAGTCCGTGGCGGATTCAACCACTGACAGTTATGCTCCGGTTACTTTTTTGCGGGGGTCTCGTTTGGGATCTCCGGCGGTGGGTATCGACCGGCTCCACCGAGCCGGACCGGGACGAAGAGGCCCCGGGCGGATGCCACCGGCTTGGGGCTGAGGGAAGGCAGGGGGACTGCATGCTCGTCAACGGAGCGATTGTTGCGGGTAAGGGCGCTGCGGGCGCGGTCAAGACGCGGTCGGCCGAGGAGGTCGAGCAGATCCGTGTGATCCTGCGCAGCCGGTTCGACGAACTCAATGCCGAGTACGAGGAAGCCGTAGCGCAGAACCAACGTCTCCGTCTCGTGGAGATCGGGGACGCGGCCGGGGACGACCAGGCCGACAGCGGGTCGAAGACCGCCGAGCGGGACGCGGCCACCTCGCTGATCCGTACCCTGCTGGACCGGCGGACCCAGGCGGAGCACGCCATGCAGCGGCTGGACGACGGTACGTACGGCAACTGTGAGGGGTGCTCGAACCCGATCCCGGTGGAGCGGCTGGAGGTCTTCCCGTCCGCCACGTCGTGTGTGAACTGCAAGTCGGTGCGCGAGCGCCGCGCCAGCTGATCGTCGTTTCCGGGGGCCCGCCGGCCCCCGGAAACATTTCCATTACTCGGAATTCGATTCCCTTCGCACCGGCACTCGGGGAACGTGACTGATTTCACGATTCTCGCGCTCCGCGCGCCGGGCGAACACTCCGGCATCGATGACCGCGGCGCCGCCCGGGTCATTGTTGAAAAAGACGAACGTCTCCGCCGGAGATATGCGTTCCAGCCACGAATGCAGCGCCTGCCGGCCGTACCGCGGCCACGGCTTCGCGGCGCCCTCGTGGAAACGCAGATAGGCCCAGTCCGCCGTACGCCACAGTGGCGTGACCGGACGACCGAGCCGATCCGCCCAGCAGAGCGCGGCGCCGTGGCGGCGCAGCAACTCCTCGCACTCCGGCGTGAACCAGGTCTCGTGCCGTGGCTCGACCGCCACCCGGATCTCCGGCGGGAACTCCTTGAGCGTCGCGTCGAGCGCGTCCAGATCGGCCTTGAGCGTCGGCGGCAGCTGCAGCAGCACCGGCCCGAGCTTGTCGCCCAGGCCGGCCGCCCGGTCCAGGAACCGGGCCACCGGCTCGGCCGGCTCGCGCAGCCGCTTCACGTGGGTCAGGTACCGGCTCATCTTCACGGCGAACCGGAAGCCGGCCGGGGTCCGCTCCCGCCACTGCGCGAACGTGTGCTTCTCGGGCAGCCGGTAGAAGGCGTTGTTGACCTCGACGACGTCGAACCGCCCGGCGTAGTGCTCGAGCCAGAGCCGCTGCGGCAGGCCGGCCGGGTAGAGGTATCCGGTCTCGCTCGCGCCCTTCGCCGGCCGCCAGTCCCGGTACTGCCATCCCGAAGTGCCGATCCAGAGCATGACGGCCGAATACCCGGGATTAGACGTGATCATCCCGGGTAACGTGCTGCCCGGACATTACCGACGTAAGGGGCAAGCCATGGCACTCTCCGACAGCGACATCATCAGCTCCGACCCCGACGGCCTGGACGGCGAGGGACCGGCCGACGGCGGCGCGAACCCGGTCGGCCGGGACGGCGGCGCGGACGGCGCGGCCTCCAGCGCCCCGGAGGGCCCGGCCGACGGTGGCGCCAACCCGCACGGCCGCGACGGCGGGGCGGACGGCAGCGCGGCCGGGTCGACCGGCGAGGGCCCGGCCGACGGCGGCGCGAACCCGTCCGGCCGGGACGGCGGCGCGGACGGCAGCGCCTCTTGAGCACCGGCCCCGTGAGGACCGCCCTGGAACGCCTCGTCGCTCTGGACGAGGAGAAGTTCGCCGGCGCCGTCTGGGGCCGCGAACCCCTGCTGTCCCGGGCCGCCGACCTCGGCGGCCCGGACGGCTTCGCCGATCTGCTCTCCCCGGCCGCCGTCGACGAGCTGCTCGGCAGCCGGGGGCTGCGCACCCCGTTCCTCCGCGTCGCGCAGCAGGGGACGGTGCTGCCGGCGAGCCGGTTCACCGGCGGGGGCGGGGCCGGCGCCGAGATCGCCGACCAGGTCCTCGACGAGCAGGTGATGCGCCTGTACGCGGAGGGCGCCACCCTGGTCCTGCAGGGCCTGCACCGGCTCTGGCCGCCGCTGATCGCCTTCGCCGGCGAGCTGGGCGCGCGGCTGAACCGGCCGCTGCAGATGAACGCCTACCTCACCCCGCCCGCGAGCCAGGGCTTCGCCACCCACTACGACACCCACGACGTCTTCGTCCTCCAGATCGACGGGACGAAGCAGTGGCGGGTGCACCCGCCGGTGCTGGCCGACCCGCTGGAGAACCAGCCGTGGGGCGGCCGGGCCGACGAGGTGGCCGCCACGGCCGAGGGCGAGCCGGCCCTCGACGTCGTGCTGGAGCCGGGCGACGCGCTCTACCTGCCGCGCGGCTGGCTGCACTCGGCCCGCGCGCTCGGCGGCCGGTCGCTGCACCTGACCATCGGGGTGCGCGGCCTGACCCGGTACGCCCTCGCCGAGGAGCTGCTCGCCATGGCGATGGCCGAGCCGGAGCTGCGGGCCACCCTGCCGTACGGCCTCGACGTCGCCGACCCGGACGCGATCGCGCCGGAGCTCGCCGCGACCGCGGCCGCCCTGGCCGCCTGGCTCACCACCGCCGACCCGGCCGCCCTGGCCGAGCGCCTGCGCCGGCGGTCCTGGCCGGCCGCGCGGCCCGCCCCGATCAGCCCGCTGGCCCAGCTCGACGTCGCGGCGGCGCTCGATCCCGCTCGGACGATCGCCGTCCGCCCGGGCCTGAAGTGGCAGCTCACCCCGGACGGCGAGCTGCGAACCCCGATCCGGACGCTGCGCTTCCCGCTTTCGTGCGTGCGTGCCGTCCGGCTGGCGCTGGACGGCGAACCTCATCGCGTCGGCGACCTGCCCCTCGACAGCGACGAGGACCGCCTGGTCCTGGCCCGCCGCTTGCTCACCGAGGGGATAGCGGTCCCGGCCTAGGTGCCGGTCTGCGCGAACTGGACCGCCGTGAACAGCAGCCCCGCGGTCACCAGCCCGGTCGTCAGCACCGTCGCCACGGCGGCGGTGTCCAGGCCGACCCCGCGCTTGTCCGCGACCAGCTTCGCCGTCACCACGGCCAGGACCGGGCAGGCGAGCAGCACCAGCAGCGCGACCACCGGGGCGGCCTGCTGCCAGTCGCCGCCGGCCGCCTCGCCGGTCTGCCGCAGCACCGTGTTGCCGATGACGCCGAGGACCCCGCCGGCGAACCCGAAGATGCCGAACAGGATCTTGGTGGCGATGGTGAACGGCCGGGCCGGCGCCGTGTACTTGACCCGGCTCTCCACCTCGTCCAGATAGTCCTGGGCGTCCCGCTCGGTCCGCTGCCGGGGGATGCTGGCCGGCGGCAGGGTACGCCCGAACCGCTCCGCCGCCGGGCCGACCCGGTGCACGAACTCGGACCACAGGCCGGCCGCCCGGGCGTCCACGGTCTCCAGGTCGCGTTGCGCGGCCCGGACCTCGGCACGGGCCTGGCGTACCTCCTCCTCCGCGGCCTGGACCGCCTCGGAGGCCGAAGCGACCCGCTCGGCGTGCCACCGCTCCGCTTCGTCGCGGAGCGCGGCGGCGCGCTGGTCCAGCGTGGTGAGCCGGCGCAGGACCGTACGGTAGTCGGCGCGCTCGAAATCGGACGGCTGAAGTTCGCTCATGACGTTCCGTAAGGGATGGTCACCTCGGCGCCGCGGTGCACCGAGCGGTCGAAGTGCAGGGCTCGCCAGGGGCGCGGGTACCAGTTCGGCGCCCCAGTCCCCGGATAGAACGGCGCGAGCTCGCTGCCGTGCACGTCCAGCGCGACCCACGCGCCGATCGGGTCGGTCCGGGACGCCTGCCCGCCGAGCGAGTCGCGCAGCAGGCCGGCGCCGCGCCACCAGCCCAGCACGTGCAGCCGGCGCTCCGGTCCCTGGCGCAGGACGGTCCGCAGCTGGTCGGCGGCCGCCTTGCCACCGGGCAGCGCGTCCGCCGCGTAGATCAGGATGAAGTGCGGGCGGTCGGCCGGCCACGCCGCGGTCGCCTCGGCGGCGGCGTCCTCGAGCAGCCAGTCGACGTTCTCGTTGTCGTACCAGCCGCACTCCGGTATCCGGGCGTGCAGCGCCTCGGCGGCGGCCCGGGCGTCCGGGTCGAGGCAGACCACCGAGAACCGGGCGCCCTCCGGGGTGAACTGGGCGGCGAGCGAGCGGCCGGCCGTGGCCAGCACGGCGCAGGCCTCGTCCACCCGGGTGCCGAGCACGGCCAGGTTGCGGCCGGGCGCGCGGCGCAGCAGGGTCCGCGCCGACCGGGCCGTCACGTCGATGGTCTCGCCGACCAGCACCATCGGGGCGGCCGGCGACTCGGACGGCCGCAGCGCCCGGAAGTCGGGGCTGTCGGCGAGGCGCGGCACCACGTCGCCGTCGAAGAGCCGGGGCGGCCCCAGCTCCGCCGGCCGCTTGCGCCACAGCCGGTGCTGCAGCGCGCTCCACTGGTCCCGGTCGCCGGCGGCCGGCACCCGGACCACCCGGTTCGCCGGGGTGGCGCCGGAGTCGGCGTTCACCACGGCGTGGTAGCGGGGGAGCGTGTCGGCCGCGTTGTTCTGCTCGGCCAGCACCCGGCGGGCCTTGGGCAGGGCGATCCGCAGCGAGAACTGGGCGACCAGCGCGGGCCGGCCCCAGAGCGCCTCGATGCCGGAGACGTCCTGGCTCGCCAGCACCAGGTGGATGCCCTGGGAGCGGCCCCGGCGGGCGAGGTCCTCCAGCAGGTCGACGGCCTCGGCGGCGACCGCGTCCCGGCCGGCCAGCAGCACCTGGAACTCGTCGACCACCGCGACGATCCGCGGCCAGCTGCCCTCCGGGTCCTCGGCGCGCAGCTCGGCCAGGTTGGTCACCTCGTACTGCTTGGCCGCGTCGGCGCGCCGCCGCAGCTCGCCGCCGAGGAATCGGAGCAGCGCCAGGCCGAACTCGCGGTCGGTGTTGACGTTGACCCCGACCAGCCGGACGTGCGGCAGCCAGCTCGGGTCCCGGCGGCCCGGCGCGAACCGGGCGAACGACACGCCCTCCTTGAAGTCCAGCAGATAGAAGGCCAGCTCCTCGGGGGAGTAGCGGGCCGCGAGCGCGCCGAGCCAGGCGTAGATGAAGTTGGTCTTGCCGGTGCCGGACGGCCCGGCGATCAGCGCGTGCGGCGGGTAGTCGCTCAGCGTCACGGTCACCGGCGAGCCCTGCGGGCTGTCGCCGAGCGGCGCGGTCAGCGCCGACGCCGAGCTCTGCCGCCACTCCTCGCCCGGCTCCGGCAGCAGGCTCTCCAGCGCGACCGGCGCCGGACCGGCCGCCACCGTCTCGGCGATCTGCCGGCAGGTCGCGGTGACCAGTTCCGGCCAGGGGCCGGGATCCAGGCGTACGGGGAGATCGCCCGCCCCGGCCACCCGCGCGTCGTCGCCGGCCGCCGCGTGCACGAACTCGATCCCCGGCCCCGGCTCGACGGCCAGCCCCCGGATCACCAGGTGCACCCCGCAGGCGGCCCCGGTCCGCAGCAGCCGGTCGAGCTGCGACCGCTCGTGCCGGGTCAGCTCGGGCGCGCCGAGCAGCACCGCGATCCGCCACGGCTCGGGCCGCCGCTTGGTCGCCGCGTGCAGCTCGCGCAGCGACGTGTACTCCCCGGCGAGCACCTTCTCGTTGATCCGGCGCACGTGCCCGACCAGGTCCTCCAGCAGGGCCGGCAGCTCGCCCGGGCCGGTGAAGGTCAGCACCCCGGCGGAGGCCAGCGGCGCGAACCCGGCCAGTCCGCCGCCGAGGTGCTCCGGGTCGTACCCGATGATCTGGACGGCCCCGGGCGCGCTGGTCCCGAGCGCCCGCAGCAGCAGGCCCGCGACCAGCTCGTCGGCCTCCTTCTCGGCGCCGTCGACGACGATGTGCCCCTGGTCGAGCAGCGGCACCAGCGCCGGCACCTCGGGCGGCCCGTCGTCGGACGTGATCGCCTCGCGGGGGGTGCCCGGCGCCGTCGACCACGGGTCGGTGCGCTCCGGGTGCGGTATCGGCGCCTCCGGCAGCAGCAGCCGCCCCACCCTCAGCTCGGCGGCCTTCGGCAGCGGCGTCGCCTCCCAGCTGTGCCACGGCTCGCCGGCGGCGCCCGGAGCGGCCCGGTCGGCCGCCGCGGCGGCGGCCCCGGCCAGCGCCGACAGCTCGGTGTCGTGCCAGGTGTCGATCTCGTCGATCCGCTCGTCCCGCGCGGCCGCGAGCTTGCGCTGCCGGCCGGTGGCCGCGGCGGTCACCCGTCTCCGGCGCTCGTCGGCCGCGACGGCCGCCTGCTGCGCGAGCTCCAGCGCGGTCTGTGCGGCGCCGAGGGCGTGGGACAACCCGGCCCGGATCTCCATGACACGCTGCTTGGTGGATTCAGCCATTTCCTACCGTTTTGTCATTGGCTTTGCCGGCGGCCTCGCGCCGGACCGGCTCCGGAGCGTCGGGGTCCAGTGAGCCGGCGTCCCGGCCGAGGCGGGCCAGCAGCACGCCGGTCAGCACGCTCGCCGTCACCGCGTTGTCCGCCGGATGGCTGGTCTGCGGCTGCTGCTCCTGCACCGGGACCCGGCAGACCCGGGCGATCAGCGTCTCCAGCACCGCCGGCGAGGTGCCCGGCAGCAGCGCCTTCACCCGCGACTCGGCGGCGCTGCGCAGCCGGGGCACGTCCTCCGGGCGCGGCTCGTGGCCGAGCAGGTCGCCGGCGAGCCGGTGCAGCACCGGCGGCGTCACCGCGGACAGGCCCAGCCCGGTCGAGGCGCTCACGGCGTGCAGCTCGCGGCCGAGCCGGGCGCGGTCGCCGGCCCGCACCCCGGCGGCGACCCGGCGGAGCAGCTCGGCCGTCCCGGTCTGCTCGGGTCTCCGCTCCTCCTCGGGGGCGGGCTCGCCGGTCAGCTGGGCCACCCGCTGCTGCCACCAGGGCCCGAGCGCCTCCGGCTTCTCGTTCTCGTCCGCCGCGGCCGGCCGGGTCTCCTCGTGCTGGAGCGCGGCCCGCCACTCCTGGCCGGGCGCCGCGCCGGGCGTCCCGGCCAGCCCGATCGCCGCGAGATAGGCCTCGATCGCGTCCTGCGCGGCACGCACCGCCGCTGCCGCGCGTTCCGCGTGCTCGGTGGCATTGCCGAGCACGGGTACGCCGAGGTCGTCGACCGACTGCTCACGCACCCAGTTCAGGATCTCGGTGGCGTTCCGCAGCCGCTCCATCGCCACGGTGATCAACCCGGCGGGCAGATCGTCGGCGGTGGCGCGGAGCTGGGCGCCGAGCTCTTGCAGCAGCGACATCGCGTCAGAGCTGCGCCGTGTAGGTCTGCGCCTGCTCGACCGCCACCAGCGTCGCTCCCAGGCACTCCTCCAGCTGCTGATCGGCCTGCGACAGCGAGGCGTGGGCCGCCCCCACCAGATCGCTGGCGCTGCCGTCGAGGGCCGCGGCCAGGCTCTGCTGGGCCTCACTGAGCCGCTGCCGAGCCGCCTCTATCGCCGCCTGCCCCTCGGAGACCTGCTGGAGCGCGGCGTCCACGGCAGCTCTGACCTCGGCGACACTGGCCACCCGTGCAGCCTCCTGTACGAAACTCTGCTTGCTATTCGCAGCCTACCGCCCGGTTGTCGCCCGGCCGTCCTCGGATGCCCTGATTTGGCAGGAGGTGACGTTCCTGCCGTGCGTTGTGGACGCACGCCGAATCGCCCGATCCTCCCTGGTGATCGCCCTGTCCATTGTGGATCATGCGACCCCCTCCCCGCCACCGGGTCCGACGCGAGATCCACTCCCAGGTGGAGCGCTCCACCCCTCCCATACCCCCGCCGAGTCCCGGATACGCCGCTCTTCCTCATGTGTACGAGGGGGCAGCCCGCCCCCACCCGCACCACCACCGTCCCCGCCACACAGACCTGAAGCCCCTTCCCCCCGGCGCGACCCGCCGCCGGCCCCGGCGTCCCCTCACCCTCCAACCGGGGGCAGGCCCGGCGACAGGCCGCCGGCCTCCGCGCCGGGAGCGACCACCCACCCGCTCCCGCAGCCCACGATCAGCCGTCCCGGCCACCACGCACCCGCCGTCGGGAGAGGCGGCGCGTGATCGGGTGTGACCGAGCACAGTGATGGGCTGCGGACGCTGCCGGTGAAAACTTGAGCGCCCGTCTGCGCCGAGCGCCACCGACGCCGTGAATCCGCGGCGCGGCCGATCCCGGCGGGCCGGATGCTCACGACGTACACAAGAGGAAGCCGCCGCCGAACCGCCCGGCCCACCCTCAGCGCGGGACCGCCGACGGCCCGCGCACCTCCGCGCCCAGGGCGACCACCCGCTCCCGCAACCCGCGATCAGCCGTCACCACCACCACCCGCCGGCCCGCGGGCTGCGACCGCACCACCGCCACGATCTCGTCGTCGCCGGAACCGGACGCCCGGGCGATCCCCACCCCACCGGGCACGGCAGGGATGTCCCGGGCCCGGCCCTCGACGACCAGGACCACCTCGACCGGCGGGGCCAGATCCGGCAGGCCCGACGAGGGCACCGAGGCCAGCCCGTCGCGGAGGCGGGCGGCGGCTCCGGCGCGGTCCCGCCACCAGCCGTCGGGGACAGATCCGACGACATTCGCGCCGTCGACGACGACGAGCGGGACGGAAGACGCGGATATCGGCGCCGGAGCGCCCGGCTCCTGGAACGCTGGGGTCAGGGATCCGGCGGGCTCCGACGACGCAGCGGGTGTGACCATGAAGTTGAGCGTACCCCAGTCAACTTTTTCGCCGAAGTGGGAATGAGAGGGCTGCGGGGAACGCTGTGATCCCCGGCGACGCGGTTGTCGCCTGGACGGGCCGAGAGGCCTGAGTGAGGTACCAGAGAGAAGAGACCCTGATGAGCATCGGACCGTTCGGACCAGCTGGGTCCGGTCAGTGGGACGACCTGTTCGCGCGCTTCTTCGGTGCGGCCGGGCCGCAGCGCCCCGCGCAGCGCTTCGACATCGCGCGGTACATGAGCAACGACGCCCGGCAGGTTCTCGCCGACGCGGCGCGCCGGGCCGCCGAGCTTTCCGGCGTTTCCGGCGGGGACAACGCCCTCGCCGATCTCGACACCGATCACCTGCTGTGGGCCGTGCTCCAGCAGGAGCCGATGAAGCAGACCGTGCGCCGCGCGGGCACCGATCCGGTCGCCCTCCTCGCCGAGCTGGACGCGCAGGCCGACACCGACGCCGCGCGGACCGCCGCCGCGAACCGGCGCGCCGACATGGGCGCGGCCGCCCGCGAGACGCCCGAGCAGGTCTCGCTCACGCCGGCCGCCAAGCGCGCGCTGCTGGACAGCCTGCAGATCTCGCGGGCCGTCGGCGCCTCCTACATCGGGCCGGAGCACATCCTCATGGCGCTCGGCCTGAACACCGACTCCGCGGCGGGACGGCTGCTCGCCGGCCGGCTCGACCCGCGCAACATCCCGCACCCGGAGGCCTCGTCCAGCCAGTCCGGCGGCTCTCACCATCACCACCACCAGGGCAACGCGAACACGCCGACGCTGGAGCAGTTCGGCGTGGACCTGACCGAGTCCGCGCGGCGCGGTGAGATCGACCCGGTGGTCGGGCGCGCCGACGAGATCGAGCAGGCCGTGGAGATCCTGTCCCGGCGTACCAAGAACAACCCGGTCCTGATCGGCGAGGCCGGCGTCGGCAAGACCGCGATCGTCGAGGGCCTGGCCCAGCGGATCGTGGACGGCGACGTCCCGCTGACCCTGCAGGACAAGCGGGTCATCCAGCTCGACCTGGCCGGCCTGGTCGCGGGCACCCGCTACCGGGGCGACTTCGAGGAGCGCCTGCGCAAGGTGATCGAGGAGATCCAGGCGTCCGGCGACGGGCTCATCGTCTTCCTCGACGAGATCCACACGCTGGTCGGCGCGGGCGGTGGCGGCGGCGAGGGCGGCGGCATGGACGCCAGCAACATGCTCAAGCCGGCCCTGGCCCGCGGCAAGCTGCGCGTCATCGGCGCGACCACCCTCGACGAGTACCGCAAGCACATCGAGAAGGACGCGGCCCTGGCCCGGCGCTTCCAGCCGGTCCTCGTGGGCGAGCCGTCGGTGGAGGACACCGTGGCGATCCTGCGCGGCCTGCGGGACAACTACGAGGCCCACCACCAGGTACGGATCACCGACGAGGCGCTGGACGCCGCCGCGGTGCTCTCCGACCGCTACATCACCGACCGGTTCCTGCCGGACAAGGCGATCGACCTGATCGACCAGGCCGGCGCCCGGGTGCGGCTGCGCACCAAGACGCCGGACGCCGGCCTGCGCGAGCGGGAGCGCCGGCTCGAGGAGCTGTCCCGGGACCGGGACCAGGCGGTCGCGGCCGAGAAGTACGAGCGCGCCTCCGAGCTCCGCGACGAGATCAACTCGCTGAAGGAGCAGATCGCCGGCGCCGGGGTCGGCGCCGACGGCATCCCGAAGGTGACCCAGGACGACGTCGCCGAGGTGGTGTCGCGCTCCACCGGCGTGCCGGTCGCGCAGCTCACCGAGGCCGAGCGGGACCGTCTGCTCCGGCTCGAGCAGCACCTGCACGCGCACGTCATCGGCCAGGAGGACGCGGTCGAGGCGGTCGCCGAGGCGGTCCGCCGCTCCCGGGCCGGGCTCGGCGACGAGGACCGGCCGGTCGGCAGCTTCCTGTTCCTCGGCCCGACCGGTGTCGGCAAGACGGAGCTGGCGCGCTCGCTCGCCGAGGCGCTGTTCGGCGAGCCGGACCGGATGATCCGGCTGGACATGAGCGAGTTCCAGGAGCGGCACACCGTGTCCCGGCTGGTCGGCGCGCCTCCCGGCTACGTCGGCTACGACGAGGCCGGTCAGCTGACCGAGGCGGTGCGGCGGCGCCCGTACAGCGTGGTCCTGCTCGACGAGATCGAGAAGGCCCACCCGGACGTCTTCAACATCCTGCTCCAGGTGCTCGACGACGGCCGGCTCACCGACAGCCAGGGCCGGACGGTCAGCTTCAAGAACACCGTCCTGATCATGACCTCGAACCTCGGCTCGGATCTGATCACCGGCTCGACCCGCAGCGTCGGCTTCGGCACGGCCCCGGGCGGCCGCTCCGCCGACGACGAGCTCCGCGACCGGCTGGACCGCCGGCTCAAGGAGTCGCTGCGCCCCGAGTTCATCAACCGGATCGACGAGATCATCATCTTCCGTCAGCTGGAGGGCTCCCAGCTCCACAAGATCACGGAGATGCTGCTCGAGGAGACCCGGCGCCGGCTGCACGCCCAGGACGTCCAGATGGAGATCACCGACGCGGCCGTGGACTGGCTCGCCGACCGTGGCTACCAGCCGGAGTTCGGCGCCCGCCCGCTCCGCCGCACCATCCAGCGCGAACTGGACAACCGCCTGTCGAAGATGCTGCTCGCCGCCGACCTGGCACCGGGCCGCAAGGTCCGCGTCGACGTGGCCGACGACCAGCTGACCTTCGAGGTCGAGTCCTCGGTGGCGGCCCGATAGCCCGCTTCTGATCAAGGGGCGCCGGAGATTCCTCCGGCGCCCCTTGCGCGTTCGCTCCAGCCAGGCGGTCCGGTCCCGCTTTCCTGGGTACGCCGGAAGGCCACAGTGCGCGCCGTCCCCGCCGCGCCGGAGCGTGGTGAGCACCGGCCGGCCGTGTAGCAGACGAGTGGTGCCGGTGGCCGGGTGCCGTGGTCCGCTTGCTCGGTGGCGGCCGGCCTGACCGCTGGGCGGCGGGTGTCACGGAGCGGGGACTCGTCGCCGGCGAAGGGTCGGAGGGTGAGGGGACGCCGGGGCAGGCGGCGGGGCGCGCCGGGGGGAAGGGGCTTCAGGTCTGTGGGGCGGGGACAGGCGGTGGTGCCGGTGGGGGCGGGCTGCCCACTCGTACGAATGATGGGGTCAAGCGGCAGCCAGGGTGGGTGCTGCTCCTATGCCGGACAGCTCGGGGTGGGCGGTCAGCCAGCTGACGTAGTTGTCGTTGCGGGCTATGACGTCCTGGTAGGCCTCGTTCGCGAGCTGCATGAGGTTCGGGGCGCTGCGGGCCGCGGGGGAGTCGGGGTGCCAGCCGACGGCGGTGCGCCAGCGCAGGGGGGCGCCCTTCAGCGGGCGGGAGGTCAGGCCCACGGGCGGGCGGAAGGTGGGCTGGCAGAGGCCGACCGCGAGTCCGAGCTCGACCATGTCGACGCAGGCGCGGGGGTCGGTCTCGAGGACCTTCTTCGGGGCGAAGCCGGAGCGGGCGCAGGCCGCCGCGAAACAGTCGGCGAAACAGCCGTCGCCGGCGCCGGCCACCCACTGCTCCTCGGAGAGCTCGGCCAGGTCGGCCTCGTCGTCCTTGGCCTGCGGGTGGTCGTCGGGGAGCAGGACGCAGACCGCGTCGACCGCGACCGTCTGCCAGACCAGGCCGTACTCGGCGGAGGGCAGGGCGTCACCGCAGACGCCGACCTGGGCGTAGTCGAGCTTGCCGGCCAGGACCATGGTGGCCAGCTCGTCGACGTAGTAGGAGGCGTGGGTGGAGATCTGCGCCTCCGGCTGGGTCGCGGACAGCCGGTGCAGCAGGTGCGCGACGACGGGTCCGCCGATCGCGCCGATGCGGTAGCGGCTCATCATGTCCTGGGTGCCGCCGGCCGCCAGGCGTGCGGCCTCGTCCTGCAGGCCCTTCATGGCGGGCAGCAGCACCCGGGCACGGGAGAGCACGAGTTCGCCGAGCGCGGTCGGGCGCGCGCCCCGGCGGTCCCGGTCGAACAGCGGGCCACCCAGCGTCCGCTCGATGCGCTGCAGTTGCGCGGTGAGCGCCGGCTGGGCGAGGCCCAGCTGCGACGCGGCCTTGGTGACGCTGCCGGTCTCCGCGATGGCGCAGACCACCTTCAGATGCCGCAGCTCCAGGTTCATAGCGTGACGTTAGGACCAAGATGCGATCCAACGCTAGTCCTATGAGCGGCGGAAAGATCGGCAACCCGTGACAAACATATTAACGAACGGGATAAGATGGGCGAATCGCCCTCTAGTCAGGTTTAGTTACAGATCGCGTACATAAGTTTTACGTCCGGTGAGGGCATCGCGGGCCTTGTCGACGACGCCGAGGAGCGGATCGACGACCTTGTTCCACGGCGGGGTGGACGGGCTCGACGGGTGCGGGCGGGTCGGCGCGGCCTCCTCGGCGGTCTCCAGGCGGTTGCCGAGCCGGACCAGATCCTCGGACGGCACCATCTGCTCCAGCATCGGCAGCAGCTCCTCGGCGTCGGCCGCGACGTGCCGGCGGATCGCCTCGGCGGCCCGGTCCAGGTCGTCGCCGCCGAGCAGCCGCAACAGCGCCTGGTCCTCGGCCAGCTCGCGGTCGGCCAGCTCGTTGCCGCCCGGTACGGCCGTGCGGATCGCCGGGTAGAGGTACTGCTCCTCGGCGCAGAGGTGCCGGGACGCGACCGCGACCAGGACGCTCTTCACCTTCGGGTTGTCGGGCTCGGACTCGAGCCGGGACGTCAGGGACAGGAGCTCCCGGTGCTGGGCGTTGATCACATCGACGATGCTGCGCCCGGGAGTCTCGCCGCCGGTCGGCGGCAACGGGGGGAGATTCACTTCAGACACGGCCGCCCAGTTCCCCCTGGGGGAAGTTGTTACACCTTGCTGGTAAGAAAGGCGGATGGACACCACCGCCGTGGACGAGGTCGTCGACCTCTGCCGTGACCTGCTGCGCATCGACACCACCAACACCGGGGACCCGCGTACGACCGTCGGCGAGCGCGCCGCCGCCGAGTACGTCGCCGCCAAGCTCGGCGAGGTGGGCGTCGAGGCCACGCTGCTGGAGTCCGCGCCGACCCGGGCCAACCTGATCGCCCGGATCCCGGGCGCCGACCGGTCGCGCGGCGCGCTGCTGGTGCACGGCCACCTCGACGTGGTGCCGGCCGACGCGAGCGAGTGGTCGGTGCACCCGTTCGCCGGTGAGATCAAGGACGGCTACCTCTGGGGCCGCGGTGCCGTCGACATGAAGGACTTCGACGCCATGGTCCTGGCCGTGGTGCGCGAGTGGCGGCGGATCGGCTACACGCCGCCGCGCGACATCGTGCTGGCGTACACGGCCGACGAGGAGGCCGGCATGGAGTACGGGTCGCAGTGGCTCGTGCGCGAGCACGCCGACCTCTTCGAAGGGGTCACCGAGGCGATCGGCGAGGTCGGCGGGTATTCGTACACCGTCAACGACGACCTGCGCCTCTACCTCGTGCAGACCGCCGAGAAGGGCCTCGACTGGCTGCGCCTGCACGCACACGGCCGGCCCGGGCACGGCTCGTTCATCCACGACGACAACGCCGTGACGGCGCTCGCCGAGGCCGTCGCCCGGGTCGGCCGGCACCGCTTCCCGACCGTCGTGACGCCGACCGTGCGGCAGTTCCTCGAACAGGTCAGCGACGCGCTGCAGATCGACCTGAACCCGGACGAGCCGGAGCTCGCCATCGCGAAGCTCGGCCCGATCGCCAACCTGATCGGCGCGACCATCCGGAACACCGCGAACCCGACCCGGCTCGAAGCCGGGTACAAGGACAACGTCATCCCCGGCAAGGCGTCCGCCACGATCGACTGCCGGACCCTGCCCGGGCACGCCGACGCGTTCCTGGCCGAGCTGCGCGACATCATCGGGCCGGACGTCGAGATCGAGCACCTGCACCAGCAGCAGGCCGTCGAGACGACGTTCGACGGTGACCTGGTCGACGCCATGGGCGCCGCGCTGCGCGCCGAGGACCCGGGTGCGCGTACCGTGCCGTACCTGATGTCCGGGGGCACCGACGCGAAGGCCTTCGCCACCCTGGGGATCCGCTGCTTCGGGTTCGCGCCGCTGCGGCTGCCGCCGGACCTCAACTTCAGTGCACTGTTCCACGGCATCGACGAGCGGGTACCGACCGAGGGGCTAAAGTTCGGCGTGCGTGTGCTCGACCGACTGCTCCGAAACAGCTGACTTGACCTTGCGGAAGGACACCATCTCCATGACCGACCAGAATGCGGAGCTCGACGCTGCCCTCGAGGCCGTCGTCGAGGCGGCGCGGGCGCATCTCGCGGCCGTCAAGGCTGCCGCCGGCCGCATTGACGACGACGACGTCTGGCAGGCGTACGTCACCCTGAACAACGCCTCCTACGCGTACGACGAGAAGCTGCTCGACGCGTTCGGCGAAGTCACGCCGTGGGACGTCGAGTCGATCGACCCGGACGAGGCGGACCACCGGTTCGGGCTGGTCGGCGCGGGTGCGGACGGCGCCGGCGACGACCCGTACGACCAGGTCGTCTCGGTGCGGCAGCGCCGCGACTACCGGGTGCCGAGCGTGGCCGCGCTGCTGAAGGTGGCCGAGACCGCCCGCCGCGGATCGGTGCCCGAGGACGAGGACGCCGGACCGGTCGAGTCGGTCGGCGAGGCCGTGCTGGAGCTGCTCCAGGCCGGCGACGGCTCACTGGCCTCGCTCGACGTGCCCGAGCTGGAGCCGCTCGACGGCCTGCTCACGGTCACCGAGGTGACCGCGCCGCTCGACCTCGAGGCGTTCGACGACGCCGACGGGTCGGGCCCGTTCGCCCCGGTCGAGGGCGACCAGCTGGTGGGCCGGCTGGACGAGCACCCGTTCCTCCCGGACGACGAGGACGACCACGCCGGTCACAACCACGCTTGATGGCCTCGCTCCGCTCGGCGGGCATTCCGCCCCTTTGAGTCGATGACGAGAGCACCGAAAACGACCACGCTTCGCTAGTCGTTTTCGGCACTCTCGTCATCGACGGGCGGAATGCGACTCTGGTCGCGCGGAGGCGACACGGCGACACACAGCCCGGCCTCAGTAGCTGAGGCCGGGCTGCGGTGTCTGCTGGAGCCGCCGGCGGAGCATGACCTTGCGGGTCCCGTCGGCGAAGAGCTGGACCCGGGCCAGCTCCCAGCCGGAGAACTCCGCCTGAATGGCGAGCTGCGCCGCCGCGGTCAACCTGTCGACGTTCGAGGGCAGCCGCAGCGGCGCGTATTCGTAGTCCATGGGAACCAATATGCGCCTGCGATCAGGCGATGCTCAAGCTTCCGGATAGCCTGTTCCCTCACGTTCCGGGTATCCGACGTCGATCGCCGAGACGTCGTCGAGCGCGATCGCTATCTCGGCCGGCAGGACCAGGTGCTCGCTGCGCAGCGCGCCCTGCAGCTGGGCGGTCGTACGGGCGCCGAGCAGCACCGACGCCACCCCGGGCCGGTCGCGTACCCAGGCCAGCGCCACCTCGAGCGGGGAGACGCCGAGGCCGCCCGCCGCTATCACCACCGCTTCGACGATGCTGGAGCTGCGGGGTTCGAGGTAGGTCTGGACGAACGGCGCCATGTGCTCGGAGGCGGCCCGCGAGTCGAGCGGCCGGCCGTTGCGGTACTTGCCGGTGAGCACGCCCCGGCCCAGCGGCGACCAGGCGAGCACCCCGAAGCCGAGCGCCGCCGCGGCCGGCAGCATCTCGCGCTCGATGCCGCGCTCGAGCAGCGAATATTCCATCTGGGCGGCCACGATCGGCGCGCGGCCCGGGTAGGCCGACTGCCACACCGCGGCCCGGGCGGTCTGCCACGCGGCGAAGTTGGAGACCCCGACGTAGCGCACCTTGCCGCTGGTCACGGCGTGGTCGAGGGCGGCCAGGGTCTCCTCGAACGGGGTCTGGCCGTCGTAGCCGTGGATCTGCCAGAGGTCGACGTAGTCGGTGCCGAGCCGGCGCAGCGACGCGTCGAGCGAGCGCAGCAGGTTGCCGCGGGAGGCGTCGCGGGGCCGGTAGCCGCGCGGGGTGAGGCCGGCCTTCGTGGCGATCACCACCTCGTCGCGGGGGATGAGGCTGTCGAGCAGCGAGCCGATCACCGACTCGGCGTCGCCGTCGCCGTAGACGTCGGCCGTGTCGATCAGCGTGCCACCGGTTTCGAGGAACAGCTTCAACTGGGCGGCCGCGTCGTCGGGGTCGGTGTCCCGTCCCCAGGTCATGGTGCCGAGCGCGAGCCGCGAAACCGCTAGCCCGCTTCGGCCGAGCGGTCGCTGATGCATGAGTGAACCTTATTCAGAGCATGCACTTCGTGGAATGGCCGAGTACCCGCGCGGCGCGTCGGTTACCGGACGGAAATATGCTTTACGGAACCATCATGATCTCGGGAGGGTACGTGCGGCTCGGACTCAGCCTCGGATACCAGACAGCATGGAGCACGCCCGCTGATCATCTCGCGATGGCGCAGGAGGCGGACCGGCTCGGCTACGCCGTGGTGTGGGCCGCCGAGGCGTACGGGTCGGACACGGTGAGCATGCTCGCCTGGATGGCCGGCCAGACCACGAACATCGACCTCGGCGCCGCCGTCATGCAGATCCCGGCGCGGACCCCGGCCATGACCGCGATGACGGCGGCCACCCTCGACACCCTCTCCGGCGGCCGGTTCCGGCTCGGCCTCGGCGTCTCCGGCCCGCAGGTCTCCGAGGGGTGGCACGGCGTGCGGTTCGCGAAGCCGCTGGCCCGCACCCGGGAGTACGTGGACATCGTGAAGCTGGCCCTGGCCCGGGAGAAGGTTGCCTACCAGGGCGAGCACTACACGCTGCCGCTGCCGGACGGCGCCGGCAAGGCGATCAAGCTGGGCTTCCACCCGCTGCGGTCGGAGATCCCGCTCTACCTCGCGGCGGTCGGCCCGAAGAACCTGGAGCTGGCGGGGGAGATCGCGGACGGCTGGCTGGCGATCTTCTTCGCGCCGGACATGGCGCACGAATACACCGGGCATATCGGCAAAAATCCGGATTTCGACATCGCGCCCACCGTTCCGGTCGTCATCGGTGACGATCTCAGCGCCTGCGCCGACGTGGTCCGCTGGTACGCCGCCCTCTACATCGGTGGCATGGGCAGCCGCGAGCAGAACTTCTACAACCAGCTCGCGATCCGGATGGGCTACGAGAAGGAGGCGAAGCTCGTCCAGGACCTCTACCTGAACCGGCAGGTCGCCGAGGCCGCGGCCGCCGTCCCGCAGGAGTTCATCGAGCGCACCTCGATGATCGGCACGAAGGACCGGATCAAGGACCGGATCCGGGAGTACGCCGCGGCCGGCGTCGGCACGCTGTCGATCAGCCCCTACGTCGGCGACCTGGAGTCGGGGATCGCGACGCTCCGCACCGTGGCCGAGGCGTTCGAGGAAGCGGGCGTCTGATGGCGACCGTCCTGTTGCTGCGGCACGGCCGGACCACGGCGAACGCGGCGGGCGGACTGGCCGGCCGGCAGCCCGTGGAGCTCGACGACACCGGCCGCGAGCAGGCCGCCCGGGTCGGTGAGCGGCTGCGCAAGCTCCCGATCGCGGCGGTCGTGACGAGCCCGCTGATCCGGTGCCGGCAGACGCTGGAGATCGCGCTGCCGGAGATCGACCCGCAGACCGACGAGGGCCTCATCGAGTGCGGCTACGGCGACTGGGAGGGCCGGCCCCTCAAGGAGCTGGCCAAGGATCCGCTCTGGCCGGTGGTCCAGCAGCACCCGAGCGCCGTGGTCTTCCCGAACGGCGAGGCCATGTCTGACATGTCGGCCAGGGCGGTCAAGGCCGTCAGGGAGTGGGACGCGCGGATCACGGCGGAGCACGGTCCCGAGGCCGTCTGGGTCGCCTGCTCCCACGGCGATGTGATCAAGGCCATCGCGGCCGACGCGCTCGGCCTGCACCTCGACCAGTTCCAGCGGATCGTTGCCGACCCGGCGTCGATCACGGCGATCCGGTATACCCCGACCCGCCCCTTTCTGGTGCGCCTCAACGAGACCGGGGACCTGTCGTCGGTCGTACCCCCGAAGCGCGTGGAAAGCGACGCGGCGGTGGGCGGGGGAGCCGGTGGCGGGGCGGTTTGACGACGCTGCGTGACTGCCGGTTTGCCGCAGCGTAGGGGTCGTTGCGCCCTCGGCGAACCGGGCGCGACGACCCGCGCGGTTACCGTCGCGGATGGCTAGGGTTGTCGGTATGACCCACCAAGTGCATGCCTTCGAGCCGCCGGAGCGGTTCGTCGCCGGGACGGTGGGCGAGCCGGGGGACCGCACTTTCTATCTCCAGGCCCGCGGCGGCGGCCGGGTGATCAGCGTTGCGCTGGAGAAGGTCCAGGTGTCGCTCCTCGCCGAGAAACTCGAGGAGCTGCTCCTCGAGGCGAACAAGCGGTTCGGGGTGAACCTCCCCGAGGGCGTCCTGCCGACCTCGCACGACAACGAGCCCCTCGACACCCCGGTCGACGAGGAGTTCCGCGTCGGCACGCTGGGCCTCGCCTTCGACGTCGACACCAGCACCGTGGTGATCGAGGCGATCGAGGCGGGCGAGGCCGAGGCCGACCTCTCCGGCAGCCCGCTCGACGAGGACGATGACGACGACGAGGTCGACGACGACGAGGACGAGCCCGACGACGACCTCGACCGCCTGCGCGTGCGGCTGACCCCGGAGGCGACCCGGGCGTTCATCGACCGTGCCCGCCGGGTGGTGGCCGCCGGCCGGCCGCCGTGCCCGCTCTGCGGCCAGCCGCTCGACCCGGCCGGTCACCTCTGTCCCCGGCACAACGGTTACCACCGGTGACGGCCGAATCCACGTCGGTGCTGGCCGAGGCGGACGCCCTGGAGCTGCTCGGCCGGGGCGCCATCGAGATCGAGGGGCGTCTCGTCGACGCCTCCAACACCACGCTGCGCGCCGAGATCAGCCTGAACGGGCTGACCCGGCGCTGCGTCTACAAACCGGTCCGCGGCGAGCGCCCGCTCTGGGACTTCCCGGACGGCACCCTCGCGGGCCGGGAGGTCTCGGCCTACCTCGTCTCCCGGGCGACCGGCTGGGACCTGGTGCCGCCGACGATCCTGCGCGACGGCCCGCTCGGCCCCGGCGCCCTCCAGCTCTGGATCGACGAGCCGGACGAGGCCGAGGGGCTGATCGGGTTCGTCCCGGCCTACGACGTCCCGGAGGGCTGGTTCCCGGTGGCGGCGGCCCGCGACGACGACGGCGACGCCTACGCGCTGGCCCACGCCGACGACCCGCGCCTGGCCCGGCTCGCCGTCTTCGACGCGGTCATCAACAACGCCGACCGCAAGGGCGGCCACGTCCTCTACCCCTCGACCGGCGGCGTCCACGGCGTCGACCACGGCGTCAGCTTCCATGTGGAGAACAAGCTGCGGACGGTGCTGTGGGGCTGGACCGGCGCGGCCCTGCCGTCCGAGGCCGTCGAGGTGCTGACCCGGCTCACCGCCGATCTGAACGGCGCGCTCGGCGAGGCGCTCGAGGAGCACCTCACGATCTCCGAGGTCCAGCACGTCGGCCTGCGCGTGAAGCGGCTGCTCCGCGCCGCGCGGTTCCCGCAGCCGCCGACCGACTGGCCGGCGATCCCCTGGCCGCCCATCTAGCGGCACCAAAAAGAACAAGCGGCACCAAAGATCAAACGGCACCGAAGAACAAGCGGCACCGAAAGAACAAGCCCGAGATGCGGCGGCATCCCGGGCTTGCAAGGTCGGCTGTGGAAGCCGTGAACGTCAGTAGCCGTACCCGCCACCGAAGCCGCCACCGAAGCCGAAGCCCCAGGAGCCGTATCCGTAGCCGGGGTAGTAGCTGCCGCCCACGCCACCGTAGAAGCTGAAGCCGAGGCCGAGCCAGTACGACGAGTTGTAGCCGCCGTAGTAACGACCCGGGTAGTAGCGGTCGTTCCCGTTGTTGATGACGATGACGTCGGGGTGGTCGCCCGAGTCGTGGTTGGCGACGGACGCGGCGTAGCCACCGTGGTCCTTGTTGCTCTTGACGTCGGAAGCCAGGGCCGGTCCGGCCAGCGCGAGGCTCACGCCGGTGGACAGCAAAACGCCCCCGAGGAACAGAGCCGTGCGACGCATGATTTTTCCTTTCGGAGATGATTTGACCGGGACCAAGTCTGTCTTCTCCGAAGCGGTATCGCGCTGATTTTCACGGATAAAAGAACAATAGTGCATTTTTTCCGTATTCCTGATACGGCGCAGGTCAGGGGCGTCTAGGGTCCAACGGGACGCCCCTTTTCCCCGGTCTCTACAGACGGATGCCGAGCAGCGCGTCGACGGTCCTCGCCATCAGCGCCGGCGCCTCCGCGTCATCCCCGGCGCCGGCCAGCGCCGCCTCCGCCCAGGCGTCCACCACGGCGAGCGCGGCCGGGGCGTCGAGGTCGTCGGCGAGCGCCTCGCGGACCGCGCCGAGCAGGCCCTCACCCGACGGCCCCTGGGCCGCGGCGGCCGCCTCGCGCCAGCGGGACAGGCGCTGGAGACCGGCCTTGAGCACCGCGTCGGTCCACTCCCGGTCGCTGCGGTAGTGCCCGGCGAGCAGCCCGAGCCGCACCGCCATCGGGTCGACGCCGTCGCCGCGCAGCCGGGACACGAAGACCAGGTTCCCCTTGGACTTCGACATCTTCTCGCCCTCGAGGCCGATCATGCCGGCGTGCGCGTAGTGCCGGGCGAACGGCGCGGCGCCGGTCAGCACCTCGGCGTGCGCGGCCGAGCACTCGTGGTGCGGGTAGAGCAGGTCGCTGCCGCCGCCCTGCACGTCGATGGTGTCGCCGAGCAGCCCGAGCGCGATCGTGGCGCACTCGATGTGCCAGCCCGGGCGCCCCGGGCCGAGGTCGCCGCCGTCCCAGACCGGCTCGCCCTCGCGGGCGCCGCGCCACAGCAGCGGGTCGAGCGGGTCGCGCTTGCCGGCGCGCTCCGGGTCGCCGCCGCGCTCGGCGGAGAGCGCCGTCATCTCCTCGCGGGACAGGTGCGACTCGTAGCCCCAGTTCGGCGCCTTGCCGATGTCGAAGTACACGTCGCCGGTACCGTCCTCGAGCCGGTAGGCAGCGCCCTTGTCCATGAGTTCGAGGACGTGCCCGACGATGCGCGGGATCGACTCGACCGCGCCGACGTAGTGCGCCGGCGGGATGATCCGCAGCGCCTCCATGTCCTCCCGGAACAGCGCGGTCTCGCGCATCGCCAGGACGATCCAGTCCTCGCCGTCGCGCGCCGCCCGCTCCAGCAGCGGATCGTCGATGTCGGTCACGTTCTGGACGTAGGTGACGTCCCGCCCGGCGTCCCGCCACATCCGGTTGACCAGGTCGAAAGCGATCATCGTGGCCGCGTGGCCGAGATGGGTCGCGTCGTAGGGCGTGATCCCGCAGACGTACATGGTCGCGACGCCCTCGGGCGTGCTCGGCTCGACAGAGGCACGCGCGGTGTCGTAGAGCCGCAGCGTCGGTCGCCCCTCCGTTTCCGGCAGGCGGGGCACGTCATGGCCGGTCCAAGCATCCATCCTCGGAGCCTAACCAGCCCATGAGCGACATGGCCCGCCGCGTGACCTAAACCTCTGCCGCAGCCGGGCGTTTCTGTCACGCTTCTTTCAGGGTACGAGGGATCCGCCCGCCTCACCCGCCCGGATCAGGCCGGACTCGTAGGCGTAGACCACCGCCTGCACCCGATCCCGCAGCCCGAGTTTCATCAGCACCCGCGCCACATGTGACTTGACCGTCGCCTCGCCCACGGTGAGCGCCGCCGCGATCTCGCCGTTCGACATCCCCCGGGCCATCAGCCGCAGCACGTCGGTCTCCCGCGGCGTCAGCTCACCGAGCTCCGGCGGCGGCACCGGCCCGGGCCGCCCCGCGAACGCCGCGATCACCCGCGTCGTGACCGCCGGGTCGAGCAGCGAGTCCCCGGCCGCCACCACCCGGATCGCGGTGATCAGGTGCTCGGGGGAGGAGACCTTCAGCAGGAAGCCGCTCGCTCCGGCCCGCAACGCCCGGTACAGGTTGTCGTCGGTGTCGAACGTGGTGAGCACGATGATCCGCGGCGGGTCCGCCCCGGCCAGCAGCGTCCCGGTGGCGGCGAGCCCGTCCTGCCGGGGCATCGCGATGTCCATGAGCACGACGTCCGGCCGTACCCGCCGGGCCAGGGCCACCGCCTCGGCCCCGTCCCCGGCCTCGCCCACGACGGTCATGTCCGCCTCGGTCTCGATGACCATGCGCAGCCCGGCCCGCACCATCCGCTGATCATCGGCGATGACGACGGTGATGCTCATCGGGGCAGCCTCGCCGTGATCGCGAAGCCGCCGCCGGCCCGCGGCCCCGCTTCCAGGTCGCCCCCGAACAGCGCCGCCCTCTCCCGCATCCCGATCAGCCCCTGCCCGCCGGTCCGCAGCGCCGCGGCCGTCCCGTCGTTCACGACCGAGAGGTGCAGCCCGCCCGGCCGGTACGCGATCTCCACGGTCGTCCGGGCCGGCCCGGCGTGCTTCAGCACGTTGGTGAGCGCCTCCTGCACGATCCGGTACGCCGACATGTCCACGGCCGGCAGCAGCGGCGCCGGCTCACCCTCCCGCCGCACGGTCACCGGCAGCCCCGCCTCGCGGACCTGCGCGATCAGCTCGTCGAGCCGGTCCAGCCCGGCCGGCGGCTGCGCCGGCTCGCCCTCCTCGCCGCGGAGCAGCCCCAGCGTGCGGCGCAGTTCGCCGACCGCGTCCCGCCCGCTCGACTCGATGCTGCGCAGCAGGTCGTGGTCGACGTCGAGGCCGGCCTCCAGCCGGCGGCGGACCACGCCCGCCTGGATCACCATGACGGTCACGCTGTGCGCCACCATGTCGTGCAGTTCGCGGGCGATGCGCACCCGCTCCTCCATGACCGCGTCGCGGGCCTGCTGCTCGCGCAGGTCGGCGATGGTCCGCGCGGAGACCTCGCTGCGCCGGGCCTGCGCGGCCACGCCCCGGCCGAGCACGTAGGGCGCGAGCGGGAAGAAGACGTCGGCCATCGGGTCGCCGGGGTTGAAGCTCCAGTACATCCCGAAGGTGAGCGCGATGACGGCGTACCCTCGCCTGTCTCTCGGTCTCTCCCGCCCGATGGTGTAAGCGATGATCATCATGGAGACGACCTGCCACAGACGGAAGTTGACCGTCTTCTCGCCGTCGATCGTGGCGTCGACATAGAACATGCTGGTCGCCGCGAGCGCGTTCGGGATCATCGCGAGCAGCGGGATCCGGCGCCGGAACAGGATCAGCGTGGTGAACCCGGCGAGCGCGAACGGCCACCAGCCGCCCGGCATCGCGATCGTGAGCTCCTCGATGAGCGCGAACGCGGCGAACGCCGCCGCCACCGCGATGTCCGTCCGTTTCAGACCCACGTGATGACCGTAGGGGCGGCTCCCCGGCGGCGGATCCCCCACGAGGAGGAGACCGGTTCATCCTCGCTGGGGGCGACCCCGCGGCCTGCTGTTCCTAAATTTTCCAGGCATGTCGACACTTCCAAGGTTTTCCGCGTTCTGCCTCGTCCTGGCGCCCATCCTGCTGACGGTCGCGACCGGAATCGATCCGGCGCTGGGTGACGATCAGGGCTACGGCGTCTACCGGCAGCATCCGGGCGCCGTCCAGGCCCACGCGATCCTGCTGCACTGGGCGTGGGTCCTCTTCGTACCCGGCTTCCTCGGCCTGCTCGCCCCGATCCGCCGGCGGGGCGCGATCCTGGGCGGCGTCGCCTGGGTCGCCGTGATCGTCGGCCTGACCACCTTCTCGGCCCTGATGGCGAGCGACTTCGTCCTGCTCGCGCTCGAACAGAACCTCCCCGACGCGCAAGTGGCCGCCGTCGACGAGCGTTTCCTCTCCTTCACCGTGACCGTCGCCGGCTGGCAGTGGCCGGGCCTGATCGGCTGGGGCCTGGCCCTGATCCTCACCCCGATCGCGGCGGCCCGCGCCCGCGTCATCGGCCGGCCCACCGCCGCGGCCGCCCTGCTGGGCACCGCCCTCTACCTGGCGTTCGCCATCTCCCCGGTCCCGCTCTGCCTGACCGGCCCGCTGCTCCTCACGGCCGCCTACACCGTCGCGGCCCGCCGCCTGCTGCGGCCCGCGACTCAGCCTCCGGCCGAGCCGGGCGTCTTCCCGGCCTTCGTGCGCCGGTTCGGCCTCTTCTCCCTGTACGCGGCGCCGGTCGCCTTCGCCGCCGGCATGGCCACCGTCCCGGACTGGAGCGGCGACCTGGCCGACTCGATGGCGAAGCCGGTGCAGACCCAGGTGAGCGCCCTCCTCCTGCACCTGGCCTGGGTGCTCTTCATCCCCGCGGTCCTGATCGTCGCGGCCCGGGCCAACCGCTTCACCCGGATGGCCGGCGCCGTCACGGTCGTGGCCCTCGTCAACTTCAGCGGCCTGATGCTGGGCGACAGCGCCGACCTGGCGGCCCGCCAGATTCTGGACGCCACCATCGCGACGCGGGTGAGCGACACCCTGGCCGGTTTCGCGCCCTTCACCTTCGGCTGGGCCCTGCCCGGCATGGCCCTGAGCCTGCTCGGCCTCATCGCCGTGGCGGCGGGCGCCTCGGCGAGCGGCCTGACCCCCTGGTGGCACGCCGCCCTCGTGGCGGCCGGAGTGATCGCCTTCCTCACCCTGGGCCTCGGCCCGATCGGCGTGACGGGCCCGCTGCTGCTCCTCGCGGGGTTCGGCCTGACGGCGCGAGCCCTCGCGCGCACCCCCGACCCGGCCCCCGACCTCCAGCCCGCCCCGCCGATCCCGGCCTGACCCGATCCCGGCCTGACCCGATCCCGGCCTGACCCGATCCTGGGCGGTGTCAGAGCAGCTCCGCGTCGTGGACCAGCAGCGCGATCTGCACACGGTTGTTCAGGTCCAGCTTGGTCAGCAGCCGCGATACGTGTCCCTTGACGGTGGGCACCCCCATCCCCAGCTCCGCACCGATCTCGGCGTTGGAACGGCCGTGCCCGACGAGCACCGCCACCTCCGTCTCCCGCCCGGTCAGCTCGGCCAGCCGCGTGCGGGCCCGGGCCCGCCGGTTGCCGGCCGCGGGATCGGCCACGTGGTCGATGAGCCGCCGGATGGCCGTGGGGGAGAGGATGGCCGCCCCCGAGGCGACCGTGCGGACCGCCTCCAGGATCTCCCGGGGCGGCGTGTCCTTGAGCAGGAACCCGCTGGCGCCGCCGCGGAGCGCCTCCAGAACGTATTCGTCCACGTCGAACGTGGTGAGCACGATGACCTGGGGCGCGTTCGCCCGTCCCCGGATCCGCCGGGTGGCGACCAGGCCGTCCACCCGCGGCATCCGGACGTCCATGAGGATCACGTTGGGCCAGTGTGCCTCGGCGGCCCGGATCGCCTCGCCGCCGTCGCCCGCCTCGCCGACCACCTCGATGTCGTCCGAGCCGCCCATCAGGATCCGCAACCCGGCCCGCACCAGCGGATCGTCGTCCACGAGCAGCAGCCGGACAGCCCGCCCGCTCACGCCGGTCGCCGTCACCGCGCAGGACCCGACGTCGGGGGCGACGCCCGGTTCAGTTCTCCCATGGCAGGTCCGCCTCCAAGCGGAAGGAGCCGGCGTCGGGCCCGAAGCGGACCGTCCCGCCCGCGAGCTCGACCCGCTCGGTGATGCCGACGAGGCCGAGGCCGGACCGCGAGGAGGGTGCCGCGGGCGTACCGGAAAGGGGGTTGACGATCGTGATGCGCAGGCCCTGCCCGGCGGCGCCCCGCAGGCGCACCGACGCGGCCGGCTCCGCACCGTGCCGGCGCGCGTTGGTGAGGCCCTCCTGGATGATCCGGTAGGCGGTCCGCCCCAGCACCACGGGCGGCCCGTCGGACGGCACCGCGCTGGTGAAGTCGACCGTCATCCCGGCGTCGCGCACGCTCGCCACCAGCTCGGGGACGTCGGCGAGCCCGGGTTGCGGCGGCTCGGGACGGCTGCGCGGCACGCCGACCACCGACCGCAGCTCCTCCAGTGCTTCGTGAGCGCCCGATCGGATCGCCCCGGCCGCGATCGACAGCTCCCCGGGGGAGACCGTCCCGCGCACCTCGAGCGCCCCGGCGTGCAGGCTGATCAGCGACATCCGGTGGGCGGGCACGTCGTGCATCTCGCGGGCGATGCGCGCCCGCTCGGTGAGTTTCGCCTGCTCGGCGCGGAGTTGCTGCTCGGCCCGGAGCCGCGCGGCCTGATCCCGCAGCGACGCGGTGAGCCGGCGGTGGGCCTGCGTGAACAGCCCCCACCCGATCGCCGCGGCCGTGACCAGCCCGCGCATCGCGAAGTCGACCCAGATGTCGGACGCCGGGTCGTCGTGCAGAAGGTAGTAGACGCCGCCGGTGGCGACGTTGACGGCGCCGAGGGCCAGCACGACCGGCGCCCGGCGGCGGACCGCCGCCGTGAAGAGGGCGATCAGGATCGGGCCGGTCGCCATCACCGAGACCGCGCCGAGGGGCAGCAGCGCCGCGGTGAGGGCGATCGGATGCCGGCGGCGGAGCAGGAGCCCGGCCGTGCCCGCGACGCCGATCGCGACGTCGAGCTGCCAGGACAGGAACGCGCCCGGGGCGGTCGCGTCGCCCAGCACGAGCATGACCGACCCGTAGAGCAGCGCGAGCACGATGGCGATGCCGTCGGCGACGCGGTCCCGGATCGTGGCGTCGCCGGGGTCCGGCACCAGCAGGGCGAAGAGCATGCCGGGAAGCCTAGGAGCGGCCCGCACGGCGTGACCAGCCGCGCGGCCCCCTCACCACCACCGAGGCGATCGTGACGATCGCCGGCAGCTTCGTCGTGGGCGCGCTCGCGTGCCGCTCACGCTGGGCGTTCCTGACAACCCCGCTCGTGTACGCCGTGACGTACGAGCTGGTGCGGATCCGTGCCACCGGTCCGTCCGTCGACATGCCACACATCAGTCCGTTCGGTGCGATCGCCCTGGTCACCGGCCGCGGGGTGCACGGGCTGCTGGCGCTGCTGCCGATGATCCTCGGAGTGTGGTCGGGGCGTGCCCTCCGCGGCCGTCGCCGGCTGCCGGTGGCGGTGGCGTCGTCGCTGCTCGTGGCCCTGACGGTGGCGTTCGCCATCCCGGCCCGGACCGCGCCGGTGGCCGGAGGCATCGCCGAGCTGACGAAGGTCGGAGGCCTGGACGTGATGATCCGTGGTGCCGAACCGGCGAAGCCGGTCCTGTTGTTCGTACCCGGATCGCCCGGTGGATCGGAGAGGGGGGCCATGCGGAGACACCTGTCCGGTTTGGAGAGGCATTTCGTGGTCGCCACGATGGACCGGCGTGCGTTCTCGCCCCCGGACGTGACCGTCGACGACGAGGTGGCCGACGTGCTGGCCGTCACCGGCTATCTGAGCGACCGTTTCGATCGGCCGAAGATCTATTTGATGGCGTTCTCCGGCGGCTCGATCCCGGGGGCGCTGGCCGCCTACCGGGAGCCGGCGCGGTACGAGGCCTACATCGGCACCGGCCAGGCGGTCGACCTCCTCGACAGCGATCGGATCTTCTATGCCGACATCCTGGCCTGGGCGAGGGCGGAGGGCCACGACGACGTGGTGGCCCGGCTGGAGGAGCAGGGCCCGCCCCCGTACGAAGGCTTCTGGGGTTATGAAGCTCTCCTGCTCCACGAGAACACCGTCTACGACCAGGGCGACCCCGGCCTGGAGCTGGGCGCTCCCGAGTACACGCTGCTCCGCAAGGCGCACGCGCTGACCGCCATGGTGGACACCTGGGACGCCCTCTACCCCCGGATGCAGGACGTCGACCTGCGCCGCGACGTCCCGAGGCTCGCCGTCCCGGCCTACTTCCTGCAGGGCGGCGAGGAGATGCGCGGGCTGGAGGAGCTGTTCGGCCCCTGGTACCGCGCGCTGGAGGCGCCGGCGAAGGAGCTGCACGTCCTGCCCGGCGGCGGGCACCGGGCGATCTTCGAACAGCCGGAGCGGACGATCGCCCTGCTGGCCGGCATCTCAGGCCAGTGACAGCCCCGGGTCCGGGTCGGGTTCGGCCGGCTGCTCCGGGATGCGGTACTCCTCGGTCAGCGTGGTCATCGGCCCGGGCCAGGTCGCCTGCGCCACCTCGATCGGCTTGCGGGACTCGTCGAACGCGACGTGCAGCAGGTGCAGCACCGGGGTGTCCGGCCGGATCTGCAGGATCTCCGCCTCCTCCCGGCTGGGCTGCCGGGCGCTGATCGTGTCGGTGGCCTGCGCGTACCGCCGGCCGATCGCCTCCTCGGCCTCCTGGTAGAGCGGCCGGCCGAACGCCTCGAGCCGTTCCAGCGAGGTGCCGTTCACGTCGGTGACCCGGAACCAGGACGCGCCGAGCTCGACGGTCGCCTCGTCGGTGCGGACCACGTGCCGGCGGACCAGCATCTCGGTGCCGTCGCGGACCCCGAAGGCGTCGGCCACCTCCGGCGGGGCGGGCTCCCGGCCGACGCGGACGAGCTGCTGGCGGTACCGGGCGGCGAGGTCGGCGTGGTAGCCGCGGTGCAGCCCGTAGCGGCCGCGGGAGAGACGGTTCAGCCGGCGTCGGGTGCCGCGGACGTACGTACCCGATCCGGGTTTGGTGATGAGAATGCCCTCGACCCGGAGTTGATCGACGGCCCGCTGCACGGTCTGCTTCGCGACGCCGAACAGCTCGGCGAGCGCGGGGATCGAGGGCAGGCGCTCGCCGGGCTGCCACTCGCCGTGGCGCACGCGATCCTTGAGCTGGTTGGAGATCTGCCGGTGCGGGAACTCCGGGCTGCCCGGATTGATCGTCGACATCTGCCCTCCCCGTAGTCGGTCTGGCTAGGTTCCTAGGATGCCTCATGCCGGATCGGGGCTGCTGGATGACACACCGGGAGCCGTAACGGCTATACAGCAAATAGACGTATAGCGATCATGCGATGCGGACGTCCATAATTCGTTACGGAGAGTGGACTGACCGGTACTCACGGAAAGGCGGCACCCAGTTGCAGCTGGATGCCGCCGGAGGTCCCGTCTCTCGGAGGGGACTCACTCACGTTTCATCGTTACGCACCTCCCCTCCGTCGGCAAGCCCCGGCGAGGGGGAGGAGACGCAATTGTCAGTTTTCTATCGAGGTCCGCGAGTGCTGATCACCGACGAGTTCTTCGAGGTGGCGGGCCTGCGGCGGTTCCCGGTCCGCGCACTGCACGACGTCCACATCGTCCGGCACCAAGCAGCGGGCGGGGGCCTGCACCAGGCGATGGGGCTCTCCGCCCTGGCCGGCGCGGTCGTGGCGATCCCCCTGGTGGGCAGCGAGTCCGCGCTGCTCGGCGCACTGATCGTGCTGGTGCTGCTGATGCACGCGGCCTTCTCCCTGAGTCGCCGCCCGCCCCCGCGGTGGGACCTGGTCGCGGTCTGCGGCCAGGAGTACGCCCGGCTGTTCAGCTCGTCCGACCAGCGCGAGTTCGAGCAGGTCTGCCGGGGGTTGCAGCGAAGCCTGGAGAGGCTGGCGAGGGATGCGGAGTGAGGGACGACGGGACGGGCCTGCCGCGGTGCGCGGCAGGCCCGTCTGTTCACCATTCGGCCAAGGGGGCTGCGCGGCGGAGCGGTTCGGTTACGCACAGTGCTAGGTTTCTATTTGACATGTAGCAGATTGAAGTACGGCTGATCGGCTGTGACGCAGCCAGGACGGGATGGCATGGTCGCCATGCAGGGAGAACCCCCCGCCGTCGCCCGGCGGCGCGTCCGGCTGGCCCTGGTCGCCTATCGGCAGGCCGCGGGGCTGAACCAGACCGAGGTGTCGAACCTGCTGGGGTGGTCGCTCTCCAAGGTGCAGCGGATCGAGGCGGGCGACGTCGGCGTCTCGGTCACCGATCTCCGTGCGTTGCTGCAGCTCTACCGCGTCGCCGACGAGGCCGAGATCGGGCGGCTGACGGAGGACGCGAGGGTCTCCCGCCGGCAGCGGTGGTACGAGGCGGCGGAATACCGCAAACATCTGACCAAGAGCATGCGGCAGCTGCTGCAGTTCGAGTCCGAGGCCACCGAGATCCGGGTCTACCAGCCGAGCGTGGTGCCGGGCCTGCTCCAGACGCCGGCGGTCGCCGAGGCGGTGCTGGACTGGTGGGCCCACGAGCCGAGCCCCGGCCTGTCGGCGGAGGAGCGCCGGGTCCGCTACGACGTCCGGATGCTGCGCCGGCGGCAGATCCTCGACCGGACGAGCGGCCCCGACTACTACTTCATCCTCGACGAGTCGGTCCTGCTGCGGAAGGTCGGCGGCGCCAAGGTGATGGCCGAGCAGCTGGAGGCGATCGAGGAGATCTCCCAGCTGCCGGGGGTGCGGATCAGGATGATGCCGCTGGACAAGGGCGGGGAGGGCGGCATCCTCGGCCCGTTCCAGATCGTCAGCCTCAGCGATCCGGGTTACGACGACGCCATCCTCTACCAGGAGTTCTACGGGCGTGACCGGGTCGTCTCCGAGCGTGGCGAGCTCGACTTCCACAGCCGGTACTTCGAACGGCTCTGGTCGCTCTGCGCCGACGAGCAGCTGACCCGGATCGCGATGCTGGCGGAGGCGTACCGGCTCCGGCGCACCCTGGACGAGTGAAATTCGGCCGACAAATCTGGCGGAAGTGGCAAATACCCGCAAATGCCCGGTTAAGCTCTGTGCGGGCCCCGGCGTCGGGGCCGCAGCTGGACGGCTACTCTCCACAATGGATAAGGTCCTCGCTCGGGGCCCGAAGCTCCCCGCTGCTCGCGCGAGGGAGGATCCGACAGATGCTGGCATGGACCCGAAGCACCTTCTGTGCCGATCACGCATGCGTCGAGGTGGCGCCCCTCGGGGACGGGTTCGTCGCGATCCGTGATTCGAAGCGGCCGGATCAGCCCTTCCTCACGCTGCCCCGCGAGGACTGGCACCACTTCCTGGATGACGTTGCCGCAGGTCGAGTCGACCTTCGCTAGGCGCGCGCAGTCATTGCCATCAATGACATCCGGTGGTCCTGGACGTACTCTGAGTAGTCCAGCGCCCATCGGAGGTAAAGGCGTATGTCCGAGTCGATCATCTGGCAACCGAGTAGCCGGTGCGCCGACAACACGTGTCTGGAGATCGCACTTCGGGACGACGAGGTCCTGATCCGCAACAACAGGCAGCCCGACCTGATCGTGGCCGCAACCCGCGAGGAGTGGAAGGTGCTCGTCGCCGGCATCGTCGATGCCGGCGACTTCCGCTTCTGACCCGCTCTGATCCGCCTACCAGGAGCCGGCGGTGGGCCCGGCCGACCCACCCCGGCGCCTCAGGTACTTCTCGAACTCGCTGGCGATCTCGTCACCCGTCAGCGGCTGGATCCCCGCGTCGCCGACGCGCTCCTCCAGCTCACGCACGTATTCGCCCAGCTCGGAGTCCTGCTCGGCGGCGGCCCGGACGCGCTTCTCCCACTCGTCGGCCTGCTCGGCCAGGTCGGCCATCGGCACCGGCAGGTCGAGGACGTCCTCGATCCGGCTCAGCAGGGCGAGGGTGGCCTTGGGACAGGGCGGGTTGTTCGCGTAGTGCGGGACGTGCACCCAGAACGACAGGGCGTCCAGTTCGGCGCGGGTGGACGCCTCCTGGAGTATGCCGACGATGCCGGTGGGGCCGTCGTACCGGGTGGGCACGACGTTGTACTTCTCCGCCACCTCGCGGTCGGAGGCGCTGCCGCTGATCGGGAGCGGCCGGGTGTAGGGGACGTCCGCCAGCAGGGCGCCGAGCAGCACGATCCGGTTCACCTCGAGGCTGTGGCAGATCTCCAGCACGGACTCGCAGAACGTCCGCCACCGCATGCTCGGCTCGATGCCGCGGATCAGCACGACGTCGCGGTCGCTGCCGGGCGGGCTCGCCACGGTGAACCGCGTGGTCGGCCACTCGATCTTGCGGGTCTCGCCCTCGGCCATGGTGATGGTGGGGCGGCTGACCTGGAAGTCGTAGAAGTCCTCCGGGTCGATGCTGGTGATCTCCTTGGCCTGCCACACCTGTTCGAGGTGTTCCACGGCCGCGGTCGAAGCGTCCGCAGCGTCGTTCCAGCCCTCGAAGGCGGCGATGGCCACGGGGGAGCGGAGCAGCGGGAGGCCGTCGAACTCAGTCATGGAACACAGCCTACGTGCGGCGTCACGGACGCACCCGGCGGCCGCGCCGTGGATCCGGCCACCCGGAGTCCGTCATCTATCGGATCAACCGGGTGAAATCCGCGCATAATCGCACCATGCCAGATCATGTTCATGCGGGCCACGTGGATCAGGTGCTCGGCCCGACCGACGACACGGTGAGCTTCATCCAGGCGCGGGGCATGTTCTTCGTGACCACGCTCTGGGTGCTCGCCGCCGCGTGGGTGCCGATGCTCGGCCTCTATCTGGGGCTCAAGATCGCTGCCGGGCACCGCCCCGAGCCCGCCGACATCGTGCTCTACGTGGAGGCGGCGCTGATCGTGCCGGCGGTCTCGGCCGCGGTCGTCATGCTCATCGTCTGGCGGCGGCTGGGCTGGCTCCACACGTCGGTGCACGGGCTGGACTTCGCGGCGACGGGTCGTCACCCCGTACACATCCCCTGGTCCGGAATCGCCTCGGTGGCCTTGCACGGGCGGGGACCCTTCACCGAGCTGATCGTCACCCCGGTGGCCGACGACTACGCGACCGAGCTGGCCGGCAAGGGCGGGCACCCGAGGATCCGCCGCCGCGGCTCGGAGATCGCCTACGTGGTGGACGTCGGCCTGATGTCGCCGGGCCCCGAGGTCCTGCTCGCGGAGCTGCACCGGCGGGTGCCGAGCAAGGTGTGATTGACAGGCGTGGGTGTTCGCGCTTAACGTACTCGTTAATTAACGAGGAGGTTAAGTGGAAGATCGTCTCAGCGTGATCTTCGCGGCCCTCGCCGATCCGACGCGCCGCGCCATCCTGGCCCGGCTCGCCGAGGGTGAGGCCACCGTGACGGAGCTCGCCGAGCCGTTCGACATCAGCCTCCCGGCGATCTCCCGGCACCTGAAGGTCCTCGAGAATGCGGGCCTGATCTCCCGCAGCCGTTCCGCGCAGTGGCGTTCCAGCCGTCTCGAGGCGGGGCCGCTGCGCGAGGCGACCGCGTGGATGGAGCGTTACCGCAGGTTCTGGGACGACAACTTCGCGCGCCTCGACGCCCACCTCAAGCGGATCCAGGAGGAACCGTGACCGACCTCGTCATCACCCGCATCTTCGACGCGCCCCGCGAGCTCGTGTTCCGCGCCTTCACCGACCCCGACCAGCTGGCCGCCTGGTTCGGCCCGGTCGGCTGGTCGGTGCCCCGCGACACCGTCGACCTCGACGTCCGCCCCGGCGGCCACCAGCGCTTCACCATGGTCAACGACGACGACCCCGCGATCACCTCCCCGGTCAACGCCGGCTTCACCGAGGTCGTCGAGAACGAGCTCCTGGCCGGCGAGGAGAACGTCGCCCACATCCCCGACTTCGGCACCGACACCCTCCGCCTGCGCATCGAGTTCCACGACGAGCCCGGCGGCCGCACCCGGCTCGTGCTCACCCAATCCCCGTTCCCCGAGCCCATGCACGAGGGCGCCGAGGAGGGCTGGGGAAGCAGCTTCACGAAGCTCGACAAGCTCCTGGGTGCCTGAACCGCTCAACGGTGATCCACGGGCGCAGCAGTTCCCCGGCGGCCGGTCCGGCTGCAGTCCATGGCTCCCGACACGCGGTTGGAACAGCCATGGACAGCAGCCGGTCCCGGCCAGGACCCGACGACGTCGGTGCGGCGGTGGATGGCCGCTCCCGGGGCCTGTCGGACCAGATCGGGTGGGTAGGCGGTGACGGCGATCAGGGCATGGGCGTCGACCGTGCGGGCGCGCTCGCCGGCGCCGCACGCGTGTCCAGCGGATCGGCCGGCGCGGTGGAGGACGCCCGCGTGTGGAAACCGGGACGTCCTCCACCGAACCTCCGCCAGGTCCTTCGCGCCGCACACCCGGACGACGCCTGGACCTCGCCTCGCTCCTGCTCCCTCTACGAGACAGGAAGCTCCTGCCCCCTACGCAACAGGACCTAGTCGTGCGCGATCGCGCCCAGGATGTTCAGCCTCGCGGCCCGGATCGCCGGCGCCACCGCCGCGACGACTCCCACGAGGGCGGCGAGGGCGAGGTATGTCCCCATCCGCTCCCACGGGATCACGATCTCGGTGATGCCGTCGTTCTCCAGGGCTCGGGCCACCGCACCGCCCATCCCCGCGCCGACCGCGACGCCGAGCAGCGCGCCGAACACCGAGATCACGACGGCTTCGACGGTGACCATTCGCATGGTCTGGGCGCGGCCGAGGCCGACGGCCCGGAGCAGGCCCAGTTCGCGGGTGCGTTCCAGGACAGAGAGGGCGAGGGTGTTCACGACGCCCAGGACGGCGATCAGGATGGCCAGGCCGAGCAGGATCTGGATCATCGTGATGATCTGGTCGAACTGGGCGGCCTGGCCGTTGATGAACGTCTCCTGGTCGGTGGCCGAGACCTCGGGGCTGTCCGCCACCAGGGTCTTGATCTGCGGCAGCACGGAGGAGACGGCCACGCCGTCGTCGAGGCGGACGAATCCGAAGACCGGCTGGGTGATGCCGAAGTCCTGGATGGCGGCGCCCGGCAGGATGATGTTGCCGGGCAGGGTGTTCTCCGGGAAGACCAGGGCGATCGTGTACGTGTGGGAGTCGCCCCGGGAAGCCTGGATCGTCACCTGCGAACCGGTCTGCCAGCCCTGGTCGGCGGCTTCCGGCGCGCTCACCGCGATCTGGTCGTCGCGCAGGTCGGGCGCGGTGGATCCGTAGGACTCGGCGAGCCGGGACAGGTTCTCGGTGGCGGCCACGTACTCCTGCGAGGAGCCGATCTGCACGAGGTCGTTGTAGAGCCCGGCTGCCGCCCGTACCCCGGGAATGTGATCTGCCTCGGACACGACTGCCGGGTCGAAGGTGGGCGGGCGCGGGCCGTTCTGGTCGCCGCTGATCATGATCTGGGCCTTGAGGATGCGGGCGGCCTCGGCCTTGAGGCTGCTCTTCGCCGAGTCCATGACCACCGTGACACCGGTGACCAGGGCGATGCCGACCATCAGGGCGGCTGCGGTGATCGCGGTGCGGCGCGGGTTGCGGCCGGAGTTGAGCCGGCCCAGGCGGCCCGGCAGCGACCAGGAGAAGAGGCGGCCGAGCAGCGACACCACCGGCTTGCTGATCAGCGGGGTGAGCAGCGCGACACCGATGAAGGTGACCAGCACGCCGCCGAGGATGAGCCACAGGTCGGCGTCGCCGGCGTCGGCGAACAGACCCACGCCGAGGGCTGCCGCGCCGGCCGCCGTGACGACGCCGCCGAAGACGCTGATCTTTGTGAGCGGGCGGTCCGGGGTGGCGACGTCCTGCATCGCGGCGACCGGGGCGATCCGGGACGCGCGCAGCGCCGGCATCACCGCGGCCACCACGGTCACGATCAGGCCGACCAGGAAGGAGCTGATGATCGCGGCCGGCGGCACGCCGACCGGGGCGAGGTCGAGCCCGCCGCCGCCCATGCTGGAGAAGAGGTAGCCGAGGCCCGCGCCGGCGCCGACCCCGGCGGCCAGGCCGAGCACCGAGGCGATCAGGCCGACCACGACGGCCTCCACCAGCACCGAGTTGATCACCTGGCGGCGGCTCGCGCCGATCGCCCGGAGCAGGGCCAGCTCGCGGGTGCGCTGCGCCACCACGATCGAGAACGTGTTGAGGATCAGGAAGATGCCGACGAACAGCGCGATGCCGGCGAAGCCCAGCAGGATCTGGTTGAAGAAGCCGAGACCCTCCTTGATGCTCTCCGAGCTCTCCTTCGCGAGGTCGTCGCCGGTCTTCACGACGTAGCCGGCGCCCAGTGCCGGGGCCAGCGAGTCGCGCAGCTCGGCGGGGGAGACGCCGTCGGCGGCGGTGACCGTCACCGAGGTGAACACGCCCTTCTCGCCGAGCATCAGCTCCTGCGCCACCGGCGTGGTGAACGCGACCTCCTGGGTGCCGCCGATGCTGTCCCGGTCACCGGTGTACCCCCAGATGCCGACTAGGGTGAACTCCCGCTTCGGCTTCTGGGTGAGCACCGGCACGGTGTCGCCGATCCGGTATCCGGACAGCTCCGCCGTGGTCGCGTTCATGGCGATCTCGCCGGGCGCCTCCGGGCCGCGGCCCTCGCGCAGCTCCATGACGTCGTCGGTGCCGGTCCAGTTGGAGCCGATCCGGGGCGGCCCCATCGAGGTGAGCACCTTGCCGTCGGACCCGATCACCCGGGCGCCGTCGGTGTCCACGCGACCGACTGCCGCCCGTACCCCCGCCTGGGTCTTGATCTTCTCCACCGCCGCGGCCGGAAGCGGCGCGGCGACCTGTTCCCCCTCGAACTCACTGACCTCGACCTTGGGCTTCGCGGTGACCGAGACGTCGGTCGCCGCGTAGGCGTCCGCGAAGATCGAGTCGAAGGTGCGGTTGAGCGTGTCGGTCAGCACGAACGCGCCGGACACGAACATCACGCCGAGCAGCACGGCCAGGCCGGACAGGACCAGCCGCAGCTTGCGGGCGAGCAGGCTCTTCAGCGTCGCGCGCAGCATCAGAGCATCACCGGGTCGCCGTGCTTGTCGAGGCGCTTCATGGTGTCGAGCACCGTCTCGGCGGTCGGGTTCGCCAGCTCGTCGACGATGGCGCCGTCGGCGAGGAACACCACCCGGTCGGCGTAGCTCGCCGCCACCGGGTCGTGGGTGACCATCACGATGGTCTGGCCGTGCTCGCGCACGCTGTCCCGGAGGAAGGCGAGCACCTCGGCGCCGGACCGCGAGTCCAGGTTCCCGGTCGGCTCGTCCGCGAAGATCACGTCGGGGCGGCCGACCAGGGCCCGCGCGCACGCGACGCGCTGCTGCTGGCCGCCGGAGAGCTGGCTCGGCCGGTGGGTGAGCCGGTCCCGCAGGCCCACCGTGTCGATCACGGTGTCCCACCAGGCCGGGTCCGCCTTGCGGCCGGCGATGTCCAGCGGCAGCTTGATGTTCTCCGCGGCGCTCAGCGTCGGCAGCAGGTTGAACTGCTGGAAGATGAAGCCGATCCGGTCCCGGCGCAGACGCGTGAGCGCCTTGTCGCCGAGCTTGCTGATCTCGGTGCCGCCGACGTGGACGGTGCCCTCGTCCACCGTGTCCAGCCCGGCGAGGCAGTGCATCAGCGTCGACTTGCCACTGCCCGACGGGCCCATGATCGCGGTGAAGCGGCCCCTGCCGAACTCGGCGCTGACCCCCCGCAGTGCCGCCACTCGGGCCTCGCCCGAGCCGTAGACCTTCCAGATCTCGTTCGCCCGCGCCGCCACCGGACCGCCGGCATTCGTCGCTGCCACTCTCGTCCCCCTGAAGTCTGTGGTCCGTCCGGGGCACGGTGCCCCGGACGGCCTGCTCAGTCTCGCGGCGGAATCGGCGGGCGGCGTCCGTCGCAGGGCGTAGCGCGACGCGGAGATTCGGGTGGGGGAGACACTTAGGTAACTCTCAGGGTGGTCCCTGACTGCTATCGTGCCGAGCGGCCCCGGCCGGACCTGTCTACCGTGGATCCATGCGCGCTCGTGCGGTTCTCGTACCCGTCGTTCTGTCTCTTCTCCTGACCGGTTGCCTCCCCGCCGCCTCGCCGCCCGACGTCGAGGAGCCGGCGCCCGCCGTCACCGCGAACCAGGACGGCACGAACACGCCCGAGGAGTTCAGCCGGGACATCCAGGCGGCCGAGGAGATCGCCGAGGAATACTGGGAGCAGCGGCTCGGCGCCGGCTTTTCGCCGGTCCGGCGATTGATTCCGTACGAACGTGAGGGTGACGTCGACTGCGCCGGTGAGCCGCTGCCGCGCAACAACGCCGTCTACTGCTCGGCCGGTGACTTCATCGCGTACGACGTGAACTGGGCGTTCGCGGCGTTCCAGCAGGTCGGCGACGCGTTCCTGTTCTACCTTCTCGGCCACGAGTACGCGCACGGCATCCAGGCCCGGCTCGGCATCCGCAAGGAGTTCACCATCGAGCAGGAGCTGCAGGCCGACTGCATGGCCGGCGCGTTCATCGGCGACAAGGCCCGGGAGGGACGGCTGGAGATGCAGGACGGCGACACCCAGGAACTCGCCGACGGCCTGGAAGCGGTCGGCGACGACCCGGGCCAGCCGTGGTTCGCCGAGGGCGCGCACGGCACCGCCGAGCAGCGGATGAAGTCCTTCTCCGCCGGCTACAACGACTCGCTGCAGGCCTGCGGACTGTAGGGGTCGTCACGTTCGCTGGGGCGCGGCCGCCCCGACCCGGAGAATCGTCGTGATGGACGCCGTACTCTTCGACATGGACGGGACCCTGGTCGACAGCGAGCGGGTCTGGGGCATCGCCCTGGCCGAGCTGGCCGTCCGCGCCGGTGGCACCCTCTCCGACAGCGCCCGGCTCGCGATGGTCGGCAGCAGCATGAGCCGCAGCATGCAGATCTTCCGCGACGACCTGGGGCAGCCGGACCGCCCCGAGGCGCCGGACGTGCAGTGGCTGACCGACCGGGTGTACTCGCTGTTCGCCGGGGGACTGGTCTGGCGCCCCGGGGCCATGGAACTGCTCCTCGCCGTCCGGGACGCGGGCATTCGTACGGCTCTCGTCACGTCGACCGGCAGGCGGCTGGTCGAGGTCGCCCTCAAGACGCTGGGGCCGGAGAACTTCGACGTCGTCGTCTGCGGCGACGAGGTGACGATGCCGAAGCCCGACCCGGAGCCGTACCTCACCGCCGCGTCCCTGCTCGGCGTCCCGATCGCCCGGTGCGTCGCGATCGAGGACTCGCCGAGCGGCGTCGCGAGCGCCCTCGCCGCCGGGGCCGCGGTCCTGGCCGTGCCGGCCGAGCTGGAACTGCCCCCGGTCGACGGCGTGCACCTGCGCTCGTCCCTCTCCGGCGTCGATCCGGCTTTCCTGGCGGATCTGATTCGTCCCTGAGGCCCCTCTTCCCTGAGGCACGATGGGTGACGTGGACGTCACCCCGCCCCCACCCGCCGTCGCCGCCGTGCCGGACCCACAGCCGGCCGCCGGTCTCGCCGAGATCCTGCTCCGGATGCCCGAGTCGCTGCGCATGCACGTCGAGCAGCTCGCGGCCGTCGAGGGCATCTCGGTCAACACCTGGCTGGTCCGCTGCGTCACGGTGGCGGTCAACCAGCAGCACGGCCCGCCCCCGGCCGCCCACGGCGCCTGGTCCGGCAAGCGCGTGACCGGTTACCTCCCGTCCTGAGAGCCGGGTTTGACCAGGCCTGACTCATAGGCGAGAACCACCGCTCGGGTACGGTCCCGCAGCCGCAACTTGGTCAGCACGTGCCCCACGTGGGTCTTCACGGTCGTCTCGCTGACCTGGAGCACCTCGGCGATCTCGGTGTTCGTCATCCCGCGCGCCACGTGCACGAGCACCTCCCGCTCCCGCCCGGTCAGCACGTCGAGCCGGTCCGCGCCGTTACTCCCCGGAGCGGGCAGAGCCTCCGCGAGCCGCCCGAGAATCCGCGCGAGCAGCTTCGGCGCGATCACCGCCCCGCCCCCGGCGACGATCCGTACCGCCGCCACCAGCTCGTCATGGGGCGCGTCCTTGCACAGATATCCGGTGACCCCGGCCCCGACGGCCGCCACGATCCGCTCCTCGGCATCCTCGTCGGTGACCACCAGCACCCGTACCGGCAACCTCGCCGCGCCGATGGCCTGGGCCACCTCGAGCCCGTCGAGCCGCGGCAGGCCGAGCTCGAGAACCACCACATCAGGCAACAACCGCCGAGCCAGATCGAGAGCCTCAACCCCGTCCGCAGCCTCCCCGACAACGACGATCTCAGCAGCCCCCGCCCCAGCACCCGCCGCGTCCGGCCCAACGCCCGCCGCGCTTTGCCCGGCACCCGTCCCACCCGGCTCGGCGCTCGGCTCCTCGGTGCGCGCCGGAAATTTCACCTCATTCCCGAATCGTCGGGCAAGGGAAGGTGAAGGGGCTGGTCCTGCTGAAGGGAAGCCCGCGGTCTGCCCGGCGGAGAGACGCGGTGTGGCCCGCCCGGCGGAGGGGTGCGGTGGAGTCTGCAGCAGGGCTCGCAGGCCCGCACGCTGCAACGGCGCAGGGTCGGCCAGGAGCACTCTCAAAGGTGGGCGCCGCGCAGGCTCGCCGCTGGTCCCCGGCTCCGTTCCCGGCTGACCGTCGGCCATTGCGCCGGCGTCCTGCTTGCCGCTGGTCGTGGCGCGGGCGTCCTGCTTGCCGCTGGTCGTGGCGCCGGCGCCCTGCTCGC
The DNA here is from genome assembly GCF_040639855.1 of Actinoplanes sp. NPDC023714. Classification (NCBI taxonomy): domain Bacteria; kingdom Bacillati; phylum Actinomycetota; class Actinomycetes; order Micromonosporales; family Micromonosporaceae; genus Actinoplanes; species Actinoplanes sp. NPDC023714. Next base: position 111,370 of record NZ_JBFAAR010000007.1, read on the forward strand.
CGCTGGTCCGGGCGTCACGGCGTGGCTCTTCGGTGGTCATGGCGTTCCCGCGGGGGTTCGGTAGGGATCAGCCAAGGGGATCGTCTCTCAGGCGGGGACCGGGGTCGTCGGGGAGGAGGGTCAGGGCGGTGGCGGGCTCGGGGAGGTCGGGGAAGGGTGGTGGCGTGCCGCCGAATTCGGGGCAGAGCTTCTGGTGGCGGCACCAACCGCAGAGGCGGCTCGGTTTGGGGCGGAAGTCCTGGTCGCGCTTGGCCCGTTCGATCGCTGCGGAGAGGGCGGTCAGGGTGCGTTCGAAGCGCTCGAGCTCGCCGGCCTCGGGGCTGTAGTCGAGGGCTTCGGCGTCCTTGAGGTAGAGCAGGCGCAGGACGCGGGGGACCACGCCCCGGGTGCGCCACAGGACCAGGGCGTAGAACTTCAGCTGGAACAGGGCCCGGCCCTCGAAGGCCTCGCGCGGGGCGCCGCCGGTCTTGTAGTCGACGACGCGCATGTCGCCGGCCGGGGAGACGTCGAGGCGGTCGATATAGCCCCTCAGCAGCAGCTCGTCGCCGATCACGGTGGAGATCAGGGTCTCCCGCTCGGCGGGCTGGAGGCGTTGCGGGTCCTCGACCGCGAAGTAGCCGTCGAGCAGGGCCGTCGCGCTGGACAGGAACGCCGCGAGGCGGGCGGTCTCGGCCTCGGCGGGCGGGATGTCGATCAGGGTCTCCTGGCCGGTGGCGTCGGCCTCGGCAGCGGCGGCCGCGGGGTCGGCGGCGGCCGGGAGCGGAGTGGTGAAGATCTCGGCGAGGGAGGGCTCCTGCTCGAGCAGCTTGGCCCACTCGGGGGCGACCAGCGCCGCCGCGGCCGCGGGGGTGCGCTCGCCGGCGGGGAGGTCGAAGAGGCGCTCCAGCACGGCGTGCACCAGGGTGCCGCGGACCTGGTCGGCGGTGGGCAGCTCGGGCAGCTTGTCGATGGTGCGGAAGCGGAACAGCAGCGGGCAGGTCTTGAAGTCGGCGGCCCGGGACGGCGACAGGGAGGGGCCGCGCGGCGTCTCGGGGCGGCGGCCGCGGCCGGGCGAGGCCTGATCGGCGTCGGCGTCGGAACGCGGGCCGGCCTGGTCGGCGGCGTCGGCGGAGGGTGCGCCGGGCTGGGACGGGGCCGCCTGGCCGGCGGCGTCCGCGGAGCGTGGGCCGCCGGGCTGGGACGGGGCCGGGGCCGCCGGTGCCGGGGCCGCCGGTGCCGTGGTGGAGGGGTGCGCCGTCATGGAGAAGAGGCTAGGCCAGAGGTACGACGAAAACGCCGGGGTGGGTCGCGCGGCGGCGTGTCCGTAGCATCGATCGCGTGGGAGAGCAGGGGCGAGACCGGGGACCGGACCCGAGCCGCGGCCCGGGCCGGGACTCAGGACGGGACCCGGGCCGCGACCCGAACCGTGATCAGGGGCGCGCGCGGGGCCGCGGCGGGCAGCCGGTCGGGCACGTGCTGGGCATCCCGGTGTTCGCGAACGCGTCGATGCTGCTGCTCGCCGGGCTGGTCACGGTGGTCTACGGCAACTACGCGAACGCCGAGCTCGGGCTCGCGGCGCCCTGGTCGTACGCCGTGGGTCTGGGCTTTGTGATCTGCCTCCTCGGCTCGGTGCTGCTGCACGAGCTGGGACACGCTCTCACCGCCCGGCGGCACGGCATCGGCGTGCGGCGGATCACGCTGGAACTGCTCAGCGGCTGGACCGAGATGGAACGGGACGCGCCGACGCCCCGGATCGACGCGCTGGTGTCGCTGGCCGGGCCGGCCGTTTCGCTGCTGCTCGGCGGGATCGCGACCGGCGCCGCGCTGCTGCTGCCCCCGGACACCGTGCCCGGGCAGATCGCCTTCCAGCTGGCGCTCAGCAACGTGCTGGTGGCGGTCTTCAACGTGCTGCCCGGCCTGCCCCTGGACGGCGGCCGCGCGCTCCGGGCCGGCGTCTGGGCGCTGCTGAAGGACCGGAACCGGGCGACCGTGGTGGCCGGCTGGGCGGGCCGGATCCTGGCGCTCGCCACCGTGGTCGTGGTGGTCGGGCTCTACCGGTTCGGGCTGCTGACCATTTTCGGTCTCGTCTTCGTGCTGCTCGTGGTGCTCACCCTGTGGCAGGGCGCCGGGCAGTCGATCCGGCTCGGCCGGATGACCGGGCGCTTCCCGCTGATCGACCTGAGCGCGCTGGCCCGCCCGGTGCTCGCGGTGCCGGCCGGCACGCCGCTCGGCGAGGCGCAGCGCCGCCGGGCCGAGGACCCCCGGCCGGACGTGGTGCTCGCCGTCGCCGACTCGGCGGGCAGCCTCACCGCGGTGGTGGACCCGGTCGCGGCCGAGCGGATCCCGGTCGACCGGCGGCCCTGGGTGAGCGTGGAGAGCGTCTCCCGGTCCCGGGACGCGCTGACCACGCTGCCGCTCGGGCTGACCGGTGAGCAGGTGGTCCGGGCGCTGCAGGCTCACCCGGGTGCGCAGTACCTGGTGACGGCAGGGGAGGATGTCGTCGGCGTCCTGCGCGTCGCCGATGTGGCCGCGGTCCTGGAACCGCGGCGGACCGTGCCGAACCCGAGAAAAGACAGCTGAGAGTAGATCTGTGACGACGACCCCGACCACCGACGCCGCCTCCGAGCAGGTCCCCGCGCACCGCGGGCCGTTCCGGGTGGGTGACCGCGTGCAGCTCACCGACCCGAAGGGGCGGATGCACACCATCGTGCTGGAGCCCGGCAAGGCGTTCCACACCCACCGCGGCGCGCTGGAGCACGACGCGCTGATCGGGCTCCCCGACGGCAGCGTCGTCACCTCGTCGGGCAACACCGCCTACCTGGCGCTGCGGCCGCTGCTCAGCGACTACGTGCTGTCCATGCCGCGCGGCGCGCAGGTGATCTATCCGAAGGACGCGGCGCAGATCGTCGCGATGGGCGACGTCTTCCCGGGTGCGAAGGTCCTCGAGGCCGGCGCCGGCTCCGGCGCGCTGACCTGCTCGCTGCTGCGGGCCGTCGGCAGCACCGGCGAGGTGCACAGCTACGAGGTGCGCGAGGACTTCGCGGCGATCGCGCAGAAGAACGTCGAGGCGTTCTTCGGCGGCCCGCACCCGGCCTGGCACCTGCACCACGGCGACGTGGCGGACAACGGCATCGAGGGCTTCGACCGGATCATCCTGGACATGCTGACCCCGTGGGAGGCGCTCGACATGGTCGAGAAGGCGCTCATCCCGGGTGGCGTCTTCATCGGGTACGTGGCCACGACTCCCCAGCTGTCCGAGCTCGTCGAGGCGCTGCGTGAGCGCGGCGGCTGGACCGAGCCCCGGGCCTGGGAGTCGCTGATCCGCGACTGGCATGCCGAGGGCCTGGCCGTCCGCCCGGACCACCGGATGATCGCGCACACCGCGTTCCTGGTCTCGGCGCGCAAGCTGGCGCCCGGGGTGACCGCCCCGCCGCGCCGCCGCAAGCCGAGCAAGGGCGCCGAGGCGTACGCGCTGCGCAAGGCGACCCAGGCGGCGCTGCACGCGCAGCAGGCCGCACAGGAGGACCCCACCGGGGAGTGACCGTCGTGATGGCGTCCGGTAGGTTTCCTGCGGGCGTCTAGGGGAAGGGGCACCATGAGCTCACCGCCGTTCGGGGGCAGCAACGAGATGCCGGCGGTCTTCCCGGACTGGTCGCCCTACCCCGATCTCGACTCCGCGGCGCGGGCCTACCTGCGCGACCCGGACGTGGCCCTGGAGGCGCTCTTCGGCGTCCTGCGCGGCGCCTCGGTGCTCTGCTTCACCCTGGAGCGCTTCGTCAACGAGGTGAACGGGGTCTGGCAGGAGGTCGTGGTCTGCGACGGCAGCCGCCTCGTGCTCTGGCACGGCGAGGACGTGGCGCCCGGCGACGGCCCGGCCGGCTCGATGACGTCGTCGCTGCGGGTGGTGCCGCTCTCCACGGTGACCGAGGTCGGTTGCCGGCGGCGGCTCACCCGCACCCCGAACGGGCAGGCCCGGGTCGACAGCATCGACGTCTATCTGCTGCTCAGCTCGGTCGACGACGCGGTGCCGCCGCCCGGCGTGGGCGAGGAGGAGGGCCGGGCGCCGCTGCGGCACGACGCGCTGCGCTTCGGCAAGACGATCGACGACGGCGGCCCGGGACAGATCGCCCGCCTCGAGGAATTCTCCCGCGTCGTGGCGTCGCTAGTGGGAAGGCCCACTCTGTAGAAAAAACCGGTGCGTCGATGCGTCGGGCACACCTCGCCGGCAGTCTGCGCCGGGACCCTCACCTCGCACAACGGGTCCGCGCGGACGGTACCCGAAGATCCGATACTGCTATCGGCCGCGGGTTGATCAATCGATCAAGAGTCGGTGACGAGGGTGTTGCAAGGGTCGAAAACCGCTTCGCAACAGCTAGTGTTATCCCAAGACGTTCGAGCCCCCCGGGGAGGTGGGACGTGGCACGTAGCGACGAAGCGGACTCCCGCGCCGCACGATGGGAGAAAGAGGCCAACGATCTCTCCAGCCAGGTTGCGTTCCTGCAAGAGGAACTCGCCCTGGTCAGGCGGAAGTTGACCGAAAGCCCCCGACACGTCCGGCAGCTTGAGGAACGGCTCGCGGCAACGCAGGCGCAGCTGGCCCGAGTGACCGAGAACAACGAGCGGCTCGTGGCGACCCTCAAGGAAGCCCGGACCCAGATCGTCACTCTCAAGGAAGAGATTGACCGGCTCGCCCAGCCGCCCAGCGGCTACGGCGTTTTCCTGTCGGCACACGAGGACGGCACGGTGGACGTGTTCACCGGCGGCCGCAAGCTGCGGGTGGCGGTCTCGCCGTCGCTCGCCGTCGAGGAGCTGCAGCGGGGCCAGGAGGTCCTGCTGAACGACGCGCTCAACGTGGTGGACGCGTTCGGCTTCGAGCGCACCGGCGAGGTGGTCCTGCTCAAGGAGGTCCTGGACAACCCGTCCGGCGGCCCCCGCGACCGGGCCCTGGTGGTCTCGCACGCCGACGAGGAGCGCATCGTCTTCCTCGCCGACTCGCTCGAGATCGGCAAGCTCCGCGCGGGCGACTCGCTCATGATCGAGCCCCGCTCGGCGTACGCCTACGAGCGGATCCCGAAGAGCGAGGTCGAGGAGCTCGTCCTCGAGGAGGTCCCCGACGTCGACTACACCGACATCGGTGGCCTGCACGCGCAGATCGAGCAGATCCGCGACGCGGTGGAGCTGCCCTTCCTGCACGCCGACCTGTTCCGGGAGCACCAGCTGCGCCCGCCGAAGGGCATCCTGCTCTACGGCCCGCCCGGCTGTGGCAAGACCCTGATCGCCAAGGCGGTCGCCAACTCGCTGGCGAAGAAGATCGCCGAGCGGCGCGGCGAGGAGAAGCACACCAGCTACTTCCTCAACATCAAGGGTCCGGAGCTGCTGAACAAGTACGTGGGTGAGACCGAGCGGCACATCCGCCTGGTCTTCCAGCGGGCCCGGGAGAAGGCCGGCGAGGGCACGCCGGTCATCGTGTTCTTCGACGAGATGGACTCGATCTTCCGTACCCGTGGCTCCGGTGTCTCCTCCGACGTGGAGAACACCATCGTTCCCCAGCTGCTCTCCGAGATCGACGGTGTCGAGGGCCTGGAGAACGTGATCGTCATCGGCGCGTCCAACCGGGAAGACATGATCGACCCGGCGATCCTGCGCCCCGGCCGTCTCGACGTGAAGATCAAGATCGAGCGTCCGGACGCCGAGGCCGCGAAGGACATCTTCGCCAAGTACATCCTGTCCGACCTGCCGCTCAGCGGGGACGACCTCACCGAGCACGGCGGCAACCGGGATGCCACGGTGGCCGCGATGATCGAGGCGGTCGTGCTGCGGATGTACACGGAGACCGAGGAGAACCGCTTCCTCGAGGTCACCTACGCCAACGGTGACAAGGAGGTCCTGTACTTCAAGGACTTCAACTCCGGCGCGATGATCCAGAACATCGTGGACCGCGGCAAGAAGATGGCGATCAAGGAGTTCCTCACCTCCGGCAAGAAGGGCCTCCGGCTGCAGCACCTGCTCGACAGCTGCGTCGACGAATTCCGGGAGAACGAGGACCTGCCGAACACCACCAACCCCGACGACTGGGCCCGGATCTCCGGCAAGAAGGGCGAGCGGATCGTCTACATCCGTACGCTCGTCTCCGGCGGCAAGGGCGCGGAGGCCGGCCGTTCCATCGAGACGGCGACCAACACCGGTCAGTACCTGTAACGAGCACGCCGGCCGGGGCCGGAGGGGGAACCCTCCGGCCCCGGCCTCGTTGCACCCCGTGTGACGAGACTGGCCTGGCTCGACGCCCTCCGCGGCCATGCGGCAGTGGTGGTGGCGCTCTTCCACCTCAGCCCGGTGATCATCGGGTCGGCGGCGCATCTGGAGATCTATCGCGCCTTCGACGCCGGCAAGTACGCCGTGCTGCTGTTCTTCCTGGTCAGCGGGTACGTCATCCCGATGTCCCTGGAACGGCACGGCTCGCTGCGCCGCTTCTGGCTGGGCCGCCTGGCCCGGATCTACCCGGCCTACCTGGTCACGATCGCCCTGGCCGCCGCCCTCGCGGCCGCCGGGCTCTACCGCCTGCCGGACCAGCTGCGGACCGAGACCACGGCGAGCGTCCTGGCGCACGCCACGATGTTGCAGGACCTTCTCGGGGTACGAGGGATCGTCCGCCCGTTCTGGACGCTGAGCTTCGAGATGCTCTTCTACCTGCTGGTGGCGGCCCTGTTCGCGGTGCGCCTGCACCGGCTCAGCGCGTGCTGGGCGGCCGGGCTCGCGGCGGTGGCGGTACTGGCCGGGGACGGCCTGCCGGACGGCCTGCTGGCCGGTGACGCCGCCGCCCGCCGGTGGAGCGCGGCCGTGGTGCTCGTCGTCGTGGCGGCCGTCGTCACGACGTACATGATCGGTCGGAATGGTCTCGCGCTCGGAGCCGCCGCCGTCTCGCTCGGCCTGATCCTGCTCGCCATGGCCAACGGCCATGCGAGCCGCTGGGTGACCAGTGGATCCTCGGCGCAGGCGCTCACCATGCTCGCGGTGATGTTCGCCGGGAGCGTGATCTACCGGGCGCAGCATCGCCAGATCGGGCGAATCGCCGCGAGTCTGGCCCTCGCCGGAGTCGCCGCGAGCGTCGTCGATCAGTTCGGCGTGCCGGTCGCCCTCGGGACGGCCGGAAGTTTCGGGATCGCTTTCGCACTGCGTCACCGTGCCGTGCCAGGCGTGCTCACCTGGCTCGGTACCGTCAGCTACTCGCTCTACCTGCTGCACCTGCTGGTTCTCGGCATCCTGGTGCGCTTCACGGAGAACCGGGCACTGATCGTTATCGGTTTCGCGACCGGAACTCTGCTCGCCGCCTGGCTCTGTTACCGGTTCGTCGAACGGCCCGGGCAGCGGCTCCCTTCGGCCTTTCTCGCCACGCAAGGTGAAACGACGCGCACGGGCAGCTTCGGTAAGCAACGTGAGAGCGTCTAGGCTCGATGCATGAGCACGCTTGGCTTCGTGGCGGACAGGGTGGTCGCATGAGCGTTCGACGGATTATGGGGACCGAGGTCGAATACGGCATTTCGGTGCCCGGGCAGCCCGGCGCCAACCCGATGGTGACCTCCTCGCAGGTCGTCAACGCCTACGGGGCCCGCCCCGAGCTCAACCGCGGCGGCCGTGCCCGCTGGGATTACGAGGAGGAGTCGCCGCTGCGCGACGCCCGCGGCTTCACCTACTCCGGCGCCGCGTACGACCCGGCCGAGGCCCTCGCCGACGAGGACCTGGGCCTGGCCAACGTGATACTGACCAACGGCGCCCGCCTCTACGTCGACCACGCGCACCCGGAGTACAGCACTCCCGAGTGCACGAATCCGCTCGACGTCGTGAAGTGGGACAAGGCCGGCGAGCGGGTGATGGCCGAGGCCTCCCGCCGCGCCGCCACGATCCCCGGCACCCACCGGATCCAGCTCTACAAGAACAACACCGACAACAAGGGCGCGTCGTACGGCTCCCACGAGAACTACCTGATGCGCCGGCAGACCCCGTTCGCCGACATCGTCGCGCACCTCACGCCGTTCTTCGTGACCCGGCAGATCTTCACCGGGGTGGGGCGCGTCGGGATCGGGCAGGACGGCACCGGCTCCGGCTTCCAGATCTCCTCCCGCGCCGACTTCTTCGAGGTAGAGGTGGGCCTCGAGACGACCCTGAAGCGGCCGATCATCAACACCCGGGACGAGCCGCACGCCGACGCCGACAAGTACCGCCGGCTGCACGTCATCATCGGCGACGCGAACCTGTCGGAGATCGCGTCCTACCTCAAGATGGGCACCACCTCGCTGGTGCTCAACATGATCGAGGAGAAGGTCTTCACCGGGGAGCTCGGCATCGCCGACCCGGTGTCGGAGCTGAAGGCCGTCTCGCACGACCCCTCCCTGAAGCACCTGATGCGCCTGCGGGACGGCCGCCGGCTCACCGCGCTCGACCTCCAGTGGGCCTACTACGAGCGGGCGCGGGCATTCGTCGACGAGCGCTACGGTTCGGATGCCGACGAGCAGACCACTGATGTGCTGGACCGGTGGGAGAGCGTACTGGTGTCGCTCGGAGGCGACATTTCGGAATTGTCGGACACGCTGGACTGGGTCGCCAAGCTACGCCTCCTCGAGGGTTACCGCGAACGGGAGAACCTCGGCTGGAACTCGCCGAAGCTCCAGCTCGTCGACCTCCAATACTCCGACGTGCGGCCGGAGAAGGGCCTCTACCACCGCCTGGTCGCCCGCGGGTCGATGAAGACCCTGCTCGACCCGGACGAGACGCAGCGCGCCATGTACGAGCCGCCGGAGGACACCCGGGCCTACTTCCGCGGCCGCTGCCTCGCCCAGTACGCCTCCGAAGTGGTCGCCGCCAGCTGGGACTCGGTCATCTTCGACGTCGGCCGGGAATCGCTGGTCCGGGTGCCGATGATGGAACCGGAGCGCGGGACCAAGAAGCACGTGGGCGCGCTCTTCGACACCTGCGAGAGCGCCAAGGACCTGCTCGAGGTGATCACAAGCCGGTGATGCGTTCTGTCACAGGCGCGAGGTAGGTTTTTCCCAACCCGATGTTGCAGGACTTCGGGTGGCTGAGAAGGGGGACATCCATGGCAACCCGAGACACAGGTGGTCAGTCGCAGTCCGAGCGCGGGCGCAGCGGCGAAGAAGTCGAGGACGTCACCGTCGAGGCCAATCCCGAGGTAGCCGAGCGGCACGCGGAGATCACCGAAGACGTCGACGATCTGCTGGACGAGATCGACTCGGTTCTCGAGGAGAACGCCGAGGAGTTCGTCCGCGGCTACGTTCAAAAAGGCGGCCAGTGAGGCTTTTGTCCGTTTAGCGTAGCGCCGAAGTCGCCGGGCGGGCCTGCGGGCCGGTCCGGTGACGCCTTCCGGCGGCCGCCACGCGGACGATGTGGCGCGGGCGACCCCGCAACACGTCGATGATGTTCATCGCACCGCATCGGTGCGCGCGATAGTGTGCTGCAACTGCACGTATCTGAAAGGAACCACGTGGCGACGGGCTTTGATCCATCCGGGCGTCTACCGGATTTCTTCACCAGCACGGGGACGTCCTCCTTCACGCAGTTCCTGAGTCAGGCCGCTCCGGAGATGCTGCCGGGTCGGCGGCCGCTTCCGCCCGGGCTCTCCGGCGACGTCGCGCCGCACGGCACCACGATCGTCGCGATCGCGACGGCCGACGGTGTGGTGATGGCGGGTGACCGGCGCGCCACCATGGGGAACCTGATCGCGAGCCGCGACATCAGGAAGGTCCACCCGGCCGACGCCTACTCGCTGATCGGTATCGCGGGCACGGCCGGCATCGGCATCGAGCTGATCCGTCTGTTCCAGGTGGAGCTCGAGCACTACGAGAAGATCGAGGGAGCGATGCTCTCCCTCGACGGTAAGGCGAACCGGCTGGCCGCGATGGTCCGCGGCAACCTCGGCGCGGCGATGCAGGGCCTCGCGGTGGTCCCGCTCTTCGCCGGGTTCGACCTGTCGCCGGCCGACCCCGGCCGGGCCGGGCGGATCTTCAGCTTCGACGTGGCCGGCGGTCTCTACGAGGAGACCGGCTACGAGGCGATCGGCTCGGGTTCGCTGTTCGCCAGGTCCGCGCTGAAGAAGCGCTACCGGCCCGGAGTGAGCACCGAGGACGCGATCGTGCTCGCGGTCGAGGCGCTCTACGACGCGGCCGACGACGACACCGCGACCGGCGGGCCGGACGTGACCCGCAAGATCTACCCGGTCGTGATGACGGCGACGGCGAACGGCACCCAGCGGCTGAGCGACGAAGAGATCACCACGGTGGCCGAGCGGGTCGTTCAGGGACGCATGGAGAACCCGGGCGGCTGATCCGCTCCACCACAGATAGGAGAAGCCCCCGTGGCCATGCAGTTCTACGCATCACCCGAGCAGGTCCAGCGGGACCGCTCGGAATACGCCCGCAAGGGCATCGCCCGCGGCCGGTCGGCCGTGGTGCTGACGTACGAGGGCGGCATCCTGCTGGTCGCCGAGAACATCACCACCCTGCGGAAGATCAGCGAGATCTACGACCGGATCGCGTTCGCGGCGGTGGGGCGCTACAACGAGTTCGAGAGCCTGCGCCGGGCCGGCGTCCGGATGGCCGACATGCTCGGGCTCAGCTACGACCGCCGGGACGTGACCGGCCGGGCGCTCGCCAACGCCTACACGCAGACCCTCGGTGCGATCTTCTCGGAGACGCAGAAGCCGTACGAGGTGGAGATCTGCGTGGCGCAGGTCGGCGCCTCGCCCGAGGCCGACGAGCTCTACCGGGTCACCTACGACGGCTCGGTCATGGACGAGCCGGGCTTCATGGCGATGGGCGGCCAGGCCGAGGCGATCTCCAATGTGCTGCGCGAGCGGCACGACACCGGCGCCGACCTGCCGACCGCCCTGGCGCTCGCCGCCGAGGCGCTGGGCAGCGTCGGCGGGGAGAACGGCCAGACCCGCACCCTCGAGGCCAAGCAGCTCGAGGTGGCCGTGCTGGACCGCCGCCGGCAGGGCCGGGCGTTCCGCCGGATCGCCGACGCGGCGCTGACCTCGCTGCTCGGCCACCAGACGGTCGCCGAGGCCGAGCTGGGCGACGTCGACTCGGCGCCGCCCGCCCCGGGCGAGGCCAAGCCGACCATCTCGGCGGCGTCGGCCGACACCGAGACGCCGAAGGAGAACTGAGGCAGCGGCAGGGCGGGCCGCCCCCACGTGATCCGGGTTCGATGCCGGATCTGAGTGGAGGCTGCCCGCCCTTCTGTGTTCCCGGGCCTGTCGTCGCGGGGTGTATGCGGGAAAGAGCGAGTTGTGACTGCCGCTGAACCGTTTCTTGCGGCTAGTGTTCTGACATGGAACGGCGAATTTTCGGCCTCGAGACCGAGTACGGAGTCACGTGCACCTATCGGGGGCAGCGGCGGCTGTCTCCGGACGAGGTGGCCCGCTACCTGTTCCGCCGAGTGGTCTCCTGGGGACGCAGCAGCAACGTGTTCCTCCGCAACGGCGCCCGCCTCTACCTCGACGTCGGTTCCCACCCCGAATACGCGACCCCCGAGTGCGACTCCGTCACCGACCTGGTCGCCCACGACCGGGCCGGCGAGCGGATCCTCGAAGGCCTGCTCGTCGACGCGGAGAAGCGTCTGCACGACGAGGGCATCGCGGGGGAGATCTACCTCTTCAAGAACAACACCGACTCGGCCGGCAACTCCTACGGCTGCCACGAGAACTACCTCGTGTCCCGGCACGGCGAGTTCGGCCGGCTCGCCGACGTCCTGATCCCGTTCCTGGTCACCCGCCAGTTGATCTGCGGAGCGGGCAAGGTTCTGCAGACGCCGCGCGGCGCGGTGTTCTGCCTGTCGCAGCGCGCCGAGCACATCTGGGAGGGCGTCTCCAGCGCGACCACGCGCAGCCGCCCGATCATCAACACGCGCGACGAGCCGCACGCCGACGCCGAGCGCTACCGCCGCCTCCACGTGATCGTCGGCGACTCCAACATGAACGAGGTCACCACGCTGCTGAAGGTGGGCAGCGCCGACATCGTCCTCCGCATGATCGAGGCGGGCGTGGTGATGCGCGACCTGACCCTGGAGAACCCGATCCGGGCGATCCGCGAGGTCAGCCACGACGTCACCGGCCGCCGCAAGATCCGGCTGGCGAACAACAAGGAGGTGTCCGCGCTGGAGATCCAGCAGGAATACCTCGCCAAGGCCACCGAGTTCGTCGAGCGGCGCGGCGGCGACCCGGTCGCGAAGCGCGTGGTGGAGCTCTGGGGCCGCGTCCTCAACGCGATCGAGTCCGGCGACCTCGACCCGGTCGCCCGCGAGATCGACTGGGTCTCCAAGTACAAGCTGATCGAGCGCTACCAGGCGAAGCACGAGATCCCGATGTCGCACCCGCGGATCGCCCAGCTCGACCTCGCCTACCACGACGTGCGCCGGGGCCGCGGCCTCTACGCGCTCATGGAGAAGCGCAAGCAGGTCGACCGCATCGCCAACGACCTGCAGATCTTCGAGGCGAAGGAGACGCCGCCGCAGACCACGCGGGCCCGGCTGCGCGGCGAGTTCATCAAGCACGCGCAGGAGAAGCGCCGCGACTTCACCGTCGACTGGGTGCACCTCAAGCTCAACGACCAGGCGCAGCGGACCGTGCTCTGCAAGGACCCGTTCCGCGCCTACGACGAGCGGGTGGAGCGCCTGATCGCCAGCATGTAGGCGCGATCGCCTGCGGAGCGAAGCGGAGCCAGCGGCTCAGGATAGGCTGATCGGGCCATGTCTGATCAGCCTTCCCCTCCCGAGCAGCCCGAGCGCACCGAGCACGAGGTGCGCTGGAATCGGATCGAGCGCCGCCGCGAGCGGATCTACCGCCAGATCCAGAAGGACCGCGCCGGCAATCACAAGATCCCGACGTGGCTCTATGCGACGGTGCTCGGGCTGCTGATCATCGGCTGGATCTATCTGATCGTGACTTCCTAGAAGCTTTTTTCGCAGCGGGGTGGGTGGTACAGACCGCCGCTCCCGCCGAGGGCGCGGCGCGGTGTCGCTGCGCTCCCGCGCCGCGCGGCCTGCGTGAGTGGTTGCGCCCCTTTCCTCTCAGTCCACCATCGGGTTGAGTGGGGTGTATGCCCGAGATCATCGATCCCGCCGTCGCCGATTATCTGCTCGGCCACTGCACCCCCGCCGACGACGTGTTGCGTTCCCTGGCCGCCGAGACGCACGCGAAGTACCCGCCTGGGGATGCCGGGATGCAGATATCCCACGATGAAGGCGCATTTCTCACGATTTTGGTGCAGTTGACCGGTGTGACGAACGCCGTCGAGATCGGCACCTTCACCGGCTACTCCTCGATCTGCATCGCGCGCGGCCTGCGCCCCGGCGGCCGGCTGCTGGCCTGCGACGTCTCCGACGAGTGGACGTCGATAGCCCGCGCCTACTGGGCCGAGGCCGGCCTCGACGACCGCATCGACCTGCGTCTCGCCCCGGCCCTCGACACGGTCCGGTCACTCCCCGCCGACCCGATCGTCGACTTCGTCTTCCTGGACGCCGACAAGACCGGCTACCCGGCATACTACGAGGAGATCGTCCCGCGCCTCCGCCCCGGCGGCCTCCTCGTCATCGACAACGTGCTCCGCTCCGGCCGGGTGCTGAACCCGCAGGACCCGTCCTCGCAGGCGGTGGCGGCCCTCAACGACCGCATAGTCACCGACGACCGCGTCGAGTCGGTGATGCTCCCGGTCCGCGACGGGGTCACGCTGGTCCGCAAACGCTGAGCGCCGTCCCGCCGCCGCCCACTCGTAGCCGTCCCGCCGCCGTCCGCTGATGGCCGGCTGCAGCGTGTTGCTGTCCCGTGGCGTTTCCGGATGGCCGGCTGCACTGTACGGCTGTCCTGTGGCACTCCCGGGAGCCATGGGCTGCAGCCGGGGTTGCCGGCTGTGGTGTGTGGTCGGGTGGGAGCGCTTCCGAGAACCGTGGGCTGCACCCGAGTGCCGTGGGCTGCAGCAGGGTGTGCCGTGGGCTGCAGCCGGGTGACGGGGGACCGCCGGCGGTGGGTGCAACCGATTCGCAGCCGGTGGGGTACGGGGGCTGACCCCGGAGTGCCGTTGCCTGATGGCTGTGTCTAGTGAGCGCCGGGCCCTGCGGCTCTTCTCGGTCATCGCGGTCGTGGCGGTCGCCGGGTATCTGCTGCTGCCGGAGAACGTGTGGGTGCGTACCGCCTGGCAGCTGGCCACCGGCTATGCCGCCGTCGCCGCGGTGCTGGTGGGCGCGCACCGGCTGCCCCGGGCCGACCGGCTGCCGTGGTGGTGTTTCGCGGCCGCGGTGTTCCTGAACGCCACCGGCATCCCGGTCTCGGTGATCGGCGAGATCTGTTTCGGGCAGCTGGACCTGCCGACGCCCGCCGATCCGTTCTTCCTCGGGCTCTACCCGGCCTGCGCGCTCGGCCTCGGCGTGCTGGTGTGGCGCCGGGACCGCCGCCGGGACTGGACGGCCGTCGTCGACGCCGCCACGATCACGACCGGGTTCGGGCTGCTGGCCTGGGTGTACGTCATCGAGCCGCAGGCCCTCGGCGACCGCATGAACCGGTGGGCGCACGCCACGCAGGTCTCGTACCCGATAGGTGATCTTCTGCTCCTCGCCATGATGACCCGGCTCCTCCGCAGTGGGGGAAGCCGCGGAGCCTCGTTCTGGTGGATCACCGTGGCGCTGGCGATGTTCCTGCTCGGCGACAGCGCGTGGGTGGTGCTCGGCAACCTCGGCGACGCCGGCGTCATGCTGGAGGAGGCGCGCTGGTTCCGCCGTCCGCTGGAATCGGTGTTCCTGATCGGGTTCCTGCTGTTCGGCGTGGCCGCGCTGCACGCCGACGCCCGCCAGGTGGCGACCGCCGCCGACACCCCGCCGGCCCGGCTCGGGCACGGGCTGCTGGCGCTGCTCACCGGCGCGTCCCTGATCGCCCCGGCGCTGCTCGCCGTGCAGGTGCACCACGGCCGGGTGGTGAACGGCTGGGCCATCGTGCTCGGCTCGGCGACGCTGTTCCTGCTGGTGGTGACGCGGATGGCGCTGCTCGTCCGGGAGGTGGAGCGGCAGGCGCGGCAGGTCCGCGACCTGGCCCGATCCGACGAGCTGACCGGCCTGCCGAACCGCCGCGCCTGGAACGACGAGCTGCCCCGCGCCCTCGAACGGGCCCGCCGCGATCACACCCCGGTGACCGTGGCGATCCTCGACCTGGACCACTTCAAGGCGTACAACGACACGTACGGCCACCCGGCCGGCGACCGGCTCCTCAAGGCGGCCGCCGCGGCCTGGAGTTCGGCGCTGCGCGACGCCGACCTGATCGCCAGGTACGGCGGCGAGGAGTTCGTGGTCCTGCTCCCCGGCGCCGGCGCGGCCGAGTCCCGCCGGGTGCTGGCCCGCGCCCTCGACGCGACGCCGCTGGACCAGACGTTCTCGGCCGGCGTGGCCCTGTGGGACGGCGCCGAGACCTCCGACGAGCTGCTGAAACGAGCCGACGCGGCGCTGTACGCGGCGAAGGCGGGCGGCCGCAACCGGGTCGAGGCGGCCGCGGGCGCGTGGGCGCTCGACGAAGCAGGCTAGGGGAGCAGGGAGGCGGCGTGCCGGCCGGCCGCCGCCGCCGCCAGGAAGTAGGCGTGGTCCTGGTCCAGCTTGCGGCCCATCGTGGAGAGCGGCACCGGGCAGGAGCGCAGCGCCTCGTCCAGGCCGTCCGTGGATACGTGGATCAGGTGGTGCCGGGCCGCGAGCGGCGCCAGCGCCGCCTCTACCACCGCGGCGAGGTGGGGGTCGAGGCCGCCGGGGACGATCAGGTCCGTCCGGGTCAAGGCCACTTTTCCGTACGCGGTGAGGCTGTGATGGGAGACGCCGCGGTGCCGGTCCCGGCCGTCGGCGTCGGAGATGCGCAGGGAGCCGATCGGGTGGCCGCCGAGGACCGCGACCGCGTTCACGGCTTCGCCGAGGGCCACGCCGGAGAAACCCCAGGGGGTGCCGGTGCCGAGGTTGCCGGGGCCCTGGGCGACGATCGCGACGTCGGCGCCGAGGACGTGCCGGGCCGCGAGCAGGCCGGTGTGCACGGTGCTCGCCTCCAGGTCGCCGCCGAAGGACTGGCCGGTGGTGACCGTGCCGGCCAGGTGGTCGCGCAGGCCGTCCAGGGTCCGGGAGAACCAGGCGGGCAGGGCGCCGCCGTCGGTCATCACGTACGCCACCTTCGCGGCCGGGCGGGCGGCGTGCACGCCGGCCAGGATCGCCGGGAGCGCCGAGTGCAGGTCGGCGGTGACGACGGGCATGCCGTCCAGGGACTCGGCGGCCTCCATGACCGCGCGGTGCGGGGAGGCCTCCTCGTCGACGCCGAGCAGGATCGCCTGGAGCGGGGTGTAGCGGGCCTTCACCAGGTGGCCGCCGTCCCGGGTGCTGCCGTCGGCCTCGGGGTCGGCGGGCAGCCGGTCGGGGATCGCGACGACCAGGGCGTAGCCGCCGGTGCCGAGGCCCATCACGAGCGCGCCGACGTTGAGCAGCACGCGGTCGCCCGGCGCCGGGGTGCCGACCAGGGCGGGGTAGGCGAGTGCCCGCAGCGGGGCGCCGTCCACCCCGACGTCCAGCTCGACCGCGCCACGCCAGCTCCGCCGCACCGCAAGGACCGTCCCGGACCGCCACCGCACCATGACCGGTGACCCTACCGAGGCGTCCGGAGGTCCTTGTGACCCGGCTCGCCGCGGGTCGGATCCAGGAAGACGTACGAAATCCCGGGAAATCGTGCCCGCAAGCGCTTCTCGGCCTCGTCGGACGCCTCCTCGATCTTCGCGCCCGAGACGTCGTCGGCGAAATCGACCTTGGCGGCGACCAGGATCTCGCCGGGGCCGAGCTGCATGGTGAACAGCGTCGGGACCGCGGTGACCACGGGGATGCCGGCCAGGTCCTCGGCGATCTGGTTGTGGACGCGGCGGGGGACCGCCCGGCCGACCAGCAGCGTCACGTTGCTCTTGGCGAGCACCGAGGCGACCACGAGCAGCAGCAGGCCGATCAGGATCGAGGCGACGCCGTCCCAGACCGGCGAGCCGGTGATCTCGGCGAGCGCGAGGCCGGCCGCGGCCAGGACCAGGCCGATCAGGGCCGCCGAGTCCTCGAAGTAGACGGCCTTGACCGTGGTGTCCGGGGTGAGGCGCAGGAAGCGGCGGGTGCTGACGTTCCACCGGCTGGACTCGTTGCGGACCTGGCGGCGGGCCTTCAGGAACGACACGCCCTCGGCCAGGAACGAGACGCCGAGGACGATGTACGACGCCAGGAACGGCCCGGCCTCCTCGCCCTCCACGATCGTCTCGACGCCGTGGTAGATCGAGAACCCGGCGCCGCCGACGAACGTGAACAGCGCCGCGATGAACGCCCAGATCCAGCTCTCCTTGCCGTACCCGAACGGGTGTTCCTCGTCGGCCGGCCTGCTGCCCCGGCGCAGCGCCACATAGAGGAAGACCTCGGTGACCGTGTCGGCCATCGAGTGCGCGGCCTCGGAGAGCATCGCGGCGGAGCCGGAGGTGAGGCCGGCCACCAGTTTCGCGACGGCGATCGCCAGGTTGGCGGCCCCCGCGACGACGACGGTGCCGACACTCTCGGATTGCTCGGGTTCTGCCACGACCGACGTGTTTCCCGTCCGATGCGCGGATAACCGTCGGTGTGACGAGGCTGCTAGCGTTGCCTCTCGTGTCGCGCACCCGCACCGAGCGCCTGGTGAATCTGGTGATCTGTCTGCTGTCCACGCGGCGGTTCCTGACCGCCGCGCAGATCGCCGCGACCGTGCCCGGTTACGAGCACGACCCCGAGGACCCGCGCGACCACGAGGCGTTCCAGCGCAAGTTCGAGCGGGACAAGGCCGAACTGCGCGAGCTGGGCGTCCCGCTGGAGACCGGCACGGCGAGCATCTTCGACCAGGAGCCCGGCTACCGCATCGCCCAGCGGGAATACGCGCTTCCCGACATCCTGCTGGCGCCCGACGAGGCCGCCGCCGTCGGCATCGCGGCCCGGCTCTGGCAGCACGCCGGGCTCGCCGCCGCGGCGTCGTCCGGCCTGGCCAAGCTGAGAGCCGCCGGCGTCGAGGTGGATCCGCAGGCCACCCTTGGCGTGGAGCCGGTCGTCACGGTCGACCCGGCGTTCGGCCCGCTCACCGCGGCGGCCCGGCAGCGCCGCGCGGTCACCTTCAAATACCGGGTGCCGGAGGGCGACGAGCCGGCCACCCGCCGCCTCGAGCCGTGGGGCGTGGTCTGCTGGCGCGGCCGGTGGTACGTGGTGGGCCACGACCGCGACCGGGACGCCACCCGCTGCTTCCGGCTCTCCCGCATCGTCGGCGACGTAAGGCCCGCGGGCCGGCCGGACGCCTTCACCCCGCCCGAGGACCGCGATCTGATCAGCCACGTCGCCCGCTCGACCGGGCCGATCGCGCGCAACGGCCGGGCCATCGTCACCGTGAAACCCGGCCGGGCGGCCGGGCTGCGGCGGATGGCCACCGAGTCGGTCGCGCTCCCCGAGGGGGACCGCCTGACCATCGCGTACGGCGACGTCGACTGGCTGGCCGCGCGCCTCGCCGGCTACGGCCCCGACGTGAAGGCCGAGGGACCGCCGGAGCTCCGGGACGCCGTGATCCAGAACCTGAAGGAGATGGCGGCGCCGTGACCCTCCGGACCGGCAGCAACGCCTCGGCCGACCGCCTGGGCCGGCTGCTCAACCTGGTGCCCTACCTGCTGGCGCGCCCGGGGATCCGGGTCGCCGAGGCGGCCGGCGACCTGGGCGTCACCGAGAAGCAGCTGCGCGAGGACCTGGAGCTGCTCTGGGTGTGCGGGCTGCCCGGCTACGGCCCGGGCGACCTCATCGACATGGCGTTCGACGGCGACCGGGTGACGATCAGCCACGACGCCGGCATCGACAAGCCGCTGCGCCTCAACCAGGACGAGGCGCTCGCCCTCGTGGTGGCGCTGCGGATGCTCGCCGAGACGCCCGGCATCGGCACCCGGGACGCCATCGAACGGGCTCTTGCCAAGATCGAGAGCGCGGCCGGGGACCTGGCCGACGCGCCGGTCGCGGTCCGGCTGCCGGCCAACCAGAAGAAGCTGGAGGCGGTCCGCGCCGCCGTCGACTCGGGGCACGCGCTGCGGCTCACCTACTACACGGCGGCCCGGGACGAGACGACCGAGCGGACCGTCGACCCGATGCGGATGCTGATGGTGAGCGGGACGGCGTACCTGGAGGCCTGGTGCCGCCGGGCCGAGGGCACCCGGATGTTCCGGGTCGACCGGATCGACGCGTTCACCGAGCTGGCCGAGCCGTCCGCGCCGCCGGTCGAGGCGGTGCCGCAGGACGTGAGCGAGGGCGTGTTCCGGCCCGGCCCGGATCTCCCGCTGATCACGCTGCGGGTCGGCCGCGGCAGCCGGTGGATCACCGAGTACTACCCGGTCGAGCAGGTGGAGCGGGACGGCGGCGAGTGGCTCGTCACCATGCGGGTCACCGACCTGGGCTGGGCGCAGCGGCTGCTCGCCGGCCTCGGCCGGGACGTCACCGTGCTCGGGCCGCCCGAGCTGATCGACCGGATCCGCGCGCAGGCCAGCACGGCGTTGGACCAGTATGTCTGAGGCAGCCGGTAGGGTGACCGGGTGCTGATGTGGGTCTGGATCGCCGTGGGTGCGATCGCGCTTATCGTCCTGGGAACGGCTGCCGCGCGCCTGCTGGGGCGGCTGCCCGAGTTGCGCCGGGCCGCGGGGAAGCTGCAGCGCCGGCAGCAGGACGCCATGAAGCTGCAGGCCGCAGCCGAGGAGTTGCAGCGGACCGTGCTGGCGACGCAGCAGCGCGCCGAGCGGGCCCAGGACGCGGTCACGCAGATCAAGGCCAATCTCGGTCGATGATCCGGGGCAGTTCCTTCCCCGTTGTCCGAGACTTAGCAAGATCTTGAGAATCCCAGGGCATCCGGAAAGCGATATCCCAGGAATCCACACGTACGATGGACCCCGCAACCTGATCCGACCGACTGGAGTCATTCCATGGGCGCCCTCAAGCCATGGCACATCATCGTTCTCGTCGTCGTGCTCGTGCTGCTTTTCGGCGCGAAGCGACTGCCGGACGCCGCGCGTTCCCTCGGGCGCTCGCTGCGGATCATCAAGGCCGAGACCAAGGGCCTCGTCGATGACGACAACAACGTCGCGGAGAAGGCGGAGCCGCAGCACAGCCGCACCCCGCTGCAGGGCGAGGTTCAGCAGCCCTACCAGCAGCCCGGCTACCAGCAGGCCCCGCCGCCCCAGGGTTACCAGCAGGCTCCCGGCTACCAGCAGCCGCAGCAGGGCCATCCGCAGCAGGGTCAGTCCCAGGGCTACCAGCCCCCGCAGGGCTACACCGACCCGGTGCAGCGCACCAACGACCGCTGATCCGGCCCGATGGCACTGAGCCTGCGCCGGAAGCCGAAGAAGCCGACCAAGTTCCAGCAGGCCGCCGACGGCTCGATGACCCTCATCGAGCACGTCCGGGAGCTCCGTAACAGGTTGTTCATCGCCTCGCTGGGACTGGTCGTCGGCCTGATCGTCGGCTTCGTCATCTCCCAGTGGGTCTTCGACATCCTCGAAGGTCCCTACTGCGCCCTCCCGTCGTCGTGGATCGACGGGCAGTGCCGCTTCCTGGTGCTGGGCGCGACCGACCAGCTGGTCCTGCGCCTCAAGATCGCGCTCTGGGTCGGCATCATCATCGGGTCGCCGGTCTGGCTCTACCAGCTCTGGGCGTTCGTCGCGCCGGGCCTGCACCGCCACGAGCGCAAATGGGCCTACATCTTCGTCGCGATCGCGGCGCCGCTGTTCGTGCTCGGCGCGGTGCTGGCCTACTTCGTGGTCAAGCACAGCCTCGCGTTCATCATGGAAGCCGGTGTCATCGGCGAGTCCACCCAGCTCGAGGTGACGTCCTACGTCGGCTTCGTGATGAACATGATCCTGCTGTTCGGGGCGGCGTTCGAGTTCCCCCTGCTGCTGCTCATGCTCAACTTCACCGGCGTGGTCTCGGCCCGCCGGCTGCTGAGCTGGTGGCGGGCCGTCGTGTTCCTGTCGTTCGCCTTCGCGGCGATCGCCACCCCCGACCCGGGCCCGTTCGGGATGACGCTGCTGGCGGCGTGCATCTCGCTGCTCTACTTCATCGCGGTCGGCGTGGCGTTCATCAACGACCGGCGCAAGGGCCGCGGCAAGGAGCTCTACGAGGGCCTCGACGACGACGCGATCTCGCCGCTCGCCGAGGAGAAGGTGCCGGTCGGCGCCTCCGACCCGATCGAGGCGCCGACGGCGGTCGAGGGTCCCACCCCGGTCGAGCGACCGGCCCCCCTGGAGCGCCGTTACGACGACATGACCTAGCCTGCTGGCTCCGCTTCGCTCCGCGGGCGATCGCCTTGTAACCGGTGGCGGGGCAGGCGATTTCCCGCCACCCGCAAACCCCGCGGGCGTCGACAAATCGCGTGCCCCGCCACCGGCGGCGATCGCGGGCCATATAGCGTTCCCCGCCATGAGTGCGGACTTCATCGCGGTGCTGGCCAACCCCTCCGCGGGGCGTGGCCGGCACCGCGGTCTGCTTCCCGGGGTCGTGGAGGCGCTGGGAGCTGCCAGTGGGCGGCCGGTGCGGATTCTGGAGGCGCACAGCGGCGCCGAGGCGGAAGCGGCCTGCCACGCGGCGGTCGGGGAAGGGGCTGCCGCGCTGGTGGCGGTCGGCGGGGACGGGACCGTGCACCGGGCGCTGCAGGCGGTCGGCGGGACCGAGGTGGGCTTCGGGGTGGTTCCGGCGGGCACCGGGAACGACTTCGCGAGTGCTTCCGGCGTACCCATGGAAGGTCTGAAGGCCGCGGAGGCGATCGGGCTGGCGCTGCGTGACCAGCGCGCCCACCGCCTGGATCTGGCGCTGGCCCGGACCGCCCGGGGCGACCACCGATGGTTCTGCGCGGTGCTCGCGGCCGGCTTCGACGCCCTCGTCAACGAGCGCGCCAACCGGATGCGGCGGCCGCGCGGACCCCGGCGGTACGACCTCGCGATCCTGCTGGAGCTGGCCCGGCTGCGGGCGCGGGACTACGTCGTGCACGCCGACGGGGTGGAGCACCGGTTCCCCGCCGAGATCGTCGCGGTCGGCAACTGCGCGAGCTACGGCGGCGGGATGCGGATCCTGCCGGACGCCGACCCGGCCGACGGGCTGCTCGACCTGATCTTCGCGGCGCCGCTCGGGCGGATCTCGCTGGCCCGGCTCAAACCGCGGCTCCGGCAGGGCACGCACGTCACCGACCCGCGGGTCACCGTGCTCCGGGCCCGCGAGGTGCGGATCGAGGCCGAGGGGATCGTCGGGTACGCGGACGGCGAGCGGCTCGGCGCGCTGCCGCTCGAGATTCGCTGTGTGCCGGGTGCGGTCCGGTTGCTGCGCTGAAGTTCTCCGGTATCCGGCCGAAGGGTGAGGACATGACGAACCCGATCGGCAGCAAGGCGGCGTCGGTGCTCGGCAGCGCCCGGCAGACCCTCAAGCAGATGGCGGAGGCGGCGGCCAAGCCGCCCGAGGAGAAGGCCCCCGAACAACCGGCTCCCTCGCCCGTCAAGAGCAGGCAGGGAAGAACCTTGGACCGGTACGCCTAGACGCAGCCTGCCAGGGCGAGCGTGGCGCCGAGGCCGTTGGCGCGGCCGGCGTCGGCGGACGGCAGCACCAGCACGGCGCAGCCCGCGTTGACCGCGCCCGCGTCGGCCGGGGTGTCGCCGACCATGAGGGTGCGCTCCGGGTCGGCGCCGAGCATGCCGCAGGCGCGCAGGAAGATCGCCGGGTCGGGCTTGGTGCGGCCGACCTCGTAGCTGAGCACGTACGCGTCGACGAGCGGGTCGAGGCCCCAGGACGCGAAATGCGGGCGGATGTCGAAGCCGACGTTGCTCACCACGCCGATCTTGATGCCGGCGTCGTGCAGCTTGCGCAGCGTCGGCTCGGTGTCCGGGTAGGGCAGCCAGCCGTCCGGCCGCAGCAGGCGGTCGTAGAGCGCGTCGGCGAGACCCTCCACGTCGGTGTGCACCGTGGACGCGAGGCCGGTGTAGGCGGCGCGGTGGCTGTGCTCGTACAGATCGCGGTCGGCCCAGTGCTCGGCGAGCTGCGGCGGAACCCGGTGCGGCAGCGGCCCGCCGGCGCGCCCGGCGGTGAGCAGCCGGTCGGCGAGGATCGTGGCCCGGCCCCGGTCGAGCTCGTGGCCGCAGGCGGCGGCTGCCGCGATCACCCAGGTCAGAGGGTCCTCCACCTGGGCCAGCGTGCCGTGGAAGTCGAAGAGGACGGCTTCGACCTGCCGCACGGTATGGGGAGGGTGAGTGGCATCCGGCACGTGGTGCACGATACCGATCGCCGGAGAGGGGCCTCCGGGGGCCATGGAATACCGTGCTGCGTTTTGTCACACGTACGAACTAGCCTTGTGGTCATGACTAGTCCCGCCGAACGGTATGCGGCTTCCAAGAGGCGGGCGGCGCGGGTCGCCGAGTTCCCGGCGCTCGAGGATTTCATGCTCGACGTCGGCTTCGACCTGGACGACTTCCAGCGCGAGGCCTGTGAGGTCCTGGAGCGGGGCAACGGTGTGCTGGTCTGCGCCCCGACCGGCGCCGGCAAGACCGTCGTCGGCGAGTTCGCGGTGCACCTGGCCCTGCGCTCGGGCGAGCGCAAGTGCTTCTACACCACCCCGATCAAGGCGCTCTCCAACCAGAAGTACAACGATCTCGTCCAGCGCTACGGCGCCGACAAGGTGGGTCTGCTCACCGGCGACAACGCGATCAACGGCGACGCCCCGGTGGTGGTGATGACCACCGAGGTGCTGCGCAACATGCTCTATTCCGGCTCCGGCTCGCTGCGCAACCTGGCCTACGTGGTGATGGACGAGGTGCACTACCTCGCCGACCGGTTCCGCGGCGCGGTCTGGGAAGAGGTGATCATCCACCTGCCGTCGTCGGTCACCCTGGTCTCGCTGTCCGCGACGGTCAGCAACTACGAGGAGTTCGCCGACTGGCTGGTCACGGTCCGCGGCGAGACCGAGGTAGTGGTGAGCGAGCACCGGCCGGTGCCGCTCTGGCAGCACATGCTGGTCGGCCGCCGGATGTTCGACCTGTTCCACGACGCCGACGCGGCGAAGAAGCACGACGTGCACCCCGAGCTGCTGCGCTACACGCGCGAGATGGACCGGCGGCTCGAGATGACCGACCGGTCCTCGTCCGGCTGGGGCGGTGGCCGGGGCGGCCGGTCCCGGCGCTGGCAGCCGCCGCCGCGCCCCGAGGTGATCGACCGGCTGGAGCGCTCCGGCCTGCTCCCGGCGATCCTGTTCATCTTCAGCCGGGCCGCCTGCGACGCGGCCGTGCAGCAGTGCCTCGCCGCCGGCCTGCGCCTCACCGACCCCGACGAGCGCGCCGAGATCCGCCGGATCGCCCAGGCGAAGGTGGCGAACATCCCGTCCGAGGACCTCTCGGTCCTGGGCTACTGGGAGTGGCTCGACGGCCTCGAGCGCGGCGTCGCGGCCCACCACGCCGGCATGCTGCCCGCCTTCAAGGAGGCGGTCGAGGAGTGCTTCGTCCGCGGCCTGGTCAAGGCGGTCTTCGCGACCGAGACGCTGGCGCTCGGCATCAACATGCCGGCCCGCTGCGTCGTCCTGGAACGGCTCGTCAAGTTCAACGGCGAGGCCCACGTCGACCTGACCCCGGGCGAATACACCCAGCTCACCGGCCGGGCCGGCCGGCGCGGGATCGACGTCGAGGGGCACGCCGTGGTGCTCTGGAGCCCCGACGTCGACCCGCGGCACGTGGCCGGGCTGGCGAGCACCCGCACCTACCCGCTGCGCTCCTCGTTCCGGCCGTCCTACAACATGGCCGTCAACCTGGTCGGCTCGGTCGGGGCCGAGCGGTCCCGCGCGCTGCTGGAGTCGTCGTTCGCGCAGTTCCAGGCCGACCGCTCGGTGGTCGGGCTGGCCCGGCAGGTGCAGCGCAACGAGGAGACCATGCAGGGTTACGCGGAGGACGCGACCTGCCATCACGGCGACTTCGAGGAATACTTCGGCCTCCGGGTCGCCATCGCGGACCGGGAGAAGTCGCTCTCCCGGCAGGGCGTGCAGCAGCGCCGCTCGGCCGCCGTCGCCTCGCTCGAGAGACTGCGGATCGGCGACGTCATCCGGGTGCCGCAGGGCCGGCGGGCCGGTCTCGCGGTCGTCCTCGAGCCGGCGACCAGCGGGTTCGGTGAGCCGCGGCCGCTCGTGCTCACCCAGGACCGGTGGGCCGGCCGGGTCAGCCCCGGAGACTTCGGCGGCGAGGTCGAGGTGCTGGCGCGGGTCCGCGTACCCAAGAACTTCAACCCCCGCTCGCCGGCGGCGCGCCGCGACCTGGCCGCGCAGGTGAGCGGCACCGGCCTCGACCGCCACCCCGACCGGCGCCGGCGCGGCCGCCAGCAGCCCGGGGAGGACGCCGAGATCGCCCTGCTCAAGGTGCGGATGCGCCAGCATCCGTGCCACGCCTGCCCGGAGCGGGAGGACCACGCCCGCTGGGCCGAGCGGCGGCACCGCCTGCACCGCGACACCCAGACGCTGCGCGACAAGGTGGCCGGCCGCACCGGCTCGCTGGCCCGCACGTTCGACCAGGTCTGCGCCGTGCTGACGGCCCGGGGGTACCTCACCGCCGACGGCGAGGTCTCCGACGCCGGCCGGATGCTGGGGCGGATCTGGTCCGAGGCCGACCTGCTGGTCGCCGAGTGCCTGCGCCAGGGCGTCTGGGACGGCCTCGCGCCGGAGGAACTGGCCGCCGCCGTCTCGATGGTGCTCTACGAGTCCCGCCGCGAGGGGGAGGACCGCGCGTCGGTGCCGAAGGGCCCGATCACCGCGGCGGTGGACGCCTGCGCCAAGCTGTGGGGCGAGATCGCCGCGGACGAGGCGGAGTTCGGCCTCTCGCTGACCCGCGAGCCCGACCCCGGCTTCGTCTGGCCGATGTTCCGCTGGGCGCGCGGCGAGCCGCTCGCCCGGGTTCTGGCGAGCGGCCATCAGTACGACGCCGACATGCCGGCCGGCGACTTCGTGCGCTGGGCGCGTCAGGTGCTCGACCTGCTCGGCCAGCTCAAGGAGGCGGAGTCGGCCTCGCCCAGCGTCAAGGAGACCGCCCGCAAGGCGATCACGGCCGTGAACAGGGGAGTTCTGGCGATGCAGCGGGGGATTTGATCGCGGATCTGCGGGTAAGACTTGATCAAGGCCGTTGTCGGTCGGTTCGGTCAGGCAGCCGGTGTCCCCATTTCGGGGGCCCGGCTGCTGCCCGTCGGAGTCACGGATGGTGAATCCCCGTTGACGGTGTCTTCCGGATAAACCAAGAATTGCGGCGGCAGTATTGACACAGCTGATTGCATTTTGCCGGGAGAAGAGCATATGGGGGCAGGCTCTCCGCATCTGATCGGTTGGTCCGGTGATGCGTTGGCCGACTCGGTTCTGGCCGTCATCGACGCGGACACGGCGGTCATCGAGTTCTCGGTCTGGGGTGACTGGGACCGGGCACTGTCCACGCGGGCACGCATGGTGCTCGACAAGTGCCTCGCCGAGCACCCCACCGGGATGATCGTGGACCTGCACGAGCTGAGCGATCCGCAGGCGGTCAGCGCACCGCTGTGGCTGACCGCCTGCGCCCAGGGCGCCGCCATGCAGCCCCCGGTCGCCGTGGCGGTCTGCGTGAAGGCGAACGCGCCGCTGGCCCGCCGGTTACGGCGCCTCGGCGCCCGGGACTGGCTGGTGCTCTACGCGACCGTGGCGCAGGCCCGGACCGCGCTGGCCGGCCGGCACCCGCTCGCCGACCGGATGCACCTGGCACTGCCCCCCGACCCGGCCGCCGCGATACTGGCCCGGGCGCTCGTCAACGACGCCTGCCGGC
Organism: Actinoplanes sp. NPDC023714; assembly: GCF_040639855.1. Classification (NCBI taxonomy): domain Bacteria; kingdom Bacillati; phylum Actinomycetota; class Actinomycetes; order Micromonosporales; family Micromonosporaceae; genus Actinoplanes; species Actinoplanes sp. NPDC023714. The sequence goes on from NZ_JBFAAR010000007.1 coordinate 138,228, forward strand.
AGTGGGACGTCCCGCACCTCTGCCAGCGCGCCCGCCTGATCATCTCCGAGCTCGTGGTGAACGCCGCCGAGCACGCCGACGGCGACATCGAGGTGATCGTGTCGATGCGCGGCGAAGGCGCCGCGGCCGCCCTGCACCTGGCGGTCTACGACGGCGACGCGATCCTGCCCCGGGTGCGCGAACCCGTCCCGGGGCCGCTCGGCCCGTCCCTCGTCGACCGCGGCCTCGGCCTCCGCATCGTCAGCGCCGCGGCGTCGGCGTGGGGCGCGCTGCCGGCCCGCAGCGGCAAACTGGTCTGGGCCATCGTCCGCGGCCGGCCGGAGGAGCCGTCGTGACCGGCGGCGGCATCCGGATCGCCGGCTCTCGCGACGGCGACCGGCTGCTGATCACGGTGCAGGGCAGCCTCGACGCGATGTCGGCTACCGCGCTGCAGACCCAGCTGTACGACCTCACGCAGGTGCAGGATCTGCTCGGGCTGGGCGTGCCGGTCCGGCACATCCACATCGACCTGGCCGGGGTGGACTTCTGCGACGCTGCCGGGTTGAGGATGCTGGTGGCGGCTCGGCGGGTTGCGGAGGCGCGGCAGGCTACGTGTCACTTGCACGACTGTCAGCCTCATCTGCGCTGGTTGTTGAGGGCTACTCGGGCGGCGGATCTGTTTGACCTGCATTGACGGGTGGCCGGCCGCTTCCCCCTTCCCCTCCCGCTCCCCCACCCCGCGCGATCTTGTTTATTGGTGCAGGCCCGTTCCTGCACGGATTCACAAGATCGCGGGAGGGTTGCGGGGCACCACGGGAAGGCTGCGGAGGGGACCGTGGGAGGCCTGCGGGAGGGCTGCGGGGCAACTGCGGGGGTGCGGGGCAACCGCGGGGGTGCGGGGAAGGCGGCGGGGAACTGCGGGAGTGCCTCAAGGGCTGAGGGGACGCGGGAAAACTAGGGCCAGGTTCGGGCCTCGCGCTCGAACAGGTCGCCCTGGGACTGCACCGGCACCACGCAGAACAGGTGGCCGCCCGGCGCCCGCAGTGTCTGGTGCCCTCCGTTGTCCACCTCGACGACCGCGCCGAGCGCGATCAGCCGGGCCGCCTCGGCGGTGACGTCGTCGGTTTCGATGTCGACGTGGTAGCGGGGCGTGTCGTCGACGGCCTGTACGTCGACGGCGAGGCCTGGGAACGCGCCGGGCAGGGCGGTGAACTCCTCCTCGCCGGGGACCGGTTTGGCGGTCGAGCCGAGCGCCTCCGCCCAGAACGTGGCGGCGGCGCCGGCGTCGGCGACCGGGGTGTCGATGAAGATGCCGAAGAGGCGGCTGCGATGCATACCGTGATCTTATGCGTACAGACTGTCCAATTGCGACTCATAACGCTTCTCGACGACGCGGCGGCGCAGCTTCAGCGACGGGGTGAGGTCGCCGCCCTCGACGTCCAGGTTCTCCTCGAGGATCACGAACTTCTTGATCGTCTCCCAGGAGTTGAGGCCGGCGTTCAGCGAGGAGACGCAGCGGGAGATCTCCTCGCGGAGCGCGGGGGAGCGCGCGATCGAAGCGTGCGAGGCGTCGCCGAGGCCGTGCGCGGCGGCCCATTTGCGGGCCTCGTCCGGGTCGAGGTCGATCAGCGCGGTGACGAACTTGCGGTTCTCCCCGTGCACCAGGACCTGACCGGCCAGCGGGCAGAGCCCCTTGAGCTTGGCCTCGATCGCCTGCGGCGCCACGTACTTGCCGTTCGACGTCTTGATCAGGTCCTTCTTGCGGTCGGTGACCCGCAGCGAGCCGCGTTCGGTGATCTCGCCGATGTCGCCGGTGTGCAGCCAGCCGTCGACGAGCGTGGACGCGGTCGCCTCCGGCATGCCGTGGTAGCCCTGCATGAGGCCGGGACCCTTGAGCAGGATCTCACCGTCCTCGGCGATCCGGACCCGGGTGCCGGGCAGCGGCATGCCGACCGTGCCGTATTCCACGGAGGAGGGCCGGTTGAAGATCGTGGTGGCGCACGACTCGGTGAGGCCGTAGCCCTCGGCGATCGGCAGCCGGATCGCGTCGAACCAGGCGGCGATCTCGGGGGAGAGGGCGGAGGCGCCGGAGATGAAGTACCGCATCCGGCCGCCGAACCGGTTCCGGACCTTGGCGAGCACCAGGCGGTCGGCGATCGGCCGCAGGAGTCCGTCGCGCAGCGCCACCCCGATCGCCCAGTCGTAGAGCCGGGCCTTGACGCCGCCCTCACGACGCACCGTCGCGGTCACCCCGGCGTAGACCTTCTCGAAGATCCGCGGGACGGCCGGCATGATCGTCGGGCGCACCTCGGTGAGCCGCTGCACGATCTTCGAGACGTCGCCGTCGACAGCGAACTCGAAGCCGACGGAGAGCTGGCAGGAGAGCAGCGCCTTGCCGAACGCGTGCGAGAGCGGCAGCCAGAGGTATCCCAGGTCGTCGGGGTGCACGATGCCCATGGCCTGGATGGCGAGACCCTGGTAGATCCAGGCGTCGTGCCCGACCCGCACACCCTTCGGCAGTCCGGTGGTCCCCGAGGTGTAGATCAGCGTGGCGAGATCGTCCGGCCCGATGGCGGCGACGGCATCAACCACTAAATCCGGATTTGTCGTTAATTTCTCCCGACCCAGCGACCGCAGATCGGCCAACGGCAGCGCGCGAGAATCGGACCCCTCGATCAAGATCGCCCGCTCGATCCCCGGCGCGGCGAGGATCTTGTCGAGGTGGGAGGCGTCCTCCACGACCGCGAACCGGCTGCCCGAGTCGGTGAGGATGTGCAGCACCTCCTCCGGCGACGAGCTCGGATAGACCGTCGTGGTGGCCCCGCCCGCGCACATCACGCCGAAGTCCGCCTCGATCCACTCCACCCGGGTGGCCGAGCAGATCGCCACCCGGTCCTGCGGCCGGAGTCCGAGCGCGAGGAGTCCGGCGGCGATCTCGGTGACCGCTTGCGCGGTCGCGGCCCAGGTGCGGGAGACCCAGCTGCCGCGGGCGCCGGGTGTGCGATAGGCAGGGGCGTCGGGGGTACGGGCGGAGCGCTCCAGGAACATCGCCCCGAAGGAACGGGGGCTGTCCCGCCGCAGCCGGGCGACGAGCTCCTCCTCGGCGGCCGGGGCCGTGCACTCCTGGGTCATGGGTTCTCCTTCACGCCTCGACCATGCGGCAGAGCCACGTGGACAGTTCGTCGACCAGGGACGTCAGATCGGGCTCGGGCGCGGCGTCCAGTGCGTCCGAGGCGCTCTGCCGCAGCGCGTGGATGGCGCCGAGGTAGGCGCTGAACGGGACGCTTCCCGCCGTACCCGGAAAGCGCTCGGACCGCAACGTGCGCACGAAGCCGGCCAACTCGGTGAGCGCGGCGCGGCGGCGCTCGCGCGCCGCGCGTCCCAGGGCGTCCATCTCCACCTGGAAGGCGCGGGCCGCGACGAGATCACGCTGGAGCGTGCCGAGGTAGGACGCGACGAAGCCCCGGACGCAGCCCGGCCAGTCCTCGCCGTCGGCCCCGCTCTCGGCCAGATGTGCCAGGAAGACCGCGATGAACCGGTCGTAGGCCGCGTAGACGCAGGCGTCCTTGTCGGCGAAGCACTCGTAGAACGCGGCCCGGGACACCGCCGCCCGCGCGCAGATCTCGCGCACCCCGAAGCCGCGGTATCCCTCGCCGGCCAGCAGCTCGGTCGCGGCGATCAGCATCCGCTCGCGCTGGGCCGCGGTCACCTCGTCGCGGCTGAGCACGTGCCGGCCCCGGGGCAGCGTCGGCGGCGTGGTGAAGACGACGCCGCTGGTGATGGTCGCCATGGGGTCCTATCGGAGTACGCGATGTTACTCCGATCTTCGCACGCCGTTCTCGCGTCACTGGACAAGACCACCGGCCACGCCCGGCAGGATGGAGGCGTGACCGACGATGTGAAGATCGCCCTGACCGCGGCTCTGGCCGGCGCCGAGGAGGCCCTCCGGCACTTCGCCGAGGTGGCCGCGCTGCCCCGGGAGCTCAAGGCGGACGGCAGCGTGGTGACCGCCGCCGACCGGGCCGTCGAGACGGTGATCCGCAGGGTGCTCGCCGAGGCGGTCCCGGACGACGCGGTGCTGGGCGAGGAGCACGGCGCGACCGGTTCCGGCTCCGGCCGCCGGTGGATCATCGACCCGATCGACGGGACGGCCCTGTTCGTCGAGGGCGACGACCGCTGGCTCGTGCTGGTGGCCTGCGAGGATCAGGGCGCGATCACCGCGGGGGTCGCGGTGGTGCCCGCGCAGCAGCGTCTGTGGTGGGCCGGGCTCGGGACCGGGGCGTACGAGGGACGTCTCGTGGCGGGCGGGATCGCGGAGGAGAGGCGGATCCGGGTGACCGGCAGCAGGGCGTCCGGGCTGGCCGGGAGCACGCTGGGTGTCGTGCCGGACTGGGGGCGGGCCCCGGCCGAGCCGCTGATCGCCGTCGCCGACGAGCGGCCGTGGTCGCTGCACCCGCCGCTGCTGGTGGCGCGCGGGGACCTCGACCTGGCGGCGCAGACGAGCGGGCAGATCTGGGACTTCGCGGCGACCTCGCTGATCGTGACCGAGGCGGGCGGGGCATACGCGCGGTTCGACGGGGACTCCCGGCCGGGTCCGGGGGCGTCGATCTACGCGCGGAGCCCGGAACTGCGTGATGCGGCGCTGAAGGCGGTCGTTCCCTGACCTTTCGGACAAATCGTCTATAGCATCCGAAGGGTGAAAAGAACTCTCCTGTGCCTCGCCACCAGTGCGGTGCTGACCGTCGCGGCCGCCGGATGCGGCGGGGACGACGAGGAGACGGCCTCCACCGGCCCGTCCGCGGCGGCGACCGTCACGTCCTACGACAAGTCGGTGGCCGGTGTCGTCGAGGCGGCCGATGCCTTCCTCGCCACCTTGAACGACGAGCAGAAGGCCGAGGTGCAGCTCGAGCTCACCGCGGAGACCGCCACCTCGTGGTCGAACCTGCCGTGCGGCTCCACCTGCCGGCCCGGGATCGAGTTCGGCGACCTCGACGCGAACCAGCTCGCCGCCGCGAAGAGCGTGCTGAAGACGGCGCTCGGGGCGCAGACCGGGAGCGGGTACGAGCGGGTCGAACAGCTGCTGCTCGCCGACGACTACCTGGCCGACGCCCAGGGCGGCGGCGGGACGGGCAGCAGCGGCGGTCCCGGTGGCGGACCCGGTGGCGGCATGTCGGGCGGGCCGCCGGCCGGGATGTCCGGAGGCCCGGGCGGTCCCGGCGGGGGCATGATGTCCGGCGGACCGGGCGGGGGCATGATGTCGGGCGGTCCGGGCGGGGGTGACATGTCCGGTGGCGGCTACGGCAGTGAGCTCTACTTCCTGGCGTTCCTGGGTGACCCGAGCGTGACCGGCACGTGGCAGCTCGACTTCGGCGGGCACCACCTCGCGGTGCACATGACGTACAAATCAGGGAAAGTCACCGGGGCGTCACCCTTCTTCGTCGGGGTGGAGCCGACCAGCTGGACCGGCGACGGCGGCACCACGCACACGCCGCTGAAGGACATGCGCGACGCGATGCTGGCGATGACCGGCGGGCTCAGCGCGGCCGAGCAGGCGAAGGCGAAACTCGGGCAGACCTTCACCGACGTGCTGGTCGGGCCGCAGGAGGACGGGCAGTTCCCGGCGGCGAAGCAGGGCCTCGCGGCCGGTTCGCTCACCGGCGAGCAGAAGGACCTGGTCCTCGCCGCGATCAAGCCGTGGGTGGCCGGGGCCGACGACGCGACCGCCACCGAGCTGATGGCGGCCTACGAGGAAGAGCTGGACGAGACGTACGTCGCCTGGTCCGGCACGACCGGCCTGGACACCCACGCCGACTACGTGCGGATCGACGGGCCGAGCGTCTGGATCGAGTTCGTCTGCCAGAACGGCGTGGTGATCCAGAACCAGATCCACTACCACACCGTCTACCGCGATCACACCCGTGACTACGGCGGCGAGTTCTCCTTCTCATGATCCGTAGATGGCTCGCGGCGGCGCTTCTCCCGGGCTTCCTCGTCCCGGGCGTCGCGGCGGCACATCCGATGCCGCACTCGGCAGTGGTCCTCGACGCGGGGGAGTCGTCGGTCGCGGCGGAGCTGCGGATCCCGGCCGAGGAGCTGATGCTCGCGGCCGGCCCGGACCTGCGGGCCTACCTCGGCGCCCACCTGCGGGCCGCCACGGTCGCGGGCCGGCCGTGGCACGTGGCGATCACGTCGGTGGAGTCGGAGCAGCCGGCGGGCTCCTACCGCGAGTACCGCGAGGTGGTGGCGCACGCCGTGCTGACCCCGCCGGCGGGCGAGCCGGTGCGGCGATTCCTCCTGCGGTACGACGCGGTCGTGCATCAGGTGGTGACGCACCGCGTGCTCGTCTCGGCGCGCGCGGGCGAGGCCCGGCAGACCGCCGAGGTGGTGATCGACAACCGGACCATGACCGTTCCGCCACTCCTGATCGATCTCGGCCGGCCGGAGGACGGGCCGGGCGGCGGGCTCGGTGGCGGGCCGGGCGTCCCGGCGCCGGTGGTCCTGCTGACCGCCATGGCGGTGGCGGCAGCAGGACTCCTCGCGGTCCGGAGAAGGGCCGCGACCCTCTAGCGACGATCCGCATCAGCCAGCCGGTGGCTGACCACGAGCAGGATCGCCCCCATCATGGCGGCGGCCACCCAGAACGGCGTCGTCAGGCCCCAGACCCGCGCCATCAGGCCGCCGATCAGCGTGCCGGCCGCGGCGCCGCCCGTCTCCAGCAGGGCGTAGGCGCTGCCGACCCGGCCCAGCAGGTGGTTCGGGACCAGGCGCTGCCGCAGCGACGAGGTGATCACGCCCCAGACCACCGTCTGCACCCCGAAGAGGATCAGCACGGCCCCGGCCACCAGCGGCCGGGTCGTCCAGGCCAGGGTCGCGTGGGTGACCGCCTCGACCAGCAGTCCGGCCCGGAGGACGGCCGCGTTGCCGAACCTCGCGGTCACCCGGACCGCGACCCCGGCGCCGATCAGGCCGCCGATCGCGAACGTCGTCAGCAGCAGGCCGTAGCCCGCGTCCGAGAGCCCGAGCCGTTGCCGTGCATAGAGGACGAAGACGGCGAAGGCCGCACCGAAGGCGATGTTCCCGGCGCCCATGGCCGCTGCCAGCGTACGCAGCAGGGGGTGACCATGCAGCCGGCGCACGCCCTCGGCGATGTCCCGGCGCAGCGACCGCCGCCCCGAGGCGGGAGCGCCGGCGGCGGAGACATCGGCGATCGGCAGCGACGCGATCAGCAGGGCCGACGCCACGAACGTCAGGGCGTCGAGCCCGAACGGCGCCGCCGCGGCGAGGCCGAACAGCCAGGCGCCGAACGGCTTCGCGGCGAACTGATTCGCGATCGTGAAGGTGGCGCTGAGCCGCGCGTTGGCCCGGGGCAGCAGGTCCGGCGGGACGAGCAGGGGCAGCAGCGCCCCGCCCGCGGTGTCGACGATCGTCTCGCCGGTGCCGAGCGCGAACAGCACGAGGTAGACGAGGACCACCGGTACGTGGCCGGTGGCGACCGCGACGGTCAGCACGGTCAGGGCCAGCGCCCGGCCCAGGTTGGTGAGGACGATCAGGCGGCGGCGGTCGAACCGGTCCGCGACGGCGCCGCCGAGCAGGGCGAAGAGCAGCCAGGGCAGCTGCTGGGCGAGGACGCCGCCGGCGATCAGGACCGGGTCGGCGGTGATCGAGGCGAGCAGCAGCGGGCCGGCCACCATGGTGATGCCGTCGCCGAGGTTGGAGACCGCGGACGCGGCCCAGAGACGGTTGAAGCCCGCGCCGAGGCGCGGGTGGAGGGTACGCAAAAGGAGCTCCTCGAACCAGGAGGGAAACGGTCGTCGAAGAACCGCCCCACCGCGAAGAGCACGCGGCCGTCAGCGGGAGGCGGTGACCGTGACCGGGCTGAGACGCATCGGAAGCTCCTTCGGGAAAAGGAACGAGGCCGGGCCGCCGCGGCGGCCCGGCCTCAACATATCAAGCGCTGTAGCTGTTCAGGAACGCCAGCAGGTCGTTGTTGAGCTGCTCCTTGTGCGTGTCGGTGATGCCGTGCGGGCCACCGGCGTAGACCTTCAGCTCGGCGCCCTCGATCAGCGCGGCCGACGCCTTGCCGCCGACCTCGAACGGCACGACCTGGTCGTCGTCACCGTGGATGACCAGCGTCGGCACGTCGAACTTGGCGAGGTCGCCGCGGAAGTCGGTGGCCGAGAACGCGGCGATCGACTCGTAGGCGTTGCGGTGCCCGGCCGCCATGCCCTGCAGCCAGAACGCGTCCCGCGGGCCGCGCGCGATGGTGACGCCCGGCCGGTTGTTGCCGAAGAACGGGCCGTCGGCGAGGTCCTTGTAGAGCTGCGAGCGGTCGGCGAGGGAGCCGGCGCGCAGGCCGTCGAACACGTCGATCGGCACGCCGCCCGGGTTGTCCTCGGTCTTCAGCATGAGCGGCGGGACGGCGGAGACCAGGACGGCCTGCGCGACCCGGGCGGTGCCGTGGTTGCCGATGTACCGGCTGATCTCGCCGCCGCCGGTGGAGAAGCCGATCAGCGTGACGTCCCGCAGGTCGAGGTGCTCGATCACGGCGGCGAGGTCGGCCGCGTACGTGTCCATCTCGTTGCCGTGCCAGGTCTGCGTGGACTTGCCGTGCCCGCGCCGGTCGTGCGCGATGACCCGGTAGCCGTTCTCGGCGAGGAACAGCTGCTGCGCCTCCCAGCTGTCCGAGTTGAGCGGCCAGCCGTGGCTGAGCACGACCGGACGCCCGGTGCCCCAGTCCTTGTAGAAGATCTGGGTGCCGTCGGAGGTCGTGACGAAACTCATCTGTGGTTCCTTCCCGGGGAAATGGCTCTACCTGAATCCCATCAGGCCGGACCGCGGAGAACCACGCAGGAAATTACGCAGAACTGAGCGCGGCCAGCTGCGTACGAGCGAGTTCGATGCCCTTGGCGAACTGGGTCTCCTCCAGCAGCTCGAGCGCGCGCCGCAGATCGGCACGCGCCGCCTCCGCCTCGCCGAGCGCGGCCCGCACCCGGCCCAGCGTGAGGTGGACCTGCCCGACCAGGCTGTTGTCGCCGCCGTCGAGGACCAGCGGCAGCGCCAGCTCGGCCTGCTCGCGGGCCTCCTCCCAGCGCCCCAGGTCGGCGAGGATCTCCGAGGCGAAGGTGTGCGCCCCGGCCAGGGCGCTCTGGCCGGGGCGATGCCCCACCGGGCGCCGCTCGACCTCACGGACCGTCGAGGCGAACATCTCGAGCGCCTCCTGCGGGCGGCCGAGCGCGCCGAGCAGCAGCCCCAGACCTTGGAAGAGCTGGACATAGGCGTCATGGTCACCGGCTTCTCCGGCGAGGATCTGAGCCCTTGTGTACGCGTCGAGCGCCGGCTCCAGATCACCCGCGAACCGCCAGGCCGTCCCCGCGTACTGGAGCGCCCACGCCTGCTCCTTGACGTCGCCGAGCTCGGTGGCCAGGTCGTAGGCGGCCATCGCGATCGACGCGCCCTCGTCCGGCCGGCGGGCCGCGTGGGTGGCCGCCCAGGCGAAGTAGTTGAGGTGGGTGACCTCCTGGTGGCGGTCCGGCAGCCGGGACGCGGCGGCCCGGGAGAGCCCGTAGACCTCGTACCAGCCGGCCCAGAAGACCATCGAGTCGGAGAACCAGTGCATCGCCTCGGCCACGTCGACGACCAACTGGTCGAGCCCGGCGGCGGCCGCGGCCCGCAGCGCGCCGAGCCAGTTGTCCGCCTCGGCGTGCAGCCAGGCGCCGGCCTCCTCGAGGCCGGCCAGCGGCACGAGTCCGGCGTATCCGGCGGGCAGGCTGCCGTACCCGGGTTCGAACCACCGGCCCGCCACGATCGCGGTCTCCAGCAGCCACGTGGTGAGCAGCCGGTCGGTGGCGGCGCGCACGCCCGGCGGCTCCTCGATCGTCAGCCGCTGCGCCGCGTAGAGCCGGATCAGGTCGTGGAACCGGTAGCGCACCGCGCCCTCCGGCTCGGGCTGCAGCAGGCCGAGCTCGACCAGCTCCTCCAGGCCGTCGAGGGCCTCGTCCGGGCCGATCCCGGCGAGCACCGCGGCGATCTCGGGGGAGAAGCCGACGCCGGGCACGTGCGCGAGCCGCCGGAACAGCGCGCGCGCCGGCTCGGTCAGCTGGGCGTGGGACAGCGCGAAGGCGGTCGCCACCCCGGTGTCGCCGAGGGACAGCGCGGCGAGCCGCCGGTCCGCGTCGGCGAGGCGGGTGACCAGGTGCGCGACGGTCCAGGAGGGCCGGGTGGCGAGCCGGGTGCCGGCGATCCGCAGCGCGAGCGGGAGGTTGCCGCAGAGCGCCGCGACCTCGGCCACCCCGGCGCCGACGGCCTGCGTCGCGATCGCCCCGAGCAGCCGCGCCGACTCCTCCGGGGCGAGCGGTGCGAGCGGCAGCCGCAGCACCCCCTCCAGGCCGCCGAGCACCCGCCGGCTGGTCACCACGGCCAGGCTCGCGCCCTCGCCGGGCAGCAGCGGGCGCACCTGGCTCTCGTTCGCCGCGTTGTCGAGCACCAGCAGGCAGCGCCGGGACGCCAGGGTGGCGCGCAGCTGGCTCGAGCGCTCCTCGTTGGTCTCGGCGATCCGCCGCGGGCTCACCTCGAGCGCGCGCAGCAGCCGGACCAGGGCCTCGCCGGCCTCCATCGGCGTCTCGTCGGTGCCGCGCAGGTCGAGGTAGAACTGCCCGCCCGGGTAGCGGTCGTCCAGCAGGCCGGCGAGGCGGACCGCGAACGCGGTCTTGCCGAGGCCGGCCTGGCCGTGCACCACGACGACGGGCGCCGGACCCGACGAATCCGATAAATGCGCTTTTATGCGCTCGAAATGGTCCTCGCGCCCGACGAAGTCCGACACGGCCCTCGGCAACTCGCACAGCCGCGGACCGTCCGAGCCGCCCCGCGACCGCTGCTCCCGCGCCGACGACTCCAGCTCGTCCAGCTCCCCGGCGGAGAGCCCGAGGCCCTTGGCGAGCGCGGCCAGGGTGCGGGTCTGCGGCGCCCGGCTGTGCCCCCGCTCCATGTCGCTGATCGCCCGGCCGCTCACCCCGGAGGCGGCGGCGAGCTGATCGATGGTGAGGCCGGAGGAGCGGCGCAGGGAACGGAGGCGGTTACCGAAGGACACGCCCGCTACTCAATCAGAGGGGGCGTGCAGGGTGATCGTCGTCCAGATCCCGACGTGTACCTGGTCACCGTCCTTGAGCGTGCGGGACTGCCCGGCGGTGAGCGGCGCGTCCTCGTCGTTGAGGTACGTGCCGTTCGTCGAGCCCAGGTCGGAGACCAGCCACTGGCCGTCGATGGTGAGCGTGAGCAGCGCGTGGTTGTGCGACACGCCGGGGTCCTCGGTGAGGTCGAGATCCGGCGTGGTGCCCTGGGACGAGCTGCTCCGGCCGATCCGCACCTGCGGGGCCGGCAGCGTCACGGTCTGCTCCGGCGCGCCGTCCGGGAAGGTGACCCCGTCCACCTCGTTGGCGTCGAAGTAGACCCGGTCGGCGAAGACGGTGGCGGTCCACCGGCCGGGCGGCGGTCCCGGCAGCGGGGAGTCGAGCTGCGGAACCCGGCCGGTGCTGTGGTCGTACCCGCAGTCCTCGCAGAACCGGGCGCTGCCGCCGCGGGGCGCGCCGCAGTTCGGGCAGGGCGGCTCGGCGGACGGCTCCGGCGCGGCGTCGGGCACGGTGGCGGGCTCGGCGACGGCGGCCGCGGGAACGGGCGCGGCGCCGATCTTCGCCCCGCAGGTGTCGCAGAAGTCGCTCTCCGCCGACGCGTGCCCCTTCGGGCAGGTCCAGGTCGTCACTGCGCCCGCCCGACCCGAACCGTCTTGGTCGACCGGGTGTCCAGCGCCATCTCGTCCTCCGCGTTCACCTTCCGCCGCAGCCGGACGGTCCCGGTGACGGCGTCGTCTATCTCGACCACCTTGGCGAGCAGCTCCGAGGTGGCGGTGTTCCCGCTCGCGTGCGCGAGCTGGGCGGCCCGGCCGAACTTGAGCGTCGCCGTCCGGTCGTCGCCGGACTCCCGCGCGGCCAGGCCCTCCTGGATCGCCGAGGCGAGCTCGGCCTGCCCGGTGTAGTGCGCGACCTGCCGGTTGATCCGGGTGGAGAGCGCGGTGTCGTCCGTCCACACGGCCCGGACCAGGGACTGCGCGTGCACGGTGTCGCCCTCGACGACCGACACCCGGGCCGCGAGCATCTCGTCGCCGGCCGCGCCCGGGTTCACCTCGACGCAGACGTGGTAGTCGCGGCTCTCCCGGCCCCAGGCGCCGAGCGGGTAGCGGCCGGCCCGCGGCCCGTCCTCGACCCGCTTGCCGGTCAGGTCCACCACCTGCGGCTCGACCTGCTTCACGAACCGGACCGTGGTGTTCACCGGCGTCCAGACCTTGAGCTGCACGTCGGCGCTGGTCTTGCCCATGGCGTTCGTCATCATCTGCTGGAACGCGGCGGTCAGGTCGACCGGCCGGGCCACGATGTCCACGGTGCCGAGCATCGCCGTGGCGATCTTGCGGAGCTCGGAGACCTTCCAGTTCGTGCCGACGCCCCGGCAGTCCACGGTGAACCGCCCGGTGATCGACTCGAGGACCTGTTCGAGGTAGCCGTACCGCTCGCCGTTGTCGCCGTCGGTCAGCAGGATGGCGTGCGCGATGTCGCCGGGCCGCTGCGCGAACAGCTGGGCGGCGAGCAGCAGCCAGGCGCCCATCGCGGTGCCGCCGCTGGCCTGCAGCCGGTCGATCGAGCGTAGTGCGGCGTCCCGGGTCGCCGGCGAGGCGACCGCGAGCTGCCCGGGATCGGGGTAGAGCTGCTGGGCGGTGCTCACGCCCGCGATGATCGCGAAGTGCACGCCGTCGTCGATGCACTCGACAGCGGCCTTGGCGGCCTGCCGCGCCGCGCCGATCCGGCCTTCGGCCTGCATGGATCCGGAGGCGTCCACGATGATGATCTCGGTGGCTCCGGCGGTGCGGACGCCGCCGGTCGCGCCGGTCGACGTGACCGTGACGATCGCGTTGACCTCGCGTGCGCCCAGGGCGAGGTACTCGTTCTGGAACGCCTCAGCGGTGTACGACACTCGATCTCCCCTAATTCTCGATGTCGGCGGCGGTGGAAGCGAGGACCGGCACCAGCGCGACAGTGATGTTGTCGGCGCCGCCGGCCGTGTTGGCGAACTTGACCAGGGCGCGGGCGGCCTCGAGCAGCGTGGCCGAGCCCTCCACGGCCTCGCGCACGGTCGCGCCGAAGGCCGCCGGGTCGGGCAGGTAGTTCCACAGCCCGTCGCTGCAGAGCACGAGCAGCCCGTCGGCGGTGGCGGTGAACGCGCCCACCCTCGGCATGATCGGGCCGGCGTCCGCGCCGAGCCAGGCCGTGATGGCGTGGGCCCGCGGGTCGTCCATCGCCTCGATCGGGTCGGCGCCCAGCGCGATCATGTGGGTCGCCCAGGAGTCGTCCTCGGTGAGCTGCTCGGCGGGCCCGTCGCCGTCGATCCAGTAGATCCGGCTGTCGCCCACCCACCCGAAGCCGACGTGCGGCCCGCGCACCGCCGCCGCCACGATGGTGCAGGCCGGGTTCGAGGCGGCCCGCCGCGGGTCCCCGGTGTGCGCGAGCGAGACGACGGCCTCCGCGGCGCCGGCGATGGCCGCCGCGACGACCCCGGCGATGGCGACGGCGGGGGAGGTCTGGGCCTTCTCGCGTACGCCGGAATCCCCGGTCCCGTGGCTCTCCGCGTCGGCGATCACGACGGTCGTCTCGGCGTCGCCGCCCGGAAGCACGGCGGTCGCGTCCGGATCACCCCGCCCGGGGAGCACGGCGGTCGCGTCCGGATCGACCCGCCCGGGGAGCACGGTGGTCGCGTCCGGGTCGCCCGGCAGCACCGTGGTCGCCTCGGCGTCGCCCGGGAGCACCGTCGTGGTGTCGGCGCCGGCCTGCAGCCTGGTCGTCTCGTCGTCGGCGCCGAGCCGCAGGGTGTCCTCGTCCCCCGGCTCGTCGCTGGGATGCTGGGCCGCCGCGAGCAGCTCACCGGCCGTCCGCGCGGCGATCTCCGAGGCCGCGTCCGGGTCGTAGGAGGCCGAGACGCCGTCGCAGACCACCACGTCGGCGGCCGCCTCGCCGACGGCCAGCCACATGGCGTCCTCGTTGCGGTGGTGCCGCCGGCCGCGGTCGCTCACCGCCGCCGCCACGGCGCCGCCGTCCGCCTCGATGTGGTCCCGCGGCCGACCGGCCAGCATCCCGCACTCCTCGCAGTAGCCGTCGGCGCCGACCGCCCGGGTCGCCCCGCAGTGCGGGCACGCCCGCCGGCGCCCGGACGACGGATCGGGTTCGCCGCCCGGATCCGGATCGTCCGCCTCCAGCCTGCCGCCGTGCCCCGCCCCACCGGAAGTGGCCGAACCCCCGATTTCGGCGACCGGATCGGCCGGACCGCCCTCCACAGTGGAGTTGAGGTCCCGCCCGCAGGCCTCGCAGAACGCCGCGCCGGCGGCCCGCTCGTCCGCGCACGCCGCGCAGTCCAAAACGATCATGGGGGTGCTGTCAGCCTCTCTCACGTCCGCGTCCGGGGCCGGGCCGCGTTGGCCTGGTCGACCAGGCGGATCTTCTCCGGTCCGTGGGCGGCCCGGGCCATCTCCCGGTACGCCGCCTCCAGCGCGAACCGTACGTCCCTCTCGCCCGCCGTGCCCGACCCGGCCTGCCCCGAGCCGTTCTGCCCCGAGCCGTTCTGCCTCGAACCGCTCCGGCTCGAGCCGCTCCGGCCCGAGCCGCTCCGGCCCGAGCCGCTCTGGCCCGGCCCGGCCTGGCCCAGGACCGCTATCGGCACGCCGGTGCCCCGGGCCAGCGTGGCGAGGGCCTGCTCGAGCAGCTCGGCCCGGAGCGCCGCGAGCTGGGCGCCCTCCACCTTGAGCCGCTCGATCAGCTGGGCCGCGGCGGTCAGCGAGTCGACGTCGACGGCGCCGGACGGGTGCGCCCGGACCAGCGCGCGGATGGCGCCGACCTGCGAGCCGGCGTACGCCGAGGAGGTTCCGGGCACCCGGTTGTACGCCTCGACGGCCCCGGCCCGGTCCCCGGCGGCGAGGCGGCAGCGGGCCAGGCCGGCCGCCGCCGTGGTGTACGCCGGGTCGGTCCGGCTCACCACGTCGTAGTGCGTGATGGCGGCGTCCCGGTCGCCTTTCAGCTCGGCGGTGAACCCGAGCGCGAGCTGCGGCGCGAGCTCGCCGGGCAGCGCCGACCAGACCGCGTCGAACCGGGCCAGGGCCTGGTCGTGGTCGCCGGTGGCGAGCGCGAGCAGACCTTCGTACCAGGCGACCCGCCAGTCCGGGCCGGCCGACTCGGCGAGCAGCGTCCGGAACGTCCGGGCCTCGTCGAACCGGCCGGTCCGGGCGCCGAGGTCGATGTGCGCCCGCAGCTCCCGCAGCCGCACCTCGAGCGTGTAGTGCGGAGCCTTGCCGAGCAGCGTGAGCACCTCGGCCGGGTCGGTCACGGTGACCGAGGCGAGGAACGCGGCGGCCGGGTCGGTCAGGTCGATGAGCGGGGTGGGCAGGTCCTGCCAGCGCACGCCGTCCGCGTGCGGGTCGGTCCGCAGCTCGCCGGTGAACAGCTTGGACGGCGCCGGCCGCGGCTCGCCCTCGGCCGCGAGGACCTGGCGCAGGACGCCGAGCATCTGGTCGGCCATCTCGGCCGCGTCCTCGAACCGCTCGGCCGGATCGGCGCGGGTGGCGCGGTCGACGAGCCGGTAGAACGACTCGTGCTTGACGTAGACGTCGAACGAGGACCGGTCGGGCAGGCTCTCCTTGAACGTGGTCTGGTAGCCCCGGAAGTCGGTGGTGAGCACCGCCAGCGTGCGGCCGATCGTGTAGAGGTCGGAGGCGATCGACGGGCCGGCCGTCGCCATCTCGGGGGCCTGGTAGCCGATCGTCCCGTAGAGCGCCGCCTCCTGGTCGTCGATGTGCACGACGCCGCCGAGGTCGATGAGCCGCATCTGGTCGCCGGACTGGATCACGTTGTCCGGCTTGAAGTCGCAGAAGATCAGGCCGCGGTCGTGCAGGTAGCCGAACGCCGGCATGATCTCCAGGACGTACGCGAGGGCCTGGTGCAGCGGCAGCGGCGCGCGGGCCGCCTTGAGCAGGTCCTTCAGCGACTTGCCGCCGACGTACTCCATGACGATGTAGCCGGCGCCGTCGTGCTCGACGAAGTTGTAGATCTTGACGATGTTCGGGTGCTCGACCTCGGCGAGGAACCGGCGCTCGGCCACCGCGGCGGCGAGCGCGTCCTCGTCGCCGGAGTTGAGCAGGCCCTTGAGGACCACCCAGCGGTCCGAGACGTTCTTGTCGACGGCCAGGTAGATCCAGCCGAGGCCGCCGTGCGCGAGCGGACCGGCCACCTCGTACTGCCCGGCGACCAGGTCGCCCTTCCGCAGTTTCGGGGTGAAGTCGAACGGCTCGCCGCAGGAGGCGCAGAACCCGGTGGTCCGGCCCGGGCGGTCGCCCCGGCTGCGGCCGACCTGGCTGCCGCACTTGGCGCAGTACCGCTTCGACTCCGGCACCTCGCCGGCGGCCATCACGGCGGTCGCCGGGTCGGCCTGCGTGATCGGCGCGATCTCGACGAGCCCGCCGCCGAACCGCCGCCGGGACTGGGCGCGCGAGCTGCTCCGGCCGCTGCCGCCGGTCCGCGTCGAGAGCGCCGACGAGCGGACCGAGGAGGAGCCGTTGACCCGGGGCCGCGGCGTGGTCGGCGCGGACAGCCCGGCCGGCGGGGAGGGCCGGGCCGCGGGAGACGCGGGCGCGGGGACGGCGGCCGGCACCGCGGCGGGCGCCATGCCGCAGGTGTCGCAGTACCCGTCCTCGATGGTGCCGGGACAGTTCCGCTGGCAGGTGGTCACCGGGCATCCCTCGCAGCGATCGTGGTGGAAAGAGCGTCCTGGTACGCGCCGACAGCGGCGCGTGCCGCCTCGAGGTCGCACGGCTGCTCGTGCAGCGCCGCGCGGGCCGCCTCGGCCAGCGGGGTGAGCGCGGCGTCCTCGCCGAGACCGCGGCGCAGCGCCTTGGCCCGGTAGGCGTCGAACCGGCCGCGCAGCTCGTTGCGCTCGGTCAGCAGGGCGGTGTTGTGCGCCGCGGCGGCCCGCAGCGCGGCGAGACGCTCGGCCGCCTCCCGCTTCCACCGGGTCAGCCGGGGCGGGATGAGCGACCACTGCCCGGCGGCGGCCAGCGCCTCGATCGCCGCGAGCTCGATGCCCGGGTCGCTCCCCCGTACGGTCGCGATCCTCTGCTCGGGAAAACGCCCGGCCGCCGCCTGACGCGCAGCGTCCGCGGCGCGCCGGGCCGCGGCGATCTCGGCGGTGAGCGCCCGCGCGTCCCGCAGCCGCTGCTCCAGCCAGGCCCGCAGCTCGAAGGCGGAGGTGCGCTCGGCGTCGGCCCGGGCCACCAGCGCGCGGACCCGGTCGAGCACCGACGGGTCGGCGGCGAGCGGGTCGGTCGCGAGGGTGCCGGTGAACGCGCCGAGCAGCCGGTCCGCGTCGTCGAGCAGCGGGCTGCCCTGCAGGGCCCGGGCGTGGGCGAGGGCCGCGGCCGCGTCGGCGGCGCCCGGCAGCAGCGTCCGCCAGCGCTCACCGGCCCGGGTCACCACGTCGACGGCCGTGGCGAACGCGGCCTCCATGGCGGCGAGCAGGTCGGCGGGGGAGCAGACCGTGCTGACCTGGCCGGCGCCGGTGAGACCGCGCTGCGCGAGCGGGACCGTGCTGGTGGAGAGCGTGATCGAGCCGCCGAGGACGAGACGGGTGTAGGCGTCCGCGTCGACCCGCCGCTGACCCCGCAGCGCCCGGGCCTGTGCGATCAGCTCGCCGAGCTGCCGGTGGCCCTGCCAGAGCCGGGCCAGGGCGTCCTCGGCGTCGGCCCAGGCCGTCGCGGTGTGCCCGGTCAGCGCCGTGGCGCCGAGCTCCTTGCGGTCCGGGTTCTCGTCGAGCTCGACGAGGTTCGCCGCCATCGCGGTGACGGCGCCGGCCAGGCGCTCGAGCTCGGTGTCGGCGCGGGACAGTGCGGGGTCGGTCATCGGTATCGCGCCGCCGGTGGCTGCGGGGCCGGGCCGAGGGCGCCGAGCCACTTGTCGTACGCGTCCTTCCAGGACCCGTCGCGGCGGCTCTGCTCGAGGACCGCGTTGACGAACCGGGTGAAGTCGGGGTGCTCCTTCGAGATCGCGATGGCGTACGGCTCCTCGGTGAACCGCGGGCCGACCACCTTCGCGAAGGGGTCCTGCTCGGCGAGCCCGGCCAGGATGGTGTCGTCGGTGGAGATCGCCACGACCTCGTTCTGCTGGAAGGCCACGAGGCACTCGCCCCAGCCGTTGCGGGCCACCGCGTCGGCGCCGGCCTTCTGGATGTTGGTGAACGAGGTGGAGCCGACCGCGGCGCAGACCCGCTGGTCGGCGAGGTCGTCCAGGCCGTCGATCTCCGAGTCCTTCCGGACCAGCAGGCGCTGCCCGGTCTCCAGGTAGACCGTGGAGAAGTCGACCTCCTGCCAGCGGGTGCAGTTCGCGGTCATCGTGTTGATCACCAGGTCGACCTTGTCACCCTCGTCGTCGAACTGCTTGGTGCGGTCGGCGTGCGGGATCACCTTGATCTGGAGCTTGCTCGCGTCCCCGAAGATCGCCTTGGCGACGAGCCGGCCCATGTCGATGTCGAAGCCCTCGACCCGGCCGGTGAAGGGGTCGCGGGAGCTGAACAGCGGGCTGTCCTGGCTGGTGCCGAGGATGAGCCGGCCGGTCTTCTGGATCTCCGCCATGTAGCTGCCGGCGGGCATCCGGCCCGGGGCCGGCAGCGCTCCGGCCGGGCGGAGGCTGGCGGTGGCGTCGCAGTCCGGCGCCTTCGGCTGGGCCGGCGGCGCTTCGGTCTGCCGGGCCGGTATCGGCGCGGTGGTGGGCGCCGCGGGCTCGGTGCACCCGGCGAGAGCCAGGACGGCGGCGGCGGCGAGGGCGATCCGGGCACGCATCAGCGGTATTCCTCCAGACGCGCGCGGAGCCCGAGCGCCGCCAGCACGCACACGGCGAGCGCCAGCAGCGGGGCGAGGACGGTCAGCGCGCCGAGACCCTTGCCGGCCGCCGTGATCTCGTCGTCGAACACCTTCCGGCGGTCGTCGAGCGCCGCGTCGAGGGTGCTGGTGAGCGCGTCGAACGTCTCGTTCGCCTCGGGGCTCACCGCGAGCCGCACCGCGCCGTCGTAGTCACCCGCGTCGTCGAGGTCGCGCACCCGCTGGTGCAGTGCGACGTAGGCGTTGTGCTGGTCGGTGGCGTCGGACATCAGCGGCCACACGCTCTCCAGCTCCGGCTCGTCGAAGGTCATCCGGGACCGGGCGTCGGAGAAGGCGATCTCGTGCGGCCCGCTGCCGGCCCGTGCCGCCAGGGTCAGCGCCTCCGCGGCCCGCTCGCGCAGCGCGAGGATCCGCCGCTCGGCGAGCGTGGCGATCGGGGCCGAGCCGTGCTCCCCGGCGTCCGCGAGGTTGCCGCGCTGGAGCGTGAACAGCACGCCCGTCGACGCGACGAGCAGCGCCATGAGACCGGTCGCGGCCACCAGCGGCACGTTGAACGTGCGGCGGGTGGCGCGGCTCAGGTAGAGCTGGGTGCCGATCAGGGCGACGGTCAGCCCGACGACCAGGACCAGCAGGATGATCAGCCACCACGAGGCGCGGGCCTCCTCGTAGCCGGCGTCGACCTCGCGCGCGGCGAACTGGAACAGCTGCTGCGCCTGCGGCTGGAGCGTCTGCTGGTTGAGCTCGGAGGCGGTGGCGAGGTAGGAGGCGCCGACCGGCAGTCCCTGCCGGTTGGCGGCGCGCGCCGTGGCGACCAGCGCGGCGTAGCGGGTGGTCCCGGCCGCGAGGGCGTGGACCGCTTCGGTGGCCTCCGAGCCCTCGGGGGTACGCCGGGACGCGCTCGTCAGAGCCGTCGTGGCCTGCGCCAGCCTGGCCTCGTACCGATCGGTCAGCTCTTTGGGCTCCAGACCGCCGGCCAGGAACGCCTGTGCCGCGATCGTGTCGGCCTCGGCCAGCGACGAATAGATCGTCTCGGCCTCGGCGAGCAGCGGTTGCGTCCGATCCCGCAGGTCGGCCGTGCCGCCGGCCGCCGACTGCGCGGTGACCCCGGCGACCAGGCCGGTGAGCGCGCCGAGCACGATCAGGAGCACGAGCAGGAGCTGCAGGCGGCCGGGCGAGGTGCGGCGCAACTGACCGACCCGGCGCAGGACTCCGCGGCCGCCCGCAGCGGGGCGTTGCGCCAGTGTCATGGTCAAGCGGACCTCCGTAACATCCACCCTCCACTGTGCGACACCGGCGCAACCACCTCTACTTGAGCTCGCGCTTGAGCAGCTTGCCGGTCGCGGTCATCGGCAGCGACTCGACGATGCTCACCACGCGGGGGTACTTGTAGCTCGCCATCTGTTCCCTGCTCCAGGCCACCAGCTCGTCCTCGGTGGCGGTGGCGCCCGGCTTGAGGATGACGAACGCCTTGACCTCCTCGCCGTGGCTCGGGTGCGGCACGCCGATGACCGCGGCCAGCGAGACCGCCTCGTGGGTGAGCAGGACCTCCTCGATCTCCCGGGGGTAGACGTTGAATCCGCCGCGGATGATCATGTCCTTGGCCCGGTCGACGATGTAGAAGAAGCCGTCCTTGTCCCGGCGCGCCAGGTCCCCCGTACGGAACCAGCCGTTCCTCATGACCTCGGCGGTGGCCTCCGGCCGGTTGTAGTAGCCGCGCATGATGTTGTGGCCGCGGACCGCGATCTCACCGATCTCGTCGGTGCCGTCGACGGTGTTCCACTCCGGGTCGATCAGCTTCACCTCGACACCCCAGATCGGGATGCCGATCGAGCCGGGCCGGGGCTCCGAGTTCGGGTCGCTGAAGGTGGCGACCGGCGAGGTCTCGGAGAGGCCGTAGCCCTCCAGGATGGTGACGCCGAACCGCTGCTTGACCTCCTTGATGATCTCGACGGGGAGGCTGGAGCCGCCGGAGACCGCGACGCGCATGTTGGCGGCGATCCGCTCGACGTCTGTTTGGGGGGATTCGCTCAGGGCGTTGAGCAGGCCCCAGTACATGGTCGGGACGCCCGCGAAGAACGTCACGTTCTCGCTCTGCAGCAGTTGGACCGCGGCCTGCGCGTCGAAGCGCGGCAGCAGCACCAGCGTCGAGGCGGTGGCGAAGCCGGCGTTCATGTTGACCGTCGAGCCGAACGAGTGGAACAGCGGCAGCACCAGCAGATGGGTATCGGTGCCCGGTTGCGTGCCGAAAAGGCGAGTGCAGGTCAGAGCATTGAGTACGAGGTTCGAGTGGGAGAGCTCGGCGCCCTTGGCCTGGCCGGTCGTGCCGCTCGTGTAGAGGATGACGGCGGGGTCGGTCTCGTCCCGCTGCACCGTCTCGAACGCGTGCGACTGGCCGGCGAGCGCCTGGCCGAGCGTCTCGGCGCCGTCGACCGTCGACGCGGCGGCCGGGTCGGCGGTGATCAGGAAGAAGTGCTCGCAGTCGTCGGCGTCGCCGAAGCCGGCCCAGCCCTCGGCGCCCATCGGCAGCTCGGGGGTGCCCTGGAAGCAGAAGTAGGCCTTCGCGTCCGAGTCCTTCAGGTGGTACGCGATCTCGCGGCCCTTGAGCAGCACGTTCAGCGGGACGACGACGGCGCCGGCCTTCAGGATCCCGTAGTAGACGATCGGGAAGTACGGCAGGTTGGGGCAGGAGAGCGCCACCTTGTCGCCCGGTCCGATGCCCCGGGCGGTGAGCAGGCTCGCGACCTGGTTGGCCGCGGCGTTCACCTGCGCGTACGTCAGCCTCGTCGGGCCCAGCACCACGGCGGCGCGGTCCGGGTAGTGACGGGCGCTGTCCTCCAGGAGTACGGAGAGGTTGAGCATCCGGTGGTTCCTTATCTCGTGGTGACGGCCGTCTCATCTGAGCGTCTCGTGGTGACGGCCGTCTCATCTGAGCATGAGAACGGCTGTGCGAGGAACCCTCCGTTTCGACTTTGTTTCCCCGGCCTGTTTCCCTTCGCTTTCTCAAGTGTGGCCGCATCCTGCCGATGGCCTCGACGTGGGAATCCCGACGTTGGACGCCGTGCACGTGGGGCGTCAGCCGATCTTCGACGCTGATGGTGTCGTTGTGGCTTTCGAGCTCCTCTTCCGCGGTCGCATGGACGCCGTCGCGTCGGGCCGGCAGGACACCTATGCCACCAGCGCCGTCATGGTGAACGCGTTCACCGAGTTCGGCATCGCCGAGGTGGCCGGGAACCGGCCGTGCTTCATCAACCTCACCCGCGAGTTCGTGACCGGGCGCCTGCCGCTGCCGTTCGGCCCGGAACAGGTCGTCCTCGAGATCCTCGAGACCGTCGAGATCGACGACGAGGTGATCGCCGGGATCACCGCGCTCGCCGAGGCCGGTTACCGGATAGCCCTCGACGACTTCGTCTGGGGTTCCGGGCACGAACAGCTGCTCGGGCTGGCCTCGTACGTGAAACTCGATCTTCTCGACGGGGACCTGAGCGACCTGGAGAGCGTCGTCGCCGAGATCCGCCGCCATCCCGGCCTGCAGATCGTCGCCGAGCGTCTCGAGACCGAGGAGCAGCTCGCCATCGCCGACCGCTACGGCATGGAACTGCGTCAGGGGTACGTCCTGAGCCGCCCTCAGGTGCTCAGCACCCCCAGCCTGTCGCCGTCCCGGATGCGCCGCCTCGAACTGGTCGCGGCCCTGATGCACCCCGACGTCCGCCTCGACAAGATCACCCAGATCATCGCCAGCGACCCGGCCCTCGCCATGCGCGTCCTGCGCGTCAGCAACTCGGTCGCGGCCGGCGTGACCAGCCGCATCTCCTCGGTCCGCCAGGCCATCATGATGATCGGCCTGACCCACATCCGGCGCTGGGCCACCCTCATGGTCGTCGACGACGTCGGCGAGGCCCCGGAGGAACAGCTCCTGACGGCCCTCACGAAGGCCCGCCTCTGCGAGAACCTGGCCCCCCGCTTCCGCGCCGACCCGGGCGCCGCCTTCGTGGCCGGCCTGGTCAGCGGCATGGCCGAGCTGATGGCGATGACCCCGGCCGCGATGGTGGAGCAGCTCCCCCTCGCCGCGGACGTCTCCGACGCCCTGACGACGGGCTCGGGACGGCTGGGCGAGGTGCTGCGGGCCGTCCAGGCCTACGGCGAGGGATCCTGGGGTTCCGGCGACCTGGCCGGCCCCTTCCTCGACGCGATGCGCTGGTCGACGATGACCTTGACGGCGGCGCAGCGCTTCGCCCCGGTGGCGACGGCCCACCCCGCCTGATCCCTGGACCCTTCCGGGACACACAGGAACAAATATCTCAAAACGGATTTTTTCTGTAATTCCCCTGGAAAGATCAACTGCGGTCCTGGCGATCGACAGCGGGGGAAGTGGCGGCATTGCAGACCGACGACAACGGCGTGGGCCCGGTCATCAGCCAGCGGGAGAGCTCAGCGGCACACGAGGGCACACCGGCCACCGCGGCTCCCGCGATCCCCGGCAGCAGCGGTACCACCCGTCCCTCCCGGGCGGTACCCGCGACCGCCTGGATGGCAGGCCCCGCCCCGGCCATCCCCTCTCCCATCGTCCCCGCTCCGGCCGTCCCCGTCCCCGTCCCCGCCCCCGGCCCTCCGGCCGTCCCCGCCCCCGGCCCGCTGCCCGGCACCCGGCTCCTGCCCGCGGCCCGGCCGGGCACGGCGGTGCTCGGATCGAGCACGGCCCGCACCGCGCTGCTGCTCACCCCCGACCTGGAGGAGCGCGTTCACCACCTCCCTCTCGAACTCGTCCGGCGGGACATCGCCGGTGACCATCCGGGCGTGCCGCTCATGCTGCGGATCCGGCTGCTCGCGGAGAAGACCGGGGATCCGATCGGCGGCGCGGTGCTCGACATCCGGCACTGGGACGCGCTCGGCCGGACCGAGGTACGCGGCGCGCAGGTGACGGACCCGCAGGGGTACGCCGAGTTCCGCACCGTGCACCCCGGCTGGCAGGACGGCGTGCCCGTGCACATCCACGCCGAGGCGCACCGGGGCGGATACCTGGCCGGCGGGCGGTCGGTCGCGCACAGCGGGCGGCTCCACCTCCCCGAGGCGCTCACCGCCGAGGTCGCGCAACTGCCGCCGTACCGGAGCATCCGTACGCCCCGGGCCGTCAACGACGAGCGGGCCTGCACCCTGCACGTGGTCCCGCGGGACCGGTTCGACCTGGTGTCCGGTCTGCTGGCCTCGATCGTGGTGGCGGTGAGCGCCTGACCCTCAGGTGACGCGCGGGCCGGCCGATCTCCTCTTCGTGCGTATCACGGGGTCGCCTCTGGCCGCGGTCATCGAGTGGCTGGGCCGCCTGCCCGCCCGCCGGCTGACCGCGGCGTCGATCGCGCTCGTCGGCCTCATGGGCGTGTTCGACTACTTCGCCATCCGGGACGTCTCGGTCGCGGTCGCCTACGTGCTGCCGGTCTTCCTCGCGGCGGCCGCGGGCAGCCGGTCGAGCACCGGGGTCGCCGCGATCGCGACGACGACCTGGACGGGCATCGAGGTGCTGACCCGGGTCGGCCCGCCGATCCCGCCCGGGATCGTGGTGTGGAACCTGCTGGCCCGGTTCGCCGTGCTCTGGATCGTCGCGGCGCTCGCCGGTCACCTCGCGGAACGGCTCGCCGAGGCGACCGGCCTGTCCCGCACCGACCCGCTGACCTCGCTGCCGAACGCCCGATCGTTCCGGGAGGCCGCGGACGGGGAGATCGAGCGGATGCGGCAGACCGGCGCGCCGCTGACCGCCGCCTACATCGACCTCGACGGTTTCAAGGCGATGAACGACACGAACGGCCACGCGGCCGGCGACGAGGTCCTCAAGGCCGTGGCCCGGGTGCTGGACCGGCACGGCTGCGTGGCGCGGCTCGGCGGCGACGAGTTCGCCGTGCTGCTGCCGGGCGCGACGCTGGACGAGGCGCTGGGCCGGCTCGGCCGGCTGCACCACGAACTGCTCGAGGCGACCGCGGCCTGGTCACCCCGCGTCGGCTTCAGCATCGGGGCGGTCGCCTTCGACCAGCCGCCGCACGACGCCGCCGACCTGCTCGACCGCGCGGACCGGGTGATGTACGCCGTCAAGCGCCACTGCCGGAACACGGTTCGCGGCGAGCGGGCCGGATCACCCGCGCAGGTAGGCTAGGACCGCCCGCACCCGGCGGTGGTCGTCGGCGTCCGGCGGCAGGTCGAGTTTCGTGAGCAGGCTGCCGATGTGCTTCGCGACGGCCGCCTCGGTGACGACGAGCGCGCGGGCGATGGCCGCGTTCGATCGCCCCTCGGCCATCAGCGCGAGCACTTCGCGTTCCCGGCCGGTCAGCCGGTGCAGCGGGTCGCGCCGGCGGCCGAGCAGCTGGCGGACCACCTCCGGATCGACCACGGTGCGCCCGGACGCCACCTCCTCGATCGCGTCGACGAACTCGGTGACCTCGCCGATCCGGTCCTTGAGCAGGTATCCGACGCCCGCCGTATGCCCGGAGTCGAGCAGCTCGGCCGCGTAGGTCTGCTCGACGTACTGGCTGAGCACCAGCACCGGCAGCTCCGGGTCGGCGGCGCGCAGCGTGATCGCCGCCTGCAGGCCCTCGTCGCTGAAGCCGGGCGGCATCCGGACGTCGGTCACGACGATGTCGGGCGCGTGCTCGGGGACGGCCTCGAGCAGCTCGTCGGCGTCGCCCACGGCGGCGACGACCTCGTGCCCGAAGCGCCGCAGCATGCCGGCGACGCCTTCCCGCACGATCAGCCCGTCTTCGGCGATGACGACACGCAACCCGGTCATGACCGCTCCTGATCAGCAGCCGCAAACCCGCGGCCCGGCTGCGGCCTCGCGCGGGGAGATCTTGGATCATCGGGTACGGGTGGCAGCGGCAGCTCGGCCCGCAGAACCGTGGGACCGCCCTCGGGACTGGATACGGTGACGGCGCCGTCCAGCACCGCCAGCCGGTCCGCGAGACCGACCAGCCCGGTGCCCTTCGCGGGATCGGCGCCGCCACGGCCGTCGTCCCGTACCTCCAGAAGCAGCCTGTCCCGCACCACCCGGGCCGAGATGGCGGCGCGCGCGGCGCCGCTGTGTTTCACCACGTTGGTCAGAGCCTCCACCGTCACGAAGTACGCCGTGACCTCCACGGCCGGGGCGAGCCGGCCGGGGAGATCGAAGTCGAGATCGACCGGGAGCGGCGCGGTCGACGCCACCTCACCGACCGCCGCCGCCAGGCCGCGTCCGGTGAGCACCTGCGGATGCACCCCGCGGATCAGCTCGCGCAGCTCGGTCAGGGCCTGCTTGGCCAGCTCGTGGGCGGCCGCGATCGGCTCGGCCGCGGGGGAGCCGGGCGGCAGCTCCAGCCGGGCCAGGCCCAGTTGCATGCTCAGCGCGACGAGCCGCTGCTGGGCGCCGTCGTGCAGGTCGCGCTCGATCCGCCGGCGCTCCACCTCGAAGGCGTCCACCAGCCGCGCCCGCGACCGGGTCACCTCGACCAGACGCTCGTCGGTGCGCGGCGCCAGGATCGCCCGCGCCATGGCGGCCCGCGCGCCCGCCCAGGCGACGATCGGGTAGGCCAGAATGATCGTCAGCGGCACCCCGAACAGCGGGAACAGCAGGGTGTTGTGCAGCGGCTCGTCGCCGATCACGAACGGCGCGCCGATCGTGGTCACGGCGATGTAGCCGGCGCCGCCCACGACCAGGGCGTCCATCCAGCAGAGCAGACCCGCCGAGATCGCCGCGTACCCGAGCTCCCGCCAGGTCACCTCCTCGCGGAGCCGGAAGCCGACCCAGGCGCGCAGCCCCGGCGCCGGCACCGGCTCGTGCGGGTCGGGCAGATCCGAGAAGTCGACCAGCCGGAGCCGCCACCGCTCCACCCGGGCCACCACGATCCCGGACAGGACCGTGGCGACGAACCCGGCGAACCCCACCACCAGCACCGACAGCAGCGTGCCCGCGACGAGGAGGGAGAGCACGGCCAGGATCGTGGCCCAGCCGACCAGCGCGCCCACCATGAGATAGGCCAGCGAGCGCCACGGCCAGGCCGACCGCAGGAACACGGTAGGCCGCAGCGAGAGCGCATCGAGCGCGGTGCGGACCGGCATGCCGGGAACGCTACCGAGGCGGCCGCCGTTTGTCGGTAGTGCTGGATATACCTCTCCCGGTACCCCCTGCTGTACCCCGGAGAGTGCACCCTGCCGTACTGACGCCGCCGTGTCCGGCGGCGAGGCTTGAGGGCATGACGACGACGAGTACGGCAGCGGTCGAGTTGAGGGCCGTGACCAGGCGGTATGGCACCGGTGAGCGGGCCGTGACCGCCCTCGACGCCCTTGACGCGACGTTCGCGGCGGGCACCTTCACCGCCGTGATGGGGCCGTCCGGGTCCGGGAAGTCGACACTGCTGCACTGCGCGGCCGGCCTCGACCGGGCCGACGACGGCGAGGTGGTCATCGACGGGAGCCCGGTGCGCGGGCTGAGCGAGCGGGCGCTGACCCGGCTGCGGCGGGACCGGGTCGGGTTCGTGTTCCAGGCCTTCAATCTGGTGCCGGCGCTCTCCGCCGCGCAGAACGTCGCCCTGCCGATGCGCCTGGCGGGCCGCCGCCCGGCCGCCGGCGAGGTGACCGCGGCGCTGGCCGAGGTGGGTCTCGCCGAGCGCGCCGGCCATCGGCCCGCCGAGCTGTCCGGCGGTCAGCAGCAGCGCGTGGCGATCGCCCGTGCGCTGGTCACCCGCCCGGCGGTGCTCTTCGCCGACGAGCCGACCGGCGCGCTCGACGCCACGTCCGGCGCCGAGGTGCTGCGGCTGCTGCGGTCCGCCGTGGACCGGCATGGCCGGACGATCGTGATGGTGACCCATGATCCGTACGCGGCGGCGCACGCCGACCGGGTGCTGTTCCTCGCCGACGGCCGGGTGGTCGACGAGCTGACCGGCGGCGCGGACGCGGAGCGGATCGCCGTGCGCACGGCACGCCTCGAATCGGCCCGGAGCGGCGGATCCGGCCGGCGCGAGGTGGTCCGATGAGCACGGCCTGGGCGAACTTCCGCCACCGGTTCGCGAGCTTCGCCGGCACGTTCGTCGCGGTCGCGCTGGGCGTGGCCGTGCTGGCCGCGTCCGCGACGCTGTACCTCAGTTCCCAGCCGCGGGCCCCGCAGCGCTACAGCGCCTCCCCGGTCCTGGTCCAGCCGCCGCAGACCGGCACGAACGACTACGGCGAGCCGGAACGGCCGAACTGGACCCCGGCCGAAGCGGACGCCCTGGCCGGCCGGCTGCGGACGGTGCCGGGTGTCGAGCACGCCGTCCCCGATCCCTCCTTCTATGTGCAGCGGCTGGCCGGCGGGACGGCGACGGGCGACCCGTCCGCCGCCCGGCACGCGGGTCACGCCTGGTCGTCGGCGGCGCTCGGCGGCTATCGGCTCGCCGCGGGCCGGGCGCCGGAGAAGGACGGTGAGGTGGCCGCCGCCGGGGTGCGTCCCGGCGAGAGGGCCGAGGTGCTCACCGCCCGCGGCCCGGAGACGTGGACGATCACCGGGACTGTGATCGACAACGGTCCGTTCGAGGGCGCCGGGTCGCAGGCCGGTTACTTCGTGGCGGATCGGGTGGCCGCCGAGCGCGCTTCCGGCGTACCCGTGATCGGTCTGACGGTGACCGGTGATGAGCAGCAGGTGGCGGCAGCGGCGCAAGCGCTGATCGGCGCGGCCGGCAGCGTCGTGACCGGAAGTGATCGCGACGCGCTGGAGCCCGGCAGTGTCACCCGGATCCGGTGGATCGGTGCTCAGCTGCTGATCGCCCTGGTCATGCTGGGTGCGTTCGCGACCGTCTTCGTGGTCTCGTCGACGACGGCGCTGAGCGCCGCGCAACGGCGACGCGAGCTGGGACTGCTGAGAGCGGTCGGCGCGACTCCCGGTCAGGTGCGACGGATGATGTACGGGGAGACGATTCTGATCGCCGTGGTGGCGGGTGCGGCCGGTGCGCCCCTCGGGGCGATGGCCGCGCCGCTGCTGGCCGCGCCGATGGTCGAAACCGGACTCGAGCCGCCCGGCTTCACCGTCACCTGGCAGCCGCTCGCCGTCGCCGGAGCCGCGCTCGTCGGTGTGCTCGCGGCCCTCGCCGGCGTGGTCGTGGCGGCCCGGCGCGCGTCGCGGATCCCGCCGCTCGACGCGCTGCGCGAGGCCGCGGCCGACCCGCGCCCGATGCCGATCTCCCGATGGGTGGCCGGGCTGCTGACCGCGGTCGCCGGTGGGGCGCTGCTCGCGGTGATGCCGTCGCTGGCGAACGAGTCGAAGACGACGGCCGGCATGGGCGCCGCGATGTTCCTGATCACCGCGGCCGCGCTGCTCTCGCCGGTGCTGATCGGCCCGCTCGTGCGGTTGGTGGCGGCGCCGTGGCGGCGGTCGGCGACCGGCATGCTGGTCCGGGAGGGCACGCTGACCGGGGTGCGCCGGGTCGCGTCGACGGCGGCGCCCGTGCTCGCCACCGTGGGGCTGACCGTGATGCTCACCGGCATGATCGCGACGATCGAGGAGGCGGCCGGGATCGACGAGGCGGCGGAATACCCGGCCGCGAACGTGCTGGTGCCCGACAACACGCCGGGCCTCTCGGAGGCGGCGGTCGCGGCGCTGGGAGGTGAGTCGCGCCTGGCGACGCGGGTGCTGGTGGGCGAGGGCAAGACCGCCGCCGGGTACGACGCAGCCGGCGTGCACGGCGGCGAGGGCGTCGTGCTGCACACCGACACCGCTGCCGAGCTCGGGGTGGCGGCCGGCGGCACGGTCGCGCTGCGGCTCGCCGACGGCACCCGCACCGACCTGCCGGTGACCGCCGTCGAACCGGAGGCGGCGGCGCCGGTGGTGCTCGCCCGCGAGCTGGTGCGCGCCCACGATCCGGATGCGCTGACCAGCCTCGTGCTCCTCGACGACGACGCCTCCGATGCCGGGGCCGCCGATGCCGGGACCGCCGCGGCCGCCGGGGGAGTGGTGATGACGGTGGCGGAGTTCGCGCAGCGTGAGGTGGACGAGGAGGGTGAGCTCGTGGATCTGTTCCTGCTGGCGCTGATCGGGTTGAGCGCCGGATACACCGGGATCGCGGTCGCGAACACGCTGCTCATGGCCACCGCTGCCCGCCGCGGCGAGTTGCGGGTGCTGCGTCTCGCCGGGGCCGGGCGGGGCCAGGTGCTCGGGGTGCTCTCCGCGGAGGCCCTGCTCGCGGTCGGCGCCGGGGCGCTGCTCGGCGCGGCGGTGGCGGCCGTGTCGATGGCCGGGATCCGGGCGGCCGTCGAGTCCGAACTGGGCCGCGGCATCGACCTGGTCATCCCGTGGGGCGCCGGGACCGCGGTCACCATCGGATGCGCGATCGTCGCGGTGATGGCGGCCACGGCCCCGGTGCTGCGGCGGAGCAGCTGACCATCCGCTCCCTACTGGCCCGCCTGCGTGACCGTGCGCAGGTGGGCCAGCACCAGCGGGTCGATCGAGCCGGGGACGATGCGCATCTCCAGGTTCTCGACGCCGGCCCAGGAGGCCAGTTCGTCGTCGAGGGCGGTTCCCGTGAAGCCGGCCGACGCCAGGCGGGAGCGGACCTCGGCCTCGACGTCGCCGTCCAGCGCGAGCAGGGAGTCCGGGTCGGGGGACTCGAAGTACAGGCTGTGCATGGTGAGCAGCCGGCCCAGTTCGGCCACCGGATCCGGGTGGTCGTCCACCCGGAGGTCCACCCAGACGTCGCTGGTGCCGCCGTACCCTCGCCCCTGCGAGACCACCAGCAGAGCCGCACTCTGCCGACCGCGCCGGTCGCCACCCGCCTGATCGCCGGCGCGGAGCGCGGCGAGGAGACGGTACGGCAGCGACTCCGCGGACCCGAGCCAGGCTTCCCGCATCGACGTGACCACGCCGGGGCCGGTCAGCATGTTGCCCTGCGCCGCGTAGCCGTCGCCCGCCACGCCGCCGGCCCAGTCGTGGCAGTCGTCGCCGGTGAACGTGGCCCCCGGGCCGGTCGCGCCGACGACGCCCACCTGACGGTGCGAGACCGGGCCGTCGTCGGCGGCGATCAGGCCCTTGACCACGGATTCCGCGTCCACGCCGGTGCCGAGGAGGGCGAGGGCCTGCGGGCGGTAGGCGAGGTTCGCATAGGACTGGGTGGCGACGGCGCCGACGTTCACGAGGGCCGCCGGGACCGCCGCGCCGACACCGAGGAACTTGCTGGCCACGGCCACACCGACGGCCGCGCCGTCGGCGGACCGGCCCACGATCGAGAAAGTCATGCGCGCACGGTATCCGCCGGAAACACGAGGGGCGCAGACTGGTCCGCAGAAGCCGCAGCTCGCGAGGGATCTGCTCGGAGTGAGTTTGCGCGATGCGCCCATCGGGTTCAAGACTGCTTCGCGAAGGACTTCCGGTCGCGCCCGTTCCCCGCAGGGGCGCGGCCGGTCAGGACCGCTCTGGCCGGAGCGCGGTCCACGGCCGCCGGGGCGCTCTCCGCCCGGACGTTCCGCGGCCGGTGGCGCTGCGGGCGGGATACGGTCGTTGCCGCGACACCGCCCGCAGCGCCGCGCAACAGGCCGGCCGCGCGCTCAGCGCCCCAGTGAGCGATAACGTCCGACCACGCTCTCAGCGCCCCAGTGACCGGTAACGTCCGACCGCGAGCGGGCCGAAGATCGCGATCAGGACGATCGGCCACAGCACCGCCAGCAGCAGCGCGTGCTGGGTCGCCCACGAGTCGCCGCCCAGGCCGGGGTTGCCGAACAGCTCCCGGATGGCGGTCGTCGTGGCCGAGATCGGGTTCCACGCCGCCACCGTCCCGAGCCAGCCCGGCATCAGCTCCGGCGCCACGAAGATGTTCGACACCGCGCTCAGCGGGAAGGCCAGCGGGAACACGATCGTCGCGACGGTGTCCGGATTCGGCGCGACCAGGCCGAGGAACATCCCGACCCAGCTCAGCGCGAGCCGCAGCAACAGCAGCAGGCCGATCGCGAGGACGAAGTCCCCGATGCCGCGATGCCACGTCCACCCGACGAGCAGCCCGCACGTCAGCAGCACGACGATCTCCAGCATCGCCCGGAACTGATCAGCCGCGGCGCGCCCGGTCATGAGCGCCGACCGCGCCATCGGCATCGATCGGAATCGGTCGACCACGCCACGTCCGACGTCGGTCGCGATGCCCGTGGCGGTCGCGCCGATGCCGTAGAGCATCGTCATGACGAACACCCCGGGCAGCAGGAACTCGCGATAGCCACCGCCGCCCGGCACCTGCATGCCGCTGCCGAAGACATAGCCGAACACCAGCACGAACATGATGGGCAGGCTGAAGTAGATGACGATCTCTTCGGGCGCGCGCACCACATGACGCAGATACCGCCCGGTCATGACCCAGCCGTCCGCGACGGCGCGGCCCCGGTGGCGGGTCACTCCTGCGGCTTCCTTCGTACGCATGGGGGTCTGCTCTTGATCGGTCACGAGACTCATCGGGCAGCTCCCGTCAGGTGGAGGAAGACCTCGTCGAGGGTCGGGCGGTGCAACCCGGCGTCCGCCACCGGAATCCCCGCGTCCTGGAGCGCGCGGACCGTCGCGACCAGCGACCCCACCCGGTCCGTCACCGGAACGCGCAGCCGCCGCTGGTCGGCGTCGACGTCCGGCGTCGTGCCGGTGAGCCCGGCCACGACGGTCGCGGCGTCGGCGAGGCGGGCGGCGTCCTCGACGACGAGCTCCAGCCGGTCCGCGCCGATCGTGGCCTTGAGCTGCGCCGGAGTGCCCTCGGCGACGACCCGGCCCGCGTCGACCACGGCGATCCGGGCGGCGAGCTGGTCGGCCTCGTCGAGGTACTGCGTGGTCAGCAGCACCGTCGTGCCGCCGGCCACCAGCGCGCGGACCGCGTCCCAGACCTGGTTGCGGCTGCGCGGGTCGAGGCCGGTGGTCGGCTCGTCGAGGAAGAGCACGGCCGGCCGGCGGATCATGCTGGCCGCCAGGTCGAGACGGCGGCGCATGCCACCGGAGTACTCGGCCGCCGACCTGCCCTTCGCCTCGGTCAGGCCGAACTGTTCGAGCAACTCGTCGGCCCGGCGCTGGGCGTCGCGGGCGCCGAGGTGCTGGAGCCGGCCGAACAGGACCAGGTTCTGCCGGCCGCTGAGGATCTCGTCGACCGCGGCGTACTGGCCGGTCAGCGCGATCCGGTCGCGGACCACCTCGGGCTGCCGCCGCACGTCGGCGCCGGCCACCTCCGCACGCCCGGCGTCGAATGTGAGGAGGGTGGCGAGGGCCCGGACCGCCGTGGTCTTGCCGGCGCCGTTCGGGCCGAGCAGCCCGTAGACGCCGCCGGCCGGCGCATGCAGATCGAACCCGTCCAGCGCGGTGGTCCCGCCCCCGTACCGTTTCCGCAGCCCTTCGGCCGCAACCGCAGATGTCATGACCGCAGCGTGGCGGGGGGCGCTGACCGTTCCCGCACCAACCGCGCACGAGGCGCTGACAGTCCTTACTTCAGGAACGGAGGATCGTGAAGGCCTGAGCCGGGGTGAGGCCGGCGCCGCGGGCGTGTGCCTTCTCGTACGCATCAGGGCCCAGCGCAAGCACCGCCCTCGCCGCGGCCTGCGCGGCGAGCGTGCCCGGCGCGGTCCCGGGGCGAAGCTGGAGCGCCGTGACGGT
This sequence comes from Actinoplanes sp. NPDC023714, assembly GCF_040639855.1. Classification (NCBI taxonomy): domain Bacteria; kingdom Bacillati; phylum Actinomycetota; class Actinomycetes; order Micromonosporales; family Micromonosporaceae; genus Actinoplanes; species Actinoplanes sp. NPDC023714. The sequence goes on from NZ_JBFAAR010000007.1 coordinate 171,746, forward strand.
GCCGAGCAGCTCGGCCGCACGCTCCGGATCGCCGGCATCCAGCACCAGCGTCGCGAGCCGGTCGATCGCCTCGGCCATCACCTGGAGGCCGAGCATGCCGGAGCGGAGGGTGAACACTGATCGGTACCGGTCGGCCGCTTCGGACGGGTCGCCCTGAGCCGAAGCGATCCGGCCGAGCATCACGAGGATGGACATGCGGGTGCCGTCGGCGCCGTACCAGCCGGTCGGACATACCTCCAACGCCGCTGAACAGCGCAGACGAGCCTCCTCCAGATCGCCGCGACGGAACGCCACGGTGCCCTCGCCGAGCTTCGCGGACGCCACCAGCTCCTGGGCGCCGCAGTCCCGGGCCACCTCGGCGGCACTGGCGAAATCGGCCGCCGCACCGTCTAGATCGTCCGCTGCGAGACGGCTCTCGGCGCGACTGCGCAGCAGATCCGCGACGTCGACGATGGCCTTGAGCTCCTCGGCGAGCCGCAGCGCCTCGTCGAGCTGGGGGAGCGCCTCGGCCGGACGGCCACCCCAGATCGCGAGCTCGGCCAGGCCGGACAGCGCGATCATGGTGCCCCAGCGCTCGCCGAGCGCGCGGAAGCCGTCGAGCGCCGAGACGAACTCGGGCGCGGCGGCCTCCGGTCCGGCGCCGGCGAAGAGCATCATCCAGCCGCCGCCCACACCGCCGAGCGCGTTGATCCAGGAGCCGCTGCGGAGCCGCGTGCGCAGCTCCCGGCTGAGCGCGATGACGTCGCCGGGCGGTGCGTCCGGCGGCCCCACCGCCATGGCCGAGAGGTAGAGCAGGAACGGCTGGGCCGGCGGCTTCTCGATGGTGCGCAGATAGTCGTCCCACGGCTCGGTCGGGCGGGTGCCGCCGAGGGCCGCGTTGAGGACGCAGAGGACGTACTCCTCGGTGAGGCCCGGCGGCGGCTGCGGGCCGGCCGCGCGCAGCACACGTTCGGCGAGGGCGGTGGCCTCCGAGCGCAGCCCGCGCAGCCACCAGTAGAAGGACAGCGCCGCCACCAGCCGCAACGCCGTCGCCGTGTCGCCGCGACGCAGCGCCGTGTGCAGGTTGTCGCGGTCCGCGTCGAGGCGGTCGAGCCAGGTGAGCTGCGAGGCGGTGCGGAGCCAGGGGTCCGCGCGAGAGGCGAGATCGAGGTAGTACGCGGCGTGCGCGCGGTGCAGCGTCTGTTGCTCGCCGGACTCCTCGAGCCGTTCCGCGCAGAAGGCCCGGATCGTCGCGAGCATCCGGTAGCGTGTGCCGTCCCGTTCGATCAGGGACTTGCTGACGAGGTCGTGGACGCGGTCCAACAAATCGGATTTATCCGATTTATCGTTGCATATTTGTTCGATGGCCTCGAGGTCGGCGCCGCCGGTGAACACCGTGAACCGGCGCGCCAGCATCTGTTCGGCAGGGGTCAGCAGATCCCAGCTCCAGGCGACGACGGCGTGCAGGGTGCGGTGCCGGGAGGCGGCCGTGCGGCTCCCCTTCGTGAGCAATCGGAATCGGTCATCGAGGCGGGCGGCTATCTCGTCGAGCGGTAGTGCGTGCAGGCGTGCGGCGGCGAGCTCGACGGCGAGCGGCTGGCCGTCGAGCATGCGGCAGATGTGGCCTACCGTGGCGGCGTTCTCGCTGGTCACCGTGAAGCCGGGGGAGACGTCGGCGGCGCGGTCCGCGAAGAGTCGTACCGCCGGATAGGCATCGTTCTCCGGTGTTGTCTCAGCCGGCGGCGGGACGGTCAGGCCGCCCACCGGGTACCGGGATTCGCCGGTGATGCCCAGCGGCTCCCGGCTCGTCGCCAGCACCCGCAGACCCGGCGCGGCGCCCAGCAGCCGGGCGGCGAGAGCGGCGGCCGCGTCGATGACGTGCTCGCAGTTGTCCAGGATCAGCAGGAGATCACGATCGGACAGGGCGAAGACCAGGCGGTCGGTTGCGGCAGGCGATTCGGCGGCGGCTTCCCCGAGCGTACGGTCGTTGAGCCGCGCATCCTTGAGCCCCAGCGCGTCCAGGACCGCCCGGGGCAGGTCGTCGGCCGTGGCCGCCGCCAGTTCGACGAAACAGCAGTCGGTCGTGGATTTGGCGGCCACCTCGGCGGCGAGGCGTGTCTTGCCGGCGCCGCCCGGTCCGTGCAGGGTGACGAGCCGTGCCGTGGCCAGGGATGTCGTGAGGCGGATGAGGTCGTCGTCGCGGCCCACGAAGCTGGTGAGGGGGATCGGCACCCCTCGGCGGGAGGGTTGCCTGGGCGTGGTCGTTCCTGGGGTGGCCGTTCCTGGGGTGGTCGTTCCTGGGGTGGTCGTTTTTTGGGTGGCCGTGCCTGGGGTGGCCGTGCCCAGGCTGGCCGTGCCTGGGGTGGCCGTTCCTGGGGTGGTCGTGCCCGGGGTGGCCGGGCCCCGGGTGGCCGGGCCTGGGTGCGGCGTACCCCGGAAAGACGTGCCGTGGCCGGCCGGGCCGTCGCCGCGGAGGATTGCCGTATGCAGATCGGACAGCTCCCGCGACGGGTCGGCCCCCAGTTCCTCGGCGAGAAGGCGACGCGTCTCCTCATACAGGGCAAGCGCCTCGGCCGACCGCCCAGCCGCCGCCAAGGCGCGCATGAGCAACCCCCGCGGCCGCTCCCGGAGCGGATGCGCGGCGATCAGCGTGCGCAGCGAGGAGATCGCGTCCCCCCGAGGAGGTGCACCATGAAGCGGAGCTGAGCCGAGGGACGAATCCCAGCCCTGAGGCGAATCCCGGCCGTGGGGCGGAGTCTGGCCGTGGGGCGGAGTCTGGCCGTGAGGCGGAGTCTGGCCGTGAGGCGGAGCCTGGCTGTCCGGCGGAGCCTGGCCGTGAGACGGCAGCTCGGCCTCGGCGAGATCCTCGACGGCGGTGAGGCGCGACTCCTCCAGCCGGTCGACCTGGGAAGCGGCGAAGGGCGCATCCCGCACGTCGGCCAGCGCGTCGCCCTGCCACAGCGCCAGTGCCTCGCGCAGGACCGTAGCGGCCCGGTGCGGATCACCCGCCGCGAGTGCTTGCCGCCCCTCCGTCGCCAGCGCGGTGAAGCGGTGCGCGTCGACGTCGTCCCGGGAGATCGCGAGGCGATAACCGGCCGGCCCGAGCTCGACCGGCAACACCTGGCGCAGCCGGGACACCTGGGACTGGAGGGCGTTCGCGCCACCGGCCGGCGGATGGTCGCCGTAGAGGCCGTCGATCAGCCGCTCGACGCCGACCGGACGACCGGCGTCGAGCAGCAGCATCGCCAGGAGGGCACGCAACCTCGGACCGCCGAGCGGGATCGAACGCCCGTCAGGGAGCTCCGCCCGAACGGGACCGAGAATGCCGAACCGCATGGCGACGATTCTGACGGTTCCGGCGCCCGTTGTCCGCAGCGGCGTGCCGCCGTTCCGAGAGCGGGTGCCGTGGTTCGAAGCAGGACGCCGTCCTCCTGAAGAGGGGCGAAGTGGGACGCCGTCATCCTGGGCGGGGGTGCTGTGAGCTGAAGCGAGAACGGCGCGCCAGGTCGAGCGAGATGCCGCGGCCTACTCGTCCGAAGCGGGGGCGCTACCAAGCGAAGCGGCGCGCCGTCCTGAGCAGGGCGCTGACAACCGAAGCGGCGCGCCGCCCTTGCCAGGGCGCTGACAAGCGAAGCGGCGCGCTGCTCGGGCCGGGCGCCCTCGTCGTAAGCGAGGACGCCGTCGACCTGGGCGGCGCGCCGTCATCTCGGGTGGTGCGTTCGGCACGGCTGCCGTCTTGCCGACTGACCGTGCCGTCGGGTCACGCGGCCTGCTGGAGCGGCACGTCGGCTGTGCTGATCACGCGGTTGCGGCCGGCGTTCTTCGCGGCGTAGAGCGCCCGGTCCGCGGTGAGCACCAGCTCGGCCGTGGTGGCGGCGGCGGGCATGCCGGCTACGCCGATCGAGACGGTGACCTGGTGGACGCGGGAGTCGGCGACCGCGATCGGCGCGGAGCTGACGCCGCGGCGGATGCGCTCGGCGATTTCGAGGGCCTGGTCGGGGCCGGTGGCGGGGAGCAGCACGGCGAACTCCTCGCCGCCGTAGCGGGCCACCACGTCGCCGGGGCGGACCAGTTCGCCCAGCCGGTGGGTGACCTCGACCAGTACCCGGTCGCCGCCGTTGTGCCCGAACGTGTCGTTGACGGTCTTGAAGTGGTCGATGTCGAGCAACAGCATCGACAGCGGCTGGTTCTGCCGGGCCGCGCGGGCGCTCTCGTTCGTGAGCGACTCCTCGAAGTAGCGGCGGCTGCGCAGGCCGGTCAGCCCGTCGGTGATCGCGGCGAGGCGCTGCGCCCGGACCAGGCCGGTCATCCGGATGAGGACGAGGAGGAACAGCACGTTGCAGACGATCGCCGCGGCGACGGTGTCCGGGTTGCCGCTCCGGGCCTCCTCGATCAGGATCGAGGTGGGTGCGGTCATCGCGGCCACGGCCAGGATGATCAGGCGGCCGGTGGTGGCGTCCGGGGTGGCCGCGTTCGAGCGGGCCACCAGCTTCGGCGCGGACGGGTGCAGCAGGCCGGCCGCGAAGATGAAGCTGGCCGTCATCCACACCGCGTCGAGGAGCGCGCCGGCCTCGAACGTCGCGTTGATCGACTGGTAGCTGTAGAACGCGTCGGCGACGAGGACGAGACCGAGGTACGTGCCGATCATCCGCAGCGACGTGCCGCGCGGGCCGGCGCCGAGCATGAGGCGGGCGCCGACCACGAGCAGCATGAGGTCGCCGATCGGGTACGCCACCGAGACCAGCCCGACCATGTCGGCCACCGAGTTCTTCATGGTCGGGCTGATGATGAACTCGAACACCAGGAAGCCGGCGCCGATCGCCACGATCGCGGCGTCGATGATGCTGGCGCCGTCCCAGCCCGGGGTGCGCTTGCGGACCATGAGCAGCAGGCCGGCCGCGAGCAGCGGATACGCGGCCAGATAGAAGACGTCCGCGATGCTCGGGTAGACCTCTTCGCCGGTGACCAGCGCCAGGAAGTAATAGGTCACGTCCCCGATGACGCCGCAGATCGCCGACGCGGCCACAAAGATCATTACGGTACGCAGTGAGGCGTGCCGCCGGGCTGCCACGAGCGCGGACACCGCGAGGACCGTGTTCGCGCTGCAGTAGAGCGCCACCTGCGTGCCGGGCAGCACGTCGAGACGGCCCAGCATGAAGTAGGCAAGCATGATCAACGGGGCTGCCGCCAGGCTGAGATGCCAGGCCTGGATGCGCCGGGTGGTGACGGCGCTCGCCACAGAACTCATGGCGCAAGGATTGCCAGCCCGGAGGCTCCTCATGGGAGCCGCCGGGGTGCAGTTGGGTTGCATCGAGCGGGTCCCGGCCGATTTGCATCGAGCGGGTCCCGGCCGAGTTGCATCGAGCGGGTCTCGGCCGAGTTGCATCGAGCGGGTCTCGGCCGAAGCCGCCGGGAGAATGGCACCGTGCTCGACCGTCGGACCAATAAGCCTAGGTTCCTAGGATGCCGCTCGGAGTGCGATGACCGCGAGCCGGTGGGGCCGGGGACTGCGACATCACGGACGTTTCACCGCCGGCAGCCACGGGCTCGACGACTCGGGGGCTCGGGATGGGGTGGTGACAGCTCTGGCGAAGACGAAAGCTCTCTGGATCAGGAAACCGGCTGCGAACAGGGAAAACTCCGTCACGAGCTTCGCTGTGGGCAGGGAGTGCAGCACAGGGGTCAACGCCTTCAGGAGGAGGACGTTCGCGGAGAGGGAGAGCAGGGCCAGGGCCGCGTATCGGGGAGCGGTCCGGCGATGAGGGGCCACCGGGCCGAAGACGGTGCGGCGGTTGATCGTGTAGTTGACGGTAGCGCTGATCAGGCGGGCGGCTGTCGCTGAGGCGATCAGGTGGCCGGAGGTCGTGACGAAGAGGGCCAGCAGGGCCGCGTCCAGCGCGAAGGACAGCAGGGAAGAGCCGGCGAAGGCGAAGATCGAACCGAGGAGTGGCCGATAAATTCGTACAGAATCGTGAAAAATCCGGAAATGGGAGGAGCTGTTGTTCTCCAGGTACACCGTCGCGATCTCGACCTCGTCTATCGCCAGGCTCTCGCGCGCCGCTCGCAGCAGCAATCGCAACTCGTATTCGAAACGGTCGCCGGGTGTCGCGCACAGCCAGTGCAGGATCCACGCCGGGTAGCCGCGCAGGCCCGTCTGGGTGTCCGTTATCGGCCGGCCGGTGACGAGGCGGAAGAGGCCGCGCGTCACCGTGTTGCCGAAGCGGCTGCGGGCCGGCACGTCGCCGGTGAAGCGGCGCACGCCCAGCACCATCGCGGCCGGGGAGATCGACAGGCGGGCGGCGACCGCCTCGATGTCGGCGGCACGATGCTGGCCGTCGCTGTCGGCGCACACCACGTCGTGGCCGGGACGGCGGGCCGCTATATGGGCAAAACCGGTCTTCAGGGCGAACCCCTTACCCCGGTTGTGGTCCAGCGTGATCACTTCGGCGCCGGCCCTGCGGGCGGCTTCGAAGACCGCTGTGTACGAGGGACCGCTGCCGTCGTCGACCACGAGCAGGTGGTGGCCGCCGAGCTGGTGGCACAGGTCGACGAGGCGCTGGTCGGGCTGGTAGGCCGGGATGAGAACGATCATGGTGATCAGCCCGCGACGTAGAGGATGTCGCTGGTGCCGCGCTCCCGGCCCTTGCCGAGCGGGTTGTTGACCAGCTCGTCCCGGAAGACCATGGCCGACGATCCGCCACCGTCCAGGTTGTACGCCACGGTCGCGCCCCGGTCCACGAAGATCTGCGCGAACTCCGGCATCGTGACGCCGCGGCTGTACCCGCTGCTGCGGCCGTCCACCACGACGAAGAGGAGGTGGTTGCCGGCGATGAGGCCGACGCCCGTACGCGGCTGGGCTCCCTGAATCGAGTGGTTGCCGAAATTCGTGTCGACCTCGATCTCGTCGATCCCGTCGATCACGGCGCCGTCCTCGACCAGGCCGGGACCGAACGAGAGCGTGTTCCAGACGCCGGCGTCGAGCAGCTCGGCGGCGGTCGTGGCGGTCTCGTCGTAGAGCCTCATCGAGCCGTCGGCGTAGAACGCGAGGCCCTGCCGGGCGCCCGCGTCGCGGAACGGCACGCCGTTGCGGATCACGATCCCGGTGTCCCGGAAGCCGTAGTAGTCGCCGTTGATGGCGAGGACCGCGTTCACCGAGGCGGCGATCGCCGACGGGTTGGCGGTGATGTTCTCGCCGAACTGGTCGTTCGCGAACGCCGACCGGACGATCGTGGCGTCGCTGACCCGCACGTCCGCGACGAAGTACGTGACCGTGTCGCTGCCGGAGCCGGTCGACACCGTCTCGATGGAGATCGTCGAGGTGTCGCTGGTCCAGGTCGTCGCGGTGGCGGTCCCGGTGCCCGCGGCCTCGGCCACCGACACGTTCGCGGCGCTGATCGAGGAGGCGCCGGAGACCTCGACGTGATCGAGGACGTAGCGGTCGAGGGCCCAGGCGCCGCCACCGGCGGCGGCCGCGAGAACACCGAGGCCGCCGGCCAGCAGGCCGCGCCGGCTGAGGCGGGCGCGACCGCCGGGGTCGCCGGGACGGGAGGGTGCGGCAGGGCGCTGAGCTGTGGGATCGGCTGTCACGAGGGCAATGGAACAGGCCTTCGTTGTGGCGGATCTGTGCGCCGGCCAAGGAAAGGCCAGGAAGCGCCGGCCAAGGAAAAGGCTAGGAAGCGTCGCCGAGGGAGGCGAGCATCTCGCGCAGCAGGTCGGGCGTGCGGCTGGGGTGCTCGGCCTCGATGGAGAGCCTGCCGAAGGCCGCCGCGTAGTGGTCGACCTCCTCGCGCCGTTCCAGGTAGAGCCCGCTGGTGAGGTGTTCGATGTAGACGACGTCGGGCAGCTTCTCGTGCGGGAACCGCAGGATGCTGAACGCGCCGCCGGCCGCCGCGTGCCCGCCCGACGCGAACGGCATGATCTGCAGCCGCACGCTGGGGGAGCCGCAGATGTCGAGGAGGTATTCGATCTGCTCGCGGAGCACCTCGGGCCCGCCGATCGGCCGGCGCAGGACCGCCTCGTCGAGCACGGCCCAGAGGCGCGGGGCGTCGGGTCGTTCGAGCACCTGCTTGCGGGCCATCCGCAGCCGGGCCCGGCGGTCGATCTCGTCGGGAGCGGCCGTGTCGTGACCGAGGCGGATGACCGCGCGGGCGTACGCGTCGGTCTGCAGCAGGCCGGGCACGAACTGGACCTCGTAGGTGCGGATCAGCTCGGCGGCCTGCTCGAGGTCGAGGTAGTTCTGGAACCAGGTGTCGAGCACGTCGCCGTAGGCGTGCCACCAGCTCGGGGTGTTCGCCTCCCGGGCCAGCGCCAGGACCCGCTGGTGCTCGGCCGGGTCGTCCACGCCGTAGAGCCTCAGCAGGTCGGTGATGTCGCGTTCCTTGAAGCTGACCTTGCCGAGCTCCATCCGGCTGATCTTCGACTCGGATCCGCGGATCCGGTAGCCGGCCTCGTCGCGGGTGACGCCCTTGGCCCGGCGCAGCGCACGCAGATGCGCGCCCAGCTGCAACCGGCGTACGGTCGCCCCGCCATTGTCGTTATCGGTCACCCAGGCCTCCCCCTTCAGGGGGCTCGTCAGCGCCCGCGCCGGGCTGCGTCGATACTACTGCGACCCGGCGTCACCGTTCCATAGCCGTATGGTCCGAAGTGGACAACGCAACAGCCCCCGGGGTCCCCGGGGGCCGTCTTGTCGGGGCAGGGTATCAGCGCCGGCCGCGCCCGCCGCCCGCGGCCGCCTGACCGGCCGTCACGGTCGCGATCGTGGAGGCCGAGCCGAGCGAGCCGGACGCGGCGAGCCCGCCGGTGGTCGCGCCGCTCGCCGTGCCGCCGGCGTAGACCGTGTACGTCGCGCCGGACGTGATGGCCGGCGACGAGAAGACGACGTTCTGCACGGTCTTGCTCGTCACGTACGTGGCGACCACCTCACCGCCGGCGTCGGTGATCTGGATCGTGGTGCCCGCCTCGACGGCGCTGTCCAGCGTCGCCGAGAGCCAGCCCTGCGCCGAGGACGTGTCCGGCGTCACCACCATGCCGGCGCTGCCGGCCGCGAGCAGCGTGCCGCCGCTGATCGTGAACGTGCCGTTCACGTCGAGCGCGCCGTTGCCGTTGCCCTGCGGGCCGTTGACCACCACGGTCCCGCCGGTGATCGAGGCGGTGCCGTTGGAGTCGAGGCCGTCGCCCTCGGCGTCGATCACGAGGGTGCCGCCGTTGACGGTGACCGAATAATCCCCGACCTCCTCGCCCCCACCAGGGCCGCCACCGAAGCCGCCACCGGAGCCGCCATCAGGACCGCCGCCGGAGCTGCCACCCGCGGCGGCGGAGGAGGACCCACCGGCGCCGTTGATGCCGTCGTCGCTGGAGACCACGTGCACCGTGCCGGAGTTCAGCACGAACGCGGCGGCCTCCAGGCCCTCCACCGCCGCGGTCACCTCGACGCTGCCGCCGTCGATGATCTGCGAACCTTCGGCGTGCACGCCGTCGTCGCCGCTCGCGACGCTGACCGTGGCGCCGGCGAAGTGGACCGCGCCGTCGCTGTGCACCGCGTCGTCGGCGGCGTCGACGGTGGCGGTGCCGCCTTCGAGGACGGTGATGACGCCGGACTTGACGCCCTTCGCGGAGGCGTCGGCGGCGACCTGCGCGGTGTGCCCGCCACCGGCCGCGACCGTGAGCGTCCCGTCGGTCATGACGACGTCGGTGGCCGCGTCGAGGCCGTCGCCGCCGGCGGTCACCGCGACCTCGCCACCGGAGATCGAGATGTATCCGGCGTCGGCGTCGGCGTCGTTGTCCGCCTTGATGCCGTCGCCGCCGGCCGTCACCGTGACGGTCCCACCGCCGACGACGACGTAGTCCTTACCGCGGATACCGTCGTCCGCCGCCGTCACGGTGACCGTCCCGGACGCGATGAGCAGGCCGTCCTTGCTCGCGATCGCGTCGTTGCCGTTCCCGGTCACGGTCAGCGAACCGGCACCGGTGATCGTCAGATCGCCGGCGCTGAACAGGGCCGCGTTGACGTCGGCGTCGTCGGCGTAGGAGGACGCGTCGGACAGGGTGTTCACGGTCCCGTCGGCGAGCACGACCACCAGCTGCTCGGCCTCGGTAGCGGCGATCGCGGCGGTGGTCGAGCTGCTGATCGTGGCGCCGTCGAGGATCAGCGTGACGGTGGCATCCGGCGCGTTCACGACGATCTGCCCGTCGCTCATTTCGCCGGATATCCGATAGGTGCCCGCTGCCGTGATCGTCACGGTCGAGCCGTCGATCGTGACGCCCTCACCGGATGAGGACGCCGACGACCCGGACAACGTGATCGTGACGGCGCCGTCGGCGGACGACGATCCCGCCGTGTGGACGGCCTTGTTCGCGGCGAGCACGGCCTCAGCGGACTGGGCGCCGTCCACAGTGGATGCGGTCACCGCGGCCGTGACGCCCGAGGCGGTTTCCACGGAGGTCGAAGAGGAACAACCGGCCAGGACCGCGGCGGCCAGCACGGCCGAGCTCACCGCGGCGACGAACTTCTTACGCAAGCGCATGGGAACCCCTCAGGAGGTGAAGTGGCGGCGCAGCACGCCGTGCCACTTGTTGGCCGGCAGGTCGGGACGCAGCGCCGCGAGCCCGGTGGCGTACTTCGAGATGCGGCGGGGACGGTGGCCGAGCGACCAGAGCAGCCGGTCGACGTCCGAGGCGGCGCGGGCCGACTTCGTCTCGACCACGACCGAGTCCGGCATCCGCCGGGTGGCGCCGTCCGGGAGCATCCAGGCCAGGTCGCTGTCGACGGTGACCCGGCTGCCGGTGGCCGGCACGTAGAGCGTGGTCCGCCGGTAGTAGGTGGCCATCACCGGCCGGAAGTCGAACCCCTCGGGCGAGATCCCGGCGCTGTGCAGCACCTCGGCCGCATACGACAGGCCCGCCGAGCCCAGGCACGAGCCGTCACCCTCGTACGGAATCCGCTCCTTGACGGTGACCCCCCGCGCGCCGCGCGTCTTCACCTCGACGAAGTCGAGGCCACTGTCGAGATAGGTCCGGATGCGGATCTTGAAGCGGCGGCGCCGGCCGGTCGCGGCGGCGCGGTAGCTGTCCAGGCCCGGGGTGTCGAAGTAGATCGAGCGGTAGGCGAACGAGCGCCGGCCGTCGATCTCCAGCATCCGCACGCCGGCCGGCATCCGGTCGAGCAGCTCGGGCAGCTCGGCCGCGGGGATCAGGTATTTGCGGTCCAGCCGGGTGAGCAGCGCCGCCTCGCTGACGAGCTCCTCCAGGGAGATGGTCATCATGCGGCGTTCACCCCGCGCGCGACCCGCAGGCCCGGCTCCCGCGGCGCGCGGCCGGCCGCCGGCGCCGTGTAGCGGACGTCCACCAGGGTGCTGTCGTTGACCAGGTCGACCTGGCGCACCACCATGCTCGTCACCCGGCCGCCGAGCAGCGTCTCGAGGTGGGTGCGCAGCGCCTCCTCGTCGGTGTACGCGACGTCGAGCCGCAGCTGCCGGCTGCGCGAGCGGCGGAACAGCGCCGGGTGGTCGCCGATCCACAGGCCGATGATGATCAGCGCCATGAGGCCGGCCGTGGTCGCGGTCGGCGCGCCGCCGAGGCCCGCGATCAGGCCGAGGCCGAGCGCCGCGAAGTAGTACGCGATCTCGTGCTGGGAGATCTCGTCGGAGCGGAGCCGGATGATCGAGAGGACGCCGAAGAGGCCGAGCCCGAGGCCCGCGCCCACGGTGGTGGAGCCCAGCACGACGGCGACGGCCAGGACGCCGATGTTGATGCCGAGGAACGCGGTCACCAGGTCGCGGCGGCGGTGCCGGGGGTAGTAGACCCCGAACGTCAGGAGGGCGATGGCGGCGAGGTCCACCGCGACGGCAAGCAACGTGGTCACAGTCTGTCCTTCAGGCGTCGTTCATCTGGTGTTCCCCATTCCGCCCGAGCGAGCTGTAGGCGCCCTGTGAGGCCCTTAAGTCGTTGGTGAGAGGTGTTCTTAGGCAACGCTTAGACTCGTCCGGCGTCCCTCTTAACCGGCCCGGTCAGGGTTGTCCCATGACGACGACAGCCGTGCCCGTGAGCAGGAGAAGCCGGCCCCGGGCCACACCGCGATGGTGGCGCGACGCCGGTGCGATCGCCGCCGGGCTGAGCCTGCTCGTGGTGACCGCCCTCTGGGTGGGCAACGGCGGCCTGCGCGAGCTTGCCGGCGGGGGCTCCGCCGCGGTCACCGCGGCCGGCCGGCTCGCCGGGCTCTGGGCGTCCGACCTTCTGCTCCTCCAGGTGCTGCTGATGGCCCGGATCCCGATGGTGGAGCGGTCGTTCGGCCAGGATCGGCTCGCGCGCTGGCACCGGTGGACGGGTTTCACGTCGTTCTGGCTGATGGTGCTGCACATCGTCACCGTCACGATCGGCTACGCGGCCGGCACCACGAACGTGCTCGTGCAGCTCGGGGACCTGATCTGGACGTACCCGGGCATGCTCCTCGCCGCCGCCGGAACCCTGCTGCTCCTCCTCGTGGTGGTCACCTCGATCCGCGCGGCCCGGCGCCGGATGCGTTACGAGTCCTGGCACCTTCTTCATCTGTACGCCTACCTGGGCGTGGCTTTGGCGCTCCCACACCAGATCTGGACCGGGTCGGACTTCGCCGGGTCGGCGCTCGCCCGCGCGTACTGGTGGACGCTCTACGGGGCGGCGGCCGGCGCCGTCCTCGCGTACCGGATAGCTCTTCCCCTCCGGCGCAACCGGCGGCACCGCCTCGTGGTCGCGGAGGTCGTGCCCGAAGGGCGCGGGCTCACCTCGGTGTACCTCACCGGCGAGCGGCTCGGGGACCTGCCGGTGCGCGCCGGGCAGTTCTTCCACTGGCGGTTCCTGGACGGCCCGGGCTGGACCCGGTCGAACCCGTTCTCGCTCTCCGCGACGCCGCGGCCGGACATGCTCCGGATCACCGTGAAGAGCCAGGGCGACGGGTCGGCGCGGGTGGCGACGCTGAAGCCGGGCACGAGGGTGCTCGTCGAGGGGCCGTACGGGAAGCTGACCGGGGAGGGCTACGACGGCGGGCCGGTCGTGCTGATGGCCTGCGGGATCGGGATCACGCCGCTGCTGTCGCTCCTCGGCGAGCTGCCCTACCGCGGTGGCGAGGCGACCCTGATCTACCGGGCGCGCAGCGAGGCCGAGCTGGCCTTCCGGGGCGAGCTGGAGTGGTTCGCCCGGGAGCGCGGGGTGCGGGTCGTGCCGCTGCTCGGGCACCGGGCCGGCGACTCCTGGCTGCCCGCCGGCCTGGCCGGGGAGCCGGACGTCCTGCGGCAGATCGTTCCGCGGGTCGCCGCCGCGCACGTCTACATCTGCGGCCCGGAGGAGTGGGCGGCGCTGGCCCGGGCGGCCGCCCTCGGCGCCGGGGTGAAGCCGGCGCGCGTGCACACCGAACTGTTCGCCTGGTAAGCGAGGAAAAATGCGACGTATCAGTCTTTGGCTGCTCTCCACCGTTGCGGCTCTCGTGCTGCTGTTCAGCTATCGGACCAGCACCGGAGCGGCCGTCACGCCCGAGGTCGTGGCCGTCTCCACTCCTGCGGCCGGCGGGAAGACCTACACCGGCGACACCGTGCCGACGCGGGAGGGCGACGTCCAGGTCGTCATCACCGTCGCCGGCGGGCGGATCACGGCGGTCGACGTGCCGATCCGCCCGGGCGGCAGCGCCCGGCACGAGGAGATCAGCGCCCGGGCCCTGCCGATCCTCGTGCAGGAGACCCTCGATGCCCAGAGCGCCGCCATCGACGCGGTCTCCGGCGCCACGTTCACGAGCGGCGGTTACGTGGAGTCACTGCAGTCGGCGCTCGATGCGGCCCAGATCGCATAGTGCAGGGTAGAGGGCATGCGGATCCTTGTGGTCGAGGACGACGCGGCGGTGCGTGACTCGCTGGCGCGCACCCTGCGTTTCGAGGGATATCAGGTGGAGATCGCCGGGGACGGCCTCGCCGCCCTCGACGCGGTCCGCACCGCCGACCCCGACGCGATCATCCTGGACGTGAACATGCCCCGGATGGACGGCCTCGAGGCGTGCCGGCGGATGCGCGCCGACGGCGTGGTGCTGCCGGTGCTCATGCTCACGGCCCGGGACACGGTCGGCGACCGGGTCGCCGGGCTCGACGCGGGCGCCGACGACTACCTGGTCAAGCCGTTCGCCCTGCAGGAGCTGCTGGCCCGGGTCCGGGCGCTGCTGCGGCGGTCCGCGCTGTCCGTGCCGGCCGTCCCGGACGACCCGGGCGAGTGGCTGGTCTTCGGCGACGTACGGCTTCATCCGCGGACGCGGGAGGTCTGGCGCGGATCCCGTTCCCTCCGGCTGACCCGCACCGAGTTCACCATCCTGGAGGCCTTCCTCCGCCATCCGCGGCAGGTGCTGTCCCGGGCGGCGCTGTTCGAGCAGGTCTGGGGCTACGACTTCGGCGAGGGGTCGAACAGCCTGCACGTCTACCTCGGCTACCTGCGGCGCAAGCTGGAGGCCGAGGGGGAGACGCGGCTGCTGCACACGGTCCGGGGCGTCGGCTTCGTGTTGAGGGAGGAGCCGCTGTGAGAGGGCAGAGGGAGGAACCGCTGTGACCGGCTGGTGGCGGGCGCGGACCCTGCACGCCCGGCTGTCGCTGCTGGTGGCCGGCGCGGTCGCCGCCGCCGTGCTGCTCGTCTCGGCCGGCGCGTGGTTCACCGTCCGCGAGATCCAGCAGGACAAGATCGCGGCGGAGCTGGTCTCGGACGCGAAGACGATCGCGGCGAACCCGGTCTACTGGCTGGCGGCCGAGGGCACCCGGGCGCGCTACGACCACGTCGACGGCGGGCCGGCGCCGCACGGCAAGGAGATCGGCCCCTGCTGGCAGATCATCGACACGGCCGGCGACCTGGTCGGCGGCACCGCCACCCCGCTGCCGATCACCGAGTCGGCCGCGGCGGTCGCCTCGGGCGCGGCGGGCGGGCCGGTGCAGGAGGAGGTCAGCATCGGCCCCGGCGACTACCTCATGCTCTCCCTGCCGATCACCGGCGGGGGAGCGGTGCAGGTGGCCCTCGACCGCGACCCGGACGAGCGGGTGCTCGTCACGTTCGCGGTGCTCCTCGCCGCCGGCGCGGCGGTGGGCATCGGCGGCGCGGCACTGCTCGGCCGCACGGTCTCCCGGGCCGGCCTGGCCCCTGTCGACCGGCTCACCGAGGCGGTCGAGGACGTCGCCGTCACGATGGATCTGACCCGCCCGGTCGACGTGGCCGGCAACGACGAGATCGCCCGCCTCGGCCGCTCGGTCAACGCCATGCTCTCCGCGATCGACACCTCCCGCCGGGCTCAGCGCGCCCTCGTCGAGGACGCCGGCCACGAGCTGCGAACCCCGTTGACCAGCATCCGTACGAACGTGGAGCTGCTGCTCTCGGTCGAGCGCCGCCCCGACCTCGCCCACCGGCTCAGCCCGGAGGACCGGGCCGGGCTGCTCGAGGACCTCGACGCCCAGGTCCGCGAGCTCGCCACCCTTACGACCGAGCTGGTCGAGCTGTCCCGCGAGGAGGGCAGCCGGGAGGCCGTCGAGCCGGTCGACCTGGCCGAGGTGGTGACCGCCGCGGTCAACCGCGTCCAGCTCCGGGCCCCGTCGCTGACCTTCGCGGCCGACCTCCGCCCGATCACCGTCCTGGGCCGTCCCGGCCAGCTGGAACGCATGATCGTGAACGTCCTCGACAACGCCGCCAAGTGGAGCCCGGCCGGCGGCACCGTGACGACCACGCTGGCCCCGGACGGCCCGGGCTTCTGCTGCCTGACGGTCACCGACACCGGCCCGGGCATCGCCGAGGAGGACCGCCCGCACGTCTTCGACCGCTTCTACCGGGCCGCGGCGGCCCGCTCGATGCCCGGTTCGGGCCTCGGCCTCGCCATCGTCGCGCAGACCGCGGCCCAGCACGGCGGCACCGTGGCGGCCGCCCCGCACCTTCCCACCGGGACGAGCATGACGATCCGGCTGCCGGGCGCCCCGGTGTGATCACCACCGCCCGGCTGCTGCTCGGCGGCAGGGTCCATCCCCGGCCGTGAGCGGATAGTCTCAGGCCGCCTTCGTCGTTCATGCGGTGGCCGAGTCGTGGAGGAGCAGCACACGTGGCGGACGAGACCATCGCCATCGTCGGAGCCGGCATCGTCGGCCTGGCGATCGGCCGGGAGATCACCCGGCGCCGGCCGGGGACGAGAGTCGTGCTCCTGGAGAAGGAGGCCGCCGTCGCGCAGCACCAGACCGGGCACAACTCCGGGGTGGTGCACGCCGGCATCTACTACACGCCGGGCAGCCTCAAGGCGGAACTCTGCACCCGGGGGCGGCTGCTCCTGCGGGAGTACTGCGCCGAGAAGGGCATCGCCTACGACGAGTGCGGCAAACTCGTCGTCGCGGTCCGCGAGGACGAGCTCGGCCGGCTCGACGACCTGGAGAAGCGGGCCCGCGAGAACGGCGTGCCCGGCCTGCGCCGGGTCGACCCGGCCGGGATCCGGGAGATCGAGCCGTACGCCGCCGGCCTGGCCGCGCTGCACTCGCCGGAGACCGCGATCACCGACTTCCCGGGCGTCGCGAAGGCGTTCGCCGACGACGTCGTCGCGGCCGGCGGAGAGGTGCGCACCGGGTTCGCGGTGGATCGCCTCACCCGGTCCGGCGGCCGGATCGAGGTGGCCTCGGGGGAGCGGCGGGTCCTCGCCGATCGGGTGGTCCTCTGCGCCGGCATCCAGTCGGACACGGTGGCGAAGATGGCCGGGGACACACCCGGTCCGCGGATCATCCCGTTCCGGGGCGAATACATGCGGGTCAAGCCGGCGAAGGCGGACATGGTGCGCGGCATGATCTATCCGGTGCCGGATCCGCGCTACCCGTTCCTCGGGGTGCACTTCACCCGCCGGGTGACCGGCGTGGTCGAGGTGGGCCCGAACGCGGTCCTCGCCACGGCGCGGGAGGGCTACACCCGTACGAAAGTTAATGTCCTCGATCTCGCAGCGATCGCGGCGTGGCCCGGGACCTGGCACATGGCGCGGCAGCACTGGCGGACCGGCGTGAAGGAGGTCCGGGGCTCGCTCTCGAAACGGCGCTACATGGCCGAGGCGATGCAGTACGTCCCGGAGATCGGCGCGGACGACGTCCAGCGTGCCGGGGCCGGGGTGCGCGCCCAGGCCCTGGACCGCGACGGCAGCCTCGTCGACGACTTCCGGATCCACCGCCTCGGCCCGATCACGGCCGTCCGCAACGCCCCCTCACCGGCGGCGACCTCCTCCCTGGCGATCGCCGAACACGTGGTGGGCGAGATCTACGGCTGACCCTCCCCGATCTTGTTGATCTGTGCGGGAACGGTGCGCCCCGCATCAACAAGATCGGGAGCCGGGGTCAGAGCGGGGAAGGAGCTCGCCTGCGCGCCGCCGGCACCACGAGCGGGGTCCCGGTCTCCGGGTCGTCGATGACGCGGCAGGGGAGGCCGAACACGTCCTCGACCAGTTCGGCGGTGAGCACGTCGCCCGGGGCGCCGGACTTGGCGACCTTCCCGCCCCGCATGGCGATCAGGTGGGTGGCGTACCGGGCCGCGTGGTTGAGGTCGTGCAGGACCGCCACGAGGGTCCGGCCCTGCGTCTCGTGCAGTTCGGCGCAGAGGTCGAGCACCTCGATCTGGTGGGCGATGTCGAGGTATGTCGTCGGCTCGTCGAGCAGCAGCAGCGGGGTCTGCTGGGCCAGCGCCATGGCGAGCCAGACGCGCTGCCGCTGGCCGCCGGAGAGCTCGTCGACGTTGCGGTCGGCCAGGTCGGCCACGCCGGTCGCGGTCATCGACTCGGTCACCACCCGCTCGTCCTCGGCCGACCAGCGGCGCAGGACGCTCTGGTGCGGGTACCGGCCGCGGGCCACCAGTTCGGCCACCGTGATGCCGTCCGGCGCGGTCGACGACTGCGGCAGCAGGCCCAGCGTCTTCGCGACCACCCGGGTCGGCACCGAGTGCACGTCCTTGCCGTCCAGCAGCACGGTGCCGGCGGCCGGCTTGAGCAGCCGGGACAGCGCCCGCAGCAGGGTCGACTTGCCGCACGCGTTCGGCCCGATGATGACGGTGAACGAGCCGTCCGGGATGTCGACGCTCAGCTCCTCGGCGATGACCCGCTTGTCGTACGCCAGAGTCATTCCCGTACCGCTGAGGCGACTCATCTTCTCTCCAGTGTTAGTCATGATCAGATCCGGCCGGCCCGGCGTTCCATGGTGAGCAGCCCGACGAGGTAGGCGCCGCCGACGATGCCGGTCACCACGCCGACCGGCAGGGCCCGGGGCGCGTGCTGCGCGAGCCAGTCCGCGCCGACCAGCAGCAGCGCGCCCATGGCGAGGGAGGGGATCAGGTTCGGTCCGGGCGCCCGGGTGAGCTTCTTGGCCAGGTGGGGGGCGATGAGCGCGACGAAGGCGACCGGCCCGGCCGCTGCCGCGGCGCAGGCCACGAGGAGGGCCGCGGTGAAGAGAGCGAGGGTACGGAGGAACCGCACCGGCACACCGAGAGCGGCCGCCGTGTCGTCGCCCATCTCCAGGATCCTCAGGCCGGGGCCGCACGCCAGGAGCAGGATCGGCAGGATGACGGCGAGGACGCCGAGCAGCGGCCCGGCCTGCTGCCAGTCCCGCCCGTCGAGGCTGCCGGTGAGCCAGAGCAGCGCCCGAGCGTTCTCCATCTGCACGCCGCGGGTCAGCAGGTATCCGCTGATGCCGGTGAAGATGGCGGACAGGCCGATGCCGACCAGGATGAACCGGAAGCCGTGCAGCCCGTGCCGGCCGCCGATCAGCTGGATCAGCAGGGCCGCGCCGAGGCCGCCCGCCACCGCGGCGAGGGACAGCTGGGTGCTGCTGCCGCCGAGGATCACCACGGTGAGCGCGGCCGTGCTCGCGCCGTTCGTGACGCCGAGGATGTCGGGGCTGCCGAGCGGGTTGCGGACCAGAGACTGGAAGACCGCGCCGCCCGCGGCGAGGGCCATGCCGACCAGGATCGCGGTGATCACCCGGGGCAGGCGCAGCTCGTTGACGATGAAGTCCTGGGCGGCGGTGCCCTGACCGAACAGCGTCTTCACCACGTCGGCGGGGGCGATCGGGAACTCGCCGGTGCCCAGCGTGATCACCACGATGACGGCGGTGAGCACGGTCGCGACGATCCCGACGAGCACGGCCCGCGGCCGGACGCCGATCCGGCTCCGGACCGATCTCTGCAGCGTTGCGGTGGTCATTTGGCGGCTCGCACGAGGTAGAGGAACAGGGGGCCGCCGACGACTGCGGTGACCGTGCCGACCTGCAGTTCGCCGGGGCTGCCGAGGACCCGGCCGAGCACGTCGGCGCCGAGCAGCAGCGCCGGCGCGAGCACGGCCGTGTACGGCAGCAGCCAGCGCAGGTCGGGCCCGGTGAACGGGCGGACCATGTGCGGGACGAGCAGGCCGACGAAGACGATCGGGCCGCAGGCCGCGGTGGCGCCGCCGCAGAGCAGGGTGACCGCCACGATGACCGCCGTACGGATCACCGCGGGCCGGGCGCCGAGCGCGCGCGCCGCGTCGTCGCCGAGCGACAGCGCGTTCAGCGGGCGGGCCGACAGCAGCGCCACGATCAGGCCGGCCAGGAAGAACGGCAGCAGCCGGGTCACCGTGGCGAAGTCGGCGCTGGCGAGCGAGCCGGCCGTCCAGAACTTGACCTTCTCGATCGCCTGCGAGTCGGAGAGCAGGGTGGCGCTCACATAGGAGTACAGCGTCGCGTTGAGGGCGGCGCCGGCCAGCGCGAGCCGGGCCGGGGTGGCCGACCGTCCACCGCCGACGGCGTACACCATCGCGGTCACGATCGCGGCGCCGGCCAGGGCGAACCAGATGTAGCCGTAGAACGAGCCGATGCCGAAGAAGACGGCGGCCGTGGCGACCGCGGCGGACGCGCCGGCGTTGATGCCGAGCAGGCCGGGGTCGGCGAGCGGATTCCGGGTGAGCGCCTGCATGATCGCGCCGGCCAGGCCGAGTGCCATGCCCACCATGAGGCCCAGCAGGGTGCGGGGGAGCCGCATCTCGTGGACGATCCGGTAGTAGTCGGACGCCGGGTCGGTGAGGCCGGCCCACACCTCGCCGAGGCTGAGGAACCGGGCGCCGAACCCGACGCTCAGCACCAGCACGGCGGCGAGCACGACGAGCGAGATCAGCAGACCGATGAACCGGACGGAGAAGCGTCCGCCCGGTGGCGCCGGATCAGGTCGCACCGCCTCGCGGACGCCCTGATCCGTGGGGATGTCATAGGTGGACAGTTGATGCTCCCGTCACGCTTCGGCGGATCTAGTTGACGCGCGTTCGGTTCGTTAGGTTAGCCTAACCATTCACGCGGTCGAGTGACCGGTCGTACCCATGAGAAAGACTTGAAGATGTCGTACTCGAACCTTTCTTTGTCCCGTCGTGGCCTGCTGGCCGCCGGCGGCGCCGCCGGTCTCGGCGCGCTGCTCAGCGCCTGCGGGAGCAACGAGGAGACCGGGTCCTCCTCCTCCGACTCCGCCTCCGCCCCGGCCGCCGCCGGCGGCGCCTGGTCGTTCACCGACGACCAGCCCAAGGACCTGAAGGCCGACAAGGCCCCGAGCAAGATCGTCGCGTTCACCGGCGTCGCCGCCGCGCTCGTCGACCTGGGCCTCCAGGACAAGATCGTCGGTGTCTTCGGCGAGACCAAGAAGGCCGACGGCACCGCCGAGGACCAGGCCGGCGACCTCGACATCAACAAGGTCGAGATCATCGGCAACGCCTGGGGCGAGTTCTCCGTGGAGAAGTACGCGGCCCTCGGCCCCGAGCTGCTCATCACCCACATGTTCGACCCGGGCGCGTACTGGTACATCCCGGACGAGAGCAAGGACAAGATCCTCGGCCTCGCCCCGACCGCGACCATCACGGTCGGCCGGGTGCCGCTGAACAAGCCGATCGAGCGGTACGCCGAGCTCGCCGCCTCCCTCGGCGCCGACCTCAACGCCCCGAAGGTCACCGAGGCGAAGGCCCGCTTCGAGAAGGCCGCCGCCGACCTCTCCGCCGCGGCCAAGGCCAGCGGTGGCATCAAGGTCCTGGCCGGCTCCGGCGCGGCCGACATCTTCTACGTGTCGAACCCCAAGGTGTCGTCCGACATCATGTACTTCAAGGAGCTCGGCGTCGACATCATCGTCCCGGAGAAGACCGACGGCGGTGACTACTACGAGTCGCTGAGCTGGGAGAACGCGGACAAGTACCACGCCGACATCATCTTCCTGGACGCCCGCACCGGTACCCTGCAGCCGAAGGACCTGGCCTCGAAGCCGGCCTGGAACGCGCTGCCCGCCGTCAAGGCGAACCAGGTCTTCCCGTGGCAGGCCGTCCCGATCTACTCGTGGGCCGGTTCCGCCCCGCTGCTCGAGGCCCTCACCGCGGCCATCAAGAAGTCCAAGAAGCTGGCCTGATCCTCCCGCGCTGAATCCCCGTCGCCCCCGGGTGGCGGGGATTCACTTCGCACCTCCCAGGCCCGCCTCGCGGGCCCGCACGATCGCCTGCGCGCGGTCCGGCACCCGCAGCTTCCCGAGGATGCCGGAGAGGTAGTTGCGCACCGTCTTGCCGCTGAGCGACAGCCGCCGGGCCACCGCCGCGTTGTCCAGGCCGCGCGCCACCAGATCGAGGACGTCCAGTTCACGCTGGGTGAGCTCGGGGAACGGCGACCGCGACACGGTGGCGCCGGTGAGCAGGGCGAGGGCCTTCCGCGCGATCGGGCCGTCGAAGAGCGCGTCACCGTCCGCCACCGCCCGGACGGCCCGCTCCAGCGCCTGCGGCGACGCGCTCTTGAGCAGGTAGCCGCGCGCCCCGGCCCGCATCGCCGCGAAGATCGAATCGTCGTCGTCCAGCATGGTCAGCACCAGCACGCGCGTCTCCGGATCACGCCGCAGCAGTGCCGCGGTCGCCTCCACCCCCGAGTCACCGCCGGCCAGATGCAGGTCCATCAGCACCACGTCCGGCCTGGTCACCGCGACGACCTCGAGCGCGGCGGGGAGATCCGCGGCCTCACCGGCCGCCTCCAGGCCGTCGAGGGATTCCAGGAGCGAGCGTACGCCGAAGCGGAACAGCGGATGGTCGTCGACGACGACGACGCGCAGTGTCACGGGCGGAACGCCAGACGCACGACGGTCCCGCTCGGCACGGCCTGCACCACACTGAGGACGCCGCCCAGCTCCTCGGCCCGCTCCCGCATCGACCGCAGCCCGACACCCGGTTCGGCGTCGCCGGGCAGCCCCGACCCGTCGTCGGAGATCTCCAGGAGCACCTCGGGACCCGGCGACCGGCACGTCAGGTGCACCGCCGCATGCGCCGCACCGGCGTGCCGCCGCGCGTTGACGAGCGCCTCCGCCGCGATCCCGTAGAGCGCCGCGGCCATCTCCGGAGCCAGCTCCCCGGCCGGCCCGGTCACCTCGGCGCGGACCGTCAGATCGGGTCCGCTGAGCCGTTCCGCGAGCTCGGCCAGTGCCGCGGCGAGACCGTGGTGCTCGAGCGACGGCGGCAGGAGGGTGCGGGCGAGGGTGCGGACGTCCTCGGCGCTGCGGTCCAGCTCCTCCCGCAGCGCGTCGAGCACCCCGGCCGCCTCGGCGGTCCGCCCGGCCGCCACGAGACCGCGGGCGCCGCGCACCGCGAGACCGATCCCGATCAGCGTGGGCCCGAGCCGGTCGTGCAACTCCCGCCGCAGCAGCCGCCGCTCCTCCACCCGCGCCGCCGTGGTCCGGGCCCGGGCCGCCGCCAGCTCCCCGGTCCGCACGGCGAGCTGCGCCACCGCGGCGACCGGCCCGGCGAGCACGCCGAGGTCCTTCCGGGTACGGGCGCCGAGCCGCTCACCCGGCGCCCCCGTGACGACGAGCCGTCCCGCCACCCGCCCCGCGAACCGCAGCGGCAGCGTCAGGGGAGGCCCGCCCGGCCGTCCCACCTCGGCCATGACCTCCTCCTCGCCGTCCGCGCCGATCTCCAGCCGGATCGAGTGGAGCCGCAACGACTCCCGCATCGACGCGAGGGCCCCCTCGACCGGCCGGACCGCATCCGGGCCGGTCGCGTCGGTGGTCATGCGGTGGGCCAGGCGCTCGGCGGCCAGGCCGGGGCGTGCCGCCGGGCCGTGGACGAGCCGGTCGATCCGCTGCTGGAGCCAGGTGCGGGCCGGGAAGACGGCGACCGCCAGCACGCCCGCCGCCACCGCGCCGGCGGTGCCGTCCGGCAGGGGTGCGAGCAGCACCACCGCCTGCGCGATCAGCACGTACGCGGTGACCGCCCCGGCCGTGAGCAGCGACCAGAGCAGGGTCCGGCCCACCGCCACGTCGATGCCCCAGAGACGCTGCCGCAGCACCACGGCGAGCGCCGCGGCCGGGAAGAACGCCTGCGCGGCGAGCTGCAGGACCGGCGTGACCGAGGCGTACACGATCGGGCGGGACACCTCGAGCGGCAGCGCGATCGGGACGAACGAGAGGGCCATCAGCGCCGAGCCGGCGGTCAGCCAGCCCAGCCCGCGGCGCCGGTCGCCGGGCAGCCGCCGCCACCGGACCGCGGCGCCGGCCGTCGCCGCCAGACCGAGGACCACCACCACGGCCATCTGCGCCGGCAGCGTGTTCTCGACGACCGCGCGGAATTCGCCGCCGAGCGGACGCGCCGCCCGTACCGAAGAGATCGCGACAGTGACCGTCGCGCCTGCCGCGACCCACAGCCGGGCGGAGAAGGGGAGCGGGTCGTCGCGGACCAGCCAGGGCATCACGGTGATCAGCGCGAGCGTGCCCGGCACCCACGCCGTGCCGACCAGGTCGGGAAGCTGCTCCGGCAGCCGATGACCGATCGCGGCGAGACCGCACCCGATCGCGGCCAGCCCGGACAGGGCCCCCACGGCGGCCGCCCCCGGCGCCGCAGATCCGCCCGCCGGCCCGCCGCGACCCGCGCTCCGGCTCAGCAGCAGGTAGGCGAGCAGCCCGTAGACGACCGCGACCGTCACGTCGGTGAGGAAGAACCACTCGGTCCACGCCTCGTCGGTCCGGGTGAACGGCAGCAACGCCACCGCCACGATCGCGGTGAGAAACGCGACGGCGGCGACCGCGGCCGCCGCCGTCCGGTGGTCTGCAGTCGCCGGCACGCCGCCATGATGTCAGGCCGCGCGGCGCTCCCCAGTCAGCTGCGAGACAGTCGCGGCATCCGGTGCCCGCCGTCCCCCGGCCGTGAACGCCGCCCCCGCGACGATCAGCCAGAGCGCGCCGAGATAGCCGGTGAGGTACTGCTGGGGGAACACGTTCACGGCCACCATCAGCACCGTGACGACCGCGCTCACCCAGCCCAGCCAGCGCGGCGCCGCCCCGTGCCGCAGCGCCGCCACGGTGATCGCGCCGGTGGTCAGCAGCAGCCCGGTCCAGACCCACGGCAGCGTGTCGAGCAGCCGTTGCAGGGTCATCGCGATGTCCGGGTCGGCCGGGTTGTAGGTGTGCTTCACCTGGAAGTAGACCTCGGTGACCGGCCCCGAGCCGACCAGGCTGAGCGCGGCCACGAGCAGCGTGCCCCAGCCGGCCAGCCCGGGCAGCAGGCTTCCGGCCGGCGACCGGTCCGCGAGCAGCCGGCGCAGCCCGGCGCCGAACACCGCGGCGGCCAGGCCGGCGAACACCATCAGAGGCAGGAAGACGGCGATGGTGAAGCCGCGGTCGTAGGTCTCGGCGTACATCAGGGCGGCGTCGGCGTACACGTGCTCCTCGCCGAACATCGCCAGGCCGGACTCGAGCACCAGGGCCGCGAAGCCGGCGCAGCCGGCGAGCAGGCCGCAGATCGCCCAGGCGCGCCCGGTCGTGTGTGTCATGGGATCTCCTCCGTCGCTCACGTTCGTGGCAACGGTGTCCCGCCCGGTGTCCCGGCCTCCAGGGATGGCGGTCCCCTGAATCAGGGACGGTCCTTCTTGGGCAGGGCGGAGACCACCGATGTGTACGAGGCGTCGACCGCCTCCACGATCTCCTCGTCCGGGATGGCGCCACCGATCCGGAGCGTGTTCCAGCCGTGCCGGCCGATGTAGGCGCTCGCCGAGGCGTCGTCCGGGTAACGCGCCAGCCACTCGTCGGCGGCGTCCCGGCCCTTCCCGCACTTGACACCGACGCTCTCGCTCTTCGCCGGGTCCCCGATGAACGCGAAGATCTTCGGGCCGACCTTCACGACCACGTCGCCCTCCCACGGCTCGTCCTGCCACGCGCCGGGCTTCGCGAGACAGTGGCTCAGCAGCTCAGATGCGTTCATGGCACCGGTTGTCCTCCATATAGACGCGACTTTCTTTGCAAAAAGGACAAAAACTACTTTACGGTCTAGGCATGTCGAGTGACCGCCCCATCTTCGTCGTCGGCTGTCCCAGGTCCGGTACGACGATGCTTCAACTGATGCTGCACGCCCACCCGCGGATCGCGCTGCCCCCGGAGAGCCGTTTCCTGCTGCCCGCCTACGAGCGCCGCCACGAATACGGCGATCTCGGCACCCCGGAGCAGCGCCGCGCCCTCGCCGAGTGGATCGTCGCGTCCCCGCACTTCGACGACCTCGGCCTGGCCGCCCCCGACGTGGTCGAGGCCGTCGTCGCGGCGCCGCCCACCCTCGGCTCCGCCTTCGGGACGATCTTCAAGATGTACGCGGCCCGCTTCGGCAAGCCACGATGGGGTGACAAACGGCCGTCCTACCTGCGCAACCTGCCGATCATCCTCCGGCTCTTCCCGGACGCGCAGATCATCAACATCCTGCGCGACGGCCGGGACTGCGTGGCGTCGCTCAAGGAGACGCCGTGGGGTCCCGCCGACTTCGGCAAACTGGTCGACACCTGGGCCCGGTCCGCGGACGCCTCGATGCGCGCGGCCCGCCTCTACCCGGCCGACGTCTACCACCAGGTGCGCTACGAGGACCTCTGCGCCGACCCCGCCGTCCACCTCCAGGGGATCTGCGCGTTCCTCGGCGAGGAGTACGACCCGGCGATGGCCCGCCCGTCGAAGATGGCTCCGGTGGCCGTGCCCGAGTACAAGACCTGGCACTCGCTGACCCACTCCGACGTCACGACGGCACGGGTGGCGAGCTGGCAGCAGCGCCTCACCGCCGACGAGATCGACCGCTGCGAGGCCGTCTTCGGCGACCGCCTGTCCCGCCTCGGCTACCAGCTCTCCACGACGGCGCACCGCACCCCGCGCGCCCGCGCCACCCGCACCTGGCTGGCCATGCGCGACCGCCTCGGGCCGGCCCGCCTCCGCGCCGGCGACGTCCGCAGCAGCCTCCGCTCCCGTACCCGGGGGCCGGCCCTGCCCGCCCGCCTCACCGCCGCGGAGCAGACCGTCGCCCACTGACCCGTACCCCACCGCGGAGCAGGCAGCCGCCCGAGGATCGCTCCCCGCCGCCGGCTGTACAGCAGGGCGACTTTTCGGGCGCAATTCGAGCCGTGGCGTACAGCCAGTCGCGGTTGGCTGTACGGGAGAGCGACTTTTCGGGCGTAGTTCGAGCCGTGGTGTACAGCTGGCCGCCGGCTGCACGGGAGGGCGACTTTTCGGGCGCCAACCGAGCCGTGGCGTTCAGCCAGTCGTGGTTGGCTGTACGGGAGGGCGACTTTTCGGGCGGAGTTCGAGCCGTGGTGTACAGCTGGCCGCCGGCTGCACGGGAGGGCGACTTTTCGGGCGCCGATCGAACCATGGCGTACAGCCGGTCGCGGTTGGCTGTACGGGAGAGCGGCATTTCGGGCGCCAACCGAGCCCCACCGTACAGCCGGACACGACGAAGCTCGGGGACCCGGTGGCGAACCGGATCCCCGAGCTGGATGACACGCCGACCGGGCACCGGCCCCTTACAACCGGTGCCCGGAGAACTATGCGCGGATCCGGTTGCGCACCAGCGTGCCCGACTCGGTCAAGGAGCCGGTGCCGGAGAACGCGCCGGCGTTGCACGTGCCGGGCTTGAACGCGGCGCTGCCCTCGCCCGCGTCGGAGTACGTCCAGTTCGCGTACCCGATCTTCAGCCGGTCGAGGAGGTCGAACCAGGCGTTGCTGCTGGCCACGTCGACGGCGCCGCCACCGGTGTAGGTGACCGTGCCGAACTCGGTGACGAACAGCGGGATCGACGCGGCGGCCCGCTCGACCTCGGCGCGGTAGTTGTCCTTGTGCGACGCGGCGTAGTAGTGGAACGCGTACATGACGTTCGACGCCGAGACCGGGTTGTTGATGATCTCCGACGACGAAGAGCCCTCGGACACGCCCAGCGACGACCAGCCACGGCTGCCGACGATCACGACGGCGTCCGGGTCGTTCGCGCGGATCACCGGGATGACCTGGTCGGCGTAGTTCTTGATCTGCTGCCAGCTGACGCCGTTCGGCTCGTTCGCGATCTCGTAGATCACGTTCTTCTTGGACGCGTGCCGCGCGGACACCTCGCGGAAGAAGGTCTTGGCCCGGTCCAGGTTGTAGTTCGGGTCACCCGGCGTGAGCGTGTGGAAGTCGATCAGCGCGTACATGCCGCGGGCGGTGGCCTTCTCGACGAGGTTGTTGACCTGCGCCGTGAAGCCGCTCGGGTTGGTCTCGTAGCCGCCCTCCTGGACGTACATCGAGATCCGGAAGAGGTCGGCGTTCCACTCGTTCGCGAGCACGTCCAGCGAGGAGTCGGTGTAGCAGCTCGGGAACCACTGCAGACCGTGCGTGCTCATGCCCTTCAGCTGGACCACGTTGCCGTGCTCGTTGCACAGCTTGGTCCCGCACACCTTCAGGTTGCCGTTGACCTGCACCGGGGTGCCGCCGGTCGGCTGGGACGCGGACGCCGAGGGCGAGACCGACGGGGACGCGCTGGGGGAGGAGGGCGCCGGCGAGGAGGTGGCGGGCGACGAGGGTACGACGGAACCGGTGCACGCCTTGCCGTTGACGAGGCACGACGTGGGGCGCCCGGAACCGTTGACGATCATGCCGAAGTTCGCCGAGGAGCCGGCCGCGATCGTCGCGTTCCAGCCGGCCGGCGTGAACGTGTAGGTGGAGCCGGAGACGGCCATCGTCGCGTTCCAGGCCTGGCCCACCGTCGTTCCGGCGGGTAGCGTCAGCTCGACCTTCCAGGTGTTGAGCGTCGACGACGTGTCGTTGGTGACCGTCACCTGGCCCTGGTAGCCGTTGTTCCACGAGTTCTGGACGGCGAACGTCGCGGTCTCGGCGCCGGCCGGCAGCGCGAAGAACGCGGTGCCCGACGCGAGGGCCACGGCGAACGCCGTGGCCAGGATGAGTTTCGCTCTGCGTTTCACTGCGACACCTCGGGGATGGAGGGGGATCGGGTGCTGGGAGCGCTCCCAAGGAGCCCGACTCTAGCCCGATCATCGAGGTGTGTAAAACCGATCAGACCTCCAGCGCCACCGGCACCGGTTGCAGGTCGAGGCGGACCGCCGTGCCCGGGGCGAGCGACGGCAGCTGTCCACTCGGGACCTGCGCCACGACGAGCTGATCGCCGGCGGCGACCGTGACCCGGCTGGTGGGCCGAGGAAGCCGGCCGTGAGCACCCTCGCGTCCGAGGCCGGGTCCGGGGTGACAGCGATCGACTCCGGCCGGACCAGCGCGGTCACCGCGGCGTCCCCGGTGTGCGGCGTGACCAGCGGGAGCCGCGCGCCGAGCACCTCCACCACGTCGCCGGCGGCCGTTCCGGGCAGGCGGTTGCTGAGGCCCACGAAGTCGGCCACGAACGCCGTCGCCGGTCTCAGGTAGACCTCGGACGGCGCGGCCAGCTGCTCCAGCCGGCCGGCCCGCATGACGCCCACCCGGTCGGCGACGGCGCGCGCCTCCTCCTGGTCGTGGGTGACGAAGAGCGTCGTGGTCCCGACCTCGGTCTGGATCCGGCGGATCTCGTCGCGCAGCTGGACCCGTACCTTTGCATCAAGGGCCGACAGCGGCTCGTCCAGAAGGAGCACCCGGGGTTCGATGGCGAGGGCGCGCGCCAGCGCGACCCGCTGCTGCTGGCCGCCGGAGAGCTGGTGCGGGAAACGCTTCGCGAACGCGCCGAGCCCGACGAGATCGAGCATCTCGGCGGCCCGCTTCGCGGCGTCGCGCGAGGAGCGCAGCCGCAGGCCGAACTCCACGTTGCGCTGGGCGTCCAGGTGCGGGAAGAGGCTGTACGCCTGGAACACCATCCCCATGCCGCGCTTGTTCGCCGGCAGCCCGGTGACGTCCTTGCCGCCGACCAGGACCCGTCCGGCGTCGGCGTCGTCGAGGCTGGCCAGGATCCGCAGCGCCGTGGTCTTGCCGCAGCCGGACGGGCCGAGCAGGGCGATCAGCTCGTCCGGCTCGATTCTGAGGTCCAGGTCGTCGAGGGCGCGCGTCGCGCCGAACGTCCGCCGCAAACCCTCGAGATGCACAGCGACACCGGTCATCGGGACTCCTTGGATCTAACGGCGGTCGCCGAAGGGGCTACGGCGGTCGCCGATCAGGGACAGGACGATGAGCAGCACGAACGCCAGCAGCAGCGCCGCGAGCGACACGGCCACCGACATGGTGGCGCTGCTCTTGCCCAGGTAGTCGATGGCGACCCGCAGGTTGGTGCGGTGCAGCAGGGACGCGATGGTGAACTCGCCGAGCACCAGCGCCACGGTGAGGAACGCCGCGGAGAGCACCGCCGAGCGGATGTTCGGCAGCACCACCCGCCAGATCACCGTGGTCCAGCCGGCCCCGAGGCTGCGGGCCGCCTCGGCCAGCGTCTTCACGTCGATCGCGGACAGCCCGGCGTCGATCGCGCGATAGGCGTAGGGCAGGACCAGGATCGTGTACGCGAAGACCAGCGTCAGCGAGGAGCCGCCGAGGAAGTAGTTGACCCACGCGTACACCGGGGCCAGGCCCACCACCAGCACGATGGCCGGGATGGTGAGCGGCAGCAGGCAGAGGAACTCGACGAGCGGGCGCAGCCGCGGCAGCCGCAGCCGGACCCAGATCGCGGTCGGGACGAGAAGGACCAGCATGAGTACGGAGGTGAGCGCCGCCTGCAGGAGCGACGCCACGATCCCGTTCGCGAGGCCGGGATACGTGCTGCTCAGCTCCGGCCAGTTCACCAGCAGCGGCCAGGTCGTCGCGTCCCGGGTGCTGAACTCCACCATGGCGGCCAGCCATCGCGCGGTCCTCCTCTGGAGCAGGGAGTAGAGGGTCATCACGACCGCCACGACGATCACCATGCCGAGCGCCATGGCCTTGCCGAGGTTCGCCTGGCCGAGGACGACCTCGCTGGTCAGGGCGCCGCGGATCTGCAGCGGCACGATCGGGCTGCCCTGGCTCACCAGGGCCGCGGCGGTCGCGTACGCGGAGAACGCGTTCGCGAACAGCAGCAGCGTCGAACCGAGGAACGCCGGGGCGAGCAGCGGGCCGGCCACCCGGGTCCAGTACTGCCACGTGGTGCCGCCGAGGCTCTCGGCCGCCTCCCGCCACTGCGGGCGGATGCCGTCGAGGGCCGGCAGGAAGACGATGACCGTGAGCGGGATCTGGAAGTAGGTGTAGACGAGCGTGAGGCCGGGGAGCTCGAACAGCCAGACGCCCCCGGCGTACAGATCGACGCCGTGCTCCGACAGCCAGAGGGTGAGGAAGCCGGAGAGCCCGATCGTCGCCAGGAAGGCGAAGGCCAGGGTGACGCCGCCGAACTGGGCGAGCACGCCGGCCGCGGCGGTGACCACCCGGCGCAGCACGCCGTCCGGGCGCGTCGTGACCAGGGCGTAGGCGAAGAACGGCACCGTGCCGAGCAGCGCGGCGCCCCGCAGGCGTGGCCGGGTGACCACGCGCCGCGGAGCCGCCGAAGCGATCTCAGCCAATGGCCTTGGCCCAGTTCGCGGTCAGGTACCCCTTCGCCGTGGTGTTCTGCGCCTCGGTCGGGATCACCGGGGTGCCGGCGACCGCGGGCAGGGCGGCGAAGGCAGCCGCGTCGATGGTGCCGGCCTTCTGCATGGCGTCGGCGCGGACCGGGCGGGCGCCGCCCTGGAGCCACAGGTTCTGGCCCTCGTCCGAGTAGAGGAACTCCTGCCAGAGCCGGGCCGCGGCCGGGTGCGGCGCATCCTTGTTGATCGCCTGGGCGTAGTACGAGCCGAGCACCGCGTCGGACGGCAGGAAGACCTTCCAGTTCGGAGTGTTCTTCGACTGCGCGGCGTTCAGGTAGTCCCGGTCGAAGACGACCGGGGTCTGGCCGGACTCGATGCCGGCCTGGGTCGGGTCGCCGTTGAGCGCGACCTTGCCCTTGTACTCGGGCTTCAGCAGGTCGGCCACGTTCGCCGGGGCGGGGACCTGCCCCTTGAGCTGGGTCGCCGCGTTGATCTCGGCCTGGCTCGAGCCGTCCGGCTGCGCCGAGTTGACCTTGATGCCGTACTCGTCGCCGAACGCCTTGATGATCTCGCCGTAGTCGGCCCAGTCCGGCGGCAGGGCGATCACGTTGAGCGCGCCCTCCTTCTTCGCCTCGGCGACCAGGGCGTCCAGGCCACCCAGATCGGCTGCGCTGGTGGCGGTCGCCGCGCTGCTCGACGAGGCCTCGGACTCCTCCTCGGGCGGGGAGCAGGCGGTGGAGAGCGAAATAGGGCCCCGCTCCTCCTGGCGGGGAGGGCGGGGCCCTGGCGTCCGGCCGCGATTGCTGGGGACAGAGGCGACCGGTGCAATGATCCAGTTGCCGGCCGGGCGGGATCCGTTGCCTCGTTGTGACCGGCGTCTCGTCCTGGCATAGTTCGGCCGGTGATCCACAATGGTGCGACACCCGGCCGCCTCGCGGCTCTGCTCGGGGCCGCCGGCATCGCCGTGCACCTGGCGCTCGCCGGGGAGCACGCCGGTCACGCGCCGGCCGCGCTGGCCGGGCTCGCCGTGCTGGCGTTCGCCTGCCTGCCGTGCGGGCTGCGGCTGTGGCGGGCGCCGTCGGACCGGGCCGCCTGGGTCAGCCTGCTCGCGATCAGCGGCCTCATGACGCTGCTGCACCTCGGCATGCGGCCGCAGGGGGCGATGCTGGCCACGGTGCTCGCGGTGCCGGCCGCCCAGATCCTGCTGCTGGGGCTGGAAACCCTGATCAGGCGGCGATCGGCCGTGCCCGATCCGTCGCGAGCTTGACGGCCATCGCGCCGAGGACCGTGCCCATCACCCAGCGCTGCGCGCGCAGCCACCCCGGGCGGCCGGCCAGGAACACCGCGATCGACCCGGCGGCCAGGATGATCAGCAGGTTCACCGCCATGCTGACCGCGATCTGCACCCCGCCGAGCAGGAAGCCCTGCATCATCACGTGGCCCTCGTCCGGGCGGACGAACTGCGGGATCAGCGACAGGTAGAGGATCGCGGCCTTCGGGTTCAGCAGGTTCGTGAGCAGCCCCATCGTGAAGAGACGGCGGTTGTCGTCGTACCCGAGGCCCTGGGTCTGGAAAATCGACGTGCCGCCCGGCCTCAGCGTCTTCCAGGCCAGCCACCCGAGATAGGCGGCGCCGGCCAGCTTCACCGCCAGGTAGATCTCCGGCACCGCGACGAAGAGCACCGAGAGCCCGAGGTTGGTGGCGGTGAGGTAGACCAGGAAGCCGAGCGCCACCCCGGCCAGCGAGACCAGGCCGGCCCGGCGCCCCTGGGTGATGCTCCGGGAGATCAGGTACATCATGTTCGGCCCGGGCGTGAGGACCATGCCGAGGGCGACGGCGGAGACGGCGAGAACCGAGGAGATCGTGACCACGGCTCCAGCCTCGCCCGGCTCCGGCGAGCCCGCGACGACCAATCCGTGGCCGGTGGCTCAGGTGCGGCCGCGCCGGCCGCGCTTCACCCCGTGCGCCTCGGGCATCGGCGCCACCAGGTCGTCCGGCCAGGTGGCCCGCACCGCGCCGTGCGCCTCCCACTCCTCGGCGAGCTCGGCCAGCGTGGTCACGGCCTCGGTCACCTGGGCGTCCGTCCACGGGCACTCGGTGCCGTCGAACGACACCCACGCCTCCCGGACCAGCACCGGCGCCCGGCCGGCCTCGTCCTCCTCGACGGCGCGGTGCACCACGCCCGCGATGAGCTCGGCCATGGTGAGCGCCCGCTTGTGCGCCTCCAGCAGGCGGCGGCTGCGGAGCGCGGCGTCGTGCCGGGGCTTCCCGCTGACCAGCCGCATGTTGGCGAAGACCCCGCCGGCCGCGATCGCCCCGAACACCCCGGCGGTCAGGCCGAGGGCGCGCTCGGTGGCGAAGTGGGCGAGATCGTGGGGAACCCGATGTTTCCGGTCGTAGCCGGGGAGTTGAAGGACGACCCCGTCGCCGCGGTGCACCGTGGCGACGGTGGAGCCGGTACCGCTGTGCGCGAACAAGACCAACATTGGGTCATGCTGCCACCGGCCAGGTCCGCTGGTCATCGCCCGGAAGTGACTATTGCGTCCCTCGCGGATTTCTGATGGGCGGCTTATAGAGTCGAGTCGTTATGCGCCTTTTCGCCAAGGATGCTCCCGCCGCTCTCGGGCCGGCGTGAGCGTCGCAACCCCGCTGCTCGTGGTGCTGCTGATCGACCGCCCGCACTGGTCGATGTACGCCGCGTTCGGCGCCTTCACCTCCCTCTATGGCCGCACCCGCTCCGGCACGGAACGCTTCACGATGCAGTGCGGCGCCGCGTCGGCGCTGGTCACCGCGGTGCTGCTGGGCGTGCTCACCGGCGTCCTCGAGGCGCGCACCTGGCCGGCCGTCCTGATCGCGGCCCTGATCGGCGGCGCCGGGACCGTCCTGGCCACGCTCGCCGAATGGCATCCGCCCGGCGCGCTCTTCCTGGTCTTCGCGTTCGGCGCGGTCGCGTCGGTGCCGCACCGGCTCGCCGACCTCCCGGCGGCGGTGGCGGTGGCCGCCGCGAGCGCCGCGTTCTCCCTGCTCGTCGCGAACGCGCCGGCCCTCGCGCGAGCTCTTCCGGGCGGCGGGCCGCGTGCCGCGTCCTCCGCCGATCGTGAGTTCCGGCCCCTCGATGTACGGACGAAGCTCCGGCACACGATGCCCGCGGCGATGTCGACCGCCGCCTCGGCCCTGGTGGCCGGCACCGTGGCGACCGGGTTCGGCATCGGCCACCCGTACTGGGCGACGGTCGCGGCCGTGGCCCCGCTGTCGGCCCGGGGCCGGACCGCCCAGCTGGTCCGGGCCGGCCACCGCATCGCCGGCACCCTCGGCGGCCTGCTGCTGGCCGCGGTGATCCTGGCGCCCGGCTTCGGCCCGTACACGGCCGTGGCGATCCTGGCGGTCCTGCAGGTGGCGGCCGAACTGGTGGTGGCCCGCAACTACGGGGTGGCGATGCTCTTCATCACCCCGCTGGCGCTGCTGATGAACCAGGTGGCGGCGCCGCGCCCTCCCGTCGATCTGCTGTGGGACCGCGGGCTGGAGACGGTGATCGGCGGGGCCGTCGCCTGCCTGGTGATCCTGGCCGCGCACCGGTTGACGAGCCCGCGCCCCTGACGTCCCCGCGCCGGTCCCGCGCCGGTCCCGTGCCGGCGTGTTGAGTTGGGGTGTGGAGTGGACCTCAATTCAACACGCTGTGCTGGTGCGGCGTTGGTGTGTTGAGTTCGGGTGTGGAGTGGACCTCAAGTCAACACGCTGTGCCGGTGTGGCGTTGGTGTGTTGAGTTCGGGTGCGGAGTGGACCTCAAGTCAACACGCTGTGCTGGTGCGGCGTTGGTGTGTTGAGTTCGGGTGCGGAGCGGACCTCAAGTCAACACGTGGGGCGGGTGCCGTGCCGTGTGTTGAGTTGGGGTGTGGGGTGGACCTGAACTCAACACGTGGGGCGGGTGTGGCGTGGAAGGGGCGCTGTCGTCATGACAGCGCCCCTTGATGCGTGAACGGTCAGCGGGACGGGTGGCTGTGTGATCCGCCGCTGCTCGCCGCCGCGGCGGCCGCCGCGGAGGCCGACGGGGACGCCAGGTCGCCCTTGAGCCGGCCGACCGTGTAGACCGCGTGCGCGGCCGCGTCGCCGAGTTCGCTCAGCGACCGGTTGTTCAGGTTGCTGATGTCGTCGCACGCCTCGTGGTAGCACGGGTCGTACGGCTCACCGGCAGTGCCGCCGTACTCCGCGGCCTGCTCCTCGGTCTTGACCCCTTCGGCGCCGCTGAAGAGACCACCGGCCGGGATGTCGACGGCGATGAACGGGCCGTAGTCGGAGCGGCCGTCGAAGGCGGTCGGGTCGCTGGCGAGGCCCTGCGAGGCGAAGTAGTCGGTGAAGACCGACTCGATCTCGCCGGAGCCGGCCGGGCCGGCGGTGCCGGTGTCCGAGCCGTCGCCGTCGTAGACGAACCGCACGTAGTTCGGCGAGCCGACCATGTCGAAGTTCAGGTTCGCGTAGATGGAGGACAGCTGCGCCTCGGAGAGCGAGGCGACGTAGTGCTCGGAGCCCAGCAGGCCGGCCTCCTCGGCGCCCCAGAACGCGAACCGCAGCCTCTGGTTCGTCTTGATCTTCAGAGCGGAGACCTGCTCGGCGATCTCCAGGATGGTGGCGGAACCGCTGCCGTTGTCGTTGATGCCCGGCCCGGCGGTGACCGAGTCGAGGTGCGCGCCGACGACCAGGACGCGGTTCGGGTCGCCGCCCCGGCTGTCCGCGATGATGTTGCTGGTGGTCGCGTTCGGGTCGGTGAACGTGCTGGTCACCACGCGCAGCGTCACCACGCCGGCGGCGGCCTCGGCGGCGAGGGCGCTGCCGTCGGCGAAGCTGAGGCCGACGACCGGCAGGTCGAACGGGCCGCCCAGGGTGCCGGTGAGCAGCGTGTCCCGGCCCGGCTGACCCTCATTGAAGATGATCACCGCGTCGTAGCCGGCGGTCCTCGCGTTCGCAGCCTTGACCGCGAAGTCGCAGCCGCCCCGCTGGATCAGGGCGATCTGCGGAGCCGTCGCCGAGGCCGGCGTGAAGTCGGTGACCGCGCAGCCCGCCGCGGAGCTCGGCTCGGGGGTCGGCGGCAGCACGTTGTTCAGCGCCGGGACCACCTGGCCGGTGACGTCGCCGGTGCCGGAGAAGTCGAACGTGTGGGTCTCGTAGGCCGGTCCGGCCGGGGAGACCCGGGTGAGCTGGGCCGGGGCCAGCTCGTCGAAGAACGGGAAGATGAACTTCTGCTCGGTGACCCGGTAGCCGGCCCGCTGCAGCTTCTTCTTCACGTACGCGGCGCTGGCCTCGTAGCCGGGTGTGCCGGAGGCACGGGTGTCGTCGTTCCGGTCGGCGATCTTCTGGAACGCCTTGAGATGGTCCCGGACACCGCCGACGGTGACGGCCTCGCGCAGGCGCTTGGAGCTCTCGGGATGGTGGCCGTGGCCGTGTCCTCCGGCGGTCGCCGGTGCCGCGGCCAGGGTGACGAGCAGTGTCGCGATGGCGGGTATGGCCGATCTACGCAACGAAACTCTCCTCCGTGCGACGGTCGCGATCCGCCGCCGGAGCAGTCCGGCGCGAGCCCGCGACATCGAGGGTTGTCAGCGCGCAGATTAACCCGCCTGGATGTCCGCGGGAAGCGGATCGCGCGCACGTGTCACTCTGGGAGGAGTAGACGATGCGGAGGGTGGCATGTCCGAGGCGCGACCCAACACCGAGACCTTCGAGTACGCGGGGGCGACCGTCCAGCTCGTCGACGCCGTCACCCTGCTCGCGGCGGCCCGGGTGAACCCGGTCGAGCTGCTGCGCCGGGCGACCTGGCCGCCGCCGGTGCAGCGGGTCGACCTGACCGTGTCGGCGGACGGCGCCGACCACGTGTTCACGGCCCGCATCGCGGCCGGCGCCGAGCCGATGTCGACCGAGAAGATGCGCAGGATCGTGCTCGGCAACGACCCGCTCGGACTCCTGTTGTCGAAGCGGATAGCCGCCGGCGACCCGGTGGCGACCAGGATCGTGGACGGCGTCGGAACGGCGGCCGCCGCGGCGTACCGGAGGCTCGGTCTTGATCGTCCCCCGGGCCCGGCGGCCGAACGCGAACCGGGAGTCCTCGCCGACGCCGCGGTGGGTCTCCAGGCGAGCGTGACCTACGAGGAGGGCGGGACGATCGCCCGGCTCGAGGCGCGGGTGCCGCGCGACACGGTCGGGCCGGAGCATCTGCGCGCCTTCGTGACGCTGACCCTGCAGGCGGTGCTGGAGGTGAGCGAGCCGGACGCGCTGCGGGGGCGGCACTACGTGGTGAGCCGGGAGAGCCTGCCGAAGACGCCGGTGACCACTCAGGCGGTCACGCTGGACATGGTCGGCGGGCTGGCCGACGTGGTGTCGGAGCTGCGCCAGGTGGCGGTCTCCTTCCGCCATCCGGAGGCGATGGCACGGTGGGGGGCCCGTCGCCCTCAGGGCATTCTCATGTACGGGCCTCCGGGCACCGGCAAGACCATGCTGTCCCGGGCCCTGGCCAACGAGATCGGCGCCGACTTCCGGGAGATCCGCACCCCGGAGATCCTCGACAAGTGGCTCGGCGGCTCGGAGCGCAACATCAAGCAGATCTTCCGGGACGCCCGCCGCTACCGCGTGCCGACCCTCATGCTGTTCGACGAGTTCGACTCGATCGTCAGCTACGCGGGCGCCGGCGGGGACGCGGCCAGCCAGGCGCTGAACGCGGTCGCCGGCATCTTCAAGCAGGAGATGAACGACCTCATCGAGGCCAACCCGAACGTCCTGGTCGTGGCGACCACCAACTTCCCCGGCCGGGTCGACGAGTCGCTGATCCGTTCCGGTCGCTTCGACATCAAGGTGAGCGTCCCGAAACCGGACGAGACGGCCCGCGCCGAGATCTTCCGCAAGATGGTCCGCGCCCTGATCGCCGCGCACGAGACCCCGGGCTTCCGGATGTTCGCCGACGACCTCGACTTCGGCGCCCTCGGCGTGGCCGCCACCGGCATGACCGGCGCCGACATCAAGGAGATCCTGCGCCGCGTCCAGCTCACCAAGGCGATGCAGGACGCCCGCGGCGCCGGCGCCGACCCGATCTCCCAGCACGATCTCCTCGACGCGGTCCGGGCCCTGCGAGGCGGCGTCTAGGTGTCCGGGGCGCCGGGGCGACCCGCCGCTCAGTGATGCCGGGCGGTTGCCGAACGGGGAGGGTGTGGGGTTCCGGCCGGTGGCGGCACTGCGTCGTGGGGAGTGGCCGCCGACGCTGACCCTGGTGGCGCTGATGCTCGTGGTGCTGGTGGTGCCGGTCTACCTGATCACCCTCCGTGCCTTCGATCAGCTGGAGCGCAGCGAGCTGGGCCAGGAGGCCGAGGAGCTGCGGGTGGCGATCGGCGCGCACGCCCAGCGCCTGCGCGACTTCGGCGTCACGAACTCGATCTGGACCGGCCTGCACGACGACCTCGCGCGCGGCGACGACCGGCAGTTCGCCGTCGACCTGCCGCCGGCGGTGCTGCGCGAGCAGTACGGCATCACCGGGGCGGCCGGTGTCGACGCGACCGGCCGGATCGTGGTGGGCGGGGTGATGCGCGGCGACGCCTACGCCCCGATGCCGGCGCCGTTCGGCGACCCGGCCACCATGCGCGGCTACATCAGGCCCGGCGCGCCCGCGGCCGAGGGCTTCTGCGGCCTCACCAGCGTGACCGGCGAGCCGGCCGAGTTCTGCAGCTTCCCGGTCTACCGGGACTCCGGCACCGGGGCGTCCGCCGGATCGCTGCTGCTGGTCCGGGCCCTGGACGCGGCCGGGGTGGGCTCACTGGCCGGGCAGACCGACGACTCGATCACGCTGCGGGACGCGCCGCGCGCGGGCGCCGAGCCACTGCGCGAGCTGGACAGCCCGTTCGGGACGATCGCCGTGAGCACCGTGCCGGCCGGCGACGAGATCGCGGTGGCCTGCACGATCACCGGCGTGGACGGCGTCGCGGTGACCCTCGAGTCGCTGAACGAGCGGTCGATCCACGGGCTGGCGCAGTCCACCCTGCTGCGCCTCGGCGGGGTGGTGCTGCTCAGCGTGGCACTGGCCGGTCTGATGATCGCGATGGCGCAGCGGCGGGCGGTCCGCGTCCAGGTGAGGCCGCTCCGCCGTACCGTTGAAAAGATCATGAAATCCGGTGACCTGGCGCTGCGCGTGCCGCCCGCCGCCGGTCCGGACATCGACGCGGTAGGCCGGGCGATCAACGACATGCTCGCCGAGATCGCGCGCGAGTCCGCAGAGATCGAAGAGATGAGGGTACGTCAGGAGCACGACCGCGAGGACCGTCTCCAGGAGCAGGAACAGCACCGGAGGGAGACGGCCGACCGGGTGCGCGCCGAGTCCGAGCAGATCATCAGCGGGGTGTCCGGACGGCTCGGCGACGCGGTCCGCGGTGTGGACGCGGTGCGCGCCTCGGTCGGCGACATCACCGCGGGATCGGCGGCTGCCCGGATCGCCACCGATCGGATGGCCGGAAACGCCGAGCAGGCCGACCGCGCCGTCGAGGCGCTCACGGTGAGCCTGCCGGCCACCCGGGACCTGGTCGCGCTGATCGCCTCGATCGCCGGGCAGACCCGGATGCTCGCGCTGAACGCCACCATCGAGGCGGCCCGCGCCGGACCGGCCGGGCTCGGCTTCGCGGTGGTCGCCGACGAGGTCCGCAAGCTGGCCGACGACACCGCCGAGTCCGCCGAGCGGATCACCGCGACGCTCGGCACGCTCACCAGCACCGCCACCGACGTCTCCGGCGCGGTCGCCACGATGACCGAGGCGATCGCGAGTGTCCGGGTGGCGATCGGCCAGGTCAGCTCGGTCGCCGACGACCAGCAGGAGACCATCGGCGCGCTCGTGGCCCAGGTCCGCGACGCGCTCGGCGGCATCGGAGAGCTGGCGGCCGGTCCCGGGCACACAGGTGGTTCGCAGCGGCGTGTGGGGTAATCACTCGCCATGCCGACCTCCGCCCCTCCCATCTCGGTCGCCGCCCGGAACCGGGTGGCGTTCCCGTTGCTCGTCCCGTTCGTGCTGCTCGCGTCGCTGGTGGCGGTGCGCTGGCCGCCGCTGCACGACCTCGACGAGTCGGTCTCGGCGCGGATGCACGAGGTGGCGCTCGCCAGTCCCGGCTGGGTGGACACCATGACCTGGCTGACCCACCTGCTCAGCCCGACCGCCTGGCGGGTCGCCGTGCTGGCCCTGGTGATCTGGCTGTGGCGCCGGGACGCCCGATCGGTGGCGATCTGGGCGGCGATCACGATGATCGCGGGCGGGCTGCTCGGGGCCGTGCTGAAGCTGCTGTTCAGCCGGGCCCGGCCGGAGTTCCTGGAACCGGTCGCGAAGGCCTCCGGGTACGCGTTCCCGTCCGGGCACGCCCTCAACGCGGCCCTCGGCGCCGCCGTCCTCCTGCTGGTGCTGACGCCGATGGTGCGCGGCCGCCGGCTCGCGACGGCCGGGCTCTGGGCCGCCGCGATCGTCCTGCCGCTGGTCACCGCGCTCACCCGGGTGGTCCTCGGGGTGCACTGGCTCAGCGACGTGACGGCCGGCCTCTTCCTCGGCGCGGCGATCGCTGTCGCATCGGCGGCCATCCATTCCCGCCGAGGTGTGCCGGAGCCCGTGGAAGGGTAAACGCAGCGACCATGTTCGCTGTCGTCAAACAGGCCGCCACCAGAATCGTGCTGCCGATCGGCACCCTGCTGGTCTTCCTGATCGGACTCGGACTCCTGCTCACCCACCAGGCGGCGCACTGGTGGCCGCTGACCGTCGAGGACGGCGTGAACCGCGAGTTCGAGGCGGAGCGCTTCGAACCGCTCACCCGGATCTCCGGATGGGTCAGCGCGGTCGCCAACACCGGCTGGATCATCGCGGTCACCGCGGCCGTCGCGGCGATCCTCTGGCTGGTGCTGCGCCGCTGGCAGGAGCCGGTCTTCCTGTGCCTCGCGGTGACCGCGCAGGCGCTCGTCTTCTACTTCACCACGAAGGCGATCGACCGGCCCCGCCCGGACGTGCAGCGGCTCGACGAGTCCCCGCCGACCAGCAGTTTCCCGTCCGGGCACACGTCCGCGGCGGTGGCGCTCTACCTCGGCCTGGCGCTGCTGCTGGCCGGCCTGGCCCGGCACACCTGGCTCAAGGCCCTCTGCTGGGCGCTGGTCCTCGTGCCGATCGGGGTGGCGTTCTCCCGGATGTACCGCGGCATGCACCACCCGAGCGACGTGGTCGCCGCCTTCATCAACGGAACCACCTGTGTCGTGGTCATGTCGCGGGCCATATTGGACCGTAGGGTAGGCCCATGGCGACGCTCGACTTCCCTTCCCCGCCCGCGCCGAACGGCTTCAGCCCCGTCGTCGGGATCGCTCCGGGCAGCCGGCTGATCATCACTTCCGGTCAGGTGGCGATGGCCGCCGACGGCAGCATTCCGGCCGGCTGGGAGGCGCAGACCCGGCTCGTCTTCCAGAACCTGACGGCGGTGCTCGCGGCGGCCGGCGCCGGCTGGCCGGACGTCGTGAAGCTGACCTACTTCGTGACCGGGGTCGGCGACCTGCCGGCCGTGCGCCGCGTCCGCGACGAGTTCGTCGACACGTTGCAGCCGCCGGCCAGCTCCCTCGTCCAGGTGGCCGGCCTGTTCCTCCCCGGCCTGCTGATCGAGGTGGAGGCGACGGCAGCGGTGCCGGCGTGACGGCCCGCATGCGGTTCACCAAGTGGGGCGGCAAGCTGCACTGGCACTACGCGCTGGAGCCTATCGGCTCCGATCGGCACGGTCTCTGGTTCGGCGCGCGCGCCGGGACGATCATGCAGCGAGGGTACGAGGAACCCGTCCCGCAGCCACACGACTTCGTGACCCTCGTGCCCTACGCCGAGGACTGGATCGCGAGCTTCAACCCGTCGTCGGCCGATACCGACGTGGCGGTCTATCTCGACGTGACGACGCTTCCCTCGTACACGGAAGGGGTGGTCTCTGCCGTTGATCTGGACCTCGATGTGGTCCGGCTCTTCGACGGCTCGGTGCGCGTGCTCGACGAGGACGAATTCGCCGAGCATCAGGTGATCTACGGATACCCGGAGCCGGTGATCGCGAAAGCGCTCGCGACCACCGGCGATCTGGTCGGCCGGCTCAGCGCCGGGATCGAGCCGTTCGAGACGGCGGCGGCCTCCCGGCTCTCG
Source organism: Actinoplanes sp. NPDC023714 (assembly GCF_040639855.1). Lineage (NCBI taxonomy): Bacteria > Bacillati > Actinomycetota > Actinomycetes > Micromonosporales > Micromonosporaceae > Actinoplanes > Actinoplanes sp. NPDC023714. The sequence continues at coordinate 213,641 of NZ_JBFAAR010000007.1, forward strand.
GCATATCTCAGTAGCTCAGCAGGCCCGCGTTGATCTGCTCCCACCTGGCGCGCAGCTCGGCGACGATCTCGGGGTGCTTCGCGGCGAGGTTGGCCTGCTCGCGCGGGTCGGCCTCGACGTCGTAGAGGGCGTCGCTGGTGGAGAGCCGCAGGTACTTCCACCTGCCGCGGCGCAGGGCGCGGTTGGCCCGGGTCCGCCAGAAGATGTCGCGCTCCGGCACGTCCGAGCCGCGCAGCAGATAGCCGGCGAGGCTGGTGCCGTCGAGCGGATAGGCCCGGTCGGGTGCGGCGCCGGCGATCTCCAGCAGCGTGGCCGTCCAGTCGTGAGTGACCACCGGCTCGTGGCTGACCTGGCCCGCGCGGATCCGGGCCGGCCAGCGCAGGATCGTCGGCACCCGGATGCCGCCCTCGCTCAGGCTGCCCTTGTTGCCGGTGAGCGGCCAGTTGTAGGAGAACCGCTCGCCGCCGTTGTCGCTCGCGAAGACGACCAGGGTGTTCTCCTCCTGGCCGGTCTGCCGGAGCGCGGTCAGCACCTGGCCGATGCGCCTGTCCAGGTTCTCCACCATCTTGACGTAGGTCTCCAGCGACCCGCCGTCGTTGTGGAAGATCGCCTGGACGTCGCCCGCCTTGATCCGGGCGGTGATCTCCTCGCTGATCCTCCGGTCGCCCGGCGCCTCCCAGGGCCAGTGCGGGCTGGTGAAGTTGAGGTTGAGCAGCCAGGGCCCGTCATGCTTTTTGCGGATATATCCCTCAGCCTTGTCGGCGATGACGTCGGTGTAGTACCGGCCGTCGTTCTCGACCGCGGTCTCGCCCTCGAACAGGTCGTACTTCCCGGTGTGGCTGTACTTCGAGTAGTAGTCCACGCCGCCCGAGTAGTTGCCGAAGAAGTAGTCCCAGCCGGTCCGCAGCGGGCTGAAGTTCGGCAGGAAACCGCCGTGCCACTTGCCGATCAGCGCGGTCGCGTAGCCCTGCCGCTTCAGCAGCGACGCCAGCGTCGGGTGGGTGGCCGGGATGCCGTCCCGCTCGTTGACGCTGCCGATCGGCTCGGGCAGGCCGCCCGGGGTGCGGCCGGGGAGGCGGCCGGTGTAGAGCGCCACCCGGGTCGGCGAGCAGACCGCGCCGGCCGAGTAGCCCTGGGTGAACCGCACGCCGCCCCGGGCCAGCCGATCCAGGTTCGGCGTGCTGATGTCCGGCGAGCCGTAGCTGCTCAGGTCGGCCCAGCCCAGGTCGTCGGCGAGGATGAACAGGATGTTCGGTCGCCTGGCGCTTCCCCTTTCGGCTTTGAACGGGGTCTCGATGGGGGCGGCGCCGGCCTCCGCCGGGATGGCGGTCACTGCGGCAGCGCCGGCGAGCGCGCCGAAAACCCCGCGGCGGGTGGTCCCACGGTTCGTCACATCGTCTCCTGTGGATCTCGGAAGGCGCTGCCGACATTAACCCCTTGGCCGATAGGAGTAAAGGGTTATCCCGGATTGTTGTCGTACCCCTGTGGGAGGCTGTCCCGGTGCTGGTGGAGTTCGAGGGGGAGCTGTGGATCTGGGATGCGAGACGCGGCGAGAGCTGGACTTTCGTGAGCCTGCCGAAGGCCGAGTCGGAGCTGATCCGTGAGCTGACCGAGGGCGTCCGGCGGGGCTTCGGCTCACTCCGGGTGCGGGTGACCGTGGGCGGCACCACCTGGAAGACGTCGATCTTCCCGGGTGCGGAGGCCTTCGTGCTCCCGATCAAGCGGGCGGTCCGCCAGGCGGAGTCCCTCGAGGCCGGCGATGTGGCGGCGGTGACTGTCGAGTTGCTCGACCTGTGAGGTTCGCCGGGGGTCTTCCCGGTCGTGGTGGCGCCCTCGGCGGGTGACCGTTCCCGGCTGCGACGCTGAGGCCGGCGACTTCGACCGCGGGGAGGTCCGTGCGGAGGCGCTGGCCGAGCTTCTGCCGCCTCCCGTGGGTGGTGATCGCCGCCAACGCGCTGCGGCGCCGGCATCGTGGCCGCTCGGCGCCGGCAGATCCCTCCCGCGGTGCGCTTCCCGCGGCGTGCGCTTCCCGTGGTGCCCTGCCCTTCCGCGCCCTGCCCTTCCGCGCCCTGCCCTTCCGCGGCGCGCCCTGCTCCTTCCGCGATCTTGTGATTTCCCGCAGGGCCGGTCCTGCACGAGGTCACAAGATCGAGGGGAGGGCTGGGGAGGGCGGGGAGGGCTTCCGCGATCTTGTGATCGCGCGCGGGGGCGGTTCTGCGGGAAGTCACAAGATTGCGAGGGGAGAGGGAGAGCGGGAAGTGGGAGGAAGGGGTGCGGGGGAGCATGGGGGCATGACGAAAATGACGGCACGGGAGATCGTTGAGCGGGCTCCGGAGGGGTGGGTTTATCTGCTCGGGGCTTTGCGGACGCGGCTGCGGACCGGGGACTTCGGGACCGGGCTGGCGCTCGTGAACGCGATCGGGGCGGCTGCCGAGGCGGCCGATCATCACCCTGATCTGGATCTGCGGTACACCTGGGTTGACGTCCGGCTGGTCAGTCACGACGTCGGCGCCGTGAGTGAGCGGGACCTGCGGATGGCCCGTACGATCGCTGATCTCGCCTCGCAGGCCGGGGTGGCTCTGGAGAGTGCGGGACTGGTGGAGCTGGAGTTCGCCCTGGACAGTCCGGAGATCGCGAAGGTGTTGCCGTTCTGGCACGCGATCTTCGGTGGTGATAAAGGCGAAGATGAGGTGAAAAATCCGGATAAGAAGCTGCCTACGCTCTGGTTTCAGCGGTCGGGTAGTGCGGAACCGCGGCAGCGCTGGCATCCGGATCTGTGGGTGGATCCGTCCGAGGTGCGGGCGCGCATCGACGCGGCGATCGCGGCCGGGGGGACGCTGGTGAGTGACGCGGAGGCGCCGAGCTTCTGGGTGCTCGCCGATCCGGAGGGCAACCGGGTGTGTCTCTGCACGTGGCAGGACCGGGCATAGGGGGCGCGAAGCGCCTGGCAGGACCGGGCCTGAGCAAAGGGCGGGAGCAAAGGGCTTCAAAGGAGGAAAGAGGCGGGGCGGCCCGAGCCACCCCGCCTCCCTCGTACCGCGTCAGGCCGCGACAGGAGCCTGAGCGGTGACCGGAGCCGCCACCCCGCCGGACAGGTGCCGTAGGTAGGCCGGCAGGGTGAGGAACTCCGGGCAGGTCCGCTCGGTGAGCAGGACGGTCAGCAGCGTCCGGGCCTGGCCGAAGCACCGGGCCGCGTCCTCGTCCAACGCGCCGGTCTCGCTGAGAACGTCCAGTTCCTCGCGGAGCATTCGGGTGACCAGGCCCGCCGTGACCGGCACGCCGTAGTCGGTGAGCGTTCCCGAGGAGATCCACTGCCAGAGCTGGGCCCGGCAGATCTCCGCGGTGGCGGCGTCCTCCATGAGGCCGCCGAGGGCGACGGCGCCGCGGCCGCCGAGCCAGGCCGCGATGTAGCGGAGGGCGACACTGACGTTGGTGCGTAGTGCCACTTCGCTGACGGTGACGTCGGCGCTCTTGACCTCGAGAAGATCGAAAGCGGTGACCCGCACGTCCTCGCGCTTGCGCACGATCTGGTGCGGCTCGTCGCCGAGCCACTGGTCGAACACCTCGCGGCAGGTGTCGACGAGGCCCGGGTGGGCGACCCAGGAGCCGTCGAAGCCGTCGCCGACCTCGCGGCGCTTGTCCTGGCGGACCTGGTTGAGCGCCCGCTTCGCGGCCACCGGGTCGCGGCTCGGGACGACCGCGGCCATGCCGCCGATCGCGTGGGCGCCGCGCTTGTGGCAGGTACGGACGAGCAGTTCGGTGTACGCCCGCATGAACGGCGTGGTCATGGTGACCTGCGAGCGCTCCGGCAGGACGGCGTCCGGACGGTTCTTGATCATGCTGAAGAGGTAGTCCCAGCGGCCCGCGTTCAGGCCGGCCGAGTGCTCGCGCAGCTCGTACAGGATCTCTTCCATCTCGAAAGCCGCGTTGATCGTCTCGATCAGCACTGTCGCGCGGATCGTGCCGCGCGGGATGCCGAGGTACTCCTGCGCGTAGACGAAGACGTCGTTCCAGAGGCGGGCCTCCAGGTGCGACTCCAGCTTCGGCAGGTAGAAGTACGGCCCGCTGCCCCGGTCGATCTGCTTCTGGCCGCAGTGGAACAGGTAGAGGCCGAAGTCGAAGAGCGACGCCGAGACGGCCCGGCCGCCGATCCGCAGGTGGCACTCGGGAAGGTGCCAGCCGCGCGGGCGGACCATGATCGTCGGCACCGAGGAGCCGACCTCGTAGACCTTGCCGTCGGCCGCCGTGAAACCCAGCGTCCCGTCCAGCGCGTCCCGCAGGTTGGCCTGCCCGAGGACCACGTTCTCCCAGGTGGGAGACGTCGCGTCCTCGAAGTCGGCCATCCACACCCGAGCGCCGGAGTTGAGCGCGTTGATGGTCATCTTGCGCTCCGGCGGGCCGGTGATCTCGACCCGCCGGTCGGTGAGGTCCGGCGCGGCGGGCGCGACCTGCCAGGACGGGTCGTCCCGCACGTGCCGGGTGGAGACCAGGAAGTCCAGGTCGGTGGTCCGGGTGGCCCGGCGGCGCCGGCGGCGCTCCAGCAGCTGCACCCGGCGGGCGCCGAACTCGCGGTCCAGGGCCACGATGAACTCGACGGCCTCGGTGGTCAGGATCTCTGCGTAGCGGCCCTCGGCCGTACCGGTGATGGTGATCTCTTCGGCGCCCATCGGATAACCCCTTAGAACTGCTCGGCCTCGGTGGATCCGGACAGCGCGGTGGTGCTGCTGTCCGGGTTCAGAGCGGTGGAGACGGCGTCGAAGTAACCGGTGCCGACCTCGGCCTGGTGCTTGGTCGCGGTGTAGCCGTCGGCCTCGGCCGCGAACTCGGCCTCCTGGAGCTTCACGTACGCGGTCATGCCGGTCTCGGCGTAGCCCTTGGCGAGCTCGAACATCGAGTGGTTGAGCGCGTGGAAGCCGGCCAGGGTGACGAACTGGAACTTGTAGCCCATCGCGCCGAGCTCCTTCTGGAAGCGGGCGATGTCGGCGTCGTCCAGGTTCTTCTTCCAGTTGAAGGACGGCGAGCAGTTGTACGCGAGCAGCTTGCCCGGGTGCTTCGCGTGCACGGCCTCGGCGAACTTGCGGGCGAACTCGAGGTCCGGCTTGCCGGTCTCCACCCAGAGCAGGTCGGCGTAGTCGGCGTACGCGATGCCGCGGGCGATCGCCGCGTCGTCGCCGGGCCGCACCCGGAAGAAGCCCTCGGAGGTGCGCTCGCCGGTGAGGAACGGCTGGTCGCGCTCGTCCACGTCGGTGGTGAGCAGGTCGGCCGCGAGGGCGTCGGTGCGGGCGATCACCAGGGTCGGGACGCCGGCGACGTCGGCCGCGAGGCGGGCCGCGTTCAGGGTGCGGACGTGCTGCTGGGTCGGGATCAGCACCTTGCCGCCGAGGTGGCCGCACTTCTTCTCGCTGGCGAGCTGGTCCTCCCAGTGCACGCCCGCCGCGCCCGCCGCGATCATGCCCTTCATCAGCTCGAACGCGTTGAGCGGGCCACCGAAGCCGGCCTCCGCGTCGGCGACGATCGGGGCGAACCAGTCGCGCTCGTACCGGCCGGCCGCGGTGTCGATCTGGTCGGCGCGGAGCAGCGCGTTGTTGATCCGCCGGACCACCGCGGGGACCGAGTTGGCCGGGTAGAGCGACTGGTCCGGGTAGGTGTGGCCGGAGAGGTTCGCGTCGGCGGCGACCTGCCAGCCGGACAGGTAGATCGCCTTCAGGCCGGCGCGCACCATCTGGGTCGCCTGGCCACCGGTGAGCGAGCCGAGAGCGTTGATGTAGTCCTCGGTGTGCAGGAGGTCCCACAGCTTCGCGGCGCCGCGCTCGGCGAGGGTGTGCCGCTCCTGGAGGGTGCCCCGCAGCCGCACGACGTCCTGCGCGGTGTAGTCCCGCTTGACGCCGGCCCAGCGGGGGTCACTGGCCCATTCCCGAGTGAGGTCCTCAGCGGTACCGCCACGGTTTCCGGTCAGCTCAGTCATGACGAAAGATCCCTTTCCTGCCCTGTCGCGTTCTTCCTCGTGGAAGAACTTCACTCTCGGGGATCACACAAGCCCCTTTGAAGGGCTCCTGCGAGGAAAGAAGTGAAGAAATTCTGCTAGCGTGAAACCCGTGACCGCTTCACCTTCCGAGCAGACCGACGTCGACCTCGTCACCCTCGGGCAACGACTCCGGCATCTGCGCCGCACCAAGGGCATGACGCTCGACCAGCTCAGCGAGGCTGTCGGCCGGGCGCCGTCCCAGCTCTCGCTCATCGAGAACGGGAAGCGGGAGCCGAAGCTGTCGGTGTTGCAGGCGATCGCACAGGCCCTCGGCGTACCCATGCAGGATCTTCTCCGCCCGGAGGCGCCGAGCAGGCGCGCCGGGCTGGAGATCGAACTGGCCCACTTCCAGCAGAACCCCGCCTATCAGGCGCTCGGGCTGCCGGTGGTGAAGGCGGGCCGCCGGTTGCCGGCCGACGCGCTGGAGTCGCTGATCGGCATGCACCGCGAGCTCAACCGGGTGCTGACCGAGCAGAGCGCGACGCCGGAGGTGGCCCGCCGCGCGAACGCGCAGCTCCGCGCGGAGATGCGCAAGCGGGACAACTATTTCGCCGAGATCGAGCAGGCCGCCGCGAAAGTCCTTCGATCCGTACGGCACACGACGGGCCCCCTGTCGCAGCGAGGCATCCTCGACATCGCCGCGCAGATCGGGTTCACCCTTCACTACGTCAACGACCTGCCCTCGTCCACCCGATCCGTCACCGACCTGAAGAACCGGCGGATCTACCTCCCGCAGGTGGCGAGCGGCAAGGGCCACGACCCGCGCGCCGTGGTGCTGCAGACGCTCGGCCACTTCGTGCTCGGCCACAACGACCCGGCCGACTACGGCGACTTCCTGCGCCAGCGGGTCGAGGTCAACTACTTCGCGGCGGCGCTGCTCATGCCGGAGAAGTTCGCGGCCGACTTCCTGGCCGAGGCGAAGGCCGACCGGGCCCTCGCGATCGACGACTTCCGGGACGCGTTCGGCGTCTCCTACGAGACCGCGGCGCACCGGTTCACCAACCTGGCGACCCACCACTTCGGCATCCCGGTGCACTTCGCGCGGGTGCACGAGAGCGGCATCGTCTACAAGGCGTACGAGAACGATAACGTCCGCTTCCCGTCCGACGTGACCGGCGCGATCGAGGGGCAGCCGGTGTGCCGCAAGTGGGCGTCCCGGACGGTCTTCGAGGCGGACGACCCGTACTCGTCGTTCTACCAGTTCACCGACACGACGGCCGGGACGTACTGGTGCACCGTGCACGTCGAGTCGACGAGCGCCGGGCTGTTCTCGGTGACCGTCGGGACGCCCTACGAGCACGCCCGCTGGTTCCGGGGCGGCGACGTGGCCGGCCGGACCGTCTCGCACTGCCCCGATCCGGACTGCTGCCGCCGCCCGCCGGTCGCGCTGGTCGACCGCTGGGCGGGCAATGCCTGGCCCAGCGCCCGGGTGCATTCCCACCTGCTCGCGGCGCTGCCGCCGGGCACCTTCCCGGGCGTGGACAACCGCGATGTGTATGACTTCCTGGAGCGCCGGGCCTAGAACCGGGCGGGGTCAGCCGGCCAGCTGGCGGGAGGTCAGCCGGGCGGCCACCTCGGGCTCGCCCTGCCCGCTGCGCACCTGGGTCCACAGGTCGCGGGCCGCGCTGCGGGCCGGGCCGAGGCGGTGCCGGGCGATCAGGCGGGCGTCGTAGCGCATCCGGGCGCTGCGCGGCACCGGGAGCGACGGCAGGTAGCCGAACTTCGCGAGCCGGTCGCCGAAGGCCGTCTCGCAGCGGCGCACCTCGTCGGCGGTGAGCCGGGACTTCCAGCTCGCCACCCGCTCGGTGGTCGGCTCCTTGTGGGTGAGGGTGTGCCAGGTCTTCCACTCCGGCACGGCCACCGAGGCCAGCCGGTTGGGCCGGGTCATCGCCGGGTCGAAGTCCTCCTCCAGGAACGCGCAGATCCGGCGCAGGTGCGGCTCCGGGTCGGCGACGAGATCCTCGTAGCGGACCTGGTGGTAGACGTCGTCCGGGTAGCGCCGGGCCGCGAGCAGCGACGCGTCGGCCGACTGCGTCCAGTAGTCGATCAGCGTGTCGAACTCGGCCGGCTTCCACGGGGTCTCCTTCAGGGAGGAGACGCAGTCCCGGCCGTCGCGCATGATGTTGATGATCTGCGCGTCCGGGAAGAGCCGCAGGATCGTCGGCAGGTGACGCAGGTAGAGCGGCCGCTTGTCGCCCCAGCGCGGCTTGCCGAACCGGTCGGCGTACATCTTGAAGACGGTCCCGAACGCCGAGCCGAGTGTCGGCGGGGCCGCCACGATCGCCTCGATCGTCGCGGCGGGATCGAGGCCGAGGTCGCCGAACTGCGCCGACTCGGCGATCCAGGCGGCGAGCCGGCGGCGGTTCGCCGCGTCGGTGAGGTCGCCGAACTCGGCGCGCTTCGCGTATCCGGCGAGCAGGAACCTCGTCTCCGGCGGGATCGCGATCCGTGGGTGGGCGTGCAGCATGAGCTGCAGCATCGTCGTGCCCGACCGGGGGCACCCGACCACGAAGATCGGGCGGTCGGTGGGCGTGCTCCCATCCCGCGACATGACGAGACTCCCCTCGGCGATCTTGTTGACCAGGAAAAGATTTCGCAAAGAGTCTGTGCAGAATAGGTGCACACGCTGTCGTCCGCCTGGGAGTTGCCTGTCAATCTTGACCGACGAGGTGAAGATCCCTCGCCGGCGCGGTGGCGGGCGCCGGCCGGGACGGGCGGGTGGAGAGCCAGCAACCGACCACGATGAGCGCGAACCCGGCGATCGTGGCGGGCCCGATCGGCTCGTGCAGCAGGACCACGCCGAGGCCGAGCGCGACGACCGGGTTGACGTAGGTGACCAGCCCCGCCCGGGTCGGGCCGGCCAGCCCGATGAGCCGGTAGAACGCGAGCAGCGCGACCGCCGTGCAGAACACGCCGAGCGCCACCAGCGCGGACCAGGAGCCGGTGCTGACCGGGCCGGCCGGGAGGTTCATCAGCGCGAACGGCAGCAGGACCACCGTGGCGATGACGGTGGTGCCGACCGTGAGCGTCTCCGGCGGGACGTCCGAGGCCCGGCGCTGCACCAGCATCGTGGCGACCGCGTAGCTGATCGCGGCGGTCAGCACCATGCCGGCGCCGAGCAGGCCGTACCGGTCGCCGGAGACGTCGAGGCCGACGAGGACCACGACGCCGGCGAACCCGATCATCAGGCCGGCCACGCGGACCGGGCCGAGCGGCTCGCTGCGGGCCATCAGCAGGGCGATGGCGACCGGCTCGACGGCGATCAGGATGCCGGTCAGCGACGAGGAGATGTGCTGCTCGCCGTAGGTGATCAGCAGGAACGGGCCGACGATGTGCACCATCGCGATCAGCGTGACGACCGGCAGCCTGCCGCGCAGGGCCCCGAGGGTGCCGCGGGCCGCCGCGATCGGGATCAGCACGGCGGCCGCGATCGCGGTGCGGCCGGCCACCACGAAGACCGGCGAGAGGTCCACGATCGCGATCTTGATGAGGAGGTAGGGGACGCCCCAGAGGGCTGAGACGAGGACGAAGAGGAGCCACGCGAGACGATTCACAGGATCAGCTTCATTGCGTACGGTGGTAAGCGGTAGTGACGACTTCCTGTTGGCGTTGTAAGGAAAACTGATGATCGACACTCGTCGCCTGCAGGTGCTGGCCGAGGTGGCCCGCCAGGGCAGCTTCAACCGCGCCGCCGCCGTGCTGCGGCTCACGCCGTCGGCCGTCTCCCAGCAGATCGCCGCCCTGGAGCGGACCGTCGGCACCCCGGTCGTCCGGCGCAGCACCCGCGGCGTCGAGCTGACCGACGCCGGCCGGGTGCTCGTCGAGACCGCCGAGTCGATCGCCGCCGAGTTGCTCCACGCCCACCAGGAGATCGAGCGGCTGGCCGGCGCCGGGACCGAGCGGCTCACCGTCGCGACGTTCACGAGCGGCGGCCAGCGGCTGCTCCCGGCCGCGCTGACCCGGTTCACCGCGGAGCACCCGGGCGTCGAGCTCACCGTCATCGAGAGCGAGCCCGAGGAAAGCCTCGAACTGGTCCGGACCGGGGCCGCCGACCTGGCCCTCGCCTACCACTTCGACGGTCCGCCGCCGTCGGCGCCGGGCCTGCTCTGGACCCCGCTCGCCGAGGACCCGATGTGGATCGTCCTGCCGGACGGGCACCGGCTCACCGGCCGCTCCTCGATCACCCTGGCCGAGCTCGCCCTGGAGCGCTGGGTGCTCGGCTGCCTGCGGATCGAGGAGGTGTTCGGCCACTACGCGGCGCTGGCCGGCTTCGAGGTGCGCACCGCGTGCCGGGGGACCGACTACCAGTTCGCCCAGTCGCTGGTCCGGGCCGGCGTGGGGATCAGCATGATCCCGGAGGTGGCGCTCACCGCCGACCGCAGCGGGATCACCGCGATCCGGCTCGCCCCGCCCGGCCCCTGCCGGTTCATCGGGACGGCGACGCCGCGGCGGCGCTCGCCGAACCCGATGGTGGCCGAGGTGATGCGGCTGCTCCGGGAGACCGTCACGGCGGTGCCGGTCAGAGCGTGATCCAGAACCGCTTCACCCGGCCGATCTCCGAGTCGCGGATGTCCTCGAGGACGCCGCCGTGCTTCTCGATGGTCCGGGCCGACGCCTCGTTCGTCACGTCGCAGCTGATCATGACGCGGTCGATGCCGAGCTTGCCGGCCTCGACCAGCATCTCGCCGAGTGCCCAGCTCGCGAGGCCCCGGCGGCGCGCCGAGGGGCGGATCCCGTAGCCGATGTGGCCGCCCGCGCGGAACAGGAAGTCGTTGAGCGTGTGCCGGAGCGAGATCGCCCCGAGCAGCTCGTCGTCCTCCACGATCCAGCGGTAGGTGCAGTGCACCAGCCCTTCGACGGGCGTGAGCGACGTGTCCTCCTCGGACCGCAGCCGGGTCACCCAGGTGGCGAACCCGGCCGCCGACTCGACGTCGTCGTCCGGCCGCAGCCCGGAGCCCGGCTGGTGGACGGCACCCCACTCGGCGCGGGACCGCAGCCAGGACTCGTGCAGGCGGATCGTCGGCCGGATCAGGTCGGGCATGCTCCGACCGTACAGAAAACGCCTTTGACCTTGCTCCTGAATCTCACCCCGAGGCCAGGGCCAGCAGGCGCTGGATCTGCCCCTGACGGGTCGTGGTCATCGACTCGGCCAGGCTCAGCGCCTCGGGGTGGGCGCCGCCGTCCGCCTGCATCCGCAACGTCTCCATGGTGTTGTGCAGGTTGCCGAGGAGCAGCGCCACCGCGATCCGGTCGAAATCCGAGCCCTTCGCCGCGGAGAGGCCGTCGATGTCGCCCGGCTGGAGCGCGTGCAGATCACCGTGCCCGGCGTGCAGCCCGGTGCCCGGATCGGCCTCCAGCGGCTGATCCCAATCGGTCAGCCAGGTGGTCATCGTGGCCTTCTCGGTCTGCCACTGGCCGCGCAGCTCGGCGGCCAGCGTCCGCAGCGAGGCGCCGGTCGCCGACCTCTCGGCCACGGCCGCGACCTGATCACCCTCGCCGATCTGTGCGAGCGTCATCTGCGCGAACATGACGTCGGTGTCGTTGTGCGCCGCCTCCTCCGCGCCACACCCGCTCAGCAGCAGGGTGAGCAGCAGGAGGAGACCCCCTGCTGCTCGCCTGGCTGCTAGACCGCGGCCCACAGCGCCGCGACGTTCGGAGGCTCCCAGCCGCTGATCGCGGTGTGCGCCTGCCGGCACTGATAGGTCCGGCCGCCGTAGGTCACCCGGTCACCGACCTTGTAGGTGGTGCCGGCCGCCCACGTCGTGCCGCCCGGGTTGGTGGCCGTCGGGGTCGGGGTCGGGCTGGTCGTCGGGACCGGCGTCGTCGGCGTCGGGGCGGGCGTGGTCGGGGTGGGCGCCGGGTTCGTGGCGCCGCCGAAGTTCAGGTCGACGCACGAGTAGAACGCGTTCACCGTGTCCGAGATGTTCCACCGGGCGAGCACGGTCTGCCGGCCCGAGTAGCCGGCGAAGTTCACCGTGTGGCTCTTCGTGGCGCCGGGCTGCGCGCCGCCGTCGTTGAAGGACGCCACCACCTTGTTGCCGATGAGGTACTCCCACGTCGCGGTCGAGTGCCGCGCCGTCAGCACCCAGTTGAACGTGACCGTCGAACCGACGCTCGCGGCGGGCCACGCCTTGCCGTTGTCGTTCAGCACGGCGAACCGGCTGCCGCCGCCGTTGCACTGCGTCGAGCCCTTCGGCTGCTCGACGCTCTGCGGCTCGTAGACGATGTCGCCGCAGCCGGAGACGGCGCCGCTCGCGCAGTTGGCCTGCCGGCTGGGAGGGGACGAGATGTAGCCGTGCGCGGAGGCCGGGGAGACCGCCACGAAGAGGGAACCGGTCACGGCAGCGACGGTCAGCGCGGGCAGAGAGAACCTGCGTTTCATCCAGTTACTCCGATGTAGGAGGTGCGGGGATGTTCACCAACGTAAATTAAGTTCTCTTAACAGTAAAGAGTGTTAAGGATTCTTTAGGGATCTTTTGGCTGGTGAGAGCGCTCCCCGGCGGTCCCCGGCCGTCCCCGGCCGTCCCCGGCCGTCCCGGCCGTCCCGGCCGAGATCTTGGCGAGTTTGGGTCGGAATGCGGGCGCAACTCTCCAAGATCTGCGCGGAGAGAGAGCTGCGCGGAGAGAGAGCTGCGCGGAGAGAGAGCTGCGCGGAGGGAGAGCTGCGCGGAGGGAGAGCTGCGCGGAGGGAGAGCTGGGCGGGAAGGGAGAGCTGGGCGGAGTGGTCAGCCGACGAGGCGGTGTTCCCAGGCCCAGGCGGCGATCTCGACGCGGTTCCGGGTGCCGAGTTTTGCGTGCACGCTGCCCAGGTGGGTCTTCACGGTGCCGACCGAGATGAAGAGCTCGGTGGCGATCTCCGCGTTGGTGGCGCCGCGCGCGGTCAGGCGGACCACGTCCAGCTCGCGCGGGGAGAGGCCGCTGTCGTCGGCCGGCCGGGCCGGGGTGGCGAGGTGCTTGAGCAGGCGGACGGTGACCGACGGGCTGATCAGGGCGTCGCCGGAGACGGCGGCCCGGACCGCCTCGACGAGGAGCGCCGGCCCGGAGTCCTTCAGCAGGAAGCCGGCGGCGCCGTTGCGCAGTGCCGCGTGGACGTACTCGTCGAGGTCGAACGTGGTCACCACGACGATCTTCACGGGGTCCGGCACGCCCGGCCCGGCCAGGAGTCTCAGGGCCTGGAGGCCGTCCATCTTCGGCATCCGGATGTCGAAGAGCGCGACGTCCGGCCGGAGCCGCCGGGCGGCCGCGACCGCCTCCACGCCGTCGGACGCCTCGCCGACGACCTCCATGTCCGGCTGCGCGCCGATGATCATGCCGAAGCCGGTGCGGACCATGGCCTGGTCGTCGGCGATGAGCACGCGGATCACGAATCACTCCCGTTCAGTGGCAACGCGGCGTCGACCACCCAGCCGCCGTCGACCCCGGGGCCGGCCGTGATCTGCCCGCCGACCGCGCGGACCCGCTCGGTCAGCCCGGCAAGACCGTACCCCGGACGATCACGCGGGCCGGCCGGACGGGGCGGAGGGCCGTCGTTCGCCACCCGCAGGAGCAACTGATGATCGGTACGCCGCAGCCACACGTCCACGGCGGTGGCCTGCCGCGCGTGCTGCCGGGCGTTGGTGAGCGCCTCCATCACCACCCGGTACGCCGAGGTGGACACCTCCACCGGGAGGCCGGACCCGTCGTCGTCCCCGGTGTCCAGCCGGACCGGCAGGTCACCGGCCGCGGCGAACTGCTCCACCAGGGCCGGGAGGTCGCCGACCCCGGCGACCGGCGCGAGCGGGGCGTCCGGCTCCGACGAGGGGTCGCGCAGCACGCCGACCATCCGCCGCATCGACGCCATCGTCTCGGCGCCGGCCTGCTCGATCTGTTCCAGGGCGAGCAGCACCCGCTGCGGGTCCTGCTCGGCGACGAACCGGGCGCCCTGGGCCTGCACGACGATCCCGGTGACGTGGTGGGCGATGAAATCGTGCAGGTCGCGCGCGAACTCGGCACGCTGCTCGACCCGTACCGAATCGAGGGCCCGCCGCCGATTCCCCTCCATGGTCCGCAGCGTGACGCCGGCGCCGATGGCGCCGGCGATGCCGAGCGCCTGGATCAGGCCGAAGGTGACGTAGATGCTGCTCTGCCCGACGCGCAGCGGCATCGTCCCGGCGGCCAGGCCGATCGCGGCGCAGGCGACCACCGCCCAGGCGGGCGGCGCGTGCCGGGCCACCACGGCGGCCACCCCGAGGAACGCGGCCGCCTCGGCCAGCCCCCACACGCCGCCGAGCGTCTGCCGGGAGAGCAGCAGCAGGGTGAACGTCAGGGAGAGCCCGGCCACCACGATCGCCGCGATCGGCAGCGCGCGCGAGCCGTGCCGGTGCCGGGGCAGCCACACGGCGGCCACCGCCACCGCGATCGCCACCTGGGCCGGCGCGTAGGACCCGTTGATCCCGCCGCTGTTGAGGTCGATGAGGCCGAGCAGCGCGAGCACGCCGAGGGCGGCGACCTGACCGGCACGGAGGAAGAACGTGGTGAGCATCGTGACCCAGCGTAAGCGCTGGGCGGGGTGCCCCCATCGGCCGAAAGGCAGACCCGGCACCGCGCCGAACCCGGTCCGCGGGCCGATGTGCCCGCCGAACGTATCGATCAAGCTGCTCGGCATGCAGATGAAGCTGGTAGAACACACGGCGGTCGCGGCCGTGGACCTCGTGAAGGTGTACGGGTCCGGCGACACCGCCGTCCGCGCGCTCGACGGCGTCACGGTGGGCTTCGACCGGGGCCGCTTCACCGCGATCATGGGACCGTCCGGGTCCGGCAAGTCGACGCTCATGCACTGCCTCGCCGGGCTGGACACCGCCACCTCCGGGCAGGTGATGCTCGGCGAGACCGACCTGACCCGCCAGCCGGACCGGGTGCTGACCCGGGCCCGCCGCGAGCGGATCGGCTTCGTCTTCCAGTCGTTCAACCTGTTGCCGCAGCTCACCGCGCAGGCCAACATCACGCTGCCGCTGGACCTGGCCGGCCACGCGCCCGACCCGGAGCTGTTCGACCGGCTCGTCACGACGCTCGGGCTGGCCGGCCGGCTCACCCACCGGCCGAGCGAGCTCTCCGGCGGCCAGCAGCAGCGGGTCGCCCTGGCCCGGGCGCTGGTGTCCCGCCCCGAGGTGGTCTTCGCCGACGAGCCGACCGGCAACCTGGACTCCCGGTCCGGGGCGGAGGTGCTGCGGCTGCTCCGCGACTCGGTGCGCGACCTGGGCCAGACCATCGTGATGGTCACCCACGATCCGGGGGCTGCCGCGTACGCCGACCGGGTCGTGCTCCTGGCCGACGGCCGGCTCGCCGGGGAGATCGACCGGCCGGACACCGCCTCGGTGACCGACGCCCTGCAGGCCCTGGCGGCCGGCCGATGAGGGCGCTCCTGCGCACCCAGCTCGCCGGGGTGGCCCGCCGTCCGGCGCGGATGCTGCTGACCGGCCTGGCCGTGCTGGTCGCGTCGTTCGTGGTCTACGCGACCGTGCTGGCCCAGCAGATCACCGAGCGCAGCGTGCTGAACGGCCTGGCCGGCACCCCGGAGGCGGTGGACCTGGTGGTCCGCGGCGGCACGCTCGACGCCGGCACGCTGGCGAGGATCAGCGGGCTGCCGGGCGTGGCGGAGGCGACCGGCCGCGCCGAGGCCGGCCTCGAGGTGGGCGGTTTCGAGGTGGGCGGCGATTATCTCGGCCTGATCGCCGATCCCGGCGCCGGTCCGCTCAGTGTGGTCACGCTGACCGAGGGCAGGCTGCCCGACGGTCCCGGCCGGATCGCGGTGACGCCGCGGACCGTCGAGCGTCTCGGGCTCACCGTCGGCGCGAAGGTCTCCGCGGACGCGGGCACCGGCAAGGCGGTGCCACTCGAGGTGGTCGGCGTGGTCACCCCGCGTGACGATTTCGGCTTTCAGGGGTACGCCCCGGCGGCCACCGTGGCGGCCCTCACCGGCGACGACGGCCTCGAGCAGATCGACCTGCGGCTGGACGGCGGTGCCGATGCCGGCGTGGTCGGCGACGAGATCGCGAAGCTGGTGGCCGGGGGAGCGGAGCAGCCGGAGGTGGTCACCGGGGCCGACGTCCGGCTGGACGAGGCCCAGCAGGCGGCCGGCGAGGTGACCCAGGTGTTCGCCGTGGTCGGCGCGTTCGTGGCGGTCGCCGTGATCGCGGCCGGGCTGATCGCGGCGTCCACCTTCCGGATCGTCTTCGCCCAGCGGCTGCGCCAGCTCGCCCTGCTCCGCGCGGTCGGCGCCGGCCGGTCCGCGCTGGCCCGGGCGCTCGCCGCCGAGGGGGTGCTGACCGGCCTGGTCGCCGGCGTCACCGGGGTGGTCGCGGCGCTCGCGGTCTGCCACGCCGTACCGCCGATCCTGGGCGCTCTCGGCTGGAAGGTCGCGTCGCCGGGCTTCCCGCTGCCCGCCGCCCTCGGGACCGTGGCCCTGGCCGTACTGATCACCCTGGTCGCCGTCCTCGCCCCGGCGCTCTCGGCGGCCCGGGTCGCGCCGCTCGAGGCGCTGCGCAGCGCCGCCACCACCGGCGCGAAACCCGGCATCGGCCTCCCGCGCTGGCTCACCGGCCTCGCGTTCGTGCTGCTCGCGGCCGGGGTGGCCGGCTACGTCGCGGTGAACCTGCCCGGGCCCGACCCGCAGGAGTACGACCCGAAGCCCCTGCTGCTCGGCGTGATCGTCTCCGGCGGCCTGGCGTTCGTGGCCCTGATCGCGCTCGGCCCGGCCCTGGTCCGCCCGGTCCTCGCGGTCACCGGCTGGCCGCTGCGCCGGCTCGGCCCGGTCGGCCGGCTCGCCGTCGGCGGGGTCGGCGGCAGCACCCGGCGGGCCGCCGCCGTCTCCGTCGTGGTGGCGCTCGGCGTCACGCTGATCGCCGGGGTGCTGGTCGGCGGCGCGTCCATCCGGATGCTCGCCGACCGGGAACTGGCCTCGTCCGCGCCGGCCGACTTCGAGCTCCGGAGCGCCGGGGGCGGGCCGCTGCCGGCCGCGGTCGCCGACCGGGCCCGGGCCGGCGCCGACCTGACCCGGGTGACGCCGTACCGGCGGATCGACGCCGTCAAGGTCGGCGGCCTCGAGGACGTCGCCGCCACCGACCTGTCGCTCGCGGCGCTGCCCCGGCTCGCGGCCCTCGACACCGCGAGCGGCTCGGCCGGGGACCTGAAGGCGGGCTCGGTCGTCCTCGGCCGCTTCGTCGCCGACCTGGCCGGGCTCACCACCGGCGACACCGCGACGGTCACGGCCGGCGGGCGCGAGGTGAGGCTCACGGTGGTGGCGGTCCTCGCCGACATGGCGCCGCTGCACAGCGGCCTCGTCGTCGACCCGGCCGACCTCACGGCGCTCGGCGCCCCGGCCGGCGCGAGCGGCGTCCTCGCCGACGCGGCCCGCGAGGGCGAGGACGGGCGCACGGCCGGGCTCCGGGCGCTCCGGCAGGCCTCCGCCGGCCAGCCCGAGCTGCGGGTCACCGTGCTCGCCGACCAGCGCGACCAGATGAACACGGCGCTCACCGTGCTGCTCGCCGTCGCGCTCGTGCTGATCGGGCTCACCGTGCTCATCGCGATCGTAGGGGTCGGCGCCACCACGGCGCTCTCGGTGGTGGAACGCGTCCGGGAATCCGGCCTGCTCCGCGCGGTCGGGATGTCCCGCGGCGGGCTGCGGGCGATGCTCACGACCGAATCCGCCCTGTACGGAGTGATCGGGGCCGCTCTCGGGATCGTGCTCGGTATCCCGTACGCATGGCTCGCGGTCCTGGCGACCGGCGTGAATGCGCCGCTCGCCCTGCCGGTGTGGCAATTGGCCGCGGTCTTCCTGGCCCTGGTGGGACTGACCGCCCTGGCCGGAGTGCTGCCGGCCCGGCGTGCCGCGCGGGTGAGCCCGGTGAACGCGCTCGGCACCGAATAGCCGACGGGTGACCGTCCGTTCACAGATAACGATCCCTCGATCCGGGGACGCCTGCGAGCGGACGGTCCGGTAGCGTTCACGCCCGCATGATCTTCACTGATCTTCACTGATCGTCACTGGGGAGCGGGAGACCGGGTTTGATGAATCGACGGCTGGCTATCGGGGTGGGCGCTGCGGCAGCGGTGCTGGCGGCCGGCGGGGGAGTGGCGGTGCTGGCCTGGCCGGACAGCGCCGAGCCGGCCTTCGTGGCGGAGGCGGTCACCGTCCTCCCGCCCGATCCGGCGGCGGCTCCCCCGGAGATCGAGACCGACCTGAGCACCGTCGACATCGCGGCGCAGTCCGGCGGTGGCGACGTCGACGTCCCGGAACGCGAGACGAAGCGGTTCAGCCTGCTCGGCGTCACCTGGTCCGACCCGGCCGCCGCGCCGGCCGGCACCATCCAGGTCAAGACCCGCAGCGTGGCCGGCACCTGGAGCGGCTGGCAGGACCTCGAACGCTCGGACATCGGCCCGGACGGCGCCGAGGCGGCGGACAGCGGGCGGCGCGGCGGCACCGAACCGCTCTGGGTCGGCCCGTCGGACGGCGTCGCGGCCCGGATCGCCGGCGGTGCGACCGGACTTCCGGCCGGCCTGCGCCTCGACCTGATCGACCCGGGCACGAAGAGCGGCGGCCAGGGCGGTGGTGAGCCGGTCGTGGATCCGTCCGCGTCCACCGACCCGGCGCCCTCGGCGGCGCCCTCCTCATCGTCGCCCTCGCCGGCGCCGTCCTCGTCGTCGCCCTCGCCGGCCGCCTCCAGCAGCTCACCCTCTCCGGCGGCGTCGCCCTCGAAGACCACCGCCTCGCCGGCTCCGGCTTCGGCTCCGGTGCGGTCCGCCACCCCGGCCAAGACCACGACGGCCGCGCCCGTGCCGACCTCGACGGTCCCGGTCAAGGCGCAGTTCCCGTCCTACGTGAACCGGGCCGGCTGGAGCGCCGACGAGCGCATCGTGAAGTCGATCGACGTCGGCACCGAGGTCAAGGCCCTGTGGGTGCACCACACCGCGACCACCAACGACTACTCCTGCGCGGAGTCGGCGGCGATCGTGCGGAGCATCCAGACCTACCACGTGAAGAGCAACGGCTGGTCCGACATCGGGTACAACTACCTGCTGGACAAGTGCGGCAAGCTCTTCGAGGGCCGCAAGGGCGGCGTCGAGACCCCGGTCGTCGGCGCGCACACCCAGGGCTTCAACACCAACTACGCGGCCATCGCGGTGATCGGCAACTTCGAGACGGCCGCCTCGAACGGCACCATCGAGAAGGTCGTCGGCCAGGTCGCCGCGGCCCGGCTCGGCAAGTACGGCTACAACCCGACCAGCAGCGTCACGGTCACGGCCGGCTCGACGAACGGCAAGTACAAGGCCGGCGCGAAGGTCACCCTGCAGCGCGTCTCCGGCCACCGGGACGCCGACGCGACCGCCTGCCCCGGCAAGAACCTCTACGCGCGGCTCGCCGCGATCCGGGCCCTCTCGGTCGAGCAGATCACCGGGCTCGCCCTGAAGCCGGTCACCGGCGGCGGCAAGTCCGGCAGCACCTACTACGTCAAGAAGACCGCGGGCCTGTCCTGGTCGACCACCACGGCGACCGCCAAGATCGCCCGCTTCGAGATCTACGTCGACGGCAGGAAGGTCAGCAGCGTCGCGAACTCGGCACGCTCGGCGTCGGTCGGCCTGGCCGCCGGCAAGCACAGCGTCGTGGTCCGCGGCGTACACGTCTCCGGCAGCACCGCCCAGGCCGGCGCCACCGTGGTCGGCGACGTGACCGCGCCGGCCTGGACCGCCGGGATGGCGGTCAACCTGCGGACCGGCACCTACAGCACCACCTCGGTGCCGGTGACGCTGACCCTGTCGGCGAAGGACAACGCGGCGTTCGCCGGGTTCACCGTGAGCAAGCCTCGGGCGGCCACCCTCGGCGCGTCCACGAAGAGCTG
The DNA here is from genome assembly GCF_040639855.1 of Actinoplanes sp. NPDC023714. Lineage (NCBI taxonomy): Bacteria > Bacillati > Actinomycetota > Actinomycetes > Micromonosporales > Micromonosporaceae > Actinoplanes > Actinoplanes sp. NPDC023714. The sequence goes on from NZ_JBFAAR010000007.1 coordinate 233,540, forward strand.
GAACGTCAGCGTGAAGCCGGGCACCACGGCCTACACCGTCACCGCCCGGGACGTGGCCGGCAACACCAAGGCCGCCGCGATCAAGCGCAAGGTGTCGCTCACCGCGGAGACCTCGGCGAAGAAGACCGGCGCGTGGACGACCGTGAAGAAGTCGTCGCACCTGAGCGGCAAGGCGCTCTCCGCCTCGGCCAAGGGCCGGAAGCTGACCTGGACGTTCACCGGCCGCACCGCCGCGCTGGTCTTCGCGAGGACGCCGAAGTCCGGCAAGGTCGCCGTCTGGGTGGACGGCAAGAAGGTCTCCACGCTGGACCTGAAGGCCGGCTCGAACCAGTACCGCCAGGCCGTCTGGACGCGCAACCTGTCCAACGGCAAGCACAAGATCATGATCGAGGTGCTGGGCACGAAGGGCCGCCCGACCGTCATCTCCGACGGCCTGGTCTACGGCAACTAGCCCTCCGCCCCGCCGCCGCCCCCGCCCCGCCCGGCCTGGCCTTCGCCCTCCGGCCCCCGCACCCTCCCGCGATCTTGTGAAGTGCCGCAGGACCGGTCCTGCAGAACTCCACAAGATCGGGAGGTGGTGGTGGGTGGCTGGCCGGCCCGATCTTGAACCTCTGGCCCCCTTTTCCGCGATCTTGTGAAGTGTTGCGGGAGTGGTGCTGCAGGGCTTCACAAGATCGGGGAGTGGTGGGGGTGAGTGGTCGGCCCGATCTTGGACCTCCGGCCCCCTTTTCCGCGATCTTGTGAAGTGTTGCGGGAGTGGTGCTGCAGGGCTTCACAAGATCGGGAGGGAGGGCGGGCGGGAGCAGGGCGGCGGGAATGGGCGGCTGGGGTCAGGCCGCCTTTCGGGGATTCGTGCGGCGTTCGGTGCCGGTGTGGTCCACCGACGGGGGCAGGGTGAACCAGAACGTCGCGCCCTTGCCCTCGGAGCTCTCCGCCCAGATCTCCCCGCCGTGCCGCTCCACCGCCCGGTTCACCGTGGTGAGCCCGATGCCGGTGCCCGGGAAGTCGCGGGCGTCGTGCAGCCGGGCGAACGGCCGGAACAGCTGCCCGGCCTGCTCGGCGGGGAAGCCGGCGCCGTTGTCGCGGACGTAGAACTTCTCGTCCTGCCAGCCCACCTCGACGACCGGGTTGTCGACCTTGCGGCTGAACTTCACCGCGTTGTTGATCAGGTTTTCCAGGATGACCCGGACCAGGCCCTCGTCGGCGTCCGCGGTCATCCCCTCGACCACGATGTACTCCACGGTGCGGTCCGGGTCGCGGGCCGCCACGTCGCTGATCACCTGACGCGCCGTGGTGGTCATGTCGAAGATCTCCCGGCGCAGCTCGCCCCGGCTGGCCCGGGCCAGGATCAGCAGCGACTCGACGAGGTCGGCCATCCGCATGGCGGCCGCGTGGATTCGGCTGAGCCGCTGCCGGGTCTGCTCGCCGAGCGGCTCGCCGTCCTCCTCGTCCATGATGTGCTCGGCGAAGCTGCTGATCACCTGGAGGGGGCCGCGCAGGTCGTGCGAGACCGAGCCGGAGAACGCCTCCAACTCGCGGTTGCGCCACTCCAGCTCCTCGACGAGCGCGGCCCGGGTCTCGGCGAGCTGCCGGGCCGCCCGCTCCTCGGCGGCGTCGAGTTCCCGGCGCATCAGCTCCTCGCGGATCCGCCGGGCCTCGTCGTGTGACTGCTTGCGGCGGATCTGCGCCCGTACGTGGACCCGCAGCCCCTCCGGGATGTCGATCCGCCGCACGTAGTCGTCGGCCCCGGCCGCGAGGCAGTCGAGCATGGCGTGCTCGTCGCCGGTCACGATGAGGGGCAGCTCGCCGATCTGCGGCACCTCCCGGATGGTCCGGCAGGCGGCCCGGGCGCGTTCCAGGTCGTCGTCGAAGCCGACCACGATGCAGTCCGACGGCTGCTCGGCCAGCATCTCCAGGGCCTCGTCGACGTTGATCGAGGCGACCGTGTCGTACCCCTCGGGTCGCAACGCCTCGGACCAGACCTGGCGGTCCTCGTCGTTCCCGCTGATGATCAGCACCTTGCCGGGACCGTGCAGGCTGCTGAGCGACTCGATCGGCAGCTGTTCGGCGCTCTGCCGCAGCACCGCCGCCAGCTTCGCCAGCACCACGGCGAGGTCCTGCTGCTTGCGGACGAACGCGTCGGCGCCCGCCTCCAGCATCTGCATCTCGGTGGCGTAGTCGTCGGCCGCCGTCATGAGGATGCACGGGGTGTCCCGCAGCGCCGGGTCGAGGCGGATCCGGCGGATCACCGTGGCGCCGTCGATGCCGGGCATCACGCCGTCCACGATCACCGCCTGCGGCCGGCGGTCGGCCGCCATCCGCAGGCCCTCCTCGCCGCTGGCCGCCGTGAGCACCGCGTACCCCTCGGGTTCGAGCAGCTCGCGCAGCTCCTCCCGGAAGGTCATGCTGTCGTCGATGACGAGCACGCTGGCCCGGTCGGCGGCCTGCGGGGTGCCGTCGCCGAGCAGCTGGCGGGTGCGGGCCACCACGTAGCCGGCGTCGTAGGGCTTGCCGACGTACTCGTCGGCGCCGGTCCGCAGGCCGGCCAGCCGGTCGGCCACCTCGCTCTCGCTGGAGAGCAGCATGGTGACCACGCCGGCGCGGGCGCCGCGCAGCTCGGTCAACAGTTCCAGGCCGTCCGCGTCGGGCAGGATCACGTCGAGCACCGCGGCGTCGAAGGCGGCCGCCGCGAACGCGGCCCGCGCCTCCGCCCCGGTCGCGCAGAGGATCGTGGTGAACCCGTCGTCGGAGAACGCGTCGTTGAGGTCCATCCGCACGGTGAGGCTGTCGTCGACGATCAGCACGGTCGGTGTCATCGCCGGGCTCCGGCGGGTTGCAGATCACCGAGGCGGGCGGCCATCCGGGCCGGCGGCAGCACGTACGCGGCGGCACCCATCAGCGCCGCCTCCCGGGGCATGCCGTAGACGATGCAGCTCCCCTCGTCCTGGGCGAACGTGACCGCGCCCCGGTTGCGCATCTGCAGCAGCCCGGCCGCGCCGTCCCGGCCCATCCCGGTGAGCAGGCAGCCGGCCGCGGTCGCGCCGAACTCGGCCGCGACCGACTCGAAGAGCACGTCCACGGCCGGGCGGCAGGAGTGCCGCGGCGGGCCGTCGCTGAGCCGCAGCATCTTGTCCCGGACGTAGAGGTGCCGGTCCGGGGGAGCGAGCAGCACCTGGCCGCCGACCCGGCTCATCGGGGTGCCGTCGATCGCGTACCGCACGTTGCGCCCGGTCTGCCCGGCCAGCCAGTCGGAGAACGCCACGGCGAACTGCTCGCTCGCGGCGATGTGCTGGACCACCAGGACCGGGGTGGCGAAGTTCGGCGGCAGCTCCCGGATCAGCTCGGTGAGCGCGCCCGGGCCGCCGGTGGACGCGCCGACCGCGACGACGGCCAGCGCCGGCGCGGCGACCGGCACGGCGAACGGCGGCGCCGCCGCCGCCGGCGCCGGGGACGGGGCGGGGGCGGGGGAGGAGGCCCGGCCGAGCCGGGCCCGGGGATGGGTGATCACCCGGATCCGGGAGACGATCCGCAGCGTGGTGCGCAGCCGCAGGCCCCAGTCCGCGTCCGAGTCGTCGCCGCGCGGTTTCTCCAGCACGTCGACGGCGCCGGCCGCGAGGGCGTTGTACGTGCTGAACAGCTCCTGGCGGTCCGCCGACGAGACCACCAGGATCGGGGTCGGATGCTCGGCCATGATGTGCTCGGTCGCGGCCAGGCCGCTGATCCCGGGCAGCATCATGTCCATCGTGATCACGTCGGGGCGCAGCCGGGCGACCAGCTGGACGGCGTGCTCGCCGTCCACCGCCTCGCCGACCACCTGGAGGTCCGGGTCGGCCGCGAGCGCCTCCCGCAGGTGGTGCCGCATCGTGACGGAATCCTCGACGATCAAAATCCGGATCATGAGCGCACCACCAGACGACGAATGTGGGCCAGCAGCTCTTCCTGGTCGAACTCGCCCTTCACCACGTAGGCGTCGGCGCCCGCGGCCTTGCCGCGCTCCCGGTCCTCGGCACTGGCCCGCGAGCTGACCAGCACGCACGGCACGCCGGTCAGCTTCGGGTCGGCGCGGATCCGCTCGACCAGGGTGAACCCGTCGATGCCGGGCATGTCGATGTCGCTGAGCACCAGCCCGTAGCGGCCGGCCCGGGCCTTCTCCAGGCCCTCCTCGCCGGACGCGGCGAGCTGGACCTCGTACCCGGCCGACTCGAGGATGCTGCGTTCCAGCATCCGGGTGGTCAGCGAGTCGTCGACCACCAGGATCGGCAGCGGGGTGGCGGTCACCGAGGAGGCCGCCCGGGCGCCGGCGCCGTGCCCGCGCAGGACCGCCGCGGCCAGGCCCTCCGGGTCCAGCACGAGCCGGGGCCGGCCGTCCGCCTCGACCGAGACGCTGCTGATCACCGCGGAGGCCGGGGCCAGCTCCGGCAGCGGGCGGGCCACCAGGGCGGACGTGCCGCAGAGCCGGTCCACGCCGATCGCGAACGTGCCCGCCGAACAGTCCACCACGATGGCGGCGCCGGTGCCCTGGACGTCCGGCACCGCCTCGCCGGTGTAGAGGACCTCGGCGAGCGGCAGGAAGGGCGCGGCGCTCCCGTCGTACAGAATCCTCCCGCTCGAGGCGGCAGTGGCCGCCTCCGCGGCACTCAGCCTGAGGCACCCGCGCACCGCGTCGAGGGGGACCGTCGCGCTCGCGCCACCCGCCTCGACGATCAGACCGGTCATGCTGAGCAGCGTGAGCGGGATGGTCAGCTCGACCGTCGCGCCCTGCCCCGGCGTGCTGCGGACCCGCACCTCGCCGTGCAGCTGGGACGCCACCTCGCGGACCGCGTCCATCCCGATGCCGCGCCCGGACACCTCGGTGACCTGCGACGTCGTGCTGATCCCGCCGCGCATCACCAGGTCCAGCAGCTCCTGGTCCTCGGGCGGACGCGCGCCGGGACCGATCAGCCCCCGCTCCTGCGCGGTCCGCCGCAGCGCCGCCAGGTCGAAGCCGCGCCCGTCGTCGACGCAGCGGAACACCGCGTACCGGCCGCGCCGCTCCACCTCGACCCTGATCGTGCCCTCGGCCGGCTTGCCGGCGGCGAGCCGCTCCCGCTCCGGTTCGATGCCGTGCACCACGGCGTTCCGGACCACGTGCAGGAACGCGCCGCTGACCGGGCCGAGCAGGTGCGCGCCCATCCGGATGTCCGCGCCGGCCGCGGCGAACCGCACCCGGCGGCCCTCGGCGTCGGCGGCGTCGCGGACCGCCCGGCGCAGCGCCGTGAAGATCGAGCCGGCCGGCACCAGCCGCAGGCCCTCGGCCTTGGCCCGGACGTCGTCGAGTTCCCGCTCGATCTGGTCGACCGCGTCGGTGAACCGGCGGCTCGCGGTGCCGAGCTCGCCGGCGAGGCGGACCGCGGAGGCCCGGACCGTGCCCGGCTCGGCGGTCCGCAGCTGGTCGGCGAGGGTCTCGGCGGAGCGGTGCAGGCGCTCCATCGTGCCGAGGCCCTCCCGGAGCGGTGCCATCTGGGCGTTCGCCTCACCGACGGCGTCCAGGAGCTCGTCGAGATCGGACGACGAGGCGCGGGAGGGGGCGGGAGGTTCAGGCTCCGGCGGCGATTCGGACTTCTCCGAATTCTCTGGCGGTGGCGCGGAAGCAGGCGCCTCCATCAGGGCGACCTGGGACGAGATCTCGTCGTTGAGCCGGAGGAGCTCCCTCATCTCCTCCGCCGCCAGCGGCGCGTCCCCGGACCGGTGCGGAACCAGGATCTCCTCGAACGCGTGCGCGTGGTCCGCGATCTCCTTCTGCTTCACCACCCGGGCCGCGCCCTTGAGCGTGTGCGCGGCACGCAGCAGCCGCCCGACCGGCTCCGGCCCGGGACGCTGATCCAGGTCGAGGACGCCGGCGCTGATCTGGTCGACCAGCTCCCGCGCCTCGAGCCGGAAGTACCGCAGCGGATCCTTGCTCATCAGTGCTTACCGGAGCCGACGAGTTCCAGCAGATCACCGGAGAGCGCGGTGAGGTGCGCCGCGGTCGCCTTGGTCTGCACGGCGCTCGCCTCGGTCTCCCGCGACACCCGTGCCGTGTCGCCGGCCGCCACGTTGACCTGCTCCACCGCGGTGGTCTGCTGCTTCGTGGAGAGCTCGATCTCCCGGGTCGCGTCGTTGGTGGTGGCGACCAGCTTCACGATCTCCCGGAAGTTGTTCGTCGCCTCGTTGAACTGCCGGGCGCCGGAGTCCACCGCCTTCGCCCCGATCTCGGTCGCCATCACCGTGGTGTTGACGGCGCCCCGGACGTCCTCGATCAGCGCCCGGATCTCCTTGGCCGACGCCGCGGTCCGGTCCGCGAGCTTGCGGATCTCCTCGGCCACCACGGCGAACCGGCGTCCCCACTCGCCGGCGCCGCTCGCCTCGATGGTCGCGTTGATCGCCAGGATGTTGGTCTGCTCGGCCAGCTCCGACACCAGGTCGACGACGAGGCCGATCTGCTGGGACTTCTCGCCGAGCGCCAGCATGTGCTGGACGATCTGGTCCACCTGGGTACGGATCGCCGTCATCGACGCCCGGGTCTGGTCGATCGTGGCATCCCCGGCCCGGGCCGCCGACTCGGTCTCCTCGGCGATCTTCGAGACCCGCTGCGCCGACTCGGCGATCTGCCGTGACGTGATCAGCAGCTCGCTGATCGTCGTGGTGATCTCGCTCATCGCGCTGGCCTGGTCCCGGCCGCCGCTGACCTGCTGGGACGCGGCCGCCTCGAGCTGTGCCGAGGAGCTCTGGATGTGCCCGACCGCGGCGCCGACCTCGCGCTTCAGGTCCCGGCCCAGCCGCCAGGCCACCGCGATGGCGCAGGCCGTGGTGAGCACGCCCAGCACGACGATGCCCCAGGCGGCCAGGGCGGCCCGGTCCGTCGACTCCTTCCGGTCGCTCTCCACGTCGATCCGTACCCGGCCGATCAGGCTGGTGAGCTCGGTCTGGAGCTTCTCCCGCAGCGGCACCGCCTGGGTGTCGTTGGCCTTGACGATCTCCTCGATGGTGGCGCCGTTCGCCCGCTGGTTCATCACCTGCGTCACGGCCTCGGCGTGCGCCTCCTCGGCCGCCGCCACCCGGTCCAGCATGGTCCGGGTCGTGGTGTCCGGCATCGCCCCGCGCAGCGTGGCGAGCTGCTGCTGGAACCGCTGCCGGTCGGCCGCGGCCGCGTCGGCGAAGGACTGCGTCCGGTAGAGCAGGTAGCCGCGGAAGTCCGCGAGCCGGGTGTCCAGGATCCGCCCCAGGGCCTCGGCGCCGACCAGGTTCGTGGTGGCCGCCGTGATCACCCGGTCCTTCGCGTTCACCACGAACGACATCGCGATGACCGCGGTGATCACCGAGATCAGGGTGAACGCGATCGTGACGGTCACGCCGACGCCCAGTTTCCGGCCGTAGGTCTGTCCAGCCATCATGAGGCCTCCTCGGAAGTGGGCTGGTGTCCGGCCAGCTGATGTACGAGAGAGCGGGTCGCCGGCACGTCCACGATCGGCCGGTTCCCGTCCGGCAGGCGTACCAGCCCCTGCAGGTAGGCGTGCGGGCCCGCGTCGCCGATGGACCCCTCGACGACGTCGGTGATCGGCACCCGCAGGTGATGGTCGAGCTGGTGGAAGGCGAGCGCCAGCGGGGGCGTGCCGGTGGTGAGCACCAGCCAGCGCGGGCGCTCCGGGATCGGGTGGCCGAGCAGCGCGGCCAGGTCGTAGACGGGCACCACGGTCCCGGCGAACCCGGCCACCCCGAGCAGGGCGGGCACCGGGGTGGGCAGCGCCGTCACCGGCCGGTCCGGGTGCACGCCGGAGGCCTGGGAGAGGCGCAGCGCGTACGGCCGGCCGCCCACGCCGATGGCGAGCAGTTCCACGCTGTCCGCGCCGAAGGTGCGTACCGGCTCGGCGAACGAGCGGTCGAACTCGTCCCGCAGCCGGCTGACCCGGTCGGCGACGTTCGGTCTGGTCATCGGCGTACCCCGCAGGCCTCCAGTTCGGTGCGGCAGAGCGTGGTCAGCGCCAGCCGCCCGAATCCGCCGCCGAACAGCACGATCCGGTCCTCCTCCTCGCGCACCAGCAGCTCCAGGGCCGGCTGCAGGTGCGCCACGGCGCCCCGGTCGTCGCCGCGCCGCCGGGACAGCAGGCCGAGCCGCAGCCGGGGCATCGCGAACGCCGGGTCCAGGTAGGCGGCCAGCCGGTACTGCGCGACGGCCTGATCGGCGCAGTCCAGCTCGTGGCAGACGCCGAGCAGGTGGTGCGCGTCCGGGTGCGGCCCGCCCACGTCCATGAGCCGGTGCGCCGCGTCCCGCGCCTCGCCGACCCGGCCGCTCTGCGCCAGCAGCACGCCGCGCAGCAACAGCTCCCGGATCCCCTCGGGCTCGGTCAGCAGGTCGAGCGCGTCGGCGAACCGGTCGTCCCGGAAGAGGTCGAGCGCACGGGGGTAGGAGTCCCCCTTCGGGGCCGGAGCCTTCTCCACCTGCGGCCGGGCCTGAGGTGGCGGCGCGGGACGCGGGGCCGGCGTCGACCGCCGGTAGTACACCGTCCCCCCGTCGTGGCACACCTCCAGGCCCTCCGGGCTGCTGCCCAGCGAGTCGGTGTGGCCGAGGAAGAGGTAGCCGCCCTGCGCCAGCGACGACGTCAGGTTCTCGATCAGCCGGCCCGCCACGGCCGGGGTGAGGTACATCAGCAGGTTCCGGCAGAAGATCACGTCGTACCGGCCGGGCTGCCACAGGTTCGGCGCCTCGTCGGCCAGGTTGTGCTCGACGAACTGCACGGTCGATGCCACCTCGGGCACCACCCGGAACTCCGGCCCGGACTCCCGGAACCACCGCCGCCGCACGTCGTCCGGGGTCTCCCGCAGCGACCACGCCGAGTAGACGGCGCCGCGCGCCTTCTCCAGCATCCGCCGGTTCGCGTCGACGCCGGTGACCGAAACGATCCAATCGGATCCGGGCCGGGCCCGGTAGGCCTCGATCGCCAGCGAGTAGGCCTCCTCGCCGGACGAGCACGCCACCGAGATGAGCCGCAGCACCCGCTGCCCCTCCCGCTCCCGGATCCGCGCCGGGATGGCCTCCTCGCGCAGGATCCGGAACTGGTCGCCGTGCCGGAAGAAGTAGGTCTCGGTGATGCTGAGCGCGTCCGCGAGCTCGGCCGTCTCGCCGTCCCAGCCGGGCTGCGCGAGCCGGTTCAGGTATTCGCGCTCGGTCATGTCGTGCGCGGCGGCCCGCTCGGCCAGCACCGCCGACGTCTGCCCGCCGTCCTGGTCGGTCGGTGTCCACCCGAGCCGGCGCTGCAGCAGCTCCCAGAACCGGGCGAGATCGGTTCCCCGGATCATGCGGCCGCCTCCGTGCCGGCGGCCTCCCACACCTCGTCCGGCACCGCGCGCACCCCGCGCAGCAGCACCAGCGGATCCGTGCCGATCCGCCCGACGCCGGCGATCAGCGCCTTCGACACCACGCCGCTCAGCGCCGCGGCGGGCCCCTCCGCCGGCTCCACCTCGATCTCCTGCACCCCGAGCACCGGCCCGGTCGCGCACGCCACGACCCCGCGCCCGGCACGCACCGCGACGTACCGCTCCACCTCCGCGATCTCCCCGGTGAGCAGCCGCGTCACGTCCACCACCGGCGACGGCATCCCGCGCAGAATGGTCAGCCCGCGCACATAGGGCGGCGTCCCGGCGAGAGGCCGCGTCCGCAGCGGCCGCATGGTCTCCACGACCTCGTCCAGCGGGAACGCACAGAACAGCGGCCCGGCCTGAAAGACCAGAGCGATCACCCGGGCACCGACCGCTACCTCCCCCACGAGAGAAAGGCTAGCGACCAGATCGCCCGCTTTCGCGAGCTTCGCTCGCTTTGCACCCCAGGACCGCAAACCCATTTTCCGTACGAGGATGACGCCCGTCCCCGACCGCACCAGCCGACGTCCCGTGGCGCACCACACCTGCGGCCACCTCCGCCCGGCGCCCGCCACTCCCGCCCCGGCGGCCCCTCACCCTCCCACCCTCGAGTCCCCGGGCTCGCAGAGTTCCCGCACCCTCCCAATCCCGCCGCAGTCCCCGCCGGCCGGAACAGCCGTGTGCCGCAGCCGGGCTTGTTCGGCTGCGGTCCATGGTCGCGACACGCCGGCCGGAACAGCCGCGTGCTGCAGCCGGACTCGTCCGGCTGCGGGGTGACTTCCCGGGCGCGGAGGGAGCCGTGGCGTACAGCCGGTCCCGGCGCTCGGCCGCCCTCCTCGCGCCGGGACCGGTGTTCTAGGGCGCGTCGTACCCGATGGTCGCGGCGTCGTCCGGGTCGCCGGCTGATCGTTGCGGGGCCGGTCGCCAGGTGTCGCGTGCGGTACCGGCGTAGGGCATCGCCGAGTGCTCCGCCGAGGAGTGCCCGGCCTCGGCGGAGTGCGCTGGGGAATGGCCCGTGTGGTGGCCGGCCCAGGGGACGCCGCTGTAGCCGTTCGGTTCGGGGTCTTCCGGGTAGCCGTGCGCCGCCCGGCCCGCGATCGGCATGTCACCAGCCGTCCGATAGGCCGGCTCGTCCCCGGCCGGTTGATAGGCCGGCCCGTCGCCGGCCGGATGATAGGACCCGCTGAGGGCGGCCGACGGTCGATCGTGGGGGAGGCCGGAGGCGGAGGGCCGGGCGTCGGCGGCTGAGGTGAGGCGGGGGCCGTAGTACTGCGGGGGTACGGCGTCCGGTGGCGCCAGCCGGAGGTCGGGGGAGGTGTCGGTGGTGGACAGTCGCAGGCCGGGGGCGGAGAGCCCGGCGGTGTGGGAGAGCCGGGCGGTGTCGGCCGCGGAGTAGCGGAAGACCTGATCGGCAGGGTGCTGGCCTTCGTCCGCCGCCGGGATGTGCCGGGCGTGTCCGGCCGCCGGATGGTGCTGGGCATGGGGGCCGGCTGCTGCCGGCTGGGAGCCCAGGCCGGGCGCCGAAGGTTCCGAAGCCGGAAGGGAGTGGACAGCGGAGAAGGGATGTCCGGCGGGCGCGGAGAAGGCGGAAGGGGCAGCGGGCGCGGAAGGCGCGGGCGGTGCGGACAGGACTGACGGCTCGGGGGACAGGCGCAGGCCCGGCGTCTCGTGATCTGCGGGGCCGGCGGGAGCCGCGGATTCGGGCCAGCCTGCCGGCATCGGGCCCGGGGGTTCGGCGGTGGGGCGGCTCGGGGTCTGGTCGGCCGGCCAGAGGCGGGGGCGGCGTTTCGCGGCCAGGTCTTCGGCCCAGCCGAAGAGGATGACGGCCACGGCGGTCACGGCGAAGGTGATGGAGAGGGTGATCGGCGCCTCGAACTTGCCGAGGTCCTCCATGTTGACGAATTCGAGGACGGGCCAGACCGCGGCGATCGCGGCGCCGTGCCAGAGGTAGACGGTGACGGCCCGGGCGTTCAGCAGGTTCACGAGACGGTCGACGGACGGGTTCGTGACGAGCCGTTCGATCGGCGGCTGCCAGCGCAGGGCGATCAGGACGAAGGCGAGCGAGTAGACGGCCTGCGCCTCGGAGACCTCGTTCAGGTCCCAGCCGGTCTCGGCGTGCCCCTGGACCAGCCAGTACAGCCCGGTGCCGGCGAGCGCCAGGAAACCGGTGACGACCACGAACGGGTGGGTGCGGCCGAGCCGGCCGTCGCGGTGGGCGAAGCCGGCGAGCCAGCACGCGCCGTAGGTCGACAGGTCCCAGAGCGCCGACTCCACCGAGGGCGGCATGCCGAAGGAGCCGCGCTCCAGCACCACCATGAGCAGCAGCGGCAGGGCGAGCAGCGGCCACCCCACCCGCTTGAAGATCGGATAGAGCAGGGGGGAGATCAAGACCAGCCAGAGGTACGTCCGGACGTACCAGAGCGCGTCCCAGATGAAGGCGCCGGAGTCGCTGCCGGGCGGATCGCCGAGCGGCAGGACCCAGAAGACCAGGCTCGCCGGCGAGAACGGGTGCTGGCCGTCGGCCTCGGTCCGCCATCCGAAGTAGAGCATCGCCGGCACCGCGACCAGGCCGAGCAGCCACACCGGAGGCAGCAGGCGCCGCATCCGGGAGACGACGACGTCGCCGGCCGGCCGTTTGGCGAGGGAGGCCGCGGTGAGCGAGCCGGCCACCGCGAACATGACGCCCATCGCCGGGAACACGATGGACAGCAGCGGCCATCCGAAGTGGTGATAGACGATCACCCGGACGATCGCCACGGCGCGGAGGAGGTCCAGGTATCGATTTCGCACCGCGAAAAAGTAGCGGCGGCACGGGGGACCGCGGGACCGTCCGGGTGGTTGCCGATAACGCCTGAGCGGATTACCCCGATAGGCGGAATACGGGCGATTCCCAGTGCGATTGTGCGACGCGTGTGTATTGCGGGAGATGCTGTTCGCCCAGCTCACGACGTACCAAAGAAGGGTGTTGATCTTTAGGGCCCGGAAATGGCCGAGTGACCGGCCCGGGCAGGGGCCGTTGGTCAACCGGCGTGCGTGACGGAGAAGGCCGGAACGCCCTGACCGACGGGATCGACGAACTCATGCGGAAACCTCTGGTAGTGGCCTGTGTGGCCGCCGCGACGCTGGCCGCGGGTGGCGTGACCGCGACGGCGCTGGCGCAGCAGTCACCGGACGCGCCAGTCGTGCCGGACGTCCAGCTGTTCGGGGAGCGGCTGCTGCCGGATCCGGATGCCGAGGAACCGCCGGGCGTGGGTGTGCCGGCCGCCGATCCGGTCTCGCAGAGTCCCGCTCCGTCGCAGCCGGCCGCCGCGCAGTCGTCCGGCTCGCCGCCGCCCGCCGCCGTGCCGTCCTCGTCGTCGCAGGCAGCCGCGCCCGGCAGTGCCGACAGTGCGGGCAACGCGGACAGCGCCGACAGCGCGGACAGCGCCGACGCGTCCACCGGCTCCCGCCCGACAAGTCCGAAAAATGTGGATAAATCACGTGAAGCTCACCGCCCCCGCGCCGCAGCCCGGCCCGACAACCCGGCCGGTGACATCATCGCGGCGGCGCGGGACCAGGTCACCGCCCGGGACATCTCGGACAGCCCGGCCGCCCCGCTCCAGCAGCAGGTCCTCGCCCTGGTGAACCGGAACCGCCAGAACCACGGCTGCGGCTCGCTCACCGCCGACCGCCGGCTGATCGAGGCGGCCAACCGGCACGCCGCCGACATGGCGCGGAGCGGATACTTCGCCCACGAGGACCGCCGCGGGGAGCGGGCCGGCAGCCGGGTGGCCGACGCCGGGTACGAGTGGAAGCGTTACGGCGAGAACATCGCCCGTGGCCAGAAGTCGGCGTTCGAGGTGGTGACCGACTGGATGAACAGCCCGGACCACCGGGAGAACATCCTCGACTGCCGCCTCGACCAGATGGGTGTCGGATTGGCGATCGCCGGCGACGACACTCCGTACTGGGTTCAGGACTTCGCCACTCCCCGCTGATCCAGGGATTACTCCCCGAGTCTCAACCGCGCTCCCGGCGTGCCGATGGCATACCGGTTTCATGTCACGGTCCTTCCCCGGGCGTCACAGGTGGGGCGGCTGTGCTTCGATGTGCGGACGACACTCCTGGGGAGGATGCGGATTTGGCAATGAGACGTATGGCCGGCGCCGTGTTGGCGGCACTGGTCGGCGGTGGTCTCGGTGTGGTCGGGCTGTCGCCGGCGGGTGCCGTCGCGGCCGCACCGGCGGCCACCACCAAGGTGGTCACCAAGGCGGCTGCCGCGTCGTGCGCGACCGGCAAGTACCAGAAGCAGGTCGAGGGCTACCTCAAGAAACTGGGCGGGTACGGGACGGTTACGGTCGACGGCAAGCAGTCCGCCGCCGACTGTAAGGCGATCGTCAAGTTCCAGAAGCGGTTCGGCATCCAGCCGGCCAAGGGCCTGGCCGGCCCGACCACCTTCAACGTCGCCAAGCGACTGGCGTCGACGAAGACGTCGGCCTGCAAGGCGAAGAAGAAGGGCATCACGTTCTGCGTCGATCTGACCAACCAGACGACGTACGTGATGAAGAACGGGAAGGTGCACGTCAAGCCGACGATCACCCGTACCGGCATGAAGGGCTACCGGACCCCGGCCGGCACCTTCAAGATCAACAAGCGGACCAAGAAGGAGTGGTCGGACCCGTACGAGGTGTGGCTGCCGTACTGGCAGCGGTTCATCGGCGGACGTGGCTTCCACCAGACCACCACCTACATCCACGACATGTGGCGTGGCTCGCACGGTTGCGTCAACCTGCTCCCGCAGGACGCCAAGAAGTACTGGAGCCTCGGCAAGATCGGCTCCACGGTGAAGGTGTACGGACGCCGTTCCGGCACCTGATCCGGCTGTGGAGGAAAGCCGTCCCCGATCCGGGGGCGGCTTTTTTCACGCCCGGAGACATAGAGTGGCCTCTGTGTCCCGACGACCACGAATAGTGATCATCGCCGTTCTGGTGCTCCCCTTCCTGACCGCCGCCTCCTGCGACGACGAGCCGAGCGGGATCCGCGTCGGCCGGGCCACCGTCGGCACGGTCGAGGAGGTCGTCGAGGCGCCCGGCACGGTCACGGCGCGCTCGGCCGCCACGCTGACCGCGCCGGCCGCGGGGACGATCGCCGAGCTGCGGGTCTCCTCGGGCGACCGGGTCGATGAGGGCGATCTGCTGGCCGTGATCGACTCGCCGGAACTCACGCAGCGGCGGGACGCCGCCGAGGAGGCACTCGACCAGGCCGCTCCGGTGCCGGTCGCGTCGAATTACGCCGAGGTGAGTCACGGCACCGACGAGCGCGCGGGAAAGGCCTTCGCTCATGCCTCCGAGTCCGCCGGGAAGATCGGTGACCCGGAGCTGAGGAAGGCGTTCCAGCAGCAGATCGCGGCGGCCGAGGCGCAGTATCGGGAGGCCTCCGAGGCCGCTGCCGCCGCCGTGCGGTCGGTGCAGCGGGGCGTCGCGTCGCTGAGCCGGGCGGTGGGCGCGCTGAGTGCCGCGCAGCGGCTTCAGGCCGAGCAATCGTACGCCCTGGCCGACGCCGCCGTGGAGGCGTTGTCGTTGCGGGCGCCGGTGTCCGGGGTGGTGCAGTGGGGCGGACCCCGGCCGGCGGCCGGCCCGGACGTGTCCGCGCTGCTGGCCGGGGGAGCGGCCGGAGCCGGCGCCGTCCCGGCCGCGCAGGCCGGCGTCGACAGCGCCCTCCCGGTGGGCGCCTACGTCACGGCCGGCACCCCGATCCTGACCGTCGTCGACACCGGCGAGCTCGGCCTCACCGCCGACGTCGACGAGACCGATATGCTGCTGGTGAAGGCGGGCATCGCGGCCGAGGTGGAGCTCGACGCGGCTCCCGGGGTGGCGTACGCCGCGACGGTGCGCTCCTCCGACCTCCTGCCGACCACGTCGGCGCGGGGCGGCGTCTCCTACCGGGTACGCCTCGAACTGGCCCCGGCCGACCCGCGGCCACTGCCCGGCATGAGCGCGATCGTCCGGCTCACCGTCCGGCAGGCCGAGGACGTCGTGACGGTCCCCGCGTCGGCCGTGATCAGCGTCGACGGCCGGGACACCGTGTGGGCGGTCCGCGGCGGCCGGTTCGAGGCCGTCCCGGTCACCCTCGGCGTGCAGGGCGACGAGACCGTGCAGATCGCGTCCGGTGTGGAGGCCGGGGAGGCGATCGTGGTCTCCGGCGCCGACCAGGTCGAAGCGGGCGACGAGGCCCCGTGACCGCCATCGTCGCCGTCGACGTCACCCGCACCTATGAACTCGACGGCCTCGCGGTCCCGGCACTGCGCGGGGTCTCGCTCACCGTCGAGCCGGGCGACCACGTCGCGATCGTCGGCACCTCCGGCTCCGGCAAGTCGACGCTGATGCACCTGCTCGGCGGCCTGGACCGGCCCACCGCCGGCACCCTGCTGATCGGCGGCAGCGATGTCGCGAAGCTCTCCCCGAACGAGATGGCCGCCCTGCGCAACACCACGATCGGCTTCGTCTTCCAGTCGTTCCACCTGCTGTCCCGGACGACCGCCCAGGACAACGTGGGCCTGCCGCTGGTCTACCGCGGCGCCGGCCGCCGGGAGCGCCGGGCCCGGGCCGCCGCGATGCTGGAGCGGGTCGGCCTCGCCCACCGGATGACCCACCGCCCCAACCAGATGTCCGGCGGCGAGCAGCAGCGGGTGGCGATCGCGCGGGCCCTGGTCACCGGCCCGTCGGTGCTCCTCGCCGACGAGCCGACCGGCAACCTCGACTCGGCCACCGGGCAGTCGGTGCTCGCTCTCCTGGAGTCCCTCAACGCCGACGGCGTGGCGGTCGTCCTGGTCACCCACGACCGGGAGGTGGCGGCGAGGGCGCGGCGCCAGATCGTGATGAGGGACGGCCTCATCGTGCCGCCGTGAGGCTCGCCGAAGCCTGGCGCGTGGCCCTCGACGCCCTCAAGGCCAACCGCCTCCGCAGCCTCCTCACCATGCTCGGCGTTGTCATCGGCGTGGCCGCCGTGGTGGCCCTCGTCGGCATCGGCACCGGCACGAAACAGCAGATCGAGCGCCAGGTGGAGGGTCTCGGCAGCAACCTGCTGATCGTCGTACCCGGAAGGCTCGAAGCCGGCGCCGCACCCACCTCCTCGCCCCTCACGCTGGACGACGTGGAGGCGGTCACCCGGGTGGTCGGCGATCGATCGCGGGTGGCCGTCACGATCAGTTCGGGCGAGACGGTCCGGGCCGGCCGGAACAGCGCGTTCGCGAGCATGCAGGGAGTTCTCGAGACGACCCCGGATGTCTTCGTACGCCGCCTCGACCGTGGCTCCTACCTCACGCGAACGGACGTGGCGACCGGCCGGCGGGTCGCGGTGCTCGGCGCCGGGCTGGCCCGGAACCTGTTCGGCGAGCGCGACCCGATCGGCCGGCAGATCACCATCGGCGGTGTGCGGTTCCGGGTGATCGGCACGTTCGAGCAGCTCGGGCAGAGCCTCGGCGTGGACCGGGACGGCGAGGTGCACGTGCCGGTCACCGCGGCGCAGCGCCTCCTCGGCACGGCCCGCATCGACGGCCTCGCGATCCGCGCTCCGGACCGGGAGCGGATCGGCGAGCTCAGCGCGTCCGTCGTCGCGGTGCTCCAGAAGAACCACCCGGACACCGACTTCTCGGCGGTCACCCAGGAGCAGATCCTCGGCGTGCTCGGCGACATCCTGGGCGTGCTGACCGGGGTGCTCGCCGCGATCGCCGGGATCAGCCTGCTGGTCGGCGGCGTCGGCGTCTCGAACATCATGCTGGTGTCGGTGCGCGAGCGGACGAAGGAGATCGGCCTGCGCAAGGCGGTCGGCGCGCGCCCCCGCGACATCAGCGTGCAGTTCCTCCTCGAGGCGGTGCTGCTCACCACGACCGGCGGGGTGCTCGGCATGCTGCTCGGCGGCTCGGCCGCGCTGCTCGTCGACCGGCTCAGCCCGGTGCCGGCCGCACTGACCTGGTGGTCGATGGCGCTGGCGTTCGGGGTGTCGGCGGTCGTCGGGATCGTCTTCGGCGTGGTACCGGCACAGCGGGCCGGCCGCCTCGACCCGGTGGTGGCCTTGCGCACTGAGTAGCGACAAGCGCCACCCCCGAACACCAGGATGACGAACCATGCTCCAGGTCCTCGCCGCCATCGTCTCGGTCCAGCTCGGCAGCGCGGTCGCCCGCACCCTCTTCGACGATCTGGGCGCGGCCGGCGTCACCTTCCTGCGCCTCGCGATCGCGGCCGTCGTGTTCGCCCTGATCGCACGGCCGCGCCTGCGGACGTGGTCGAAGCCGGCCTGGAAGGCGGCGGTCCTGCTCGGCGTCGTCATGGCCGGGATGAACCTGATCTTCTACATGGCGCTGCGGACCGTGCCGCTCGGCCTCGCCGTGACCGTGGAGTTCCTCGGCCCGCTGCTGCTCGCCGTGGTGCAGTCCCGGCGCGTGGCCGAGTTCCTGTGGGCGCTGCTGGCCGGCGGCGGCGTGATCCTCCTCGGTCTCGACGCGACGTCGGGCGCACCGGTCGAGGGTCTCCTGCTGGCCTTCCTGGCCGGGCTGTGCTGGGCCGGGTACATCGTCTTCAGCGCCCGTCTCGGCGCCATCGTCCCCGGCACGGGCGGCCTCGCCGTGGCGCTCACCGTCGCGGCCGTAGTCGTGGCGCCCTTCGGTGCCGTACAGATAACTAAAATCCCGGAAAATCCGGCACTCCTGCTCGGCGCGACGGCCGTGGCCCTGCTCTCCTCCGTCATCTCCTACGGCCTCGAGATCAACGCCCTGCGCACCATCCCGACCCGGGTCTTCGGAATCCTGATGAGCCTCGAACCCGCCGCCGCGGCGATCGCCGGACTGATCGTTCTCGGCCAGAGGCTCGGGCGCATCGAAATCCTGGCCCTGGTCCTCGTGACCGTCGCGAGCCTCGGCGCGACGTTGGGCAGGCGAGCGGCTCAGGTCGCGCCCGCGCACGCCGAAAAATGAGGCGGAACCCCGAGGGAGAGCGACTTGCCGTTTCGGATACGCGACCAGCACGGCGCCGCCCGTGCCGTCGCCTACCTGATGCTGGCCGCCGCCGTCTACAACCTGGTCGCCAGCGTGCTCATGAAGCTCGGCGAACCCCTCGTCGAGCTGGTGGCGAGCGGGGTCGCGGCGCTCGGCTTCCTCACCATCGGGGTGATCTGCCTGCGCCGCCCGCGGGCGCTGCCCCGGCTGTTCTGGCCGGCCGTGCCCCTGCTCTCCACGCTCACCATCACCGGCCTCAACTACGCGACCCGGGACACCACGCTGGGCCCGCAGCTGTTCTACCTGTGGCCGCTGCTCTACTCGGCGTCGTTCCTGGGCCGCTGGCTCACCGTCGCGACCGTCGCCCTGATCTCGGCGGGGCACGGCGCCGTGGCGTTCTCGTACATGGCCGACACCGGCCATGCCCTCGCCGACTGGTTCGCGATCACCGTGGCCATGGCTATGACCGCGTTCGTCGTGGCCGGCCTGCGCGAACGCAACAGCAGGCTGCTCGAGGTGCTGGAGGCCCAGGCGAGCTCGGACTCGCTGACCGGGGTGGCGAACCGCCGGGCGTTCGACCGGGAGCTGGCCCGTACCGTGCGGGCGGCGGCCGGCGGCGGTGACCCGGTCGCCCTGATCACTGTCGACGTCGACCACTTCAAGAGCATCAACGACGGCTGGGGGCACGCCACCGGCGACCGGGCGCTGCGCGCCGTGGCGGACGCGCTGAGCGACGTGCCTTCTCCGGGGGAGCGCCTGGTGGCCCGCCTCGGCGGCGACGAGTTCGCGGTGCTGCTGAGGGCCGGCCCGGACGAGGCCCTCCGCTACGCCGAGCGGGCCCGGGCCCGGGTCGGCGCGGTCACCGATCTGCCCTGCGGCCCGCCGAAGCTCAGCATCGGCATCGCGGTGCTGCCCGATCACGCGCGGACCGCCGAGGAGCTGCAGCGGGTCGCCGACGCCGCCCTCTACCAGGCCAAGGAGCGGGGCAGAGGGCAGAGCGCCGTGGCCGTCACCGCGGCGTGACGACCGGCCGCTCCGCGGTGTCCTCGTCGAACGCGTCGTTCTTCTTCACGACGCCCTCGATCTCGGCGCCGTTCCGCGGATAGGGCCCCCACCCGTCCCGGATCACGTGGATGTAGACCGACTCGAGGCACACCCCGATCCGCTCCACCAGGTCGGTGTCCTCCGGCGCGCCGAGACGCACGGCCCGGGCGAAGTGGTCCAGCGCCTCCATGAGCCGCCCCTGGTCGAAGCAGCACCGCCCGGCGTTCTCGTGCACGACGCTGCGTACCGCCGCCGGCACGTCCGCCTCGACGGCCCGCTGGAACAGCCGGTCCGCCTCGATGTAGTCCCCGCGCAGCCGCAGCACGTGCGCCAGCTCCGCCTGAGCGATCACGACCGACTGCAGGTCCTTCGCCGACTCGGCGTGCGCCAGTGCGAGCCGGCTCGCGGCCGCGGCCATGCCGAGCTCGCCGAGCAGCCGGTACACCTCCGCCCGCACGCTGAGCAGCCCCGCCTTGACGATGTTGTCCGCCTCGTCGGCGAGCGGCCCGTCGAGCCGTTCCCCGAGCTCGCGCAGCGCCTCCCGATCGTCGACGACCTCCCGCAGCGTGGCGCCGTCCAGCCGCCACCGGATGGCCGACAGGTCGGAGGCGGTCAGCGGGAGATGGGGAGCCAGTTCGGGCGCGCTCCCCTCTTCCTTCTCCGCCGTTTCGGCATTTTCTGGCTTTTCGTCCTTTTCCGGTTTTTCGTCCTTTTCCGGCGCCGGCGTCTTGGCCGCGAACCATCCGCCCCCGAAGGCCGTGTCCGCATACCGGGGCGTCACATCCGGCCCGCTGACGGCGAGCTTCCCTATCGGCTTCAGGTTGTGCAGCGTGCCGTCCGGATCCATGTAGGGCGCGTCCGGCTCCGCAGCGGCCTGCGTCGTGGCCGGGCCGGGCGGCGAGGTCCAGGCACTGCCCGGTCCTTCACCCTTCCCGCGTACGACGGAAGCCTCCGCCCCCGCCGGCTCCTCCGCCCCCGCAGGTTCCTCCTCCCGGGCCGCCTGCTCCCGGGCCGGCTCCTCCCGGGCCGGCGGATCGACCGCGCCGCCCCGTGCGTCCTCGGACCCGCCCTGCTTCCGCCCGTCCCCGTCCTGCCCGGCCGGCGCCTCGTCCCGAGGCCCAGGCTGAACCGGAACCGCAATCCGCCGATCCCCCAGCGAAACGGTGGGCCCTTCCGCACCAGCGGCAGGAGGCAGCTCCACCCCACCGTGATGAGGAATCCCGGGAGCCGCCGGACCGCTCCCACCTTGAGCCGGAATGCTCGAAGCCTGCTGCGAGCCGGGAGGCGGCTGCCACCCCGGCGGAACGGGCTGAGCCACAGCCGGTACCTGGGTCCGCCCACCCGGCGCCGCCCCCAGAGGCTGAGGCGCGACAACCGGAGGCCAACCAGAAGGAGCAGCCCCCTGACCACCGACCGGAACAACAGGAGTCTCCGAAGCCCCCTGCCCGCCGGTCGAGCCGGGCGCAACCATCGGACGAGCCGGCGGCCAAGCGGTAGCAGCCGAAGGCACACCCCCGGCCCCTTCCTGCGGACGCCCCCACCCGGCAGGCGACACGGGCCGGGCCCCGGCAGGCGCCTGATGCGCCTCATCCGGAACGATCGCCCAGGGCCCGTCCCCACCCGACAGAACCACATGAGCAGTACGAGGCGACCTCCGCGAACGCTGCTGAGGCACCTCGACGTCCCCACCCGACGGCCCGGCGCCATGCTGCGGCCCGGCGCCATGCTGCGGCGCTGCCCCGGCGGGCGGCGTCGCCCCGGCGTGTGGCGTTGCCCCAGCACGCGGCGCTACCGCCGGCTCCGGCGCGGCTGCGGCATGGGTTCCGGCCCCGGCATGTGCCGCGGACGCAGGCTGCGGTGCGGCGCCGGCGTGCGATCCGGTTCCGGGCTGCGGCGCGGCGCCGGCGTGCGACCCTGCGCCGACCGGCGATGCGGTACCCGGCTGAGGTCCAGCGCCGGCCTGCGGTGCCGGAACGGTCGGCCGCCCGGCAGCGGACGGTGCCGCCGGGACGGCCGACCCCGCCGGGGAGGACGGAGCCGCCGGAACGGACGGTCCTGCCGGGGAAACAGACTGCTCGCTCGCCACGGGGGCGGTAGCGGGAGAGACGGCCACCTGCGGCCGTTGCTCCGGCACCGGGACGGCCGAGGCCGCCGCCGGACGCGGAGCCGTCTCGGCTGGTCCGTGGGGACCGATGACCCGGGCCGGGGGTACCGGCGCCGGCGCGGCCACCACCCTCGGCGCGACCGGCGGGTCCGCCTTGATGACCCGGGGCGGGGGAGGGGGTGCCGAACGGCTGACGACCTTCGGGGGAGCGGGCGCCTCGGCGCGCCGCACCACCCGCGGACCGTCGCCCTCGTCGCGCCCGTGCCCATCGCCCTCCGCCTGCTCGCCATCGCGAACGTCGTCGAGCAGCCGGGTACGTTCCTCGTCGAGCTGCCGCGTCGGCTCGTCGTCCGGGCGTCGCGACTCTTCCGGGCGTCGCGACTCTTCCGGGCGTCGCGACTCTTCCGGGCGTCGCGACTCTTCCGGGCGTCGCGACTCTTCCGGGCGGGACGCGGGACGGTTCTCCCCGCGGACGCTCTCCGGCCGCCGTACCCCGATGGTCGGCCCGTCGAGCGGGTCGCTCGCAGCCCCGTCGAGAGGCGGCACCTCGGCTCGTCCGTCGACCGTCGCCCGTCCTTCGACAGGAGCACGACCTTCGACGGTGGCGCGGCCCTCGGCGGTAGCGGCAGCCCGGCCCTCGGCCACCATCCGGCGGTCGTCGCGCCGATCGTCGCGGCGGGGTTCCGGACGGTCGTAGGAAGCGGCCACCTCGGGACGGTCGTAGGAAGCGGCCACTTCGGGACGGTCGTAGGAGGCGGGTGCCTCGGGACGGTCGTAGGAGGCGGCCACCTCGCGGCGGTCGTAGTACGCGTCCTGCTCGTCCCGGCGTGTGCGGCGCGGGTCCGGCTCCTCGCGGCGGATTGGGCCGGACGCCCGGGTCTCCAGGTCGTCCCGCCTCGGGCGGCGGCCGCCCGCGGGACGGATCGGGCCGAAGTCGTCGTCCTCCCAGGCGCGGCCGCGGCCGTCATAGCGGTCGCCCTCGTCGACGCCACGGAAGTCCCCGTTGCGGGACTCGGAGCCACGGGAATCGACGCCACGGGAATCGACGCCGCGGGAATCGACACCGCGGGGGTCGGAGATTCGGGGATCGCCCAGGCGCGGGTCGGGGACGCGGGGGCGCCTCTCGTCCTCGTCGTAGCGGGCGCCCCTCCGCCCGTACCCCGCAGGCTCCTCCTGGAAGGACGCAGCGCGACGCGCGTCGCGGTGGTCTCCCTCGCGGGCGCGGCGGCGGGGGTCGAAGCCGGCGACGTCGCGGTGGGCAGGTTCGCGGCGGCGGTCGTCCTCCCAGTATTCGTCGGCTCGCAGCTCGATGGTGCGGCCGTCGGGCGGCAGGCGCAGGTCGTCGTCGTCCCAGCGGTCGTCGCGGGTGGCGCGGCCCTCGCGGCGCAGCGGGCGCTGGGCGGGCGTCTCGTCCCAGTCGTTCTCGACGGTGGCGCGGGCCGAGGCGCGGGAGGCGTAGCGATCGCCGCCGGCGCCGCGGCGGAGGTCGGGCCGGGCCGCCGGGTCCTGGATCGGGAAGTCCGGTTTGTCGAAGTCGACACCGAGCTCGGGACGGTTGAAGTCCACGTCGGCGAAGTCGTCGCCGGCGAGGTTCGGCTTCGAGGTGTCGATCGGTACGAAGTCGGGGTCGTTCAGCCAGCTGGGCCGCTGATCGTCGAAGGATCGGCTGGCCGTCGCCTGCTCGCCGCCGGTGCGCCGGGTCGGTATCACCGGGTCGGGCGCGGTCCGCCGGGAGTAGTGCTTCTCCTGGATGACCGCGGACTGCGGCATGAACGAGTACTCGTCGTACTCCTCGGCCCAATACTCGTCATCTTCGTAACTCATGCAGCGGCCCCGAAAAGAGAAGCGGCCCCGAAACATGACGCGGCCCCGAACCGGCTCGCATGCCGCATCCGCGCCACCGTCCTCACGCTGTCCCACCTCCGCACACCGGTGCCCGCCCCTCGCGCCCCGGATCGATGCCTGCCACGTGGTGGATGTGGAAGGTTAATCACGGATTTGCGTAGTGCGCTACCGCGCTGCGGACCTCTGCCATGGACCCCGCGGCGGCCCGCGGGGACCGACCGTCCCGGCGCCGCAGCCCGCCGGGAGTCGTCGATCATCGGGGTATACGTCCGGCGGGCGCTCGCGGTTCAACTCCCTCAGCAGTGATAACGCCACGGATTCCGGAGCGCCGGGAGAGGTACGCCGGATCAACGATGATCATTGGACGGTGGTGACGGGGCCGGTTCCGGCTTAAGCGCGTTTTAAGCTTCTCCACAGGAGACCTACGACTTCGCGGACGACCCTGAACAGGTGACGCCCGGGCGTGTCGAACACCACTCACGTTTTCCACGGATCATGGGTCACCGGCCTGGCACGGTTGTTGAGGCGCCCTGATGAAGGGGGCCTGAAACACGAGTCCGGTGATCGACCGAGCCCCCCAGCCGAGTCTCACCGGCCGACCTCCCGGCAGGCGGCCGCCGCCCCCAGTCAAGCGGCTGCCACGCGCCCGAGACGACCCGCAGGGGACGAAGCCCCCCTTGTTCCTCCGCGGGTGGTGACCATCGGCGCGATGCCGGGACCAGGGACGGCGGCGGGACCAGCGCCCGCCGCCGTTCCCCTGAACCGAAGACTTTCCTCCTCGGCTGGCTGTCGCCGCTGTCTCCCGCCCACCCATGCCGGCGGTGACAGCCAGCCTCCCCCTTCCGGTCTCAGAGCCGGCCGTCGGTCGTGAACCGCCCGAACCGCCCCGGGATCGCCAGCCCGGCCGCCCCCAGCTCGGCCAGCAGGATGGACAGCTCGGACGGGGTCAGGCGATCGGCCCGCGACGCCGGCGGATGCCGCACGCCGAGCGCGGTGGCCGCCTCGATGGCCCGCATCGCGATCGCGGCCTCGACGGCCCAGAGGCGGTGGGCGCAGAGGCCGGCGTGGGCCGACGCCGCCAGTTCGTCATGAAGGCGCAGCAGCCGGCGCAGATCAGCGGCCAGTCTCTCGATGGGAGGGCCGGAAGGTTGCGGCGCGGGCGAGCGCCACCAGCGGATCATGGCTCACCTCACGACCTGCGGAGCGCGGGTCCACCCCCGAGAATCCCGCCGCCGCGTCCGGGCCGTCAAGGCTCAATGGGTACGGCCGTGCCGGTCCCGGGCCTTCAACCGGACGGTCGGCAGCTCCGGGGCGGGCAGCGGCGCGGCGGCACACCCCTCGACCGTGCCGAATCGCTCACCGGCCATCCACTGCGTGCGCGCCTCGACGATCTCCTCGTGCGACCGGCCCACGAAGTTCCACCACATGACGAGCGGCTCGTCGAACGGCTCCCCGCCGAGCAGGAACAGCCGTGCCTCATCGGGGCAGGCGACGGAGACCGCGTCCCGGCCGTCGCCGAGATAGAGCAGCGACCCCGGCGCGAGGGTGTGCCCGTCGACCGTGGCCGAGCCGGACATCACCAGGATCCCGTGCTCGAAGCCGGGCGTCAGCGGCAGCGTGGCCGCGCCCGCCGCCGGGAAGAGGATCTCCGCGCCGAGCAGCGGCGTGTGCGTCGTGGCCGGCGAGGAGACGCCACCGAGCCGTCCGATCACGACGGTCACGTCCGCCCCGCCCTCCCGGAGCGCGGGCAGCGACGGGTGGTGGGCGAAGCCGGGGGAGCGGACCGCGGACGGCAGCGCCACCCAGAGCTGGAGCCCGTGCATGCCGTCCGGGTGGTCGGGCGGCGTGTACTCGGAGTGCGCGATGCCGTGCCCGGACGTCATGAGGTTGAGCTGGCCGGGCGCGATGAGCTGGTGGCTGCCGAGGCTGTCCCGGTGCTCGATGATCCCGTCGACCAGCCAGGTCACGGTCTGCAGTCCGGTGTGCGGGTGGGGCGGGACCTGCATCCCGGGCCGGCCGCGCACGTCGTCGGGGCCGAAGTGGTCGACGAAGCACCACGCGCCGATCATCCGGCGCTCCCGGTGCGGGAGCAGGCGCCGTACGGTCGTGAACCGCCCGAGCGGCACGTCGTGGCCCGGCAGCAGAAGCCCGAGGTCGGTGCTCATGGCTCCCACTCTATGGAGTGTCGTGGCGGGTACACCCGGCGCGGACCGGCGGATCCCTGGAACGGTGGAAAAGACCGATTTGTCCAGAAGGGGGACATCCATGATCCGCCGGCTTCCGTACTGCTCCCAACCGCCCCGCAGCATGCCCGTCCTCCCGCCGGAGATGCCGGTGGCCCGCCAGCACGCGATCATCGTGGGCCGCAGCAAGTGGGTGAACGGGACGCCGCTGCGCTACGCGTTCATGCCGGAGACCCGGGACCACGCGCAGGAGGAGGTGGTCCGGGAGGCGTTCGACGAGTGGAAGGACCTCGGGATCGGCCTCGACTTCTGGGAGGTCCGGGACCTGGAGGAGGCCCAGGTGCGGATCGGCTTCCGGCCCGGCACCTCGTGGTCCTTCGTGGGCCGGGACATCCTCGGCATCCCGTACCAGGAGCCGACCATGAACTTCGGCTGGGACCTGCGCGACGACTACGGCCGGGGCACCGCCCGCCACGAGATCGGCCACACCCTCGGCATGCCGCACGAGCACCAGAACCCGAACGCCGGGATCGTCTGGGACGAGCCGGCCGTGTACGAGTTCCTCGGTGGCCCGCCGAACTTCTGGTCACCGGGCGACGTCTTCCACAACGTGCTGCGCAAGCTGGACCCGGCCGAGGTGGAGGGCACCCGCTGGGACCCCGACTCGGTCATGGAGTACGAGTTCCCGCCCGGCCTGGTGCTCAGCCCGGAGGAGTACCGGGAGGGCATCTTCCCGCCCGGCACCATCTCCAAGCTCGACGCCGAGCAGGCCCTCTTCTGGTATCCGGCCCTGGAGGAGCGCCCGCCCCGCCTGACGATCTTCGAGTCCCGCGCGCTGGATCTGGCGCCGGGCGAGCAGTTCGACGCCGAGCTGGTGCCGGACGAGACCCGGGCGTACCGGCTGGCGACGTTCGGTTCGTCCGACATGGTGCTGGTGCTCTTCGAGGACTCCGACGGCGAGCTGCGCCAGATCGCCGCCGACGACGACAGCGGCGAGGAGCGCAACGCCCTGCTCGAGGTGGAGCTGCGGGCCGGCCGGCGCTACGTGCTGCGCGCCCGGATGTACCACCTGTGGCAGGCCGGCGACTCAGCCGTGATGGTCTGGTGACAGCGACCGGGATCCGAGGATCTTCGTGATCGTCACCTCGATCGCCACCCGGGCCGGGTTGGGGCGGGGCGTGCGGTACCGCTTGGCGTACCGCTGCTCCGCCTCGGCGACCGCGCCCGGGTCGTCGGCGACCACGGCGAGGCCCTCGATGGTGCTCCACCGCGGGCCGTCGACCTGGCAGATCGCCACCCGCTGCTGGCCCCGCCGGATGTGCCGGACGTGCGCCGAGGTGGCCGACGAGATGACCCGGGCCAGCCCGGCGTCCGGGTCGAGGGTGGCGCCGACCGCTACCACGTGCGGTGAGCCGTCGGCCCGCAGCGTGGTGAGCGTGGTCAGGTGCCGCTCGGTCCAGAAGTCGAGAAGTGCCGATGACTCGATGGGGATCACGCCGCTCATCCTCGTACCCTAGAAGGTCTCCGCCGGAAGATCGCCCCGGCGCACCGCCGCGACCAGCGACGCGTGGTCGGACTCGACCTGATCGGCGTAGGCGCGGGCGAACCGGCAGAGCGAGTCGTCCATCTTGTCCGAGCCGCCCACGTATCCCGCGATCATCGACGCCCCGCTCGTGCGCGCGTGCGACTTCGCCAGCAGGAATCCGCAGATGCCCGCGTAGTCGGCCAGGGCGCCCGCGTCGAGGTCGTCGACCAGGATCGCGCCCTTCATGTCGCGGAACTGGCGGACGTAGAACTGCTGATCCCCCACGGTGGTCCAGCCGAGCAGCGGGTCACTGACGGTCTGCAGCGCCTGCTGGTACTCGACGACCCGCTGGCCCTGGTGCCGGTGCCAGGCGAGCTCGCCGTGCTGATGCTTCGCGACGACCGAGCGGCGGGCCTCCTTGAGCTGGAGGAACACCACGTCGTCCGGGCTGCTGCCCTCGCAGAGCGCCACATAGGCGCGCAGCCCGACCGAGCCGACGCCGACCACCTTGTGCGCGATGTCGACGATCCGGTAGCCGCCGAGGATCCGCGCCCAGTGCGGCTTCAGCGTGTTGAGGTATCCGTCCAGGGCCCCGGCGAGCAGGTCGCGCTCCTCGCCGGGCAGCCGGGTGATCAGCGGCGGCTCCTCGACCAGCCGCGCGGTGCCGTCGTGCCGCTCGGTGAAGCGGGGCAGGGCCCGGTCGCTGGTCCGCCGGCGCGCCCGCCGTGCCGCCCGCTCGATCTCGTCGCGGAAGCTGGCCCGGCTCGCGGCCGACCGCATCGCCGCGACGTCGAGCTGGTCGAACGAGCGGGCCAGCAGCGGCTGGTCGGCCAGGAACGAGATCTGCTCCCGGTACGACTCGACGCAGTGCTTCACGGCGTCGCCGCAGGCGCTCTCCCGGAACCCGTTCTCCCGGCCGGCCACGTGGACGCTCACGACGAGCCGGCGCAGGTCCCACTCCCACGGGCCGGGGTGCGCCTCGTCGAAGTCGTTGAGGTCGAAGACCAGCTCCCGCTCCGGCGAGGCGTAGAAGCCGAAGTTGCCGAGGTGCGCGTCGCCGCAGATGACCGGCGTGATCCCGGTGAGCGGCATCCGGGCGAAGTCGTCGGCCATGAGGGCGGCGGTGCCGCGCAGGAACGCGTACGGCGAGGCGATCATCCGGCCGATCCGGACCGGGATGAGGTGCGGCACCCGGCCGAGGTGGGACTCCACCACCTGGGCGACCGGGTCGGGCCGATCGGACGGAGGTCGCCAGTGCGCCATCTCCGAGCGGGGGGAGTGGTCGCGCAGCGAGCGCCCCACCTCGTATCGTTCGGCGCGAGGGGCCGCGGCGCGGCGCAGCGAGGTGAAGCCCTCGTCGTTTACGCTCCCGAGCACGACGCGGCCGTTCAGTGTTGGTGACCCGTCCATCGCTGCTGAGGGTACGTCCTCGTTATAGGGGCTCGTTAAATACCGGGTGTTATCGATAACATTCCCGTTACGTGGCGGCCGCATTGCGTTGCCACACCCTCATTTAACCGGACCCGACGAGGTGCGCAAGTGGACAAGGTATCCCGTAGCCCGGCGATGACCGATGTGGCCCGGCTGGCCGGCGTCTCTCACCAGACCGTCTCGCGTGTCCTCAACGATCATCCCAACGTCAAGGAGCAGACCCGGATCCGGGTCCGCGCCGCGATCGCCGAGCTCAACTACCGGCCGAACCGGGCCGCGCGGGCGCTCGTGACCGGCCGCTCGCAGCTGATCGGTGTGGTGGCGCGGAACAGCACCCTCTACGGCCCGGCCTCGATGCTGACCGAGTTCGAGCAGGCCGCGGCGGACGCCGGCTTCGCGGTGAGCGTCGGCAGCGTGCGCGAGCTGGACCGCTCCTCGATCTCCGCGGTGGTGGACCGTCACCTGGACCAGCGGGTGGCCGGCCTGGTCGTGATCGCGAACGTGGCGTCGGCCGCCGAGGCCCTGGCCGAGCTGCCGTCCGACGTGCCGGTGGTCTTCATCGACGGCGACCCGGCGAGCGGCCGGCCGACCGTCACCGTCGACCAGGTGGCCGGGGCCCGGGCGGCCACCCGGCACCTGCTGGACGCCGGCCACGAGACGGTCTGGCACGTCTCCGGCCCGACCGACTGGTTCGACTCGGCCGGCCGCATCCAGGGCTGGCGGCAGACCCTCGAGGAGGCCGGCGCCGAGGTACCGCCGCTGCTCTCCGCCGACTGGTCGGCCGCCGAGGGCTACCGCGCCGGTCAGATGCTGGCCCGGATGCCCGAGGTCACCGCCATCTTCACGGCCA
Source organism: Actinoplanes sp. NPDC023714 (assembly GCF_040639855.1). Classification (NCBI taxonomy): domain Bacteria; kingdom Bacillati; phylum Actinomycetota; class Actinomycetes; order Micromonosporales; family Micromonosporaceae; genus Actinoplanes; species Actinoplanes sp. NPDC023714. Next base: position 262,868 of record NZ_JBFAAR010000007.1, read on the forward strand.
ACGACCACCTCGCCCTCGGCATCCTGCGCGCCCTGCACGAGCGCGGCCGCCGGGTGCCGCACGACGTGAGCGTGGTGGGCTTCGACGACGTGCCCGAGGCGGCCTACTTCATTCCGCCGCTGACCACCGTCCGACAGGCCTTCGGCGACGTGGCGCGGGCCGCGCTGAGCCTGCTCCTGGGTCAGATGCGTGACGACTCGGGCACAGCCGATCACATCGTGGTGCCACCCCAGCTGGTGGTCCGGGAGAGCGTCGGCCGGCCCTTACCGATGCTCGGTTAAAGAGCCGTTACCTCGTTGTTGCCGACGGGGGTTGACGGGGGTTTTGTTAGCGATAACACTAGGGCCTGCTCCGCCGGAGTGTGGCCCCCGCCACCTCCCGGCCCCCCTTCGGAGGTACACCCCTGATGTCGAAACCACAGATCTGGTTTCTCACCGGCAGCCAGCACCTGTATGGCCCGGAGACCCTCCAGCAGGTGGCCGACCAGTCCGCTGAGATCCAGCGGACCCTGGCCGCCGGCGGACTGCCCGCCGAGATCGTCGGCAAGCCGGTCCTGACCGACTCGGGCGCGATCAAGCGTCTCATGCTGGAGGCGAACGCCGACCGGGACTGCATCGGCATCATCGCCTGGATGCACACGTTCTCGCCGGCCAAGATGTGGATCGGCGGGCTGGACGCGCTGCGCAAGCCGCTGCTGCACCTGCACACCCAGCACAACGTGTCGCTGCCGTGGTCCACCATCGACATGGACTTCATGAACCTGAACCAGGCCGCCCACGGCGACCGCGAGTTCGGTTTCATCCAGGCCCGGCTCGGCGTGCCGCGCAAGGTCGTCGCCGGTCACGCCTCCGACCCGGCGATCGTGTCCCGGATCGAGTCGTGGACCCGCGCCGCGATCGGCTGGCAGCACCTGCGCAGCCTGCGGGTGGCGCGCTTCGGCGACAACATGCGCGACGTCGCGGTGACCGAGGGCGACAAGGTGGAGGCCGAGCTGAAGTTCGGCGTCTCCGTCAACACGTACGGTGTCAATGATCTTGTCGAATATGTCGACGCGACGACCGACGCGGAGATCGACAAGCTCATCAGCGAAATCTCGGACATGTACGAAATCTCGTCTGAGCTGCTCGCGGAACGCAACGACTCCCTCCGCTACGCCGTGAAGATCGAAGCCGGTCTGCGGCGGTTCCTGACCGAAGGCGACTTCGGCGCGTTCACCTCCAACTTCGAGGACCTCGGCGGCCTCCGGCAGCTCCCCGGCCTGGCCGTCCAGCGCCTCATGGCCGACGGCTACGGCTTCGGCGGCGAAGGCGACTGGAAGACCTCGGTCCTCGTCGCCACCGTGAAGGCGATGGGTTCCGGAACCGGGCGCGGCACCTCATTCATGGAGGATTACACCTACCACTTCGGGCCGGGCGAGCCTAAGATCCTCGGCGCGCACATGCTCGAGGTGTGCCCGACGATCGCGTCCGCCAAGCCGCGCGCCGAGATCCACCCCCTGGGGATCGGCGGCCGGGAGGACCCGGTCCGGCTGGTCTTCGACGCCGCGTCCGGACCCGCCGTGGTCATGGGCATGGCCGACATGGGCGACCGTTTCCGCCTGGTGGCCAACGAGATCGAGGTGATTCCGCCGGACGAGCCGCTGCCGAACCTGCCCGTGGCCCGGGCGGTCTGGAAGCCGGCTCCGAACCTCTCCACCTCGGCCGAGTGCTGGATCACCGCGGGCGGCCCGCACCACACGGTGCTCACCCAGGCCGTCGGCGCGGAGACGCTGCGCGACTTCGCCGAGATGGCGCAGACCGAGCTACTGATGATCGACAACCGCACCACCCCGGCCGACTTCGCCGACCGGGTCCGCTGGAACCAGGCGTACTACCGCCTCAACCGGCCGCTGTAGCACGTCCTGGAAAAGCTGTAACACCGCTCTCAAAGAGGAGATCCAAAGTGAAATACCCCCGGCTCGCGGCGGTCCTGACCGCTGCCTCCCTGGTCGCCACGATGGCCGCCTGCGGCTCCGCCGAGAAGACCGTCGACCAGGAGGCTGCTGGCGGCGGCGACAACGCCGGCGCCCTGGTCGGCATCACCATGCCGACCCGTTCCTCGGAGCGGTGGATCGCCGACGGCGACAACCTGAAGAAGCAGCTCGAGGGCCTCGGCTACAAGGTCGACCTGCAGTACGCCGAGGACAGCATCCCGACGCAGACCCAGCAGCTCGACAACCAGATCACCAAGGGCGCCAAGGTCCTGATCATCGCGTCGATCGACGGCACCGCGATCACCACGCAGCTGGAGAACGCGAAGCAGAACAACATCCCGGTCATCGCGTACGACCGCCTGATCCGCAACAGCCCGAACGTGGACTACTACGCCACCTTCGACAACTTCAAGGTCGGCGTCCAGCAGGCCACCTCGCTGCTGACCGGCCTCAAGGTCCTCAACGCCGACGGCAGCGACGCCGGCGCCAAGGGCCCGCTGAACGTCGAGCTCTTCGCCGGTTCGCCGGACGACAACAACGCCACCTTCTTCTTCAACGGCGCGATGAGCGTGCTGCAGCCGTACATCGACAAGAAGGTCATCAACGTCAAGAGCGGCCAGACCAAGTTCGAGACGGTCGCGACGCTGCGCTGGGACCCGGCCACCGCGCAGAAGCGCATGGAGAACGTCCTCACCTCCACCTACAAGGACGGCGCCAAGGTGGACGGCGTGCTGTCCCCGTACGACGGCATCTCGATCGGCATCCTCTCCGCGCTGAAGTCGAACGGCTACGGCACCGCCGCCCAGGCGTACCCGATCGTCACCGGCCAGGACGCCGAGGTCGCGTCGGTCAAGTCGATCGTCGCGGGTGAGCAGTACTCCACCATCTACAAGGACACCCGCCAGCTGGCGAAGGTCGCCGGCGAGATGGCCGACGCCGTCCTCAAGGGTCAGACCCCGACCACCAACAACACCAAGGACTACGACAACGGCGTGAAGGTCGTCCCGTCGCAGCTCCTCGAGTCGGTCATCGTCGACAAGTCGAACTACCAGGCTCAGCTCGTCGACACCGGTTACTACACGGCCGACCAGCTGAAGTGACCCGGGCTCCGCGCTCCGCCCGACCCCAGCGGGCGGGGCGCGGTCTCCACGGCTGAGGCGCACGAAGGCCCATAGGAGGGTCCATGACCGACACGATCCTGCGGATGAGCGGCATCACCAAGACGTTCCCGGGCGTCAAGGCGCTGCAGGACGTCAACCTGGAAGTCCGCAGGGGTGAGATCCACTCCATCTGCGGCGAGAACGGGGCCGGCAAGTCGACCCTGATGAAGGTGCTCTCCGGCGTCTACCCGCACGGCACCTACTCCGGTGACATCGAGTTCGACGGCGAGGCCTGCGAATTCTCCGGCATCCGCGACAGTGAGCACCGCGGCATCGTCATCATCCACCAGGAGCTGGCGCTCGCGTCCAACCTGTCGATCGCCGAGAACATCTTCCTCGGCAACGAGCAGAGCAAGCGCGGCTTCATCGACTGGAACCGGACCAACCACGCGGCCGACGAGCTGCTGCGGCGGGTCGGCCTGGCGGAGAGCGCTGTCACGCCGGTCATCGACCTGGGTGTCGGCAAGCAGCAGCTGGTGGAGATCGCCAAGGCGCTCTCCAAGAAGGTGAAGCTGCTGATCCTCGACGAGCCCACCGCGGCGCTCAACGACGAGGACTCCGAGCACCTGCTCGGCCTGCTCCGCGGCCTGCGCGACGAGGGCATCACCTGTGTGATCATCTCGCACAAGCTGAACGAGGTCATGAGCATCTCGGACCGGGTCACCATCCTGCGGGACGGCAAGACCATCTGGACCGCGGACACGGCCGACCTCACCGAAGACAAGATCATCTCGGGCATGGTGGGCCGCGACCTCGAGCACCGCTACCCGGAGCACACGCCGTCCATCGGCGAGGAGGCTCTGCGGATCGAGGACTGGACCGTCTACAGCCCGACCCAGCCGGACCGTGCCCTGGTCCGCGGCGTCAACCTGAACCTGCGCCGCGGCGAGATCGTCGGCCTGGCCGGCCTCATGGGCGCCGGCCGCACCGAGCTGGCGATGAGCGTGTTCGGCCGGTCGTACGGGGTGAACATCACCGGCAAGCTGATCAAGGACGGCCGGGAGATCCAGGCCCGGAACGTGCGCGAGGCGATCGACCACGGCATCGCGTACGCCACCGAGGACCGCAAGCGCTACGGCCTCAACCTGATCGAGGACATCAAGCGCAACATCTCCGCGGCCGGTCTGACGAAGCTCGCCAAGGGCGGCTGGGTCGACGGCAACGAGGAGCACAAGGTCGCCGACGAGTACCGCGCCAGCATGAACATCAAGGCGCCGACCGTCGAGTCGATCGTGGGCAAGCTGTCCGGCGGCAACCAGCAGAAGGTCGTACTCTCGAAGTGGATCTTCACTGACCCGGACGTGCTCATCCTGGACGAGCCGACGCGGGGTATCGACGTCGGCGCGAAGTACGAGATCTACACGATCATCAACAGGCTCGCCGACGAAGGCAAAGCCATCCTGGTCATCTCGTCCGAGCTGCCCGAGCTGCTCGGCATCTGTGACCGCATCTACACCCTCTCGGCCGGCCGGATCACCGGCGAGGTGGCCCGGGCCGAGGCGACGCAGGAGGGTCTCATGACCCTCATGACGAAGGAAGAACAGGAGGTAGCGCCGTGACGGTCGCACCTACCAACGCCGACCTGGCCGTCGGCAAGGGTCCGGCCGGAGCCCCTGGTGGCAAGGCGCCCTTCAAGCTCAACTTCAACCTGAAGCAGAGCGGCATCTACATCGCGTTCGCGCTGATCGTGCTGCTGTTCACGGTGCTCACCGGCGGCGACATGCTCGCCCCGCAGAACATCAGCAACATCATCGTCCAGAACTCGTACATCCTGGTTCTGGCGATCGGCATGATCCTGATCATCATCGCCGGCCACATCGACCTCTCGGTCGGCTCAGTCGTCGCCGCCTGTGGCGCCTTCGCCGCGGTCATGATGGTCAACTGGGATCTCCCCTGGCCGATCGCGGTCATCGGCACGCTCGTCTTCGGCGCGATCATCGGCGCGTGGCAGGGCTACTGGGTCGCCTACTTCGGCATCCCGGCCTTCATCGTGACGCTGGCCGGCATGCTGCTGTTCCGCGCGATCACGCTGATGATCCTGGGCAACAAGGGCATCGGCCCGTTCCCGGACGAGGTCCGCACCCTGGCGAACGGCTTCACCGACGGCTTCCTCGGCAACATCGCCCTGGGCCCGCTGGGCGGCGCCGACCTGTTCAGCATCATCGTCGGCCTGCTGGTCGTGGCGGCCATGGCGTTCGTGCAGTACCGCGCCCGGGCCGCCCGGCTCAAGTACCACCAGGCCGTCGACCCGCTGTGGCTGTTCATCACGAAGGTCGCCGTCCCCGCCGTACTGATCATGTTCGTGATCGTGCAGCTGGCGCGCTTCCGCAACCTCCCGTGGGTGCTGGTGCTCCTCGCGGCCCTGGTCGTCGGCTACACCGTCGTCACCAACCGCGCCGTCTTCGGCCGCCAGATCTACGCGGTCGGCGGCAACCTGCAGGCCGCGACGCTCTCCGGCGTCAAGGTGAAGTCGGTCGTCTTCTGGCTCTTCGTCAACATGGGCGTGCTCTCCGCGCTCGCCGGCATCATCTTCGCCGGCCGCCTCAACCAGGCGAACCCGACCGCCGGCAACAGCTTCGAGCTGGACGCCATCGCGGCCGCGTTCATCGGCGGCGCCGCCGTCCAGGGCGGTGTCGGCAAGGTCGTGGGCGCCATCACCGGCGGTCTCATCATGGGTGTCATCAACAACGGCATGGGCCTCCTCGGCGCCCAGTCCGAACAGGTCATGCTCGTCAAGGGCGCGGTGCTCCTCGCCGCCGTCGCCTTCGACGTCTGGTCCAAGCGGCGGACCTCGGCCGCCCGCTGACCGGCATGCCGTCCTGACAGGGCCTTGGCGGGACGGCGCCAGAGCCGGCGCTCCGGTTTTCCGGAGCGCCGGCTCTTTTCAAACCCTTTGATCGGGTACGAAGGCCCAACCCGTCCCCGACCGCATCGACAACCGTCCCGCAACGTCGACGCGGGCACGTGCGTCACTCCAGGCCGCGAGGCGCCTCACGCGCCACTGCACGGTCACCCCCTGAGCGCCCTCGATCACCGCAGCCCCGCTCCGGTCGAGGCCCGCGCCCGCCCGTCCCCGCCCGCGCCGCCCGTCCCCGCCCGGCTGCACCCATCGCTGTTCCGGGGCGCACGGTCAGCCGCCACCCGCGGCCGGCTGCAGTTGTGCTGGAGAGCGGCGAATCGACCCCGGGTGGCTGTACGAGAGGGCGACAATTCGGGCGTGCAGGCAGCCATGGCGTACAGCCGGGTTCGGGTGGCTGTACGAGAGGGCGACAATTCGGGCGTGCAGGCAGCCGTGGCGTGCAGCCGGCATGGCGTGGCTGTACGAGAGGGCGACAAATCGGGCGTGCAGGCAGCCATGGCGTACAGCCGGGCTCGGGTGGCTGTACGGAGGGCGGCAGATCGGGCGCCACCACGACCCTGGCGTGCAGCCGGGCGGCGGGCCGGGTCAGCGGGCCACGGCCAGCCCGAACGACGACGGTTTGACCCCGGGGAAGACCGCGGACAGATCACCGAAACCGCACCGCTTCTGGAGGATCTCGCCGATCACCGCGCGATAGTCCGTGGTGGCCGCCAGATCGCCGTCGACCAGGGCCGAGGCGGCCAGCGTGGGCCAGCGGGTGTACACCTTGCCGCCTCGAACGCCGCCGCCGAGGACGAGCATCGCGTTGCCGTGGCCGTGGTCGGCGCCGTGTGAACCGTTCTCCGCGACCCGCCGGCCGAACTCGCTGATCGTCAGCACGGTCACCCGTTTCATGACGGTGTCGCCGAGGTCGGCCGTGAAGGCTGCCAGCGCGGTGGACAGGTCGGCGAGGTTGTCGTGCATGCGCTGGCCCTTGACGGCCTGCCCGAGTCCTTCGTGCATGTCCCAGTCGCCGCAGTCGACGGTCGCGGTGACCAGTCCCGCGTTCGATCTGATCAGGCGGGCCACGTCGCGGAGCGCGGCGCCGAGTTCGGTGGCCGGGTAGCCGGAGCCGGCGGCGGCGGAGCGCGGGCCGGCCATGGCGGCGAGCGCCCGGTCGGCGGCGCGGGCGGGCGCGGCCAGGTGGGCGGGGGCGTCGGCGTACATGGCGCGCAGGGCCGCGGCGATGGGGCGTTTGCCGTCGCCGGCCAGGGTGAGCGCGTCGATCGACTTCATCGAGACGTCGGTGGCGGGGCCGGCGAGCAGGCGGGCCGGCATGGCGCGCCCCATCGAGACCCCGGCCAGGGGTGCGGTGGCGCCGGTGCCGCCGAGCATCCGGTCGAGCCAGCCGCTGCGCTCGGAGGTGCCGGGCGCCGCGTTCTCCATGGCCTCCATGGCGGCGAAGTGCGACCGGGTCGGGTTGGGCTGGCCGACCGCGTGGACGGCGGCGAGCCGGCCGGCCTTCCACTGCGGCAGCAGCGGGGCGAGCGCCGGGTGCAGCCCGAAGGTCCCGTCCCCGGCGATGACGGTGCTTTTGGGTACGGCGATCGTCGGCCGCGCCCGGTAGTAGTCGGGGTCGCCGATCGGCGCGACGGCGGAGAGCCCGTCGAACCCGCCGTGCAGGGAGATCACGACGAGGGTGTCGCCGGCGTAGACCCCGGAGGCGAACGCGAAGTCCACCGCGATGGTGGAGGCGAAGACCCCGGCCGCGGCCCCGCCGAGCAGCGTGCGGCGCCGGACGGCGGCCTGCTCGACACAGGAGAGCATGTGATCACCTCAGCTGGAACGACGGTGAGTCGAGGACGAGCGCGATCAGATACGGCGCGTCGCCGCCGACCGACTTCAGCACAGTGTTCGGCAGCTTCGACACGACGCTGAGCACGGCGGCCGTGTGCGCGGCCGGCAGCTTCTCGCCGATCAGCCGGATCGCGAGCGCGTCGACGAGCGCCCCGTAGGTGGCCGGCAGCGCCGGGACCAGCGACTTCAGCAGGTCGGCGGGGCGGGTGAGCTGCTTCGGATACCAGCCGGCGGCGAGGTTGAGGTGCAGGTTGCAGCGCAGCACGAACGCGGCCGGGGACTGCCAGGCGGCCGTGACGTCCGGGTACCCGTTCGGCGCGGCCCACCGGAACGGCGCGTTCCCGGCGTCGACCATGGCGTTGTAGAGGGCGTCGAGGTCCTTCACCCCGGACGAGGACGGCTGGAGGCCGAGCGCCCGGATCGTCGCGATCATGTCCTCGAAGGGCGTGCGGGTCTTGCGGCCGGCCGACGCCGCGAACTCGGCCGACGTGAACAGGGCGCGCAGCACCGGCACGATGGCGGTGTCATTGGCGAGGTAGACGTCCGCGAGGCGGGTGACGAGCGACGCCGGCGCCTCGTCCGCGACGAACCGGACGCAGAGCTTCGTCGCGATGCGCTCGGCGGTGGCCCGGTGCCGGGCCAGGTGGTCGAGGAACGCGAGCGCGGCCGTCTCACCGTCCGCCTTGGCATTCGCATGATCAAAACCGAGGATGCGTACGGGACCCGTCGCGTGGGCCGAGGCGTCGTAGACGTACGCGCCGGACTTGCCGACCGTCATGCCGGTGAGCAGCCGGGCCGCCGCCTTCACGTCGGCCTCGGAGTATTCCAGGCCCACCGTGTGCAGCTCCATGAGCTCACGGGCGTAGTTCTCGTTGGGGTGCGCCTTCGTCGACGACCGCTGGTCGAGGTAGGTGAGCATGGCCGGGTGCCGGGCGCTCGCCTTGAGCATGTCGGCGTATTTGCCGAAGGCGTGCTTGCGGATCACCTGGGCGTCGTAGTCGGCCCGGGTGTCCCAGACGCCGCTGGAGGGGGCGGTCACGTGCAGGTGGTTGGACCAGAACATCACGGCCGACTCGAAGAGCTGCCGCTCGCTCCACGCGGCGCGCGCCACGGCGGCCCGGCCGAGCTGCCCGAACGCCTCATACGAGTGCTGCGCGACGGAAGACCGTACCGTGGCCGCGGAAGCGCCCGCGAGCGGAAGCCGCCGCAGCACCTCGTCACACGCCTGGTCGGCGATGGCGGCCGGGTTCAGCTGGCGGTCGAGCCACGCCGTGACGCCGAGCTTGCGGGCCTCGGCCAGGGACTTCGCGGTGAAGCCGAAGGTGGCGCGGCGCAGCAGGTGAACGATCGGGTCCGTCATGCCAGACGAGTTCGGCGCGACATGAGGGAAAAAGCGCGGCTGCAACCGTGTCTAACGGTTCCGCAATCCGCCCGCACCCGTGACCCCGGCAGGCCCCTCGTCGTAGGCTCAAGACCGTGGATCAGGCTGAATCGGTACGGACCCCGTCCTCCTGGGTCGTCGTCGGGCTCGACAACGGCGGCACCTGCAACAACGCCACGGTGCTGGACGCCACCGGGCAGTTCCTGGTGAGCAGTCTCGTGGAGAATCCGAGCCGGGTGACGGACGGCCCGGAGACCGCCGTCGAGCAGCTCGCCGAGGCGTTCGCCGGCATCCTGGAGCTGACCAGCACCCCGCTGTCCCTGGTGCGCGCGGTCGGGCTGGACACCCCCGGTCCGGCCAGCGCGAACGGCGTCATCTCGTCGAAGGGCGCCACCAACTTCAACATGGTGGCCTGGCACGGCTTCGACATCCGCGGGGCGCTGGAGAAGCGCCTGGGCCTGCCGGTCGTCTACAACAACGACGCGAACGCGGCCGCCCTCTACGCACACCACCGGCACTTCGGCCCGGAGGCGCTGGAGAAGGGCTCGGTCTCGGCGATCGTCGGCACCGGGCTCGGCGGCGGCGTGGTGGAGAACGGCAAGGTGATCCGCGGCGCGGCCGGCATGGCGGGGGAGCTCGGCCACGTCCAGATCCCGCTGCACGGCGTCCTCGAGGACGGCCAGCCGGTCCCGGTCTGCAACTGCGGCTTCGAGGGCGACGTGGAGAGCATCGCCTCGCTCACCGGCATCAAGAAGAACCTGCTGCCGTACTGGCTGACCCGCTTCCCGGACCACCCGCTCGCGGGCGAGCCGATCGAGAAGGCGGCGAAGCTGCTGCGCGGCTACGGCGAGAAGGACGACCCGCTCGCCGTCGCCGTCTTCACCCAGCAGGCCCGGGCCATCGGCAAGCTCTTCACGATCGCCGCGAACTTCACCGACCCGCACGCCTACTTCCTGGGCGGCGGCGTGGTGGAGGCCGCCCCGCACTTCCGGCAGTGGTTCCTCAACACGGTCCGGGAGAGCACCCAGCTCCGCGACGAGCAGGCCCGGGCCGCGACGTTCTCCCTGGTGGCCGACCTGGACATGGCCGGTGCGCGGGGAGCGGCGGTCGCGGCCCTGGACGCCGTGGCAGCCGGAGCCCGCTAGTCCTTCAGCGCTTCCTGCACGTCCGGGAACATCGGCAGGTATTCGGTCAGCCCGAGCGTGTCGAACAGCCTCCGGAGGAACCCCGACGGGGCGGCGAGCCGCACCCAGCCGCCCCGCTCGGACGCCCGGCCGTGCGCCGTGACCAGCACGCCCACGCCCATCGAGTCGCAGAAGTCGAGACCCGACACGTCCACGACGACGCGCGGCGCCGGGCGTTCGACGAGCCGGCCGAGGTTGGCCTTGAGCGCGGGCGCCGTGTCGATGTCGAGGGATCCGCGCAGCACGAGCACGGCCGTGTTCGGCGGATGGTGGGCGACCGAGACCTGCATATGGGTGACTTTCTGCAACGGGGCCGGGGCGGGCTCGAGGGGCATCGAGGTTGATGACCACCCTATGCGAGCCCGCCTCGGACCGCGCGTCTACTAGGCGGCGTTGCGCCACTTCCTGCCGTTACGGCCGATGAGCCGGTCGGCGTCGGTCGGCCCCCACGAGGCGGCCTCGTACGTCGGGATCGGCGACCGGTCGTTCGCCCAGTGCTCGATGATCGGGTCGACGACCCGCCACGACTGCTGCACCTCGTCGCTGCGGATGAAGAGCGACGCGTCGCCGATCAGCGCGTCGAGCAGCAGGCGCTCGTAGGCCTCCGGCGACTCCTCGACGAACGTGTTCTCGTAGGAGAAGTCCATCGTCGCGGTCCGCACCCGGAACGAGTGGCCCGGCACCTTGGCGCCGAACCGCAGCGAGATGCCCTCGTTCGGCTGGATGCGCAGCACCAGGGCGTCGGCGTCGAGCTCGGTGAGCTGGCTGGTCGGGATCGGCAGGTGCGGGGGGCGCTGGAACTGCAGCGCCACCTCGGTGACCCGGGCCGGCAGGCGCTTGCCGGTCCGCACGTAGAACGGGACGCCGGCCCAGCGCCAGTTGTCCACGTTGAGGCGCATCGCCGCGTACGTCTCGGTGCGCGACAGCGGGTCGACGCCGATCTCCTCGCGGTAGCCGGCCATCAGCTCCTCGCGGGTGCCGCCGCGGGTGTACTGGCCGCGGACCGCCGCGTCGGCGATGTCGCGGTCGGTGGGGAGCCGGATCGCCTGGAGCAGCTTCACCTTCTCGTTGCGCAGGTTCTCGCCCTCGAACGAGACCGGCGGCTCCATGAGCGCCAGCGCGAGGACCTGGAGCACGTGGTTCTGCACGATGTCGCGCATCGCGCCGGCGTGCTCGTAGAAGCCGCCGCGGGTGCCGACGCCGAGCGTCTCGGCCACGGTGATCTGCACGTGGTCGACCCAGGAGCGGTCCCAGATCGGCTGGAAGATCGAGTTGGCGAACCGCAGCGCCAGCACGTTCTGGACGGTGTCCTTGCCCAGGTAGTGGTCGATGCGGAAGACCTGCGACTCCTCGAACGCGCTGTGCACGACGCCGTCGAGCTCGCGGGCCGTGGCGAGGTCACGACCGTACGGCTTCTCGATGACCAGGCGGGAGAAGGTGTTCTCGGTCTCCTGGTTCAGGCCGGCGCCGGCCAGCCCGTTGATCACCGGCTCGAACGCGCCGGCCGGGGTGGAGAGGTAGAAGAGGCGGTTGCCGGAGGTGCCCCGCTGCGCGTCCAGCTCGTCGAGCGTCTCGGCGAGGCGCTTGAAGGTCTCCGGGTCGTCGTAGCCGCCGGCGACGTACCGGATGCCGCCGGCCAGCTGACGCTTGTCGGCGAGGGTGAGCCCGCCGAGCGCGCTGTCCGCGAACTGCTCGTCGCTCATCGGCGTCCGGGCCACGCCGACCAGGGCGAACTGGTCGGGCAGCCGGTTGTGCCGGGCCAGGCTCTCGACCGCCGGTAGGAGCTTGCGGCGGGTCAGGTCACCCGAGGCGCCGAAGATCACCAGCGTGGCCGGTGGTGCGCTGCGCTCCTGGATGAGCTGAGGTGCTGGGTCCATGGTCTGCGTGTCCTCCGACCGGGTCGTTACGTCCGTCTGAACCTTACGGCGATGGCGAGGCGGTGGTTCACCTCCATACCGGGATGCGAGCAGGGCCATAGCGAAAAAAGTGGCAAACTGGCACCAAAGGTCTGGTCATCAAAGGTCTGGCAACCGAGGGGGACCCGTGAAGTACCGGCTCGTGACCCGCAGCGACTTCGACGGTCTGGTCTGCGCCGTGCTGCTGCGTCTGCTGGACTTGATCGACGACATCAAGTTCGTGCACCCGAAGGACGTGCAGGACGGCGTCGAGGAGATCACCGAGCGGGACATCCTGACGAACCTGCCGTACGCCCCGGGCGCGCACATGGTCTTCGACCACCACCACTCGGAGACGCTGCGCAACGAGGGGAATCTGCCGAACCACATCATCGATCCGGACGCGCCCTCGGCGGCCCGGGTGATCTACGACCACTTCGGTGGCAGGGAGCGCTTCCCGAGGGTCTCCGACGACCTCATGCGCGCCGTCGACCAGGCCGACTCGGCGGACTACTCGCTCACCGACATCCTCAGCCCGACCGGCTGGACGCTGCTGAACTTCCTGATGGACAGCCGGACCGGGCTCGGCCGCTTCCGCACCTTCCGGATCAGCAACTACCAGCTCATGATGCAGCTCATCGACGCCTGCATCGAGCACCAGGACGTGCACGAGATCCTCGCCCTGCCCGACGTGGCCGAGCGCGCCCAGCTGTTCCACGACTGCTCGGCCCGCTTCGTCGAGCAGCTGCACCGGGTCTGCCGCCTCGACGGCGACGTGGTGATCGTCGACCTGCGCGACGAGGAGGTGATCGAGGCGGGCAACCGGTTCATGGTCTACGCGCTCTTCCCCGAGGCCCGCGTCTCGGTGCACATCATCTGGGGCCGGCAGAAGCTCAACACGGTCTTCGCCTGCGGCAAGTCGATCATCGACCGCAGCTCGCCGGTGGACATCGGCGAGGTGATGTTGCGCTACGGCGGCGGCGGTCACATCGCCGCCGGCACCTGCCAGGTCCCGCACGACGAATCCGAGCGCGTGCAGCGCGAGATCATCGACGCGCTGCGGACCGAGCGGGTGGTCACCGTCTGAGAAAACCTTCATGGGTACGACGGAGCGGCCGCTCCCCGGAAGGAACGGCCGCCCGACGCGCGGATCACGGGCCTTGCCCGGGGCCCCACCCGCCGGTCGTGGTCCGCGCCCCACGCGCTCGCCACGACATCCTCACGCCCACCCGCGTGAGGTTCCCGCTCGCAGGACCCGGCCTGCGTCGGAGTCCTCTCAGCCCTTGAAGGCCCACTTGCTCGTACTGCCGGCGCCGACCGGCTCCTTCTCGGCGTCGTTCTCGTTCTCGTCCGGCTCGGTGGGGGAGTCCGGCTCCTCCTCGGCCCGGTGCCGGTCCTCGACGGCGCCGCGCCGGTTGCGCAGCAGGGCCCAGCCGGCCCCGAGCAGCGCCAGCGCCGCGACCGCCCAGCCGGTGAGCGACAGCACCGACGGCCCGTCGCCCTCCTCGAGGATCTCGTTGAACGCCGCCTGCTCCTGCGGGCTGAGAGCCGCCTGCTGCTCCGTCCCGGCCGCGCCGGCGGCGGCGCCGTGGTGGCTCGTCGTGGCGGTCCCGTCCGACGGGGTGAGCGCCAGCGTGGCGGGCGGCATGGCCGGCGCGGCCGAGCCGTCCGCGTACTTCGAGTCCAGCGTGAAGGCGACCGAGCTCAGCGTCGGCAGCGGGCCGAGCGCCACGGTCAGGTCGGCCGACTTCCCGGGCGCGATGGTGGCGCCGTTCACCGCGATCCAGGTGATCGCGCTCGGCACCTCGTCGACCGGCGTCGCGCCGTGGATCTGCGCGAGCGGCCGGCTCAGCTTCTGCCAGTCGATCCTCGGCGCCCAGTCGTCCACCGAGAGCGGGTAGACCTCGGCGATCGGCGAGTCCGCCGGGATCCTCAGCGTCACCTCGGTGATCGGCTTCGCGCCGTCGTTGGTGACGCGGAACGTCAGGTTCTCTCCACTGCCCTGCGGCGCGCTCGCCGGGCTCACTGTCACGTCGGCCGCGGCCGGGCCGGCCGCGAAGAGCACGGCGGCAGCGGAAACCACGGTCAGCACGCCCGCACGGCGGGCCATCCCCAGATGCCTCACGACATGTAGTTCGGATCACCGGCCCGGATGGTTCAACGGCGGCCCGGGAAGTTTTCGGGAGTCGCTCGTACCGGATGATGACCGTATGCGAGACGTTTCCATCGGCGGCGACATGATCCGGCTGGGCCAGTTCCTCAAACTGGCCGACCTCATCGAGACGGGCGGCGAGGGCAAGATCCTCATCGCCTCCGGGGACGTGGAGGTGAACGGCGAGGTGGACACCCGCCGGGGCCGCCAGCTCCACCCCGGCGACGTGGTCGAGGTGCAGGGGCGGAGCGCGAGGGTCGCCGTTTAGGGGAAAATGCGAATCGGGACGGAACCGGCGTGGCGCTCGGGTCGTCGTACCCATCATGACCCTGACCCGCGGACTCCTGACCGCCGCCGCCATCCCCATCGTCCTGCTGGGCGCCTGCGCCCAGCCCGGCACCTCCGGCGAGGCCGGCGCCGCGCCGGACCGAGCGACATCCGACCCGGTGACCGAGAGCGCCCGGGCCGACGCCGACGCCGTGGTGCTGCGCGTGCAGTACCGCGGCGGATTCGTCCCGCCGCAGTTCCTGGCCGGTCGCCTGCCGCTCGTGAGCGTGTACGCCGACGGCCGCGTGATCACCGAGGGGCCGACCACGCTGATCTATCCCGGGCCCGCGCTGCCCAACCTCCAGGTCGCCCGGATCACGCCGGAGGAGGTCACCCAGCTCGCCGCCGAGGCCACCGAGGCCGGGGTGAAGACCGGCGCCGACTTCGGCCGGCCCGGCGTCGCCGACATCCCGAGCACCGTCGTCACGGTCACGACCGGGTACGGCACGGAGACCGTCGCGGTGGAGGCACTCAACGAGGCCCAGCCCGACGACGGCGCGCTGACCGCCGAGAACAAGGCGGACCGGGAGCGGCTGAAGACCTTCGTCGGCAAGCTGACCAGCCTCGGCGCCGACGCGCAGCCCTACGCCCCGGAGGAGGTCGCCGCGATCGCCCGCCCGTGGACCGACCCGGGTGACGGCCTCGCCGGCAAGCCGGTGACCTGGCCCGGGCCGCGGCTGCCCGGGGAGGCCCTGAACGCGACCGCCGGGGTGAACTGCCTCGCCGTCACCGGCGCGGAGAAGGACGCCGTCCTGGCCGCGGCCGCGAAGGCGAACCAGCAGACCCCGTGGGAGTCCGGCGGCAAGCAGTGGTCGGTGACGTTCCGCCCGCTGCTGCCCGACGAGTCCGGCTGCGCGTCGCTGCGGAGGGCCGAGTGACCCCGTTCGACGACCCGTTCGAGTTCGACGAGGACGGCATCGGGGCGGCACCCCCGCCGCCGCCGAAGAGGGTGGTCACCAGACGTCCCCGTCGCGCCAGTCGCACACGAGCGGCCCGCTGCCGCCGCCGCTGAGCCCCCACGTGAACACGCTGCCGTCGTCCTCCGGGGTCAGGGTCACCCCGGAGGGCGCCAGCACCGCGGTCGGGCCGTCCCAGAGCCGCCACCCGCGGGCGCGGTAGAGCGCCAGCCCGTCGTCCGAGGCGGAGAGCGCGCCCAGGTGGTGGGCGCGGTCCACCACCCGCTCGGCGGCGGCCATCACCGCGCCGCCGAGCCCTCGCCGCCGGTGGCCGGGGTGCACCGCGACCGCCTCCACGTAGCCGCAGCGCAGCGTCCGGCCGTCCAGCAGGAGCCGGCGCTGCACCACGGCGGCGTGCGCGATCGGCCGCCCGCCCTCGTGCACGGTGAGGTGCAGGCCGCCGAGCGCGTGGTCCCAGTCCTCGTCGGCGAATCCGCCGTCGAACGCCAGGTCGAGCAGGTCGCGGAGCGCCGCCCGCTCGGCGGCGTCCAGGTCAGCGGTCGGAACGGTGCGTACCGGGGTCACACCGCATTATGCGCGTGCTGCCTCTCGGCGGCCGGGTGCCGGCCGGGCAGCTTCGTGCTGGGGTGCTCGGGCAGCGCCGGGGCGTTGACGAGGTGGGCCTGGATGAACGCCTCGGCCAGCTTGTCGCCGTGGACCTTCAGCGGTTCCTCGGTGTGGTGTTGTTCAGCCATGAACTCATGGTCGACCCGTTCGGTTGCACGACGGGCCTTTTATGCCGCCTGCCCGCTCTGGGCCGCGTGCGCGATGGCCCGCCGGAGCACCGCGACCGACACGGTGAGGTCGCCGGCCATCTCGGTGAGCCCCAGCTCGATCCACTCGCGGACCAGCTGGGAGTAGGGGACGCCGGCCTGGTCGGCCGCGGCCCGGACCCGCTGGGCCAGCGCCGGCGGCACCCGGACGCCGAGCGGGACCATCGGCTCGGTCTCGGGCGCCGGGGGCAGCGTGACCCGGGCTCCCTCGTCGTACGTGACTCTGCCGCCGGCGAAGGCGGCCACCGCCGCGTTGAGTTGATCGTCGGAGTACTGCTGGGTCATGACGCCTCCCATGCCTCGAACCGCGCCAGCTCGTCCGGTGTCATCTCGCGGGCCCCGATGATCTGCTGCTGGTGCCCGCCGAGAAGCCGCACCGCGACGACCAGCGGCCGGCCGGACGAGGTCCGCCCGCTGATCGTCAGGAAGTGCACCCCGGCGCTCTCCGCGGCCATCGGCAGCCGCAGCTCGGCGGAGAGAACCTCGGTGACTTCCCACGTCTCGACGTCGCGCAGGGCAGCCAGTGCCGCTGTCAGCCACTCGTACCCCACCCACCCAGCGTAAGACGTTCGTTTGACACCGTCGAGCCGGGCCGCCCCGGACGGCACGAAGGCCCGCCCGGCGGACCGGGCGGGCCTTCGCGAACAGCAGCGATCAGTGGACCTCGAGCAGGTCCACCACGAAGATCAGGGTCTCGTTGGGCTTGATCGCCCCGGCCGCGCCGCGGGCGCCGTAGCCCATGTGCGGCGGGATGACGAGACGGCGGCGGCCACCGACCTTCATGCCGGCCACGCCCTCGTCCCAGCCCTGGATGACCTGCTGGCCGGCGACGCGGAAGCCGAACGGCTCGCCGCGGTTGTAGGAGGCGTCGAACTCCTTGCCCGTGGACTGGGCGACGCCGACGTAGTGGACGCTGACGAAGTCGCCAGGCTTCGCCTCCTGGCCCTCGCCCTCGACGATGTCCTCGATCAGCAGTTCGCTGGCGGGGGAGTCGGGGATGGGGCCGACGTCAGGCTTGGTCATGAATCCTCCTGAGTTCTTACCGGACATCGGCCATGCAATCACAGCTTCCGGCCGGCTGAACGAGCGGTGCCCGAAGTACGTACCTCCGGGTGGCCGGGAATCCGCCCGGCCGCGTCCTGCCGTGCCCGGGAGTGTTCCGTGTCAGTCCGCCGTCTCGCCGCCGCGGGGGTGCTCGTCCTCGCGTCGGTGCCCGCCGTGCCCACCGCCGCGCTCGCCCACGGCGCGCCGGTCACGCCGATCAGCCGGAGCGCCGCCTGCGGCGGCAACGGGTCGAGGACCGGGGCGGCGGCCTGCGTCGCCGCGCGCGAGGCCACCGGCAGCCGGCTGGGGGCGTACGACAACGTGCGGCTCGCGAACGTGAACGGCAGGGACCGCGACCGGGTGCCGGACGGGGAACTGTGCAGCGCCGGGATCGACCTCTACCGCGGCCTCGACCTGCCCCGGGACGACTTCCCGGGTACCGACGTGAAGTCCGGGCAGCGGCTCTCGGTCTCCTACCGCGGCACGATCCCGCACCGGGGCACCTTCCGGATCTACATCACCGATCCCGGATATCGGCCGGCGGAGAAGCTCGGCTGGGACGACCTCGGATCGGAGCCGATCGCCGCGATCGCGGACCCGCCGCTGACCGGGGGCGCGTACCGGATGAAGGTGACCCTGCCGGAGCGGACCGGGCGGCACCTCCTCTACGTCGTGTGGGAGACGTCGAGCACGCCGGACACCTACTACTCCTGCTCGGATCTGGACTTCCCGGCGCCGAAGCCGGCCGCCGTCAAGAAGTCGGCCGCGGCGAAGAAGTCGGCCGCCGTGAAGAAGGCGGCGGTGACGACGACGAGCGAGGCCCCGAGCCCGGTACCCACCACGCGGGAGCCGACGGCGACGCCCTCCGCGCCGCCGGTGATCGAGGCGGCTCCGGCGAGCAGCGGCACCACGATGGTCGATTTCGGTCACTGGCTGATTTTGGGAGCGCTCACAACGGCGGCCCTGGTCATCGCGGGTGCGGTCCTCGATCGGGCCCGGCGGCGCAAAAAGAGTTGAACCGCCGGTGTGTGGATCTCGTACTGACGGGCGTCGACAATGCACCGCCCTTCCGGTCCCCCCGAACAGCACGACGAAAGGCCAAGCATGAGTCGGGTTCGTTACCGTAGCCAGTCCCGCCCGTGGCTGTCCCGCCGCAAGGTCCTCGCCCTCGCCGCGACCGGCGTCGGCGTCTCGGCCGCCTCGGTGGCGGGGCTCAGCCTCGCGGGCGAGAACGGCAGTGACGACAGGGAGAAGGGCAAGCCGCTGGTGCTCTCCCTGCGCGACGCGAGCGAGGGCACCTTCGACGTCTTCTCCGGCGAG
Source organism: Actinoplanes sp. NPDC023714 (assembly GCF_040639855.1). NCBI lineage: Bacteria > Bacillati > Actinomycetota > Actinomycetes > Micromonosporales > Micromonosporaceae > Actinoplanes > Actinoplanes sp. NPDC023714. The sequence continues at coordinate 281,728 of NZ_JBFAAR010000007.1, forward strand.
AAGCGGCTGACCATCACCGACAAGAAGCTGGCCGCCCAGCTGCTCAAGGCCGCGGGCCGCTGACACCGAGGAGAACGCGACCATGTCTTCCCACCGCGAAGCCCCGGAGATCAGCAAGGACCCGGTGGCCGACAGTTCCGACCTGTACGCCTTCGTCAGCCCCGACGACCCGGACACCGTCACGCTGATCGCGAACTACGTGCCGCTCCAGCTCCCGGCGAGCGGACCGAACTTCTTCGAGTTCGGCGACGACGTGCTCTACGAGATCCACATCGACGCGAACGGCGACGCCCGCCCGGACGTGACGTACCAGTTCCGGTTCCGTACCGAACTGCGCAACGACCGGACCTTCCTCTACAACACCGGCCCGATCGAGTCCCTCGACAGCGAGAACTGGAACCGCCGGCAGTTCTACTCGGTCACCAAGGTCGACTCGCACGGCAAGAGCACGGTCCTCGCGAAGAACCTGCCCTGCCCGCCCTGCAACGTCGGCCCGCTCTCGATCCCGGACTACGAGAAGCTGGCCGAGGACGCCGTGCACCGGCTGAAGACCGGCGAGAAGGTCTTCGCCGGCCAGCGCGCCGACGCGTTCTTCGTCGACCTGGGCGCCATCTTCGACCTGGGCACGCTGCGCCCGTTCCAGGACAAGCACCTGGTCGGCCAGAACCTGTTCAACTACGCCGGCAAGGCGGTCAACGCCACCGACAAGACCAACGTGCACAGCATCGCGATCCAGATCCCGCTGCACATGGTCCGCCGGGACGGCAAGAAGCGGGTGCGCGGGCGCGACGCCGGCGCGGTCATCGGCGTGTGGACCTCGGCGAGCCGCCGGCAGGTCGAGGTGCGCAACAACAAAAACGGCAACGACGTCGTGGTGGGCCCGCAGGTGCAGGTCTCCCGGCTCGGCAACCCGCTGTTCAACGAGGTCATCGTCCCGATGGCGGAGAAGGACAGGTGGAACAGCCTGCCGCCGAGCGAGGACAAGCGCTTCGCCGAGTTCGTCGCCACCCCGGAGCTCGGCGCGCTGCTGCCGGTGCTCTACCCGGGCCTCTTCGACAACCTGGACGCGCTGAACAAGACCAAGGAGCCGCGCGCCGACCTGCTGGCGATCCTGCTGACCGGCATCCCGGACGGCCTGATCGACGGCTTCCAGAACAACACCGGCGAGCTGCAGGCCGACATGCTGCGGCTCAACACGGCCATCCCGCCGGCCGAGAAGGAGAACAAGTTCGGCGTGGTCGGCGGCGACCTGGCCGGCTTCCCGAACGGCCGGCGGATCGCCGACGACGTCGTCTCGATCTCGCTGCGGGCCATCGCCGGCGCGACCGTGCCGCTGGTGAACGCCGACTTCGAGCCGGACGCCGCGGCCGCCCTGGTCGAGCAGGGCCTGAGCATCAAGGACGCCAGTGCGGGCCTGCTGAAGAAGTTCCCCTTCCTGGGGACCCCCTTCGACGGATTCGGAAACCCCTCGTGACCCACAGCCACGCCCACGGACCCGGCCACCACCACCATCACCACACGCTCGCGCCGTCCGGGCAGGGCACCGTGATGCTGAACATCGGCGGCGACATCGGCGCGCTGATCATCGATACGCCGGGGCACCTGCACGGCCACGAGATCGAGGTCAGCCCGGTCGCGGCGCCGGCCGAGCGCACCCACGCGGCGGTCCGGGCCCGGTACGTCCGCGGCGGCGTCACCTTCTGCGTGGTCCTCGACGCGCTGCCGGCCGGCCGGTACCTGATCTGGCAGGCCGGCGACGAGCCGCTCGCCGAGGTCGAGGTGCGCGGCGGGGCGGTCGCCGAGTTCACCTGGCCCGCCACGGCTGTCCCCGGGAGGACACTGCTTTCGGTCTAGTCTGGACGCCATGGTGAGCCCCGTCACCCCGGGGGCGGAGACCCCGGTCCACGTCACCCTGCGCACCACCGACGTGGACGAGGCTCGGGCGTTCTGCCGCAAGCTCTACTACGGACCGTTGCGGATCGAGCCGGTCGGCGACCCGGCGCGCTTCCTGTTCAGCGCCGACGTCGTGCTGCTCGGCCCGATCACGCTCGGCGAGGTGGGGTACGGCACGGACATCCGGGTGTCGATCGGCGCGCTGGAGACGGCGTACCACGTGCTGGTGCCGCTCTCCGGGATGCTCCGGTCGCGGCACCGGGGCACGGTGATCTACGCCGATCCCACCCGGGCCGTGGTCTACCGGCCGACCGGCGACATCGAACTGGACTGGCCGGGCAGCTGCCGGCTGCTCAGCGTGAAGGTGGAGCGGGCCGCGCTGGAGCGGGAGCTCGACGCGGCCATCGACCAGCAGGTCGTCTCGCCGCTGCCGCTCGGCGCGAGCTTCGACCTGGTGGACGGGCCGGGGCGGACCTGGGCGGCGCTGGTCCGGCTGCTGCTGACCGAGCTGCGCGACTCGGACGGGCTGGCGAGCCGGCCCCGGATGGCGGCCCGCTGGCGGGACATGGTGGTGAGCGGCCTCGCGCTCAGCCTCGAGCACCCGTACGGCGAGGAGCCGGCCGGCCTGCAGGGACCGTTGCGCCCGCGGACCGTGAAGCGGGCGCTCGACGTCATGCACGCCGAGCCGTCCCGGCCGTACACGATCCGCGACCTCGCGCTCGTGGCCGGGGTCGGCGTCCGGGTGCTCCAGGAGTCGTTCCGCCAGCACGTCGGGGTGCCGCCGCTCACCTATCTGCGGCGGCTGCGCCTCGACGGCGTGCACGGCGAGCTGTCCCGCGCCGATCCGGGGCAGGTCAGCGTCAGCGAGGTGGCGTACCGGTGGGGGTTCACCCACCTGGGCCGGTTCGCCGGCTCCTACCGGGAGCGCTTCGGGGTGAGCCCGTCACACACGCTCCGGGGCCGGGGATAGGCCGGCGCAGGCGACGCCGCGGGCCTCCAGGAAGTCCCGGACGGCCAGCACGGCCCGGTGCTCTATCAGCCGCTGGTGCTTGCGCACGTCGGGGTGCCGGTCCAGCACGTCCGGGCCGGAGGACGCCGCGATCTCCCGTACGCCCAGGATCGCACCCTGATCGAGACCTGGCGCGACGCCCGGCACGGACCGGGACCGGACGCGCAGGCCGGGAATCGCCCCGGCCAGCCGGGCAGGCGCCCGCAGGGCGACCGCCGGCGCCGACGCCACCCCCTCGCCGAGCACCCGCCACCAGGACGGCTGATCCTCCCGGTCGGCCACCCGGTAGGCGTCGAGGCAGGGCAGCAGCACCGTCGTGACGGCCTCCAGGTAGAGCGAGCGGGCCTGCAGCGCGACGTGCACGTGGACGGTGGTCACCACCTCGCCGCCGGACGAGACGACCTGGCAGGCGAGGTGGTGCCGGGCCTCCGGGGCCGGGTTCCGGATGATCCGGCTGATCTCGTGCGGGGAGAGCATCGGGTGCGGCCGGCGCGCCTCGTCGCCGGCCAGGAAGACCCGGTCGGTGACGGTGAGGCCGGTGATCGAGCCGGTGGCGGCGGCGCCCGGGCCGCCGGCCAGCGCGCCGAGGCACATGCCCAGGTGGGCGACGAGCTCGTCGGCCGCGAACGGGGGCGGCTGGGGCAGCGGCTGCGCGACACCCCAGTCGCCGATCACCTCGCCGGCGCCGGCGTACGGGTGGAAGTCGTGGATCACCGTGTTGCCGTACTGGAGCCGCTCGACGTCGCGCAGCCGGGCAGTCGCGACCGGGGAGGCGGGCGCGCTGCCGGGCCGGAACAGGCGCAGCCGGCGCCGGCACCAGAACCGCCAGCCGGTCGAGCAGCCGGCCACCAGCAGCAGCACCGGCAACGAGCGGGCCAGCACGGCGGCCGCCACGATCGCGACGACCAGGCCGTCCCGGATCAGCGCGACGGTCCGGGCCCGCAGGCAGTGGCCGAGCACCGGGCCGAGGGTGAACCCGTAGGACGGGGCGACGGCGCGGCGCGGCTGCCGGTAGACCTCGCGGAGGGCGGTGTCCCGGAAGTCCTCGTCGAGGTACGCCGCGGCACACAGGTGCCGGGTGGCGGTGGTGAAGTCCACCGCCTCAGCCTACGAATGGCCAGTGGCCAGCGTAAATTCCTCTAAAGCTCGACCCGCTGGCCCTTGCCGATCACCACGATGCCGTTGTCGCTGACCGTGTAGAGCTTGCGGTCGCGGTCGAGGTCGACGCCGATCTGCGCGCCTTCCGGGATCACCACGTTCTTGTCGATGATCGCGTTGCGGACCACCGCGCGGCGGCCCACCGAGACGCCCTCCATCAGCACCGCGCCGTCGACGTGCGCCCACGAGTTGACCCGCACGTTCGGCGAGATCACCGAGCGCTCGACGAGCGCGCCGGAGACCACCACACCGGGGGAGATCATCGAGTCGATGGCGCGGCCCTGGCGGTCGTCGTAGCCGTGCACGAACTTGGCCGGCGGCCAGGCGCCGTAGTTCGTCAGGATCGGCCAGTCGTGGTTGTACAGGTTGAAGATCGGCAGGGTGGCGATCAGGTCCATGTGGGCGTCGTAGAAGGAGTCGAGCGTCCCCACGTCGCGCCAGTACCCGCGGTCGCGGTCGGTGCTGCCGGGCACGTCGTTGTCGCGGAAGTCGTAGACGTTCGCCTCGCCGCGCTCCACCAGCATCGGGATGATGTTGCCGCCCATGTCGTGCTTGCTGTCCGGGTTCTGCGCGTCGGCGGAGACCGCCTCGCAGAGCGCCCGGGTGGTGAAGACGTAGTTGCCCATCGACGCGTAGACCTCGTCGGGCGCGTCGGGCAGGCCGGTCGCGTCCTTCGGCTTCTCCCGGAACGCCTTGATCTTCTTGCCGTCCTCGGCCACGTCGATCACGCCGAACTGGTCGGCCATCGACAGCGGCTGCCGGATGCCGGCCACCGTGACCGCGGCCCCCGAGGCGATGTGGTCGTTGACCATCTGCTTCGGGTCCATGCGGTAGATGTGGTCGGCGCCGAAGACGATCACGTAGTCCGGCGACTCGTCGTTGATCAGGTTGAGGCTCTGGTAGATCGCGTCGGCCGAGCCGGCGAACCAGCGCGGGCCGAGCCGCTGCTGGGCGGGCACCGGGGTGACGTAGTTGCCGAGCAGCGTGGACATCCGCCACGTCTTGGAGATGTGCCGGTCGAGCGAGTGCGACTTGTACTGCGTCAGCACGACGATTTTCAGATACCCCGCGTTCGCGAGGTTCGAGAGAACGAAGTCGATCATGCGATAGATGCCGCCGAATGGCACACCGGGTTTGGCCCGGTCAGCCGTCAAGGGCATCAGGCGCTTGCCTTCCCCACCAGCCAGAACGATCGCAAGCACCTTGACAGCCATGGGAAGGACGCTAATTGTCCGGCCGCCCATTCGCCACCCGAAAGGGCGGTTGGAAATATCTTGCTGCGCCTGCTGGGCACTTGCGATTCAGCGTACCGGCGAGGGCGTCGTCGCCCGCATCCGGGCTTCGATCTCACCGGCCTCGACCGGGCGGCTGAAGTGGTATCCCTGCGACAGCGGGCAGTCCAGCTCGCGCAGCAGCTCGGCCTGGGCCGCGGTCTCCACGCCCTCGGCCACGGTCACCAGGTCCTGGCTGCGGGCCAGCTCCAGGATCGCCCTGGTCAGGCTCACGTCCTGGGGCCGCGGCGGGTCCTGGTGGCGGCGGATGAACGACTGGTCGATCTTCAGGATGTCGACCGGCAGCCGGTGCAGGTAGGCCAGCGAGGAGTACCCGGTCCCGAAGTCGTCGATGGCGATCCGGATACCCTCGGCCCGCAGCGCGTCCAGCACCCCGGTGTCCGCGGCGTCGATGAGCACCGATTCGGTGATCTCCAGCACCAGCGCCCGGGCCGGCAGGCCGGTCTCGGCCAGGATCTCCAGCACGGTGCGGGCGAAGCCCGGGTCGCGCAGCTGGTGGGTGGAGACGTTCACGGTCAGGTAGATGCCGTAGCGCTCGTGCCAGCGGGCCGCGTCGGCGCAGGCCAGGCGCAGCGCGCGGATGCCGAGCGCGCCGATCAGGCCGGTCTGCTCGGCGACCGGGATGAACACGGCCGGCGGGACCATCTCGCCGTCCCGGCGCCAGCGCATCAGCGCCTCCACCCCGAGCGTGCGGCCGGTCCCGGTCTCCACGACCGGCTGGTAGTGCATGTGCAGCGCGTCGTCGGCGAGCGCCTGCCGCAGCCCGGCCGCGATCCGTGCCCGCGCGGTCTGCTCGGCCCGCAGCGACTCGTCGAACCAGGTGAGCCGGGCGCCTCCGGCCTGCTTCGCAGCCCGCAGCGCGAGATCCGCATCGCCGAGGGTCGCCGCCGGGTCAGAGCCCTTCAGAGGTACGTCGTGAGCACCCGGTTCCCCGGTCCCCGCGGCGGCGCCCGCGCTGAGCCCGAGGAGGATGCGCCGGTCGCCGACGACGAACGGCGAGCCCGCGACCGAGGCCAGCACCCGCGCGGCCACCGCGTCGGCGAGGGCCGGATCCGCGATCAGCAGGCCGAACTCGTCGCCGGACAGCCGGGCCACCGGATCCGCCTCGGGCGCGGCCGCGGCGAGCCGGTCCGCGAACAGGCGCAGCACGGCGTCGCCGACCGGGTGGCCGTACGTGTCGTTGACCGCCTTGAAGCCGTCCAGGCCGACCATGAGCAGGGCGTACGGCCGGTCGCCGGCCGCGGCCAGCCGTTCGGTGAGCAGGTCGCGATTCGCCAGGCCGGTGAGCCCGTCGTGCCCGGCCCGGTGCACGAGCCGGCGCTGCAGGGTCTCCTGCTCGGCCAGGGCCGCGGCCAGCTCGGCGGCCCGGCGCTGGCCGACCCGGACCAGGATGGCGATCCGGACCAGCAGCACGGCGCAGAGCACCGCCGTGATCAGCGCCGGGACGACGACCTCGTGGCCGGTGCCGGCGCCGGTGGCGTACCCGCCCGCGATCGGCAGCAGCGGGCTCGCCACCGCGACGGTGACCAGGCCGGCCAGCTTGCTCCGGCCGATCAGCCGGGTGCCGGCGGCGGCGCGGGCGCCCAGCCGGCCGGCGTCCGGGTGCAGGGCCGCGGCGGTCAGCAGCACGCTCCACACCTGGATCGCCAGGAAGCCGAAGCCGCCCGGCAGGAACGGCACGGTGCCCGAGCCGGACGACGCGGCGTAGACCAGGTGCGGGGCCAGCAGCGCCGCGCCGCCGGCCGCGACGAGCCGGGCCGGGGTCCGCCACACCGAGGCGAAGCCGCGCACCACGGTGGCGAGCAGCGTCAGGTCGAGGACCGCGTAGAGGGTCGCCATGGCGTCGTCGACCTGCCGGTACTCGGGGGCGCCGAGGTACGGCATCACCACGAAGGACCAGGCCAGCATCGCGAGGAACAGCACCATCGCGCCGAACTCGGCGCCGCTCTCGGCCGCGCTGCCGGTCCGCCGGCGCTTGCGGGTCAGCAGGTAGGCGCCGGCCGCGTGCAGCGCCCACACGGCGGTCAGCGACATGCCCATCGGCACGTCGCCGGGGCCCGGCGCGCCGACGGCGTCCCGCACGATCCAGAAGGCGTTCACCGCGAGCGCGGCCACCTGCCCGCCGATCAGCAGCCACCACCCGGCCGGCGACGCCCCTGCCGCGCCCGCGCCTGCCGCGCCCGCGCCGGCCGCGGGCGAGACCTGCGTCGCGGCCCGGCGCCGCCGGATCGCCGCTCCCATCGTCACGGCGAGGCCCGCGGCCTGCAGCGTGAGCCAGGCGGCGCCGCCCTCCCCGCCCGTGGTCAGCTGCGTGGCGAGGACCGCGACGAGGCCGGCGGCCAGGGCGTACTGCCAGGCCGCGACGCGGGGGAGGGACGGGATGTGCACGTACACATCTCAGCTCATCCCGGTTGCACCGACGGTTGCCGCGAGGTTGTGGTTCCGGACCGCGACCGCCGCGACCGCGCCGCGCTTTGGCTATCCTGCGAACCGTGACCGATTCCGGGACTCCACGCCTGCGCGCCGACCTGATCACCCGCGAGTACCCGCCGGAGGTCTACGGCGGCGCCGGGGTGCATCTCGAATACCTGACCCGTGACCTGCGGCGTCTCGCCGACGTGCGGGTGCACTGCTTCGGCGCGCCGCGCGCCGAGGAGGGCGTCACGGCCTACCCGGAGGTCGCCGAGCTGGCCGGGGCGAACGCCGCCCTGCGCACCATGGGCGTCAACCTCGAGATGGCGCACGGCGCCGCCGGGGCCGACGTGGTGCACAGCCACACCTGGTACGCGAACTTCGCGGGCCACACCGCGAAGCTGCTGCACGGCATCCCGCACGTGATCACCACGCACAGCCTGGAGCCGCTGCGCCCGTGGAAGGCCGAGCAGCTCGGCGGCGGGTACGCGCTGTCGTCGTTCTGCGAGCGGACCGCCATCGAGAACGCCGACGCGATCATCGCGGTCTCCGGCGGGATGCGGCGGGACGTGCTCCGCGCGTACCCGTCGGTCGACCCCGACCGGATCCAGGTGGTCTACAACGGGATCGACACCGCCCTCTACTCACCGGATCACGGCACCGGCGTGGTGGACCGGCTCGGCATCGACCGGAACCGGCCGAGTGTCGTGTTCGTGGGTCGCATCACGCGGCAGAAGGGCCTGCCGTACCTGATGAGGGCCTGTCATGATCTTCCCGCGGAGACCCAGATCATCCTGCTGGCGGGCGCGCCCGACACCCCGGAGATCGCCGCCGAGGTCGAGGCGCTGGCCCGGGACCTGCGCGAGGCGCGCGACCCGCAGGGCGTGATCTGGGTGCAGGAGATGCTGCCGAAGCAGGAGGTCATCCAGGTCCTCACGCACGCGACGGTCTTCGTCTGCCCCTCGATCTACGAGCCGATGGGCATCGTGAACCTGGAGGCGATGGCCTGCGAGACCGCCGTGGTGGCGACCGCCACCGGCGGCATCCCCGAGGTGGTCAAGGACGGCGAGACCGGCCTGCTGGTGCCGATCGAGCAGGTCCAGGACGGTACGGGGACCCCGGTGCACCCGGAGAGGTTCGTGGCCGACCTGGCGGCGACGCTGACCCGCGTGCTGCGCGACCCGGCGCTCGCCGCGAGCATGGGCAAGGCCGGCCGGCGCCGTGCCGTGGACCACTTCAGCTGGGCCCGGATCGCTGAGGACACCCTCGAGGTCTACCGTTCGGTCCTCTGATGCTGCGACGCCCCCCGATACGTCTCGCCCTGCTCCTGGCCGCCGTCCTGTTCGCGGCCGGCGTCCTCGGCGTCGGCCTGGTCCGCGCCTCCCTCTACGAGCCGCTCGAGTTCGCCGCCCGGCCGGTGCCGGTGGTGGCCGCGCCGGCGCCGGTCCAGGACGGCCGATGCGGGACCGTGCCCGTGAAGGCGCCGCGGGAGCTGCGCGGCATGTGGCTCACCACGGTCTACAACATCGACTGGCCGTCGAAGCCCGGCCTGCCGGAGAAGAAGGTCAAGGAGGAGTACCTCCGCTGGCTGGACGTCGCGGTGGCGCAGAACCACAACGCGATCTTCGTGCACGTGCGGCCGAGCGGTGACGCGTTCTGGCCGTCGAAGTACGCGCCGTGGTCCAACTTCCTGACCGGCAAGCTCGACGGCAGCGACCCCGGCTGGGATCCGATGTCGTTCATGATCGACGAGGCGCACCAGCGCAATCTCGAGTTCCACGCGTGGTTCAACCCGTACCGGGGCACCCAGCCCGCCCCGGCAGGCGCCGGAACCGACCTCGCGAAGCTCGCGCCCCACCATCCCTTGAAGGCGCACCCGGACTGGCGGATCTCCTATCCGACCGGGAAGACCGGCCGGCTCTACTTCGATCCCGGCGTCCCGGAGGCCCGGAAGTTCGTCGAGGACGCGATGCTCGAGGCGGTCGAGAAGTACGACGTCGACGGCGTGCACTTCGACGACTTCTTCTACCCCTACCCGGAGAAGGGCGAGGACTTCCCGGACGACGCGTCCTTCTCCAAGTACGGGGGCGGGAAGTCGCGGGCCGACTGGCGGCGGGAGAACGTCAACACGCTGGTCCGCGAGATGCACACCCGGATCGCCGAGCTGAAGCCGTGGGTGAAGTTCGGGATCAGCCCGTTCGGCATCTGGCGCAACGGCGGCGAGGGCTCCGACACCAGCGGCCTGGAGAGCTACGACGCCATCTATGCGGACACCCGTACGTGGGTGCGCGAGGGCTGGCTCGACTACATCGTCCCGCAGCTCTACTGGACGATCGGCTTCGGCAAGGCGGACTACGCCAAGGTGCTGCCCTGGTGGGCGAAGACGGTCAAGGGCACCGGCGTGCAGCTCTACATCGGGATGGCCGACTACCGGGTCGGCGAGAAGGGCGACTGGAGCGATCCGGCCGAGCTCGACCGGCAGATGCGGCTCAACGACGAGTACGGCGTGAACGGCCAGGTCCACTTCAGCGCGAAGCAGGTGCGGGACAACCCGCTCGGCGCCGTCGCCCGGTACCGGGCCAAGCACTACGCGACGCCGGCCCTGCTGCCCCGGATGGCGCGCCTGCCCGCCACCCCGCCGCCGGCGCCGGCGATCACGGCGGCCGAACGCGGGGCCGGTGGCGAACTGCGGTTCACGGCCCGCGCCGCAGGGGTGAGCTGGGCTCTCTACCGCGGTGGTTCGCTGGTCTCGACCGGGCGGGCGGGCACCGCGGTCACCGATCCGAAGCCTCCGGCCGGTGGCGGCGCCTACTGCCTGTCGGCGCTGGACCGGTCCGGGAACGAGAGCCCGATCAGCGCCCCCTTCACGGTGGCCGGGTCGTAGGGTGGGCGCGTGATCGCTCATCCCGGACTCCGGTTCACCGACCACACCGTCACCGTTCCGCTCGATCACCGGAAACCCGGGGTGGCCGGCATCGAGATCTTCGCCCGGGAGGTGGTGGCCGCCGATCGCGCCGGCGACGACCTGCCCTGGCTGCTCTACCTCCAGGGCGGGCCGGGCGGCAAGGCGCCCCGGCCGGTGCGGGCGGACAGCTGGCTGGCGCTGGCGACCCGTACCCATCGGGTCCTCCTCCTCGACCAGCGCGGCACCGGGCGGAGCACGCCGATCACCGCCCGGACCGTGCGGGACATGCCCGCCGACCGGCTCGCCGCCTTCCTGAAACTGTTCCGGGCGGACAGCATCGTCGCCGACGCCGAGATCCTGCGGGAACGGGTCGCCGGCGGATCGAAATGGGACACGCTCGGGCAGAGCTACGGCGGGTTCATCACCATGGCGTACCTGTCGGCGGCGCCCCAGGGGCTGCGCACCTGCTACGTGACCGGCGGGCTGCCCGGCCTCACCGCCACCGGCGACGAGGTCTACGCGCGGACCTACCCGCGGGTCGCCGCCAAGAACGCGGAGTTCTACCGGGCGTTCCCGTCCGATGTGGGGCTCGTCCGCGCGGTCGCCGACCTGCTGTCCTCGTCGGACGTCCGGCTGCCGGACGGCGACCGGCTGACCGCCCGGCGGCTGCGGCTGCTCGGCAACGCGTTCGGGATGAGCTACGGGTACGCCCAGGTGCACTGGCTCCTCGAGGAGGCCCTGCACGGCTCGGAGCTGTCCGGCACGTTCCTCTACGACGTCATGCAGCAGACCGGGTTCGTCGACACCCCGCTCTTCGCCCTCCAGGAGTACTGCTACGGCGGTCCCTGCCGGCCGACCCGGTGGGCGGCGTCGCGGGCGCTGGCGGCCCACCCGGAGTTCGCCGAGGACGCGACGCCGCTGCTCTTCACCGGCGAGATGATGTATCCCTGGATGTTCGAGGAGATCGCCGCGCTGCGCCCGTTCGCCGGGGCCGCCGAGCTGCTGGCGGAGGCCGAGGACTGGCCGCCGCTCTACTCGCTCGATCGGCTCGCGGTGAACGAGGTGCCGGTGGTGGCGGCCGTCTATGCCGATGACATGTACGTGGACGCGGGGTTGTCGCTAGCGACGGCCGACTTTATCGGAAATGTCCGGACATGGGTGACGAATGAGTACGAGCATGACGGTCTCCGCACCTCGGGAGACGCCGTGCTCGGCCACCTCTTCGCGATGGCGGCCGGCCTCCGTTAGGCCAGGGCTTTCGTGCCCAGCTCCCACAACCGCTCGGCGTTCTGCGGGTCGACCGCCCAGCCGGCGACGCCCGCGTGCAGGCCGGCGCCGCCCGGGACGACCGGGGCCTCCTGCAGGTCCTCGTCGAAGTAGGCGCCGCTGACCCCGTCGACCAGTGGTGACGCGGCGAGCAGCACCGAGGCGGCGGCGCCCTGCTCCGGCGTCTTGAAGCCGTCGGCCTGGATCAGGGTGCCGTCCGCTTCCATGGCGCCCATGGCCCGCATGGTCGCGGCCGGCAGGTGCCGCTGCAGACCGGTGTGGATCCGGCCCGGGGCGAGCGCGTTCGCGGTGATCCCGCGCCGGGCCAGGCCGACGGCGAGCAGCACGTCCGCGGTCTTCGACTGACCGTAGGCCATCCACGGGTCGTAGGGCCGCCGCTCGAACTGCGGATCGTCGAAGTCGACGCCGGCCATCAGGTGCCCGCCGGAGCTGACCATGACGACCCGGGCGTCCGCGGTCAGCTCCAGGCCGGTGATCAGCGCGAAGTGGCCGAGGTAGTTGACCGCGAGCTGCAGTTCCCAGCCGTTCGCGGCGCGGGTGAGCTCGGGGAGGGCCATGATCCCGGCGTTCGCGATCACCCCGTGCAGGGGGCTTCCCCGGAGTGCGCCGGTGAACGCCCGGACCGAGTCGAGGTCGGCGAGGTCGAGGTCCCGGCGGGGAGGCGCTGCCACGTCGGCTCCGGCGTACCGAAGCGCCTTGATCGTCTCGGCGCCCAGGCCGGAAGCGCCTCCGGTGACCAGGAAGCGGCGGCCCGTGAGATCGACACCCTGGAGGACGTCGGCGGCGGTGGAGTGCTGGTCGAAAGGTGTCATGAGGCAAAGATAGGCTCGATCGACTGGACTCTGAATGCTCCCTGATCCAGCATAGTTGCGTGAGCGTCCACGATCCCCTCGAAGATGTGCTCGCCCTCGTCGGCGTCACCAGCAGCCTCTCGGTCTCCCTCGCGGCCGGCGGCGACTGGGCGCTCGACTTCGCGCCGCCACCCGCCGTCAAGTTCAACGCGGTAGTCCGCGGCAGCTGCCTGCTGACCGTTTCCGGCATCCCGTCGCCGATCCCGCTCGCCGAGGGCGACTGCTTCCTGATGGTTCAGCCGCGTGCGTTCACCCTGGCCAGCGGTCCGGGCGTGCCGCCCGTCCCGGCAGGCCCGCTCTTCCAGGCGGCGGCTGAGGGAGTGGTCCATGTCGGAGAGACCGATTCCGTACGGGTGATAGGCGGCCGTTTCGACTTCGGCGACCGCGCCCGCGATCTGCTGCTCGACGCCCTGCCCCCGGTCCTGCACGTCCCCGGCGCGACCCCCGCCGCCGCGACGCTGAGGTGGTCCCTCGACCGCATCGACGAGGAACTGAGGGAGCGCGCGATGGGGTCGGCCCTGGTGACCGCCCACCTCGCCCAGATCATGCTGATCCACATGCTGCGCCTGCACCACGCGCCGGGCTCTTCTGCCTCGGGGCCGGCCGCCTCCGTGCGGCCTGGGCTGCTGGCCGGGCTGGCCGACCCGGTCGTGGCGCCGGCGCTGCGGGCCCTGCATGCGCGGCCGGCCCGGGCGTGGACCGTCGCCGACCTGGCTCGTGAATCGGCGGTGTCGCGGTCGACGCTGGCCGCCCGGTTCCGGCGGACGGTGGGGCGCGGGCCCCTCGACTATCTCACCGGTTGGCGCATCGAACTGGCCGCCGCGAGCATCCGGCGCGGCGACGACACGCTCGCGGTGATCGCGCAGGCCACCGGGTACGGCTCGGAGAGCGCCCTGAGCAACGCCTTCAAACGGGTGACCGGCCAGTCGCCCCGCGAGTACCGGCGGCGGACACTCCCGCCGCGATCCGCATCCCCATAACAGATATGCCATAGCCTTATCGGACAAATCCGGCATATTGGGAGTTGTCTCATGGCACGTGTTCTCTGTATCGGTGCTACCGCCGCCGTCTCCGCGGCCCTCGTCGCCGCCCCCCGCCTCGGCAGCCGCCCCCACCGTGGCAGCCGCCCCCGCCGCGGCCGCCATCCCCGCCTCGGCCGCCGCCCCGGCCGCGATGAGCTGCAGTATCCAGACGCGCAGCGGCCACTACGTGACAGCGGTGGACGGCGGCGGCCGGGCGGCCGACGTGGTGCGCACCGACGCCACGACGGTCGGCGCCTCGGAGCGCTTCCAGCTGATCGCCCTGAGCCCGACCACGTTCGCGGTGCGGACCGCCAGCAGGAACTACATCAGCGTGGTGAAGGGCGGCGGCCTCCGCGCCGGCGCCATCCGCACGGACGCCACCGCGGTGGGCGCCACCGAGAAGATGGGCGTCGTGCCGATCGCCGGCGGCTGGTCCGCGATCCGCACCCCGAGCGGCAACTACCTGACGGCCGTGGGTGGTGGCGGCCGCCGCACCGATGTGGTCCGCTCCGACGCCACGGAGATCGGCCCCGACGAGCGCTTCAAGTTCGCCTGCTGACCCACCACCGGCTGTACCGCAGAGCGACATTCCGGGCGCGAACCCAGCCCTGCCGTACAGTCAGTGAAGCCTGGCTGTACGGGAGAGCGACATTTCGGGCGCGAACCCAGCCCTGCCGTACAGCCAGTGAAGCCTGGCTGTGCGGGAGAGCGACATTTCGGGCGCGAACCCAGCCCTGCGGTACAGCCGGCCGCACGGGCGCGACCGCCGTCAGCCGGTGACCTTGCCGGCGTCCACTGCCAGGTGACGGTTCGTCGACACCGCCTCCAGCATCCGGCGGTCGTGGGTGACCAGCAGCAGCGTGCCGGTGTAGCTCGCCAGCGCCGACTCCAGCTGTTCGATGGCCGGCAGATCGAGGTGGTTGGTGGGCTCGTCGAGGACCAGCAGGTTCACCCCGCGCGCCTGGAGCAGGGCCAGCGCCGCCCGGGTGCGTTCGCCGGGGGAGAGGGTGCCGGCCGGGCGGAGGACGTGCGCGGCGCGCAGGCCGAACTTGGCGAGCAGGGTGCGGACGTCGGCGTCCGGGAACGTCGGCACGGCGGCGCCGAACGCCCGGACCAGGGGCTCGTCGCCGAGGAACAGCCCGCGCGCCTGATCGACCTCGCCGACCACGACGCCCGGGCCGAGGTGCCGGGTGCCGGAGTCGAGCGGTACCCGGCCGAGCAGGGCGGCGAGCAGCGTCGACTTGCCGGAGCCGTTGGCGCCGGTGATGGCGATCCGGTCGGCCCAGTCGACCTGGAGGCTGACCGGGCCGAGGGTGAACGATCCGCGGGTCACGACCGCGTCGTTGAGCACCGCGACGACCGCCCCGGCCCGGGGCGCCACCGCGATCTCCATCCGGAGCTCCCACTCCTTGCGGGGCTCCTCGACGACCTCGAGACGTTCGATCATCTTCTCGGTCTGCCGGGCCTTGGCGGCCTGCTTCTCGCTGGTCTCGCCCCGCTGGCTCTTCGCGATCTTGTCGTTGTCCGGCGCCTTGCGGCGGGCGTTCCGGACGCCCTTGTCCATCCAGGCGCGCTGCGTCCGCGCCCGTTCGAGGAGATCCTCCTTCTTGTCGGCGTACTCCTCGTAGGCGGCCCGGGCGTGCGAGCGCGCCCGCTCGCGTTCGGCCAGGTAGGCCGCGTAGCCGCCGCCGTACAGATGAACCTGCTGCTGGGCCAGGTCGAGTTCGAGGACCTTGGTGACGGTCCGGGTCAGGAACTCCCGGTCGTGGCTCACCACCACGACGCCGGCCCGCAGGCCCTGCACGAACGCCTCGATCTGCGCGAGCCCGTCCAGGTCCAGGTCGTTCGTGGGCTCGTCGAGCAGGTAGAGGTCGTAGCGGCTGAGCAGCAGCGACGCCATGCCGACCCGGGCCGCCTGCCCGCCGGAGAGCGCGGTCATCGGCAGGTCGAGCGAGAAGCCGAGGTCGAACGCGTCGGACCGCTCGTCGAGGTCGGCGCCGCCGAGGTCGAGCCAGCGTTCCAGCGCCACCGCGTAGAGGTCGTCGGCGCCGGGGGAGGAGGCGGCCAGGGCGTCGGCGGCGGCGTCCATGGCCTGCTGTGCCGCGGCCACCCCGGTCCGGCGGGCGAGGAATCCCCGCACCGTCTCGCCGGGGCGTCGCTCCCGCTCCTGCGGGAGATATCCGACGTTGGCGGCGGGCGGGCTGAGCGAGACGCTTCCGCTCTCCGTGGGGATCAACCCCGCGAGGGTACGAAGGAGAGTCGTCTTGCCGGCGCCGTTCACCCCCACGAGACCGATCACGTCCCCCGGGGCGACCACGAGGTCGAGCCCGGCGAAGAGGGTGCGGTCGCCGTGCCCCGCGGCGAGTTCCCGGGCGATCATGGTGGCGCTCATCAGGCGACATCCTAAAAGCTCCCGGGAGCCGTCCGGAAATCAGCGCAGGCTGGCCCCGTACACATGATCCACGGTCATCGTCATGAGCACCCGCCGATCGGTGACCATGACCGAGCGGTACTCCGCCCAGTCCGGGTGCTCGCCCGCGGCCCGCCGGTAGTAGTCGACGAGCGCCTCCACCTCGGGCCCGTCCGGATCGGTGCCCGGCCCGGTGAGCGTGGCGATCCCCTCGGCGGTGGCCCAGGACCAGCCGTCGGAGCTGGTCACCTCGAGGGTGGCCCGGGGGTCGCGGCGCAGGTTGACCGTCTTGGCCCGCCCCTCGGTCATCGAGACCAGGATGACCCCGGCCTCGGCGTCGTAGTGGGGCGTGACCGGGGAGAGCTGGGGCCGGCCGTCCGCCTTGATGGTGGCGAGGATGCCGAGCCGGCTCTCCGCGAGCAGCGTGCGCGGGTCGAACGAGGTTGCCGTCATGACTGTCACCAGCCCCCGGCCCGGAGAAGTTATTCCGCCGGCGAGGGGAGAGGGACCGCGTTCCCGCTGACCCGCACGCCCGGCGACCCGGCGACGAGACGGACGGTGAGCCGGCTCGGCCGGCCCATGTCGTCGCCCTGGCGCAGGTGGACGGTGGCGTCGGCGGCGACGATCCCCAGCTCACGCAGGTAACCGCCGAACGCGGCCGCCGCCGCTCCGGTGGCCGGATCCTCGTAGACGCCGCCGACCGGGAACGGGTCCCGTACATCGAAGAGGTCTTCGGCATCGCGGTGCACGAGCTGCACCGTGGTCCAGCCGCGATCGAGCATCAGCGCCTTCAGCGCCGGCACGTCGTAGTCCAGCTCGGCGAGGCGCTTGCGGCTGGTCACGGCGAGGATCGGATGGTACGCCCCGGCATAGGCGACCCGGGGCGGCAGCGCGTCGTCGAGATCGCCGTCCGACCAGTTCAGCGCGGCCAGCAGGGCGGCCAGATCCTCGGCCGGCAGCGCCGCGACCGACGGCGCCACGCTGGTCAGCGTCGCGACCCCGGCGGCGACCAGGACCGGGACCTCGCCCGCGTTCGTCACGAAGACGTGGTCGCCGTCGCCGAGCGCGACCGCCGTGGCGACCGTGGCGTGCCCGCAGAACGGCACCTCGGCGAGCGGGCTGAAGTAGCGCACCCGGAGCTTGCCGCCGGCGTCCCGGCCGGTCACGAACGCGGTCTCGGAGTAGCCCACCTCGGCGGCGATCTCCTGCATCGCGGCGTCGGTCAGGGCGCCGGCGTCGAGCACGACCCCGGCCGGATTGCCCCCTTGCGGATCAGCGCTGAATGCCACGTACCGATCAATGATTGTCATGACGCTGAGCCTGCGCCGCGGCAATCGGCGGGACCAGAGCCAATCTCGCGGCCCTGGACGCGTCCGGCGTCACAGTCGTGGATTGCTGCCAACGCGGAGTAGCGTTCTTGCGGTGACAGAGGCTCCTTCCGCGATCACACCCATTCCTCCCGCCGACCTGCCGCGCACCCTGGGCGAGCTGCGTGCCACCGGGCACGAGTTCCGCACCGTCAAGGAGGAGCTGCGCGACAACCTCCTCGCCCGCATGCGCAGCGGCGAGCCGCGCTTCCCCGGCATCGTCGGCTACGACGACACCGTCCTTCCCGAGGTGGAGCGGGCCCTGCTCGCCGGCCACGACATGGTCCTGCTCGGCGAGCGCGGCCAGGGCAAGACCCGCCTGATCCGGTCGCTGATCGGCCTGCTCGACGAGTGGACGCCGTTCATCACCGGCTCCGAGCTGCACGAGCACCCCTACCACCCGCTCACCCCGGCGAGCCGCCGGCTGGCCGACGAGACCGGCGACCTGCTGCCGATCTCCTGGCTGCACCGGTCCGAGCGCTACGGCGAGAAGCTCGCCACCCCGGACACCAGCGTCGGCGACCTGGTCGGCGACGTCGACCCGATCAAGGTGGCCGAGGGGCGTGCCCTCGGCGACCCGGAGACCATCCACTTCGGCCTGGTGCCCCGGACGAACCGGGGCATCTTCGCGGTGAACGAGCTGCCCGACCTGGCCGAGCGCATCCAGGTGTCGCTGCTCAACGTGCTCGAGGAGCGCGACATCCAGGTCCGCGGCTACCAGCTCCGCCTCCCGCTCGACCTGCTGCTCGTGGCGTCCGCCAACCCGGAGGACTACACGAACCGCGGCCGGATCATCACCCCGCTGAAGGACCGCTTCGGCGCCGAGATCCGCACCCACTACCCGGTCGACCTGGAGCTCGAGACCGCCCTGATCCGGCAGGAGGCCGCCCTCGTCGCGGCCGTCCCCGAGCACCTCGTCGACGTGCTGGCCCGCTACACCCGCGGGGTCCGCGAGTCGCCGTCGGTGGACGCCCGCTCCGGCGTCTCCGCCCGGTTCGCGATCGCGGCCGCCGAGACCGTCGCGGCGTCCGCGCTGCGCCGGGCCGGCCTGCGCGGCGAGCGCGAGGCGGTGGCCCGCATCTGCGACGCCGTCTCGGTCACCTCGACGCTGCGCGGCAAGGTCGAGTTCGAGAGCGGCGAGGAGGGCCGGGAGACCGAGATCCTCGCGCACCTGCTCCGGGTCGCCACGGCCGAGACGTTCCGGGCCCGGCTCGCCGGCCTCGACCTGTCCGGCTTCACCGCGCTGGTCGCCGAGGGCGCCATCATCCAGACCGGTGAGCTGGTCAGCGCCGAGGAGCTGCTCACGCAGATCGGCACCGTGCCCGGCCTCGCGAAGGTGCTCGACCGGCTCGGCCTCGGCGACGCGCCGAGCCCGGGGCAGGCGGCGTCCGGCGTCGAGTTCGTCCTGGAGGGGCTGCACCTGACGAGACGGCTCGCCAAGGAGCGCACCGACGACGGCCGCACCCTCTACGGGAGCTGACGATGCCGGTCTTCCGCTATGGGGAGTGGCGGGACGGGCCCGATCCGCTCGCCCCGCCCTACGACGTCCGGGCCGCGGTCGACGAGATGGGCGACCGGGTCATGCGCGGCGACAGCCTGCGGGACGCGCTCCGCGACCTGATCCGGCAGGGTCCCCGGGACGGCCGGGGACTGGACGAGCTGCGGGCCCGGGCCCAGCGGCTGCGTCGCGAGGCGCTGCGCCGGGGCAACCTGGACGGCGCGGTCACCCGGGCCCGGCAGATGCTCGACCAGGCCCTCGCCGCCGAGCGGGACGCGCTGACCGCCCGCGACGACGACGACGCGCGGTTCGCCGAGGCGCAGCTGGACAGCCTGCCGCGGTCGGTGTCGCAGGCGGTCTCGGACTTGTCCGGATATAATTGGACATCTTCCGAAGCCCGCGAGATCTATCAGCAGATCCTGGAAGGCCTGCGGCAGGAGGTCGTCTCGCAGCGGTTCGCCGGCATGAAGCAGGCGCTGCAGCAGGGCGACATGTCTGAAATTTCGGAAATGGTGGGTGATCTCAACCGGCTGCTCGACCAGCACGCCCGGGGTGAGGACACCGACGACGCCTTCCGCGACTTCATGGACAAGCACGGCCGGTTCTTCCCGGACAACCCCCGCGACGTCGACGAGCTGATCGACTCGCTGGCCCGGCAGGCCGCCGCGGCCGAGCGCCTGATGCGCTCGCTCAGCCCGCAGCAGCGCGAGGAGCTGCAGAACCTGATGGCCCAGGCGCTCGGCGACGGCCCGCTCGCCGGGCAGCTCGCCGAGCTCACCGACAACCTGAAGGCGCTGCGCCCCGGCATGAACTGGGGTCGCGGCGAGCGGATGCGGGGCCCGGGCGACCTCGGCTACGGCGACGCCGCGTCCGCGCTCGGCGAGATCGCCGACCTGGACGAGCTGATCGACCAGCTCGGCCAGGAACATCCCGGCGCCACCCTCGACGACGTCGACGTGGAGGCGGTGGAACGGCAGCTCGGCCGGGGCGCCGGCGACGACCTGCGCCGGCTGCGCGAGCTGGAACGGGAACTCCGCCGGCAGGGCTGGGTGCAGCGCGACGCCGAGGGCCTCACGCTCTCGCCGAAAGCGCTGCGCCGGCTCGGCCACACCGCGCTCGCGCGGATCTTCTCCGACGTCACCGAGGGCAAGCGCGGCGAGCACGACATGCGCGACGCGGGCGCCGCCGGTGACCTGATCGGCTCGTCGCGCCGCTGGGAGTTCGGCGACGACCAGCCGCTCGACGTGGTCCGCACCATCGGCAACGCGGTCCGCCGCCGGGCCGCCTCCCGAGACCTTCACACCCTTCCGGTACGCCTGGAACCGGACGACTTCGAGGTCGCGGAGACCGAACGGCGGGCCTCCGCGGCGGTGGCGCTCTGCGTCGACCTCTCCTACTCGATGTTCGCCGACGGCCGATGGGGCCCGATGAAGCAGACCGCGCTCGCGCTGTCCCATCTGGTCGCCACGAAGTACCCGCAGGACGCCCTCCAGATCATCGGCTTCGGCAAGTACGCGCAGACGCTCAACCAGGGCGAACTGGCCGCGATCGAGCCGACGATCGAGAAGGGCACGAACCTCCAGCACGCCCTGATGCTGGCGGGCCGGCACCTGCGCCGGCACCCGGGCGCCGAACCGGTCGTCCTGGTGGTCACCGACGGCGAGCCGACCGCGCACCTCGAAGAGGACGGCGAGGCGATGTTCTGGTGGCCGCCGCTCGCCGAGACGGTCCAGGCCACGGTCCGCGAGGTGGACCAGCTCACCCGGTACGGCGCCACACTCAACGTGTTCATGCTGGGCGAGGAGCCGGGCCTGCGCCGCTTCGTCGGCCGCATAGCCGAGCGCAACGGAGGCCGCGTCTTCAGCCCGGACGCGTCCGAGCTGGGCCGCTACGTCATCGACGACTACGTCCGAGCCCGCCGAGGCCGCCGCTGACCCGCCCCGCCCTTACCCTCGCCGCACGCCTGCCCGCCGCACGCCTGCCCGCCGCACGCCTGCCCGCACCCGCCGCACGCCTGCCCCGCACCCACCCGCCTCTCTCCGATCTTGTGATGCGCTGCAGCCCCGTTCCTGCGCAGATCATCAAGATCGATTCCGTCCGTCCGCCCGCCAGCTCGCGCCTGCCCGCTCACCCTTTCCCGATCTTGTGAGAGGGCGCTGCCCCGTTCCTGTGCGGATCATCAAGATCGGGAAGGGGTGGGGTCGGGCGGAGCGGGCGGGCCGGCGCCAGTGGGGAGGCCGGCGCGAGTGGGGAGGCCGGCGCGGGCGGGAGGGCGCGAGCGGGAGGGGCGGTGGGTCAGGCTCGGAGGGTGTCGGAGGGGGAGGTGCCGTAGCGCTGGCGGTACGCCGCGGCGAAGCGGCTCGGGTGGGTGAAACCGTAGCGGTACGCCACCTGCGCGACGGTGGTGCCCGGCGCGGCCTGGCGCAGCTCGTCGTGGACCAGGCCGAGCCGGAGTTGCCGCAGGTAGGTCATCGGTGGCATGCCGACGTACCTCTGGAAGCTCTGCTGTAGTGAGCGCACGCCGACGCCGGCGATGTGGGCGAGGTCGGCCACCGTGAAAGGACGGCCCGGCTGTGCCCGCATCGCCTCGACGACGCGGCGGATCGCGCCGGGCGCCGCGAGGGCGGGGCGGTGCTGTTCCATGGCGTCCCGGTAGCGGTGCCCGGTCGCCGTGAGCAGGCCGCTGACCAGGGTTTCCCGCAGCCGGGCGCCGACCACGGGGTGCAGGGTGAGCCCGGCCTCGCTGGTGTCCGCCGCGATCATCCGGGCCAGCCGTCCCCAGGCCGCGCCGGCGCCGCGGGTGAGGTCGAGGTCGGCGGCCAGGTCGATCGGGCCGCGGATCGGCGCGTCCAGGATCCGGGCCAGCTGGTTCTCCAGCTCGGCCCGCGCGATCTTGACGGCGATGATCCGGCAGTCGCCGGCCCAGTGGTCCACGACGGTGTCGCCGGTGGGCCGGTAGACGCCGGCGTTCGCCGGGGTGGCCAGGTGGGTCCGGTCGCTGCCCTGGTGGAACGCCATGTGACCGGCGAGCGGCATGTTGACGTGGTACGCGCCGAGTTCGCCGGCGCGGACCGCCACGTCCATGCCGAAATGGAGATCCCCGACCGTGACCGCGTCGTCGCCGCCCACCGCGAACGTGGCCGTCCAGTCCGGCCGGGTGGCCAGGACGTCGACGTCCATCGTGTAGAAGTGGTCGTTCAGCATCTGCCGCGCGTGCTCGACGTCGCGGATCGCATGAGTCACGGGTAACACGACGTACAGCTTGACGTTTCAATTGACGCCTTGCCAAGCGGGCGTCACCGGCCGTGATCGCCGTCCGTCCCTTGTGGGCTCAGGAAACGGAGATCGAACCCCGATCGTGTGAATGGCGACACTGAGCCGGCGGTCACGCGACCGGGTGGTCGCCACATGACCTAGCCTCCTAGGATGCCTTAAAGGGTGTGGTGGTGGTGACTGCGCGTCGGCGGGGGCAACGCGGCTGGTTATAGTTGCCCGGCGAGCGATCCGGCGAGGTCGTGAGTCGAGGTGCCGAGCGGGGGCCCGGGCCGAGGGGGAGAGGACTGGCGTGATGTCGCAGCAGCCTGCGCCGTCCATCGAGACCTCCAACCGCATCTTCACCCTGCCCAACGTGATCAGCTTCCTGCGGCTGCTCGGCGTCCCGCTCTTCCTCTATCTGCTCCTGGTGCCGAACCACGACGTCGCCGCGGTGATCGTGCTGGCGATCGGCGGCTCGACCGACTGGGTGGACGGCTACCTCGCCCGCCGGATGAACTCGGTGAGCCGGCTCGGTGAGCTGCTCGACCCGTTCGCGGACCGGCTCTACATCCTGGCCACGCTGATCGGCTTCACGGTCCGCGAGGTCATCCCGTGGTGGCTGACCGCGGCGCTGCTGGCCCGCGAGGTGGTGCTCGGGGTCGCGCTGCTGGTGCTGCGCCGGCACGGGTTCGGGCCGCCGCCGGTGCACTACGTCGGCAAGACCGGCACGTTCCTGCTGCTGGCCGCGTTCCCGATCATCCTGCTCGCCGAGGCGGTCCCGGAGTGGGCCGGCTGGGCGTACCCGACCGGCTGGGGTCTGGCCTGGTGGGCGCTCGGCCTCTACTGGGCGGCCGCCGCGCTCTACCTGATCCAGACGGTCCGGCTGCTCCGGTCGGACCGGGAAGCACCGGTCCCGTCGTGACGGTTCCGGATCCGGACGGCGGCTCGGGCAAGCGGACGTACGGCCCGGACTTCCTGACCGCCCTGTTCCAGAATCCCCTCGATCCCGGGTACGCCGACGCGGCCGCCCGCAAGGCCGAGGGCCGCGGCCGCACCGGCGTGGCGAGGCGGGTGGCGAGCGGCTCGACCGCGCTGATGCTCCTGGTGATCGGCTTCCTGCTGGTCGTCGCGTACCAGCAGACGGTCGCCGAGGAACCGGCCCGCACGGTGGCCCGCGACGAGCTCGTCGACCAGGTGGAGAACCGCCGGGAGGAGACGGCCGATCTCCAGGCCCGCGCGGACGAGCTGGCCGAGGAGGTCGCCGGCCTGCGCGAGAAGGAGCTGACCGGCGCGGCCCTGGCCCGGCTCCGCGACCTGGAGGCGGCCACCGGGTTCGCCACGGTGCACGGCGACGGCGCGAAGATCACCCTGTCCGACGGGCCGACCTCGGTCGACCCGGTGACCGGGGAGCGGCGCACCGAGAGCCGGGTGAAGGACACCGACCTCCAGCTCGCCACGAACGCGCTGTGGAGCGCCGGCGCCGAGGCCATCGCGATCAACGGGCAGCGGCTCACCGCGACCTCGACGATCCGGCAGGCCGGCGAGGCGATCCTGGTCAACGTGCAGCCGGTCGCGTCGCCGTACGAGGTGGTCGCGATCGGGCCGGGCGACCTGGCCGGCGACTTCCGGTCCGGCTATGCCGGGCACTTCTTCGAGACCCTGGTCGCGCGCTACGGCATGGCGTTCGACGCGACCGAGGTGAAAGACGTGACGCTGGAGGCGGCGACCGAGCTGAAGCTGCGGGTCGCGACTCCGAGCACCCCTCCGCCCGCGCCGTCGGGCTCCTCCTCTTCGTCGCCGGACGGCTCCGGATCCCCCGTGCCGTCCGGCTCTGCGTCGGAAGGCGGCCGATGATCGCCGTACTCGCTCTGCTCGCCGGTGTCCTGCTGGGCATCGTCTTCCACCCGGCCGTGCCGCCGGAGCTGGTGCCCTATCTGCCGATCGCGGTGGTGGCGGCGCTCGACGCCGTGTTCGGCGGGGTGCGCGCCAAGCTGGACGGCATCTTCGACGACAAGCAGTTCGTCGTGTCGTTCATCTCGAACGTGCTCGTCTCGGCGCTGATCGTCTATGTGGGCGATCAGCTGGGCGTGGGCGGTCAGCTCTCCACCGGCGTCGTCGTGGTGCTCGGCGTCCGGATCTTCGGTAATGTCGCGGCGATCCGCCGGCACCTCTTCCGGGCATAGGACGGTACTGCGATGACCGATCGGGACGAGCTCGCGGACGAGAAGCAGGCGCCCCCTCCTTCGGGTGAAAAGGAGGACGCGGCTGAACCCGTACCCGCAAAGAATGATCTTGATCACGAGAAGGCAGAGCCCAATCAAGATCCAGATCAAGAGCCTGCGGGTACGAGGGAACCGAAGCGCACCCTTCGCCGGCCGGCGCCCGCCGGGACGCTGATCTGGGTGCTGCTGGCGCTGCTCGGGTTCACGCTCGTGGTGCAGCTGCGCAGCAACGACGCGGACCACGGGCTGGCGACCGCCCGGCAGGAGGACCTGGTGCGCATCCTCAGCGACCTGGAGGCGCAGGACAGCCGGCTGCTCTCCGAGATCCAGGCGCTCGAGACGACCCGCCAGCAGCTCAACTCGGGCGTGCAGGGCCGGGAGGCGGCCCTCGCCGAGGCGAGCAAGCGCAGCGAGGAGCTGGGGCTGCTCGCCGGGACCGTCCCGGGCCGCGGTCCGGGACTGGAGATCACCCTGCAGCGGGTGAAGGCGTCCGACATTCTCAACACCGTTCAGGAACTGCGCGGTTCCGGCGGTGAGGTGATGCAGCTGAACGGCGAGAACGGCGTCGCCGTGCGCGTCGTGGCGCAGACCTATTTCGTCGATGCCCAGGGCGGTGGAATCATCGCTGACGGCGTGCATCTGACGGGCACGTTCCGTCTTCTGGTGATCGGCCCGGCCGCGACCATGAGCACCGCGCTGCAGATCCCGGGCGGGGTGGTCGCGTCGGTGAAGAACGACGACGGTAGCGTGACCATGGACTCGCGCTCCATGGTCGAAGTGACCGAGGTGCGTAAGGCGACAGCCTTGCAGTACGCGCGTCCGGTTTCGTGAAAAACGGAGGAAGCGTTGATTCCTGAGGATCTGCGGTACACCGCGGAGCACGAGTGGGTCGCCGGTGACGGCAGTGGCCCGGTGCGGGTGGGCATCACCCATTTCGCGCAGGACGCGCTCGGTGACATCGTGTTCGTGCAGCTGCCCGACGAGGGCACCGTGGTGCAGGCGGGCGACTCGCTCGGGGAGATCGAGTCGACGAAGAGCGTCTCGGAGATCTACGCGCCGATATCGGGCACCGTCGTGGCGAAGAACGCCACTCTCGCGGACGAGCCGGAAATCATCAATGGCGAACCCTACGCGGCCGGCTGGCTCGTGGAGATCGCGCCGGACGATGCGTCGGTGCTCGATTCGCTGCTCGACGCGGCGGCGTACCGCGCGCTCACCGAGAGCTGATAAAGCGTATATCGGTCTCCGCGAGTCTTGTTGCTCAGCGATATTGGCGCTGACTAGGCTCGCGGGGACTACACGCAGAACTGTTATTCCTTTGAAACCGATAGTCGTGCGTCGGGCCTCGGACGGCCCCGGCGACCTACTGATCCGTGAGGTGGTCCGATGACGCGCCCAGACGACGAGTTCCCCCCACTCGACGTCACGTCCACGCTGAACCTTGGCGCCCTTGACGAGGTGCTCGAGGGACCCGAGACCGACGTGGTGCCGGCCCGGATGTCCGGGTCGCTGCCGCCCGGGATGGCGCTGCTGGTGGTCCGCCGGGGACCGAACGCGGGTGCCCGGTTCCTCCTGGACCACGACGTGACGACCAGTGGGCGGCACCCGGACAGTGACATCTTCCTCGACGACGTGACGGTTTCCCGTCGCCACGCCGAGTTCCACCGCGACGGCGGCACCTTCACGGTCCGCGACGTCGGCTCGCTCAACGGCACGTACGTGAACCGGGAGCGCGTCGAGGCCGCGACCCTGAGCAACGGCGACGAGGTCCAGATCGGCAAGTTCCGTCTGGTGTTCATCGCCGGTCCGCGGCCGGAGGGCGAGGGCGGCCGGGCGTGAACGCGTCGGGGGCGGCCGCGCGTGACCCCGGAGCCTCGGGCGCAGCGTCCGGGCGTGAAGGTGCGCTGATGAGCATCGGGGAGGTGCTGGCACATCTGCGCACCGAGTTCCCCGACACCACGATCTCGAAGTTGCGGTTCCTGGAGGCGGAGGGTCTTGTCGACCCGCAACGCACCGCCTCCGGGTACCGCAAGTACTCGTGGAACGACGTGGCCCGGCTGCGTTTCGTGCTGACCGCGCAGCGGGACCAGTACCTCCCGCTGCGGGTCATCCGCGAGCAGCTGGACCGGATGGAGCAGGAACCGGCGGTGCCGCAGCGGCCCACGCTGGTGGCGGTGGGCGCCCAGCGTCCCGCCGACCCGGCGGACACCCGCATCCCGAAGGCGGACATGCTGGAACGCACCGGCGTGGGCGAGGGGCTGCTGGCCGAGCTGGAGCAGATGGGCCTGGTCACGGCTCGCCCGCCGGGGTGGTACGACGCCGACGCGGTGATCATCGTGGAGGCCGTGGTCGGGCTCACCCGGTACGGGCTGGAGGCGCGTCACCTGCGCGCGTTCCGCAACGCCGCGGACCGGGAAGTGGGCCTGTTCACACAGCTGCTGGCGCCGCTCGCGCGCCAGCAGGACCCGGCGGCCCGGGCCCGGGCCGCCGAGACGGCACGTGACCTGCAGGCGCTCTCGCAGCGGCTGCATGCGGCACTGGTCCGCTCCGGCCTGCGCGGCGAACTCGGCCGCTGACCCGGTTCGGCCTACCCTTTGCGGGGTATGCCGCACGGATCGGGCACCGCGTGTATGCGTGTACCGTGCAGGTGAGGGGCGGCTGGGCGATTCGTGACAGCCAGGGGAACGACGAACACGGAGGCGGGCGGTGCGCGAGCTGAGCGTGGTCGGGGTCCGGGTGGAGCTGCCCAGCAACCAGCCGATCGTTCTGCTGCGGGAGGTCGACGGCGACCGTTACCTCCCGATCTGGATCGGTGCGGTCGAGGCGACCGCCATCGCGTACGAGCAGCAGGGGGTCAAGCCGGCCCGTCCGCTGACCCACGATCTCCTGCGGGACATCCTCACCGCGCTGGACGCGCCGCTGAAGGCCGTCGAGATCACCGAGTTGAAGGACAACGTCTTCTACGCCGATCTGCTGATCGGTGACGATCTGCGGGTGTCGGCCCGGCCGAGCGACTCGATCGCCCTGGCACTGCGGGTGGGCGCGCCGATCCGCTGCGCGGACCAGGTGCTCACCGAGGCCGGCATCGTGATCCCGGACGAGCAGGAGGACGAGGTCGAGAAGTTCCGCGAGTTCCTCGATCAGGTCCGCCCCGAGGACTTCGCCGGTTAAGAGGGATGGCGCAGGCCGAAGCGTCTGACTTATCGACGCTCGCCGAAGGAAAGGCTCGCCCGGACGCGGCGTGTCGTGCGGTTACCTCCCTGTTTCCGCCGGGGCTGAGATATACGCTCGTGAAGTCCAGGTGAACCGGCACACCGCCTGAAAGTTCTTGGGCAGGGGGAGGTATTCGCGTGCACGAGCAGCCTCTTGAAGGCCCACTCGTCGGCGAGGACGGCTCGGTCGGGTACCGCGGGGTCACGGCGTGTCAGGCCGTGGGTATCAGCTACCGCCAGCTCGACTACTGGGCCCGGACCACCCTGGTGGTCCCGAGCGTGCGGGACGCCACCGGCTCCGGCACCTCACGGCTCTACTCCTTCCGCGACCTGGTGGTCCTCAAGGTGGTGAAGCGCCTGCTCGACGCGGGTGTCTCGCTGCAGAACATCCGGCGGGCGATCGACACGCTGCGCTCCCGCGGCGTCGAGGACCTCGCCGAGATCACGCTCATCTCGGACGGCACGACGGTCTACGAGTGCCGCTCGCCGGAGGAGGTCGTCGATCTGCTCCAGGGCGGGCAGGGCGTGTTCGGCATCGCGATCGGCGGCGCGTTCAAGGAGATCCAGGGCTCGCTGTCGCACCTGCCGGCCGAGCCGGCCGCGCCGCAGCCGGTGGGCCGCGACGTCGCGCAGGAGCCGAGCGAGGGCGACGAGCTGGCGGCGCGCCGGGCCCGGCGCCGGGCCGGATAGCGGCGCTCGCCGAGGGATAGCGGTCAGCCTCTGACCGCTTCGCACGGTAGCTTCGCCGGGTGACTGAAGCCATCCAGGTTCGCGGCGCCCGGGAGAACAACCTTCTCAACGTCTCCGTCGACATCCCGAAACGGGTGCTGACGGTCTTCACCGGGGTCTCCGGCTCCGGCAAGTCGTCGCTCGTCTTCGGCACCATCGCGGCCGAGTCGCAGCGGCTGATCAACGAGACCTACTCGGCGTTCCTGCAGTCGTTCATGGGGAGCCCGGCGCGGCCGGACGTGGACGCGCTGCACAACCTGAGCGCCGCCATCGTGGTCGACCAGGAGCGGATGGGCGCGAACGCCCGGTCCACGCTGGGGACGGCCACCGACGCGTACACGCTGCTCCGGATCGTCTTCTCCCGGCTCGGCGAGCCCGGGGCGGGCAGCGCCCTGGCCTACTCGTTCAACGCCGAGGGGATGTGCCCGGGCTGCGAGGGCCTCGGCCGGGTGTCCACGATCGACGTGGCCCAGCTGGTCGACGTCTCGAAGTCGATCAACGAGGGTGCGATCACGGTGCCGAACTACACGGTCGACGGCTGGTACGTCCGCGGCTTCGCCGAGTCCGGGCTGTTCGACCCGGACAAGCCGGTGCGCGACTTCACCCCGGCCGAGCTCGAGGACTTCCTGCACAAGCCGGCCACCAAGATGCGGATCGCCGGGATCAACACCACCTACGAGGGCCTGGTCGTCAAGGTCCAGCGGTCGTTCCTGAGCAAGGACCGGGAGGCGCAGCAGCCGCACATCCGCGCGTTCATCGACCGTGCCGTGACCTTCCAGAAGTGCCCGGACTGCGACGGCACCCGGCTGCGCGCCGAGGTGCTCGCCTCGAGGATCGACGGGCGCAACATCGCCGAGTGCTCGGCCATGCAGGTCAGCGACCTCGCGGACTTCCTCGCCGGGATCAGCGCGCCGTCGGTCGCGCCGGTCCTCGCGGCGCTGCGGCAGAACCTCGACTCACTGGTCGAGATCGGACTCGGCTACCTGTCACTGGACCGCGAGTCGGGCACCCTCTCCGGCGGTGAGGCGCAGCGGGTCAAGATGGTCCGGCACCTCGGCTCGCCGCTCACCGACATCACGTACGTCTTCGACGAGCCCACGGTCGGCCTGCACCCGCACGACATCGAACGGATGAACGGCCTGCTGCTGCGGCTGCGCGACAAGGGCAACACGGTCCTCGTGGTCGAGCACAAGCCGGAGACCATCGCGATCGCCGACCACGTGATCGATCTCGGACCGGGCGCGGGGCCGGCCGGCGGGCGCATCCAGTTCGAGGGGACCGTGGCGGGGCTGCGGTCCTCCGGCACGGTCACCGGGAGGTACCTCGGGCACCGGGTGGGTCTCAAGCCGGCGGTCCGCCCGTTCACCGAGGTGCTGCCGATCCGCGACGCGAACACCCACAACCTGCGGGACGTCTCGGTGGACATCCCGCAAGGCGTGCTCACCGTCGTGACCGGGGTGGCCGGCTCCGGCAAGAGCTCGCTGATCTACGGCGCCCTGCCGCAGCGGGACGGCGTCATCGTGGTCGACCAGTCGGCGATCCGCGGCTCCCGGCGCAGCAACCCGGGCACGTACACCGGCCTGCTCGACCCGGTCCGCACCGCGTTCGCGAAGGCCAACGGCGTGAAGCCGGCCCTGTTCAGCGCGAACTCGGCGGGCGCCTGCCCGAACTGCAAGGGCATCGGCCTGGTCTACATGGACCTCGCCATGATGGCCGGGGTGGCGACCGTCTGCGAGGAGTGCGAGGGCAAACGGTTCACCGCCGAGGTGCTCGGCTACAAACTGCGCGGCCGGGACATCAGCGAGGTGCTGGCCATGCCGGTCACCGACGCCCTGGAGTTCTTCACGGAGAGGCCGGTCCGCCTCATCCTGGACCGGCTGGCCGCCGTCGGCCTCGGCTACCTCACCCTCGGGCAGCCGCTCAACACCCTGTCCGGCGGTGAGCGGCAGCGCCTCAAGCTCGCCGTCCATATGGGCGGTGGCACCGCCACCTACCTGCTCGACGAGCCGACCAGCGGCCTGCATCTGGCCGACGTCGATCAGCTGCTGGCCCTCCTGGACCGGCTGGTCGACGCCGGCAACACGGTCGTGGTGATCGAGCACCACCTCGCCGTGATGGCGCACGCCGACTGGATCGTCGACCTGGGCCCGGGCGCCGGGCACGACGGGGGACGGGTGGTCTTCACCGGAACCCCCGCCGGCCTGGTGGCAGCGGACACCCTGACCGCCCGGCACCTGCGCGCCTACTGCGCCGGCTGATCGAGGAAGGCCAGGGCGGTGGAGGCGAACAGCGGGGAGTCGACCACGTTGTAGTGGGTGAGACCCGGCAGGATGGCGAGGGCGTGCCCGCCCTTGGGACGACCCTCGCCCATCCAGCCGCCGTCCCGCTGCCCGCCGTCGAGCAGCGCGAACACCTCGACGAAGTGGCTCGGCGGGCACATGTCCGCGTCGGCCGCCATGATGAGCGTCGGGACCTGGAGGCCGCGGACCTGCTCGGTGAGGTCGTAGTCCTTCGCCATCGTCTCGCCGATCTTGTCGAGGAGACGCGGGAAGTGATCCGGGTGCGGCGCGACCCGCTGGTACAACTCGTACATCGGGGTGTCCTTCATGTACTCGACGGCCGCGCCGGTGACCTGGCCCTGCTGCTCCAGGATCTCCGGATGGATGGCGTCGCGCCGGATCCCGGCCGAACCGGAGACGGCCCGGCCGATCTTCTCCGGGTGCCGGATCGCGACCTGGAGCGCCACGCCGCCGCCCAGCGAGAAGCCTGCGACGTCCGGCTTCTCCAGGCCCAGGTGGGTGATCAGCGCGGCGATGTCGTCGGCCATCGTCGCGGTGTCGATCGGCCGGTCCACGTCCGCGGTCCGGCCGTGTCCCTGCAGGTCGGGGAGGATGACCTGGTGATCGGCGGCGAACCGGTCCAGGTTCGCCCCGAACATCTCGCCCGAGCCGAGGCCGCCGTGCAGCAGCACGAGGGGCCGGCCCGAACCGTGGATCTCGTAGTAGAGGTTGATGCCGTTCACGTCTGCGTAAGCCATGCCCGGTAGACCCGGCGGGTGGCGCGGACTCATCGGTGGTGGCGCGGGAATTTTCCGGTCGGCTAGATTCGCAGCGTGACCGACATCGAGGCACAGCTGGAAGCGTTCCGCCCGGAGCTGACCGGGTACTGCTACCGGATGCTCGGGTCCGGCTTCGAGGCCGAGGACGCCGTGCAGGACACGATGATCCGGGCCTGGAAGGGTTACCAGGGCTTCGAGGGCCGGTCCGCGCTGCGGTCCTGGCTCTACCGGATCGCCACGAACGTGTGCCTCACCATGCTGGGCAGCGCCCAGCGCCGGGTGCGGCCGATGGATCTGGGCCCGGCCGGTTCCGGCCGGGCGACCGACCCGGGCGAGCCGAGACCCGAGGAGATCTGGGTGGGGCCGGTTCCGGACGAGAGGCTTTTCGAGCGTACGGATCCAGCGCACGTGATCGCCGAGCGGGAATCGGTGCGGCTCGCCTTCGTCGCCGCGCTCCAGCTGCTGCCGGCCAAGCAGCGGGCCGTGCTGATCCTGCGCGAGGTGCTCGCCTGGTCGGCGCAGGAGGTGGCCGAGCTGCTCGACACCTCGGTCCCCAGCGTGAACAGCGCCCTGCAGCGGGCCCGCGCCACGATCGCCGCCTCCGGCCCGGCCTCCTCCGACGTCTACCGCCCTCTCGACGGCGATCAGCGCGAGCTGCTGGCCCGCTACGTGAAGGCGTTCGAGGAGTACGACCTCACGGCCCTCACCGCGCTGCTGCACGAGGACGCCACCCTGTCGATGCCGCCGCTGCCGCTCTGGCTGCGCGGCCACGACGACATCACCGCGTGGATGAGCGGCACCGGCAGCGGCTGCGAGGGCTCCCGGCTCGTGCCGACGGCCGCGAGCGGGCTGCCGGCGTTCGGTCAATACCGGGTGGCCGCCTCGGGGGAGGGGCACGAGCCGTGGGCGCTGATCGTGCTGGAGATCTCCGGCGGCCGCATCGCCGGCGTCAACAACTTCCTCGACACGGCCCGCCTGTTCCCGCTCTTCGGCCTCCCCGCCCGCCTTCCCTGAGTCTCGTCGGATCTCGTCAGGTCTCGTCGTCGGTCAGGGCGTCGGTCAGGGTGTCGGCCAGGCCGAGCACCGTCAGCAGCGCCACCAGATCCGGCGTGGGGTCGTGGAGGCGGAGCTGCCACCCGTACCTCCGGGCGGTGAGCCGCAGCCGCAGCAGCGCCTCGACCGTCGCGACGCCGGGCCGTCCCGGCCCGGCGAGCCGGCAGGTCACCATCCCGGGCGCCCGGCCCCGCAGGAGCGCGGCCAGATCGGCGCACAGGGCCGGGATCTCCGCGCGGCCGATCCCGGTCGCCACCGGGAAGAACGTCGCCATACCCGGTACGACCCGCCGCGGCCCCGGAACTCATCGGCCCCGCGGGGCCACGCCGCGAAGTATCCGCACAAAACGCGCATCACGGCTGCATACCCTGCATTCGTGATTAACTTCCGGCACCTCGCCACCACCGTCGGCCTGACCGCCACCCTGCTCGCACCGGCCACCGCCGCCACCGCCGCCCCGGCCGCCTACCCCGGCGACGCCGCCTTCCTGACGGCCGCCCACCAGGTGAACCTCGCCGAGATCGCCGCGGGCCGGATCGCCTTCACCAAATCCGCCGACCCGGTCGTGAAGGGCCTGGCCGTCACCTTCATGCGCGACCACATCCGGCTCGACGGCCAGCTCACCCAGGTGGCCCGGCAGCTGCGCGTCCCGCTCCCGCCGGAGCCGAACGAGGAGCAGCAGTCCCTGGCCCGCGGCTACGAGGCGGCCGGCCCGGACACCTTCGACGAATACTTCATCACCACCCAGCTGGCCGCCCACCGCAAGTCCCTCGCCATGGTCGAGGCCGCGGTGGCCGAGGGCGACAGCGCCGAGGTCCGCACCCTGGCCGGCGGCGCCGCCCCGGTCATCGAGCGGCACCACGACGCCCTCCACGAGGCCGCCGTCGAGGAGGGCATCGCCGGCTACCTCGACCACGGCGGCCGGGCCTGATCCGGCCGCGGCCGGGGGCACGACGACGCCGGCGGCGGGTGAGGCCGCCGGCACCGCCGCCGGACCGAGGCGCTCGCGGGCCTGACCACGGTGCCGGGCCGGATGACGACCGGTCCGGCCGGACCGGTGTTCCCGGCCGTGTCCTCGAGGTGGAGGACGCGATCGCGTTCCGTCACCTCAGCGAGGCCACCATCGGGGTGCCGACCCACTGAGGCGGCTCGACCGTGATGGACTTCTCGACGGCGATGGCGTGCCAGAGGCAGAACATCGCGACCGTCCAGACCTTGCGGGAGCGGTCGGCCTCGTCCCGGCGGTGCTCGGCGAGCAGGCCCCGGGCGTAGTTCAGGTCGATCAGGTCGCCAGCCTGGGAGGTGGCGAGCAGCCAGTCCACCCAGTCGCCGATCGGGCCCTTCAGCCAGAGCCGGGTCGGGGTGGGGAAGCCCAGCTTGTCGCGGTCGCGGACGGACTCCGGGACGATGCCGCGCATCGCCTCGCGGAAGGCGTGCTTCGTGGAGCGGGAGCCGGAGGGCAGCTTCAGCTCGGTGGGCAGGCCCGCCGCGGCGGCGTAGACCTGCTGGTCGAGGAAGGGGACGCGCAGCTCGAGGCTGTGCGCCATGGACATCCGGTCGGCCTTCACCAGGATGTCGCCGGGCAGCCAGGTGTGCAGGTCGACGTACTGCATGGAGGCCACGTCGTCGACGTCGGCGGTCTCGGCGTAGAGCCGGGCCGTGATGTCGGTGTGCGGCTGGGCGGTGTAGCGCAGCAGGCGGGCCTTCTCCTCGGGCGTGAAGATCCGGGCGTTGCCGTAGTAGCGCTGCTCGATCGGGGTGGTGCCGCGCTCCAGGAAGGACCGGCCGCGGACGCCCTCGGGCAGGACCTCGGCGAGGTGCTTGAGGCCGCGCTTCACGCCGGGCGGGAGCCGGTCCACGCCGGCCAGCGACAGCGGCTCCCGGTAGATCTTGTAGCCGCCGAAGAGCTCGTCCGAGCCCTCGCCGGACAGGACCACGGTGACGTGCCGGGACGCGGTCTGCGCCAGGAAGTAGAGCGGGATCAGCGACGGGTCGGCGATCGGGTCGTCGAGCAGCCGCACGATCCGGGGGAGGGCGGCCAGCACGTCGTCGTCGCTCACCACGGTCGGCGTCAGCCGGACCCCGAGTTGCCCGGCCGTGTCGGCGGCCACCTCGATCTCGGAGTAGCCGCCGGCCCCGAAGCCGGCGGTGAAGGCGTGCAGGTCCGGCTTGATCCGGGAGGCGAGGGCGACGATCGCCGAGGAGTCGACGCCGCTGGAGAGGAACGCGCCGACCGGCACCTCGGCGTGCATGTGGCGGGCCACGCTCGCGGTCAGCGCGTCCTGGATCGCCTGGTATGCGGCTTCCGGCTGGACGTGCAGCGGACGCAGCGACGGCTTGAACCAGCGGTGCTGGCGGACCCCGCCGCCCGGCGTCCAGACGATGCGGTGGCCCGGCGGCAGCCGGCGGATGTGCCGGTGCAGGGTGAGCGGGTCCGGCACGTACTGGAAGGTCAGGTAGTGCGCGAGGGCGTCGGTGTCGAGGGCGTTGCCGGCCGGCGCCGCGAACGGGTCGAGGGCCTTGCGCTCGCTCGCCAGGTGCAGGCCGTCGGCGGTCTCCAGCAGGTAGAGCGGCTTGATCCCGAAGGCGTCCCGGGCCGCGTGCAGGGTGCCGGTGCGGTGGTCGTACGCGACGAACGCGAACATGCCGCGCAGCCGGGGCAGGGCCGCCTCGCCCCAGTGGTGGAAGGCCGCGGCGAGCACCTCGGAGTCGCCGTCGGTGGCGAAGGCCGCGTCGTGGTTGCGGATCAGGTCGGCCCGCAGCTCCCGGTAGTTGTAGATCTCGCCGTTGAAGACCACGGTCCAGCGGCCGGCGTAGTGCAGCGGCTGCGCCGACAGCTCCCGGTCGATGATGGCGAGCCGGTTGAAGCCGAACGCGAACCCGTCGCCGTACTCGATCCGGGTGTCGTCCGGTCCCCGGTGGTGCATGGTCGCGAGGGCCGCCTCGAAGGCGGCCGTGGTGTCCGCGTCGGGCGGCCCCGCGTCGGGCCGGCTGCTGACGAACGCGCTCAAGCCGCACATGGAAGTCTCCTGGTGTCGCAAAGGGAAGGCGACCGTAGGACGGCGGTTGTGAAGAACCTGTGCGGTTCCGGCAGGGATCCGCTTTCTCATCGCTATCTCACCGGTTCTTGACATTCCTTGGGCGGGCTCGCCCCGAGAGGTCACAATGCGACCCGTGACAGCCCGCATTCTCGTTGCCGACGACGATCCCAAGCATGCCCAGCTGATCCGCCTCTACCTGGAGCGCGAGGGGCACCAGGTGCTCACGGTGGGTGACGGCCGGGCGGCCCTCGACCAGGCCCGGGCGCGCAGGCCGGACCTGATCGTGCTGGACGTGATGATGCCGCTGGTCGACGGCCTGGACGTGTGCCGGATCCTGCGCGCCGAGTCGGACGTCGCGATCGTCATGGTGACGGCCCGCTCGGCGGAGAACGACATGCTGCTCGGCCTCGACATCGGCGCCGACGACTACCTGGCGAAGCCGGTGAGCCCGCGCGAGCTGACCGCGCGGATCCGGGCGCTGCTGCGCCGGACCCGGAACAACGCCGACACCGACGTGCTGCGGGTCGGCGACCTCGAGGTGGACGGGCCGCGCTTCGAGGTGCGGGTGGCGGGCGAGCCGACCCGGCTCACCGCGAAGGAGTTCGGCATCCTGGAGCTGCTGGCCCGCGAGCCGGGCCGGGTCTTCACCCGGGCGCAGATCCTGGACAAGGTGTTCGGCTTCGAGAACGACGTCTCGGACCGCACGGTCGACGCGCACGTGGTCAACCTCCGCCGCAAGATCGAGAAGGACCCGGCCGAGCCGCGGTACGTGCAGACCGTCTACGGCCGGGGATACCGGATGGCCGAGCAGTGAGCTTCCGGCTCCGGATCTTCGTGCTGGTCCTGGTCGTCGCGGTGACCGCGATCGGCGCGACCGCCTACCTCACGATCAGCCTGACCTCGCGCGAGGCGGCCCGGGTCGACCAGGCCCGGGACGAGCACGAGGCGGCGATCGTCGACGAGATCCGGCGGTTCGGCATCCGGAACGGCCGGTGGGAGGGGATCGACACGGTGGTCGGGGCGATGTCCGGCCGGACCGGCCTGCACATCCGGGTGGTCACCGAGGACCGCAAGGTCGTGCTCTCCGACTCGGACAACCTCGACGGCCGGGCGGCCGGGCCGGTGCAGCTGCTGGCCCGGCAGGCCGACCCGGCGCCGGCGCTGGACCCGCTGATCGTCAGCGCCGCCGGCCAGCTGGCGACGGCGGCGGCGCTCACCGGGGACGGCCGGGACGCCGCGGGCCGGCCCCGGCGGGACCGGGGCGCGCCGGTGGCGTCCCCGGCGATGCCGTCGCTGCCGGACGACCTGTTCGGCCCGATCCCGCCCGGCGACCCCGGCACGCAGACCCTCTACCAGCTCGCGCAGTACCGGGCCGCGCTCGTGAAGGTGCGCTGCATGGCCGAGCAGGGTCCCTGGCCGCCGACGCTCGCGTCGGTCGAGCCGCCGTACCTGGACGTGAAACAGCTGGCCGCCGAGCCGGCCTGCGCCGCGTCCGCGGCCAACCGGGTGCGCGACGACCGCGGCTGGCTGCTGAGCTGGTGGACCGACATCGGGGTGTGCCGGCTGTCGATGCCCGCGTACGACGACTGCCTCACCACCACCTTCGCCCAGGCGGCGCTCTCCACGTCCGCGGTGCCGGTGGAGATCTACTTCGGGGCGCCGCCGGACACGGCCGTCACCGAGCTGGGCCGGCCCGCCGGGTTCGCGGTGCTCGGCGTGGTCGTGGCGGCGGCGCTCGGCACGGCCTGGATCGCCCGCCGGGTGAGCCGCCCGGTGCGGCTGCTCACCGGGGCGTCGCTGCAGCTCGCGGCGGGCCGGCTGGACGTGCGGGTGCCCTACGGCGGCGGGGAGGACGAGCTGGCCGCGCTCTCCAACTCGTTCAACTCGATGGCCGAGGCGCTGCAGCGCAGCGAGGAGCGCCAGCGCCGGCTGATCGCCGACGTGGCGCACGAGCTGCGTACGCCGCTGTCGAACCTGCGCGGCTACCTGGAAGGGCTGGCCGACGGGGTGATCGAGCCGAGCCCCGAGCTGTTCGCCTCGCTGCACGAGGAGACCCTGCTGCAGCGCCGCATCCTCGACGACCTCCAGGTGCTGGCGCTCGCCGAGGCGGGCGAGCTGGAGTACGCGCCGGCGCCCTGCGACCTGGCCGAGCTGGCGGCGACAGCGGTGACCGCCCATCGCGCGGTGGCCGGGAACGCCGGCGTCGAGCTCGTCGTGGACGCCCCCGAGCCGGTCGAGGTGCGCGCCGATCCGGATCGGACCCGTCAGGTGCTGGGCAACCTGCTGAGCAACGCCATCCGCTACACGGACGCGGGCGGGCGGGTGGAGATCCGGGTGGGGCGCGATGCGGCGGGAGCCTTTCTTTCGGTACGGGACACCGGCGTCGGCATGACACCCGAGGAGGTGTCCCGGGTGTTCGACCGGTTCTGGCGTGCCGATCCGGCGCGGCAGCGCACCACCGGCGGCTCCGGCCTGGGGCTCACGATCGCCCGCCGGATCGTCGCCGACCAGGACGGGAGCCTGGCCGTGGAGAGCACGCCCGGCCTGGGGACCACGTTCACCGTGCGGCTGCCCGCCGGGTGACTTTCGTGGGATTCCCCGGACCCGGGGGACCGTCGCCGATCGGGAACGGGCAGGATCTTCTCCGAGCTCTGACTTTCCGGAAGGACCACCGATCGTGTCGCTGACCCAGCAGGCGCCCGCGCCCCTCACCCCCGTGCCCGCCGCCGCCGACCAGGCCGTCCTGATCGTGCACGGCAGGGACCGGACCGGGATCGTCGCGGCGATCAGCGCGGTGCTCGGCCGGCACGACGCCAACATCGTGCAGCTGGACCAGCACTCCGACAACCCGCACGGCGGCGCGTTCTTCCAGCGCACCGTGTTCAGCCGGCCCGGCCTCAAGGCCGCCCTCCCGGCCATCGAGAACGACCTGCGCGAGCAGCTCGCCGACGGCTTCGAGCTGGAGTACACGCTGCGCGACCTGTCGGTGCCGAAGCGCGTCGCGATCTTCGCCTCGAAGGACGGGCACTGCCTGCTCGACCTGCTCTGGCGGCACCGCCGCGGCGACCTGCCGATCAACGTGTCGATGGTGATCTCGAACCACCCGGACATGGCCGACGAGGTGCGCTCCTTCGGCATCCCGTTCTTCCACGTGCCGTCGCAGGGGCCGGACAAGTCGGCCGCCGAGGCGCAGAACCTGCAGCTGCTCGCCGGCAACGTGGACTTCATCATCCTGGCCCGCTACATGCAGATCCTCTCCGGCGACTTCATCGAGCGCGCCGGGGTGCCGATCATCAACATCCACCACAGCTTCCTGCCGGCGTTCATCGGGGCCGGGCCGTACGCCAAGGCCAAGCAGCGCGGGGTGAAGCTGGTCGGGGCGACCGCGCACTACGTGACCGAGGACCTGGACGAGGGGCCGATCATCGAGCAGGACGTGGTCCGGGTGAATCACGCGCACACGGTGGCGGATCTGCAGCGGCGGGGCGCCGACGTGGAGCGGGCGGTGCTGTCCCGGGCGGTCATGTGGCACGCCGAGGACCGGGTGATCCGGCACGGCAACCACACGATCGTCTTCCCCTGATCGTTCCTACAGCAGCGCGGTGATCACCTTCTCGAAGGAGGCGGTCAGCTGATCCTGGTCGGCGGTGCTCAGGGGTTCGAGCCCCGCCGACCGGAGGATGACGACGCCCAGGGCGGTGGCCAGGACGAACTGGGCGTTCACCGATATCTGCGGATTTTCCGGGTTTGTCCCGGCGGCGGTGGCGAGTCGTGCCGCTATCGAGGCGAGGGTGTCCAGCCGGATCCGCTCGGCGGCCTCGTCGCCCGACGAGCGCAGGAGCAGCAGCAGCTGGTTCGGCGCCTTGCTGTGCGCGCCGGCCATCCGGGCCGCGAGCTCCCGCGGCCCACCCTCGAACGCGGTCTGCTTGAGTTCGTCGACGGTCCCGCGCAGGCAGGCCCGGAACAGCCCCTCCTTCGACTCGAAGTACCGGCTGATGAGCGCCACGTTCACCCCCGCCTCGGCGGCGATGTCCCGCACCGACGTGGCGGTGTAGCCGTCGGCAGCGAACCGCCGGCGCGCCGCGTCGAGCAGCAACTGCCTGGTGGCGGCCGCATCCCGGCGCCGCGGAGTCGTCATGATCTCAGCTTACCGATCACCGGATGTCACATAAACACTCGTTGACTTGGCGATTCCGCAGACGGGCCGGGCATGCGCCGCGGGATCGGCGGGGCGTGGTGGGCGGGGACTGACAGGAGAGGGGCGCGACCACTCACTCAGGTGGCCCGGCGCCCGGCTCGCGGTCCGGACGCGCCAGCGGCCGGCGAGCGGTGGTGGGCACCTCGGCGGGAGCGGCGGTCCGCACCACCCACCCCGCTGCGACATGCCATTGACCTTGATCTTGATCTTGGGTGGGGCGGTGGAGTGCTGCGAGCTTCGCCACGACGCCGCACGCTGCGTCAAGACTGTTGTCAACACCGCTGACATCCGCCCGGCAAAGGTGTTGTCAACGGTGCTGACAACTGCGATGCTTGGGGTGCGGCCGCGGGTGGCGTGGCTGCGGAACGGGGTGTCACATGCCTTCCGGCATCGTGGTCGGCGAATCGGGGCCGTGCGGTCCCGGCGCTGCCCGCGGAATCGGCGCTCAGCGAATGATCGGCACGGAGAGCGTGATCGGCGCGGGTGGCGTGATCGGCACGGGCAGCTTGATCGGCGCGGGTGGCGAGGTCTCAGCCGGGCTCGGCGGCCAGCTTCTCGACGCGGTCGAGGAGGGCTGTCACCAGCTCCTGGAGGACCGTCTCGTCCTCGATGCCGGCGAAGTGCTGGGCGGCCGCGGCGATGTTCGGGTAGCGGCGGACCGGCAGCGCCCGGTATTCGCGGGACCAGGCCGACTCGTCGCCCTCGCGGCTCGAGGCGTCCATCGCGGTGTAGGCGCTGATCATCGCGGCGTAGGACATCACGGTGTCGTCGAAGACGCGGTGCTGCACGGCGGCGCTCTCGTCGGAGAGGCCGGCCTCGCGCAGGGCGCCCAGGATCTCCTCGGCCAGGCGGAACTCGCCCTGCCGGCGGGTGGTCCGCAGCGCCAGGATCGGGGCGATCGCCGGGTGCGCCACGAACGAGCGGACCATCTCCTGGGCCAGCCATTCGAGCCGGGCACGCCAGGCGAGATCGTCCGGGAGACCGTCGACGATCGCGCCGAGCAGGCGGTCGGCGACCTCCAGAACGATCTGATCACGGTCCCGGAAATGCCGGTAGACCGCGGTCGGGTCGACCCCCAGCTCCTTGCCCAGGGCCCGGATGCTCAGCGCGTCCGCGCCGGCGTTCTCGGCCAGGCGGCTCGCCGCGTCGACGATCAGCTCGGGGGTCAGCGCCACTCGGGCTCGCAATTTCTCTCCCATTTCCGGCTCGGGCAACCGACCAATGTTAGTGCTCCCCCCAACTCGGCACCGAGGTGCAACCCATGAACCGACAGTCATTGAGCGACGTGAGTTACTCCACCTATTGGCTGGCCGACCCCGGACGGCCCGCCGTGCGCGGACCGCTGACCGGGGAGCTCGCCACGGACCTCGTGGTGGTCGGGGGCGGATACACCGGGCTGTGGACCGCGATCAACGCGAAGGAGCGGAACCCGGAGCGTGACGTCGTCCTGATCGAGGGCGGCCGGATCGGGCACGCGGCGTCCGGGCGCAACGGCGGCTTCGTCGCGGCGAGCCTCACCCACGGCTTCGCGAACGGATACAGTCGCTGGCCGTCCGAGATCGCCGAGCTGGAACGGCTCGGCCTGGAGAACCTCCAGGGCATCGAGGACACCATCAACCGGTACGGCATCGACTGCGAGTGGGAGCGCACCGGCGCCCTCGACGTGGCGACCGCGCCGCACGAGGTCGAGGCGCTGCGCCAGGGCGTAGAGCTGGCCCGGTCGCAGGGTGTCGGCGTCGAGTTCATGGACCACGACGCGGTGCAGGCCGAAGTGAGGTCGCCGCGGTTCCTGGCCGGCGCCTGGGACCGCACCGGCACCGCCATGGTCAACCCGGCGAAGCTGGCCTGGGGACTCGCCGAGGTGGCCGAGCGGCTCGGTGTGCGCATCTTCGAGGGCACGTTCGCGACCGAGCTGGCCCGCGACGGCGCCGGCATGGCGGTGCGCACGCCGCTGGGCCGGGTACGCGCCCGGCACGTGGCCCTCGGCACCAACGTGTTCCCGTCGCTGGTGAAGCGGACCCGGCTCTACACGATCCCGGTCTGGGACTACGCGCTGATGACCGAGCCGCTCACCGCCGACCAGCTCGCGGCGATCGGCTGGCGGAACCGGCAGGGCCTCGGCGACTCCGGGAACCAGTTCCACTACTTCCGGCAGACCGCCGACAACCGCATCCTCTGGGGCGGGTACGACGCCATCTACCACTACGGCGGCAAACTGGACCCGTCGCACGAGCACCGGCAGGAGACGTACCACCGGCTCGCCGACCACTTCTTCGACACGTTCCCGCAACTGGAGGGCCTGCGCTTCTCGCACGCGTGGGGCGGCGCCATCGACACGTGCACGCGGTTCTCGGCGTTCTTCGGGCGGGCGTACGGCGGCCGAGTCGCGTACGCGGCCGGATACACCGGGCTCGGCGTGGCCGCGACCCGCTTCGGCGCCGACGTGATGCTCGACATGCTGGACGGTCTCACCACCGAGCGGACCGCCACCCGGATGGTGCGCTCGAAGCCGCTGCCGTTCCCGCCCGAGCCGGTCCGCTGGGCCGGGGTGGAGCT
The DNA here is from genome assembly GCF_040639855.1 of Actinoplanes sp. NPDC023714. Lineage (NCBI taxonomy): Bacteria > Bacillati > Actinomycetota > Actinomycetes > Micromonosporales > Micromonosporaceae > Actinoplanes > Actinoplanes sp. NPDC023714. The sequence continues at coordinate 324,156 of NZ_JBFAAR010000007.1, forward strand.
GACCCGGCGGTCGCTGGCGCACGCCGACGCCAACGGGGGACGGCGGAACCTGTGGTTGAGGGCGATGGACGCGGTCGGTTTCGGTTTCGACAGCTGACCAACCCTCGATCTTGAACGCGTCCCCACCCGCCGCCGCGCGATCTTGAACGCGTCCCCACCGCCCCCGCGCGATCGTGGACGCGTCCCCACCGCCGCCGCGCGATCTTGGACGCGTCCCCACCGCAGCCACGCGATCTTGAACGCGTCCCCACCTTCCGCCAGATCTTGGACGCGTGACCACCGTTTTCGGTGGCCAGGCGTCCAAGATCGCTCAGAGGGTGGTCCCGCGTCCAAGATCGCGCCGCGGGGGTGGTCGCGCGTCCAAGATCGCAGGCGCGGGGTGGTCGCGCGTCCAAGATCGCGCGCGCGGGGTGGTCAAGCGTTCAAGATCGCGCGGGGAGGGTGGGAACGCGTTCAAGATCGCTCGACAGGGCGACGGCTCAGGCCAGCCGCTCCCGCTCGGCCCCGACCGTCGTGTCGTCGCCGTGCCCGGTGTGCACGACCGTCTCCTCCGGCAGCGCGAACAGCTTCGCCTTGATCGAGTCGACGATCAGGTCCGCGTCGGAGTACGACCGCCCGGTTGCCCCCGGCCCGCCCTGGAACAGCGTGTCCCCGGTGAACACGGCGCCGAGCTCGGACGAGTAGAGGCAGACCGCCCCCGGCGCGTGCCCCGGCGTGTGCAGCACGGTCAGCGTGGTACCGCCGACCGCGATCTCCGCGCCGTCGGTGAGGTCGGCGTCCCACACCTCGTCGGTACCGTGGGTCAGCTCCCACAACGGCCGGTCGCCGGGGTGCAGGAAGATCGGCGCCCCGGTCCGTTCCCGCAGGGCCGGCGCGACCCGCACGTGGTCGTCGTGGGCGTGCGTGCAGACGATCGCGACGACCTTGCGCCCGCCGACGACGGCGAGGATGGCGTCGACGTCGTGCGGGGCGTCGATGACCACGCAGTCGTTGTCGTCGCCGACCACCCAGATGTTGTTGTCGACGTCGTACGTCTGCCCGTCCAGGCTGAACGTCCCCGCCACGACCCCGTGGTCGACCCGGGCCGTCACAGGACCACGACCGAACGCAGCACCGGCGCCTCGCCCGCGGCCGCGGGACCGTGCATCTTCGCGAACGCCGCCTCGACGTCCTCGATGCCGACCTCCTCGGTCACGAACGCGTCGAGGTCGAGCCGGCCCTGACGGTAGAGGTCGACCAGCATCGGGAAGTCCCGGGACGGCAGGCAGTCGCCGTACCAGCTGGACTTTAGCGCGCCGCCGCGCCCGAACACGTCGATGAGCGGCAGGTCCGGCACCTTCATGTCGGGCGTCGGCACGCCCACGAGCACCAGCACGCCGGCCAGGTCACGGGCGTAGAACGCCTGCTTCCACGTCTCCGGCCGGCCCACCGCCTCGATCACCACGTCAGCGCCGTCGGCGCCCGGATAGACCGAGGCGGCGATTTTCTTGGTCTCCTCGACCGGGTCGGTCTTGGACGAGTCCACGACGTGGGTGGCGCCCAGTTTGCGGGCCGCCTCCAGCTTGGCCGGGTCGATGTCCACCGCGATGATCGGGGAGGCGCCGGCGAGGGCCGCGCCCGCGACCGCCGCGACGCCCACGCCACCGCAGCCGATGACCGCGACCGACTTGCCGCGCGTCACGCCACCGGTGTTGATGGCCGCGCCGATGCCGGCCATCACGCCGCAGCCGAGCAGACCCACCGCCGCGGGCCTGGCGGAAGGGTCGACCTTCGTGCACTGACCGGCCGCCACGAGGGTCTTCTCCGCGAACGCGCCGATGCCCAGCGCCGGCGACAGCTCGGTGCCGTCCTCCAGGGTCATCTTCTGCGTGGCGTTGTGCGTGTTGAAGCAGTAGTGCAGGTCGCCGCGCTTGCAGGCCCGGCACTCGCCACAGACGGCCCGCCAGTTCAGCACCACGAAGTCGCCGGGCGCGACACCCGTGACACCGTCGCCGACCGCCTCGACGATCCCGGCCGCCTCGTGGCCGAGCAGGAACGGGAACTCGTCGTTGATGCCGCCCTCGCGGTAGTGCAGGTCGGTGTGGCACACCCCGCAGGACTGGATCTTCACGACGGCCTCGCCGGGACCGGGATCGGGAACGTTGATCGTCACGAGCTCCACCGGCGCGCCCTTGGCCCGTGCGATGACCGCTTTCACCTGCTGCATGTGTGCGAGGTTCCCTTCTTCCATCGGTGTGACAAAGCCTGCCACATCGTGAACGCCACCCCACCGCCCCTATCAAGATCAAATTCATGTCGCAGCGGGGTGGGTGGCCCCGGCCGCAGCTCCCGCCGAGGTGCCCGCCACCGCTCGCCGGCCGCTGGCGCGTCCGGACCGCGAGCCGGGCGCCGGGCCACCTGAGTGAGTGGTCGCGCCCTCCTCCTGTCAGTCCCCGCCCACTACACCCCGCCGAGGCGAACACCTCCGGCCGTCCCGTCGCCGCCACCCGGCCCGTCGCCGCCACCCGGCCCGTCGCCACCACCGGGCCCGTCGCCGCCAACCGTCCCGTCGCCACCACCCGGCCCGGCGGCGGCACCCCGGCTCATGGAAGACGGCGCGCCGTGGGTTCTCGTCGCGGCGGCCTGAGGAGGGCGGCGTGAGGAGGCGGGCGCGGGGAGGGCGGCGCGGGGAGGGTGGCGCGGTGAGGGTGGCGCGGGGGAGGTGGCGCGGTGAGGGTGGCGCGGGGAGGTGGCGCGGTGAGGGTGGCGCGGGGGAGGTGGCGCGGGGGAGGTGGCGCGGTGAGGGTGGCGCGGGGAAGGTCAGGTGTCGTGGATCCAGGTGTCGATCAGGGACTCGTGGGCTTCGAGGCGCTGCTGGGTCCGCTGCGGGTGGAGGGCCGCCATGGCGTCGAGGAGGGTGATGGAGAGGACCACGGCTGCGGCGTGCGAGTCGAAGACCAGGCCGGAGGCGACCGGGGTGACGAGGAGGATGCCGGCTTCAGCGGCGAAGGGGGCCAGGGCGCTGTCGGCGATCACCACCGTGGCGAGGCCGAGCCTGCGGGACAGGCGGATCGCCGTGACGGTGGCGGCGGGGTAGCGGGGCATCGCGAAGATCAGCACCGCCCGGGCTCCCTGCTGGTGCCACTGGAGGACGGAGTCGGCCACCGTCGCGGCGTCGGTGCAGGTGACGACCGCCGGCAGGATGCGCCGGGCGAAATATCCGAAATAGTCGGCGAGAGCGGCGGAGGCCCGCAGGCCGATCACGCCGAGCGGCGACGACCCGGCCAGCAGGCGCACCGCCGCCGCCATCCGGTCGCCGGTGACCTCGCGGCGGAGGCTGCCGAGGTTGGCGCACTCCTGCTCGATGGCCGCGATACCGGGGTGAAGCCGATCCGGGTGGTGATCGGGTGCGGACCTCGGCGACGGCACGCCGGCCAGGACCGCCTCCCTCAGCGCCGACCGGAACTCCGGGAAACCGGCGAAGCCGAGCGCCGTCGCCAGCCGGGTGACGGACGGCTGGCTGACCCCGGCCTGCTCGGCGATCTCGATGGTGGAGAGGAACGCCACCTCGGGGAACATCCCGATCATCCGCTGCACGATCTGCCGCTGGGTGGGGGAGAGGCGATGCTGCCGCGCCAGGTTCACGAGCCAGTCCTCGGGCGCCATGGCTGAATATCCTAAAACACAAATCCGATAGGGTGCATGTGTTGATTCAGCGAGCCCTTTCACGAAGCGACGGGGAGGCCGCCGGTGGCCGAGATCTGGATGCGGTTCCTGAACGGCGCCGACATCGACGGGCTGGAGATCACGAACGCCGAGGTGATCGCCGCTGTCGAGTCCGTCGTGGACGCGCACGGCCGCGGGCTCACCGTCTTCGAGCCGCGCACCCACCTCGTCCCGGACAACGGTGGCGCCGGGCACTTCAACATCCTGCGCGGGCACGTCTCCACGCTCGGCGAGCGGGGTCTGAGCGGCGTCAAGGTGGTCGGTGACTTCGTGCCGAACTACCGGCACGGCCTGCCCAGCGAGCTCGCCATGCTGACGCTGCTCGACCCGCACACCGGCGTGCCCAAGGCGATCATGGACGCCACGCTGATCACCGAGGTACGGACCGGCGCGATGACCGCGGTCGGCGCGAAGTACCTGGCCCGCCCGGACTCGAAGATCCTCGGGCACGTCGGGGCGCGCGGCACCGCGTTCGCCAACGTCACCATGCTGGACGGCCTGTTCCCGCTCGAGGAGATCCGGGTGACGAGCCGGCGCCCGGAGTCGCGGGAGGCCTTCGCGGCGCGCCTGCGCGAGGTCACGTCCACCCCGGTGCGGGTGGTCGCCACCACCGACGAGGTCTACGACGGCGCGGACATCCTGGTGGAGGCGTCCCGGCTGGAGAAACCGGCGCCGCTGCTGCGCACCGCCGCGGTCCGGCCCGGCGCGTTCGTGGTCCCGTACGGCACCGTGAGCGCCGTGGAGCTCGACCTCCTCGACGTCATGGACAAGGTGGTCGTGGACGACTGGCGGGAGTCGCGGTCCGGGCGGTTCGGCGCGCTGCGGGCGCACGTGGACACCGGCCGGCTCACCGAGGAGACGCTGCACGCCCAGCTCGGCGAGATCGTCAGCGGCCGGAAGCCGGGCCGGGAGAGCGCCGCCGAGCGGATCCTCTTCTGGCACCGTGGCCTGTCGATCCTGGACGTGGCGCTCGGCCACCTGATCCTGACCCGCGCCGAGGCGGCCGGCGCCGGCACGATGCTGCGCTACCGATGAAGATCACCCGCCCCGACGCCGCGCTGCCGATGACGGTCACCCGCCCCGATGCCGCGCTGCCGATGACGGTCACCCACCCCGATGCCGCGCTGCCGATGACGGTCACCCGGCCCGACGACCTCACCCCCGCCGTGCTGGCCCGGGTGGCGCGCGGGACGGTCCGGCTCGCGCTCTCGGACGACCTTCTGGCGGGGGTACGGGAAACCCGTGCCCTGGTGACGGCCGCCCTCGCCGGGGACCGGCCGGTCTACGGCGTCAACACCGGGATGGGCGCGCTCGCCGGCGTCCGGCTCGACGCCGCGGCGCAGGAACGCCACCAGAACACGCTGATGGCCGGGCGCTCGGTGGGCTCGGCCCCGTGGCTGGACGCGACGGCGGCGCGGGCGCTCCTCGCCGTACGCCTGCGGACCCTGCTGCACCCGGCCGCCGGCGCCTCGCCGGAGCTCTGCCGGCACCTGGCCGCGCTGCTCGGCGCGGGCGTGACCCCGGCGATCCCGGCGCGCGGCTCCGGGGCGGCCGGCGAGATCATCCCGCTCGCGCACGCCGGGGCCGCGCTGATCGGCATCGGTCAGGTGCTCGACGCGGACGGTCGTGCCACCGACGCCGGGCCGGCCCTCGATGCCGCCGGGCTGCGACCGTATTCGTTCGGTCCGAAGGAGGGCGTCGCGTTCCTCGAGGGCGTTCCCGGGCTGACCGGGCTCGCGATCCTCGCCGCGGAGGACGCCCGGACGCTGATCGCGCGGGTCACCGCCGTGGTGGCGGCCGAGCACGCGGTGGCCCGGGCGACCCCGGACCCGTGGCACCCGGCGTTCGGAGCGGGCGACCCGGAACTCCGTACGATCATGGCGGACCTGGAAGCGGCCCGCGGCGAAGGACCACCGGGGGCGCTGCAGGCGCCCGTCTCGTTCCGGGTGAGCGCGCCCGCCCTGGCCGTCGCGACCCGCGCCGCCGCCGGGCTGGAAGCGGCCGTCGACCGCGCCCTGACCTGCGTGACCGACTCCCCGGCGTTCCTGGACGGCCGGTTCGTCGGCAGCGCCGGCTTCGCCGGAACCGACCTGGTGGCGGCGGCCGGCACCCTCGCGACGGCGCTCGCCCACCTGGCCGAGCTCGGCGCGTCCCGCCTGCACCGCCTGCTGGACCCGCTGGTCACCGGGCTGCCCCGGCAGCTCTCCGACGCGCCGGGGGTGCACGCCGGCATGGTGGCGGTGCACAAGCGGGCGGCCGGTACGGCGCACCGCCTGCGCCGCTTCACCGGCGCCGCCCTGATCGGCCCGATGGAGACGTCGGCGGGTCAGGAGGACGTGCAGAGCTTCGGCTTCGAGGCGGCCGAGTGCCTGGCCGAGACGCTGGACGGCCTCCGCGAGATCGTGGCCTGCGAGCTTCTCGCCGTCCACCAGGCGGCCCTGCTGGGCGGCCCGGCCGTCCCGCCGGAACTGTCCGGCATGACGGAGCGGCTGCCCGCCGCGACCGCGGACCGCCCGTTCGGGCGGGACGTCGAGCGGCTCATCGGGATGCTGGCGGAGCGGTAGAGCCGCGGACCACCAGCTCCGGGCGGAAGATCGGGGACGGCGCGGCGCCGTCCGGCGGCGGGCCGTCGTCGAGCAGGGCGAGCAGCTGGCTCACCGCGGCTTCGACGATCGCGTCCTCGTCCCAGGCCATCGTGGTGAGGCCGGGGCTGACCAGGCCGGCCAGCTGGTGGTCGTCGTAGCCGATCACGGACAGCTCGCCGGGGACCGGCACGCCCGCCTCGCGCGCCGCCCGGTAGGCCGCGAACGCCAGCGAGTCGCTCAGGCAGAAGACCGCTGTGGGACGGTCCGGACCGGACAGCAGATCCGCGAGGACGGCGACGGCCTCGGCCGTGGCGGCGGGCGCCGGGACCATCGCGAGGTCGAGCCCGAGGGCGGCGCTCACCTCGACGGCGAGGACCTCGGCGGGCCGGCCCGGGGTGGACGGCAGGGCCGGCGCGAGCAGGCCGACCCGGCGGTGACCGAGGGAGGCGAGGTGGGCGAGGGCGGTCTGGACGCCGTACCGGTTGTCGAACAGGACACTGCCGGTCCCGGGGCGGTCGGTCAGCGCGTCGCCGATCGCCACCACGGCGACGGCCGGGTCGAGCAGGCGCCAGTACCCGGCCGACGGGTCGACCGGGGAGACCACGGCGCCGTCGACGCGCTGCGCCACGAACTGCTCGACGATGAGGCGCTCCCGGGCCGGGTCGGCGTCCGCGTCGGCGATCATGGCGTACCGGCCGCGGCGGCGCAGCGACTGGGTGACCATCACCGACAGGTCCTGCTGCCACAGGTCGCGCAGCGAGCCGCTCACGCCGACCGCGCCGGTGCGGCCGCTCGCGAGGGCCCGGGCGATCGGGTCGACGGTGTAGCCGAGCTCGTCGGCGAGCTGCCGGACCCGGAGGATCGTGGCGGGGGAGCCGCGGACGCCGCGCAGCGCGTAGGACGTGGCGGCCAGCGAGAGACCCGCGGCGTCGGCCAGGTCCTGCAGGGTACGTCGCCGCGGCATCGACAGAGAGTAACACCGTCCGGGGGCTGGGACGGGGTTGCCGGGACCGAGGGGGAAGCGCTTCACTTGGGGGGTGAGTGAAGCGCTTCCCCCTCGTCTCGCCGACTGCCACCAACACCTGTGGCCGGAGCGCTTCCTGGACGCGCTGCGGAGCCGCGACGCCTACCCCTACCTGCGGGACTGGACGCTTCATCTGGCGGGCGAAGACCCGTACCCGGTGCAGGCGAAGGACCACGACGTGAGCCTGCGGCGCGCCGCGGAGCTCGCGGAGGGCAGGGAGATCGCGGCGGTCTCGCTCTCCAGCCCGCTCGGCATCGAGCACCTGCCGGCCGCCGAGGGCGCCGGGCTGATCGACGTGTGGCACGAGAGCGCCCTGGGGCTGCCGGACCCGTTCCGCGTCTGGGCGGCCGCCTCGGTGACCGATCCCGATCCCGGCGCGCTGTCCACGGTGCTCGGTGAGGAACGCGTCGTCGGGCTGCAACTCCCGGCCACGGCGCTCACCGACCCGGCGGCCATCGAACGCCTCGGGCCGCTGCTCGGCGAGCTGGAACGGGCCGGCAAACCGCTGCTGGTCCACCCCGGACCGGCGCCCGCCTGCCCGCCCGGCCTGCCGTCCTGGTGGCCGGCGCTGGTGCCCTATGTGAGCCAGCTCCACCAGTCGTGGCTGGCCTGGCACGTCTGCGGGCGGGAGCGGCATCCGGCGCTGCGCATCGCGTTCGTCGCCCTCGCCGGTCTCGCGCCGCTGCACCACGAACGCCTCGCGGCCCGCGGCGGCGCGCTCGGCGTCGTCGACCCGAACGTCTTCTACGAGACCAGCTCCTACGGCACCCGCGCCATCGACGCGATGGTCCGGGTCGTCGGCGTCGACGGGATCGTGCACGGATCCGACCGGCCCTACGCGGAGCCGTGCGAGCCGGGGCTGGGCGACGCGTTCACGCACGCCGTGTTCACCGCGAACCCGCACCGCCTGCTGACCGGGGAGCCGCGATGACGCCCGGCCTGCCCGCCCTGCCAGGCCGGGCGCTGACCCCGCAGGAGCTGCGGAGCTGGGTCGCCGAGCTGGCCGCCCGCCCGGAGCTGTGGGAATCGCTGGTCCGGCACGACACCGGGAAGCGGCACTTCGCGTCCCTCTACCGCGACGGCGACATCGACGTCTGGGTGCTGTGCTGGAACGTCGAGGACGACACCGGCTGGCACGACCACGACATCTCGTCCGGCGCGGTCGCGGTCACCCGCGGCGCCGTGTCCGAGTCGAACCCGCGGATGGGCGGCGAGCCGGTCACCCGCGTCGTGCCGGCCGGCCGGGCGTTCGCCTTCGGCCCCGACCACATCCACCGGATGGCGGGCGCGGTCGACGGCTCGGTGTCGATCCACGCCTACTCGCCGCCGCTGTGGCGGATGGGCCAGTACTCGATAAGCCCCTCCGGGGTGCTGCGCCGGCACGCCGTCAGTTACGCCGACGAGCTGCGCCCGCTGGACGCCCCGGTCCCCTGACCCCGCGTCGACTGATCGCGTGTTGAGTTGAGGCGCGCATCGGACCCGAACTCAACACGCGGCGGTGATGTGGTGATCGCGTGTTGAGTTGGGGTGCGGATTGAACCTGAAGTCGACACGCGGCGGTGGTTTGGTGGTTGCGTGGTGAGTTGAGGCGAGGATCGGACCTGAAGTCGACACGCGGAGGCCGGCGAGGGCGGGCGTTCCCGCGTACCCGGGAAGGAGCGCAAGCGGAACGCCTGGCCGGACCACCCTAGAGCTCGCCCAGCAGGGGCAGCAGGGCCGCCGCCCGCTCCAGACTCGGCCCGAGCGGGCGGTCGTCCTCGTCGGCGGCGAGGGACTTGTCGGCCAGCTCGAACGCCTCGTGGGCGAGCCCGGCCGGCAACCGGCCCGGCGCCATCCGCAGCGCCCGGACGGCGGCGACCAGTTCGGCCGCGAGCATCATCGGGGCGAGCGCGGTCATGGTGCGCAGGGAGCGGGCGCCCTGTGTCGCGAAGCTGGCGTGCTCCTCCAGGCCCAGCGAGATGGAGAGTGTGCCGGCCGCGGTGGGCTGCATGCCGACGCGGATCTGGGTGAGCAGGTCCTGCACCACGTATTCGCTGATCATGAGGCCCGAGCTGCCCGGCGGACCGGCCGCCAGGAATGCCCGCAAACCCGTCAGATCCGGGCGCATGAGCAGGCCGAGCCTCGCCGAGGAAAGAGATAGAACCGGTAGGAAAGCGCTACGCATGGCGTCCAGGGCGGTGGCTAGGGTTGCGGTGTGAAACTGCCCGTGATGCAGGACGCCGTCGTCGGTGACCAGCGGATTCTCGACGGCCGCGTTGAGTTCGGCGGTGAGCACGCCGCCGAGTTCCCGGGCCGCGTGCACCGCCGGCGCTGTGACCTGCGGCACGACGCGGAGGCCGAAGGGGTCCTGGATGCGCGCGGCCGGCCCGCACCCGGAGACCAGGGCGTGCAGCGTCGCGGCGACCCGGGCCTGCTGGGGGTGCGCCCGCGCCTCGTGCACGGCGGGGTCGTAGGCCTCCGGGTTGCCGCGCAGCGCCAGGAAGGAGAGCGCCGCCACCACGATCGAGGCGCGCAGCTGGCTCTGCACGGAGGCGAGGGCGAGCGCCGCGGTCGCCACGGTGAGCGCGCTGGAGCTGATCATCGGGAGGGCGTCGGTCGCGTCGATCGTGGTGATCGGCCCGGCGCCGTGCCGCCAGGGGCGCTCCCCGGCCAGGGTGAGGCCCAGTTCGGCCAGCGCCGAGAGGTCCGCCGTGCCGATGGCGCCCCACGGGTGCAGGGCCGGGACGGCGCCCTGGTGCAGGGCCGCCGCAAGAGCTTCGGCGACGCGCCGGGAGATGCCCGAGCCCCCGGCCAGGATCTGATTGAGGCGTACGGTCATGGCGGCCCGCGCCGTGACGTCGTCCTCCTCCGGGCCGACGCCCGCGCAGTGGCTACGCAACAGGCGCAGCGCGTGCTCGGAGGGCTCGCCCGCGGCCTCGTGCCGGTTCGCGCCCACCCCGGTGTTCGCGCCGTAGACGGCGCCGTGCGAGAGGGCGGCCTGGAGGATGGCGTGCCGGGTCTCCACCCGGGTCAGCGCGGCGGGGTCGACGGTGACGTCGGCGGCGCCGGTGGCGATCGCCACCAGACCTTCGACGGAGAGCGAGTGTCCATCGAGTGGGCCAAAGCCCTGCATAGCGGCCCCCAACACACGCCGGTTGACATCCTATTCACTACACCGCAAGTATGAATAGCAGTATTCAGAAGCTACCGCCAGGAGCAGCATGATCACATTCGATGACGTCGTGAAGGTCTACCCCGGCGGCAGCACGGCAGTCGACCACCTCTCCGTCGAACTGCCCACCGGGAAACTGACCGCCCTGGTCGGGCCGTCCGGCTGCGGGAAGACCACGTCGCTTCGCATGATCAACCGGATGGTCACGCCGACCTCCGGACGGGTGCTCATCGACGGGCAGGACGTCGCGGCGCAGGACGAGGCGACCCTGCGGCGCGGCATCGGATACGTCATCCAGAGCGCGGGCCTGTTCCCGCACCGGACCGTGCTCGACAACGTCGCCACCGTGCCGGTGCTGCTCGGCAAGACCCGCCGGGAGGCCCGCACCGCGGCCCTGGATCTGCTCGACCGGGTCGGGCTCGCCCCCGAGTTCGCGAAGCGCTACCCGGCCCAGCTCTCCGGCGGCCAGCAGCAGCGCGTCGGCGTGGCCCGGGCGCTCGCGGCCGACCCGCCGGTCATGCTGATGGACGAGCCGTTCAGCGCGGTCGACCCGGTGGTGCGCGGCCAGTTGCACGCCGAGTTCCTCCGCCTCCAGCAGGACCTCGGCAAGACCATCGCGCTGGTGACGCACGACATCGACGAGGCGATCAAGCTGGGCGACCGGGTCGCGGTGTTCCGGCAGGGCGGCGTGCTGGCCCAGTTCGGGGCGCCGCAGGAGCTGCTGGAGAAGCCGGCCGACGACTTCGTGGCCGAGTTCGTCGGCCGCGACCGGGGTCTGCGCAGCCTGTCCTTCGACTCGGCGGCCGCGTTGCCGGTGCGGCCGATCGAGGAGGCGCCCGGCCTCGAGCTCGACGACGCGGGCCGGCCGGTGCGCTGGCGTGACGCCGGCGACCTCGGCGGGGTCTTCCGGGTCACCGACTCGCTGCGGGTCGTCACCGACCTGGCGATCAGCTCGCCGGTCGGGATCGCGGTCCGGGTCGACGAGTCGGGGAAGGCGGACGGCGTGGTCCTGCACCACGACCTCGTGGATCACCTGATGGAGCGCCGGCGTTGATCCAGTACCTGGAGAACAACTACGAGACCGTCCTGACGGCCCTGCAGCAGCACGTCTGGCTCGCGCTGCTGCCGGTCCTGCTCGGCTTCGTGATCGCCCTGCCGATCGGGTACCTCGGCGTGCGCTTCACCTGGCTCTACCACCCGCTCGTGAACACCTGCGGCGTGCTCTACTCGATCCCGTCGCTGGCCCTGTTCGTGTTCCTGCCGGTGCTGCTCGGCACGAAGGTGCTGTCGCCGATCAACATCGTGGTGGCGCTGACCATCTACACCGTGGCGCTGCTCGCCCGTACCGTGGCCGACGGCCTCAGATCCGTCGACCCGACCATCACCCAGGCCGCGACCGCGATGGGGTACCGCCGGGTGCGCCGCCTCCTCGACGTCGAGCTGCCGGTGGCGCTGCCGGTGATCCTGGCCGGCCTGCGGGTCGCCACGGTCGCCAACATCAGCCTCGTCAGCGTCGGCGCCCTGATCGGCGTGGGCGGCCTCGGCCAGCTCTTCACCCGCGGGTTCCAGCTGTTCTACCTGGAGCCGATCCTGGTCGGGATCATCCTGTCGGTGCTGCTGGCCGGCCTCGCCGACCTGGTCATCGTGCTGATCCAGCGGGCGGTCACCCCGTGGGCCCGGTTCCAGCGGGGAGGCGCGGCGTGAACCTCACCTACCTGCTCGACCCGGAGCACTGGCAGTTCAGCACCCCCGGCGGCTTCCCGCAGCTGATCATCTCGCACCTGGGCTACTCGGCCCTCGCCCTGCTGTTCGGCGTGATCATCGCGCTGCCGGTCGGGCTGTACATCGGGCACACCGGCCGCGGCTCGTTCCTCGCGATCAACGCGGGCAACGCGGGCCGCTCGCTGCCCACCCTGGGCCTGCTGATGCTCATGGTCACGCTGCTCGGCCTGGGCCTGCTCCCGGTGCTGATCGCGCTGACCGTGCTGGTCATCCCGCCGATCCTGACCTCCACCTACGCCGGGATGCGCGCCGTCGACCACGGTGTCGTGGACGCCGCCCGGGGGATGGGCATGCGCCCGCTGCAGGTGCTGTTCCGGGTCGAGTTCCCGATGGCCCTCCCGGTCATCATGGGCGGGTTCCGCAGCGCGGCCCTCCAGGTGATCGCCACCGCCACGGTGGCCGCGTCGGTCGGCCTCGGCGGGCTCGGCCGGCTGCTCATCGACGGGCTCGCCGTCAACGACTACTCCCGTGTCCTGGCCGGCGCCATCGTCGTCGCCGTGCTGGCCGTCGTGCTCGACCTCGTGCTGGCGCTCGTGCAGCGCTCGGTCGTCTCACCCGGCCTGTCCGGCAGAACGCAGAAGAGCACCACCTGACCCTCGAAAGGTACTTCCATGTCTCGCATACGTACGGTCGGGGCCGCCATCACCGGTCTCGCTCTCGCCCTCTCCCTCGCGGCCTGCGGCGCCGACGAGGATCCGCTGGCCGAGGAGACCGGCGGGTCGTCCTCCGGCGGCGCGGTCACCGTCGGCTCGGCGAACTTCGCCGAGAGCGAGCTGCTCGCCGAGATCTACTCGCAGGCCCTCGAGGCCAAGGGTGTCGAGGTCAAGCGCTCGTTCAACATCGGTGCCCGCGAGCTCTACCTCAAGGCGCTCCAGGACGGCTCGATCGACCTGCTCCCCGAATACAACGGCGCCCTGCTCGCGGCGCTCTCCCCGGGCGGCGCGCCGGAGGGCGTCAGCAAGCCCGAGGACGTGCTCGGCGCGCTGAAGAAGGTGCTGCCGGCCGGCACCGAGGTGCTGGAGCAGTCCAGCGCCGAGGACAAGGACACGCTGACGGTCACCAAGGAGACCGCCGCGAAGCACAACCTCAAGACCATCGACGACCTCAAGCCGGTGGCGGGCCAGCTCACCATCGGCGCCGGCCCCGAGTGGGGCGAGCGCTACCAGGGTCTCAAGGGCCTCAAGGAGCTCTACGGCGTCGAGTTCAAGGAGTTCAAGCCGCTCGACGCCGGCGGTCCGCTGACCGTCAACGCGCTCAAGGACGGCAAGATCGACGTCGGCAACATCTTCTCCACCGACTCGTCGATCACGACGAACGGCTTCGTGGTCCTGGAGGACCCGCGGAACCTCTACCTCGCCGAGAACATCCTGCCGCTGATCCGCACCGAGGCGAACAACGACACCGTGTCGGGCGCCCTCAACGCGGTCTCGGCGAAGCTCACCACCGAGAACCTGACCGCCTACCTCGCCAAGGTCCAGGTGGACAAGCAGGACACCGCCACCGTCGCGAAGGCGTTCCTCACCGAGAACGGCCTGGTCTGACCTGATGGACGGAGGCCGGCCGCCTATCGGCGGCCGGCCTTCTTCAACGTCCGCTTCAGTCGCGTGGCGGCCCGGAGCTTCAGCAGCTCCAGGGCGCGGATGCCGTCGGCGTTCGGCACCCGGGTCAGCTCGTCGGCGTGTTCCAGCATGCCGACGATCGTCTCGATCGCGGTCTCCAGGACCCGGGACTCGTCGAGGTCGTCCGGGCTCGACGACTCCTTCATGTTCACCGGCCGTAGCTCGTCGAGGTCGCCGACGATCTGGCACGGGTAGTCCCGCAGCTCCTTGATCTGCTGCTCGGCCAGGTCGGCCACCCACCCGGCGCGGTCCAGCCCGACGCCGAACCGCACGTCGTTGCGCCCGTTCTTGAGCACCGCGTTGACCAGGTGCCGCTGCACCACGAGCTGGTACGGCGTCCGGTGCGGGAACTTCTCGCCGAGCGCGCCGTTGACCCGGCGCAGCACCTCGATCTCGGCGGCGCCGAGCGACGGGTTCGCGGTCGGGTCCTCGAGGTCGCAGAGCCCGTCCGGGATTCCCACGATGCCGGCGAACCGCTTCCAGAGCGTGTCGTGCGGCGTGCCGGGCGGCGGGACCGTGACGAGGTGCCGCTGCGCGGCGGGGACCAGGTCGCCCCACTTCTTCAGCATCCGGTTCGGGGTGTGCATCTCCCAGAACGTCGGGAACCGGCCCTCCTCGACGGCGGTCAGGAACTCGGTGAACGTCCACGTGTTGCGCGCCCGGATGCTCTGCTGCCACATCGACGGGAACGTGCGCCACAGGTCCCGGCCGGTCACGATGACGTGCACCTCGGCCGGGGCGAACGCCGCGACACCGCGGGCCGCCTGCTCCGGGGTGGCCCCGCCGAGCGCCTCGTTGCTGACGATCACGTCGCCGTGCCAGCCGGCGGCCTCGTCGGCGAGCCGCTGCCAGGTCCACGAGGCCCGTGGATCACGCCACTCGACCTCGCGCAGATCGGTCATCGCCTGATCCTGGGCCCAGTTTCCGCCGGGGAGGAGAATGCCCGCGCCCCGCAATGCGCCCTGATTGTTCCAGAGCACGTTCTGGACGTAGGTGCTGCCCGTCTTCGGGGCGCCGACGTGCAGGAACACGCGCCGGGCCATGTTTCCTCCCCTGTTGCTGATCTACCGGAGGAAAAGTGTTACATGGGTAAACGGAATCGTTTACCCAATAACGTCGGTCCATTGCGTGAACGAGGGACGACCGTCAGGCCTGCTTCGTCTCCCAGAAAATCTTGGAGATCTCCTCGATCTTCTCGAGGAGCCGGCCGGCCACCTCCGGGTCGGCCGAGCCCTTCGCGCCGCTCGCCCCGGCCAGCTTCGTGGCCTCGTTGAACAGCGTGTGCAGCTGCGGGTACTTCGCGAAGTGCGGCGCCTTGAAGTAGTCGGTCCAGAGCACCCACAGGTGGTGCTTCACGAGCTCGGCCCGCTGCTCCTTGATGATCAGCGCCCGGGTCCGGAACTCCGGGTCGCTGCTGGCCTGGTACTTCTCGGCGATCGCCTTCACCGACTCGGCCTCGATCCGGGCCTGGGCCGGGTCGTAGACGCCGCAGGGCAGGTCGCAGTGGGCGCTCACCGTGGTGCGCGGGGTGAGGAAACGGGGGAGACGCATCAGAGAGGTCCTTCGTGTGTGATGAATTGCCGGTCGTGGTGGACGAGCCGCCCGCTGCCGGCGCCGAGGACCACCTCGAGCACCGCGGCGACCACGACGGTGGAGTCGCCGACCGGGATCCGGTGCAGGGGCGCGCCGCGCAGCGCCGCGAGGGCGCCGGGCAGGATCGGCTCGCCGGTGGGCAGCGTGTCCCAGCCCTGTTCGGCGGTGAAGCGGGGCCGGCCGGTCCGGGCGAAGTCGTGCGCCAGCGCGGCGTGGCCGGGCCCGAGCAGGTTCACGGCGAAGCTGGGCGCCTCGACGATCGCCCGAGCCGACCGGGAGCCCATCACCGAGAACGACAGCGCGGGCGGCGCCAGTGACACCGACGCGACGCTCGAGGCGGTCAGCCCGACCGGTCCGTCCGGGCCGACCGCGGTGATCACCGCGACCCCGGTCGGGTAGCGGCGGAAGGCCGCCTTGAAGAGATCGGTCACGTCGGTCCGGAGCACGGGAGAACGTTAAAACCTCAAGTTCGGTTGAGGTCAAGTCGAGTTCCCGCCTAGTCTACTGAGGAGCTCCCTTGACGTTCCCTGGATGATCCATCTCGGTACACTCCCCGCGGTGAAGGGGGAGAGCGTCACATGAGCATGCCGCTACGGCCCGGGGATCTGACCCGGCTCGGCCGGTACGACATCGTCGGCCGGCTCGGCGAGGGCGGCATGGGTTCCGTCTTCCTCGGGCGCGACCCGGCCGGACGCCCGGTGGCGATCAAGACGGTCCGCCCGGAGTACGTCGCGGACACCGAGTTCCGGGGCCGCTTCCGCAGTGAGGTGAACCGCGCCCAGCAGGTGCCGCCGTTCTCCACGGCCGAGGTGCTCGACGCCGACCCCGATCACGAGCCGCCGTACCTGGTCGTCGAGTTCGTGGACGGGCTCAGCCTGGCCGCCGAGATCCGGGACAAGGGCCCGCTGACCGGGTCGGCGCTGCACAGTGTCGCCGTCGGGGTGGCCACGGCGCTCACCGCTATCCACGGCGCCGGCGTGATCCACCGCGATCTGAAGCCGGGCAACGTGCTCTTCGCCCGCGGCGGCATCAAGGTGATCGATTTCGGCATCGCCCGCGCCTTCGAGGCGACGAGCCAGCACACCCGGACCGATCAGATGGTCGGCACGGTCGCGTACATGGCGCCGGAACGCTTCGACCCGGTGGACGGCCGCCCGGTCACGCCTGCCGCGGACATCTTCGCCTGGGGTGCCGTGGTCGTCTACGCGGCGACCGGCCGGACTCCGTTCGCCGCGGAGTCGGCGGCCGCCACCGCGATGCGCATCCTCACCCAGCCGCCGGATCTCACCGGCGTCCCGTCCTCGCTGGTCGCCGTGGTGGAGCGGGCGCTCGCCAAGGATCCGGTGGAGCGTCCGACGGCCCGCGAGCTGCTCGATCTGCTGCTCGCTTCCTCCGCTTCCTCCGCTGCCTCTGCTTCTGTGGCGATCGCCCCGTCGCCCGCCCCGCCGGTTCCGGCCCATCAAGATCATTCAGATCAACCGCTTTCCGTACGATCGAAGCACCGGCCGTGGCTGGTGGTCTCCGCCGGGCTCGCGGTGCTGGCCGCCGCCGGCGTCGGCGCGGCGGTGCGCTACCTGCCGGACGGTTCCGCGGACACCGGGGCCGGTTCCGGCGTCGCCGCCTCCGCTCCCGCGTCACCGGGTGCCGGCCCGTCCGGGGCGCCCGCCGCCGCGGAGCCGGTGACGCCGGAGGAGCGCCTCGCGGCGATCCTGCGCGGCAACCGGCAGACGCTGATCCACGTGGCCGAGATCGACCGTGACCTCGCGCTGGAGCAGAACTCGTCCGAGGTCGAGGCGGGCGACGGCACCGGGGCGAAGTCGCTGTTCGCGCTCGAGTCCCTCGGCGTCGACTACATGATCCGATCCCTCTACGATCCGGCCGACACCGACCGCTGCGTCGGCGTGAAGATCCTCCCGGACGTGGGTTCGCAGCTGGTGCCGGCCGTCTGCACGCCGACGAAGGCCACCCTCTTCGAGCTGCTGCCCACCCACCGCACCGACGACCAGGGCCGCCCCACCTACTGGATCTACAACGATTCGTACGGCTACGTGCAGTGGAGCACCGACGACAAGGCCCTCTACGTCCAGGAGGTGGGCGACGCCGAACCGTCCTCGACCTTCAGCTTCGTCGACCGCGGCCCGCTCCCGTCGTAGTCCTCCCTCCTGGCTCTCCTCCTTCCTGGCTCTCCCTCTTCCTGGATCTCACCCTTCCTGGCTCTTCCTCCCTTCTGGCGCGGTCTCTCCCTCCGGGCGATCGTCAGCCGACGTGGACGTGGGGGCGGCGTTTGCGGTCGGGCTCGGCCTGCCGGATGATCTCGCGGGTCACCGGCGCCACCTCGCCCTGCCCGAAGATCAGGTAGCGCGCGAAGTTCGCCACCGGATTCCCCTCGGTCCACTCGAAGTAGATGTGCGGCCGCCGATGCGTGGTGTCCCGCACCCAGAGCAGCAGCGCGGCCAGGGCGCTCGGCACCGACGAGCTCTCCATGGTCAGCACCCGGTACCGCCCGTGCCTCAGCTCGCCCCGCACGTGCGACTCGGTCTCGAAGTCGGACGCGTCGGTCACCGTCACCTCGACGAACAGCACGTCGCGCTGATCGGCCATGTCGTTGTCGGCGATGATCTGGGTCAGCTTCGCCGAGTACTCCCGGGCGTCGCGCTCCTCCGGCTCGTTGGCGACGAGCCGGATCTGCCGGTTGCCGGCCTCGGCGAGAAACTTCTCGGCGACCGGGTCGGCGTCGATCGACGTGACCCGGACCTCGAACGCCCGGAACACCCGGGACAGCAGCGACACCACGATGATCGCCCCGATGAAGCAGGCCGCGATCTTCACGCCGTCCGGCCGTTCGATCACGTTGGTCACCGTGGTGTAGGTGAAGATCGCGGTTATCGCGCCGAATGCCCAGGTACGGGTCCGCTGCCGCCGCCGGTGCGCGGAGAGGGTGACGGCCGTCGCCGCCGAGGTGATCAGCACCAGCACGCCCGTCGCGTACGCCCCGCCCTGCGCGTCCACGTCGGCGTCGAAGATCCACGTGATCAGGAACGCCGCCCCGGTGAACACGAGCACGAGCGGGCGGACGGCACGCGCCCACGACGGCGCCATGCCGAACTTGGGCAGGTACCGCGGCACCAGGTTGAGCAGCCCGGCCATGGCCGACGCGCCGGCGAACCAGAGGATCGCGATCGTGGAGATGTCGTAGACGCTGCCGAACGCGGTGCCGAGGTTCTCGTGGGCCAGGTAGGCCAGCGCCCGCCCGTTCGCCTCCCCGCCCGGCTGGAACTGGTCCGCCGGGATCAGCACGGTCGTCGTGACACTGCTGGTCAGCAGGAACACACTCATGATCACGGCGGCCGTGGTGAGCAGCCGCTTCCCGCCCCGAATGCGCTGCTGGAGATCGCCCTTGATGTGCGGCATGACCGCCACGCCGGTCTCGAAGCCGGAGAGGCCGAGCGCCAGTTTCGGGAAGACCAGCAGCGCGACGCCGACCATGGCGAGCGGGCTGCCGTGCGAGGTGGTCAGCGCGTGCGTCCAGTCGGTCACCGCGTGCGGATGCGTGATCACCTCCCACAGCGCATCCCCGATCACCACGACGTTCAGCCCGAGGTAGACGCCGACCAGCGCCACCGCGATCCCGATCGCCTCGGTGAACCCCTTCAGGAACACCCCACCGAGCAGCGCGATCAACAACAGCGTCACCGGCACATGCTGATCCCGCAGAGCCTCCGGCCAGAACGGATTCTCGTCGATGTGCGCCGTCGCATCCGCCGCCGACAACGTGATCGTGATGATGAAGTCGGTGGCCGCGAACCCGAGCAGCACCAGGACGAAGAGCTTGCCCTTCCAGAACGACAGGAGCCGCACCAGCATGGCGATCGACCCCTCGCCATGAGGACTGTCAGCCGCCACCCGCCGATAGACAGGCAACGCCCCGAGCAACGTCACCAGCACCAGCACCAGAGTGGCCAGCGGCGACAGCACTCCCGCCGCCAGAGCCGCGATGCCAGGCTGATACCCCAGCGTCGAGAAGTAGTCCACCCCGGTCAGGCACATGACCTTCCACCAGCTGTGCGCCTTCTCGCCCTTCTCCTCAGCCTGCTCGTCGAGCCCTTCGAGCATCCACCCGCGCACCGCACTCATGCCGTTCCTTCCCGATCCTCCTAACGATCTTTCATCGCCACACCTCCCGAAGCCCTTCCCGAACCCGTTAATAAAACGTGAAAGTGCATGGCCGGCAGTCGTGCGCTGAGGTGCCGAAGGCCAGCCAGAGCCGGGCCGCGCCGCGCCGGATCGAGGGCCTCGCTGCGTTGGGCAGTCACGCTGGTGCGTGGCTGCGCCGGATCGGCCGCGCTGTGCCGGGTGGCCGCGCCCGGCTGGGTGGCCGCGCCCGGCTGGGTGGCCGCGCCCGGCTGGGTGGCCGCGCCCGGCTGGGTGGCCGCGCCCGGCTGGGTG
>NZ_JBFAAR010000007.1:344158-423454 GCF_040639855.1 Actinoplanes sp. NPDC023714
CTGGGTGGCCGCGCCCGGCTGGGTGGCCGCGCCCGGCTGGGTGGCCGCGCCCGGCTGGGTGGCCGCGCCCGGCTGGGTGGCCGCGCCCGGCTGGGTGGCCGCGCCCGGCTGGGTGGCCGCGCCCGGCTGGGTGACTGCGCCCGGCTGGGTGACTGCGCCCGGCTGGGTGGCTGCGCCGGGCTGGGCCGCTGGGCTGGTGGTCAGGACACGCGATAGCCGACTCCGGGCAGGGTTGTTATCGCCGGCGGTTCGCCCAGTTTGCGGCGGACGCGGCCCACCGTGACGGTGACCGTGTTGGTGAAGTGGTCGGCGTTCTCGTCCCACACCTTTTCCAATAGCGTCTCCGCACTGAGGAAGCCCGGGCTGGCCTGCAACAACTCGGCCAGCACCGCGAACTCCTTCACCGAGAGCGCGAGTCTCCTCCCATCTCGGAACACTGTCCGGCGTACCGGATCCAACTCGATTCCGGCCACTCGCAGCGTGCGTGGCCGGGCGTCGGGGCGACGCCGGGCGAGGGCCTGGATCCGGAGGATGAGCTCGGGGAAGTGGAACGGCTTCGACAGGTAGTCGTCCGCCCCGAGCGTGAGCCCGCTGACCCGGTCACCCGGCGCGCTGGCCGCCGTGAGCATCAGCACCATCGGCCGCTCCGCGCGGTCGGTGATCTGCTGGCAGAGCACGTCGCCGTGCAGCCCCGGCAGATCGCGATCAAGCACGACGACGTCATAGGGCGCGAGATCCAGTTTCTCCGCTGCGGCCAGCCCGTCGTACGCCACGTCGACGGCCATCCCGGTGTCGGTCAGCCCCTCCGTCACCACCTCGGCGAGGTCGTGATCGTCCTCCACGACGAGCACCCTCATGACGCCGCCAGGGTGGTCGTGACCCGGAGGCCGCCGCCGGCTCGCGCGGTCAGTCCGAGGTCGCCGCCGTGCGCCGCCGCCACGGCGGCCACGATGGACAGTCCGAGCCCCGACGAGCCGCCGCCCGCCCGGTCGTGCCGCGGACCGTCCCGTCTCAGTCGCTCGAACGGCTGGGTCAGGCGGTCCACCTCGTGCTGGTCGAGCCGTGGGCCGCCCGTCTCCACGGTCAGCACCACCGACTCCGCCCTCCCCGACGCCGCCGCGTCGGCACGGGACGCGCCGTTCGCGCTGCTGAGCCGGGTTGCCGTCACGCGGATCCAGCCGTGGGCTTCGTTGTGGCGTACGGCGTTGTCGATCAGGTTCTCGACGAGCCGGGTGAGCAGGGCGGGGCTGCCCCGGGTGGTGGTCGAGGGCGGGACTTCGATGTCGACGGTGAGGTGCTTCCCTCGTACGTCTGAATCTCGCTGTCTCAAAGCCGCAGCAATCAACTCACCCAGATCGACGGTGTCGGCGTCCGCAAGGACGCCGTGCTGGGCTCTCGCCAGGACCAGGAAACCGTCGAGGAGGTGATCGACGCGGTCGAGTTGCGTGCGCAGGCGGCCGGCCAGCGCCACGGTCGAGGGCGCGGCATCGGGTTTGGCCTCGGCGACGTCCAGTGAGGCGCGCATGGTCGCGAGCGGAGTGCGCAGCTCGTGGGAGGCGTTGGCGACGAACCGGCGCTGCGCGGTGAACGAGGCCTCGAGACGCTCCAGAAGGTCGTCGATGGTGTCGGCCAGCGCCTTCACCTCGTCGGCCGGACCGGCGACGGCCAGGCGACGGTCGAGGCTCTCCGCCGTGATGCGCCTGGTCGCCGTGGTGATGGTGCGCAGCGGCCGCAGCACGCGCCCGGCCAGGATGCGGCCGCTCACCAGTGAGACCGCCGCCATCATGAGCAGTGCCACCGCCGCGCTCTGCGCCAGCTGGCGATCATCCTGCACGGAGGGCGGCGCGATGGGGCTGCCGGTGGGCGCGACGCTGGTGACCCGGGTGCCGGCGAGCAGGAACGCCAGCGCCAGCAGAGTGGCGCCGGAGCCGAGGAACGCGGTGGCGTAGAGGATCGTGAAGCGGGCGCTCACGGTCCCGCCGCGGAGGCTGAACATGGCACCAGGATGCCCGGAGGGACATAACAGGGGCATGACAGAGTTTGTTCGGCTGGTGTCATGCCGGGGTGCGTACAAACGATCGGCATGAGGAAGAGGAGCATCGTCGCACTGGCCGTCGCGGTTCTCGCCGTCGTCGTGCCGGGTCTGCTCTCCGCGAGCGGGAGAGAGAAAGAAGGCGTCGCCGACCGGTTCTGGTTCCTGCATCGCGATGTCGGTCCGGAGGGGAGCCTCACCGTCCGGCTGACCGGGATGACGGGGACGATCACCTATCCACCTCCGGATCACGACGAGATCGTGTCCGGGCTGGTGCCCTGGGCCAAGGTGGGGATCATCGTGAAGGACGGCGTGCGCCGGGGCTCGCCCTACGCGGCCGTCATGATGACCGGCGACCACGGCGTCCGGTTCCAGCACGACTATCGCCATGACGTCGCCGGGCGGCCCGGTGGCGTCTCCGAGCAGGCGCCGCGATGGCTGCGGCTGACCCGCTCGGGTGAGACCGTGACCGGTTTCGAGTCGGCCGACGGCGAGCGGTGGGAGACGGTGGGCTCGGCCCGGATCGGCGGGCTGCCGGAGACGGCTCGGATCGGGCTCTTCGCCACCTCGCCCGGCGATCTCACCCTGCGTGGGGTGATGCTCGGCGGCGCGGTCGAGGAGGTCCGGTTCACGCAGGCCGTCGGCGTCTTCGACAACGTCAGCCCGGGCGGCCCGTGGCGCAGCGACGCGGTGGGCGAGATGAACCGGACCGACTGGGAGAGGTTCCATCGCGCGTCCGGGGCGGTCGAGGCGGGCGGGGTGATCACGGTCAGCGGCACGGGCGACATCGGCCCGCTCGGCGAGGACGGACCGCCCGCGTCCCGGTCGGCGCTGCTCGGCCTGCCGGTCGCGATCGTCGTCGTGCTGGTGGCCGCCGCTTCGGCGGCGCCGCCGGGCGTGCCGTCGTGGATCGGGTACGGCAGCCCGCGCGGCCGGCCCGACCGGCGTGGCGGGGGCGGGCGGGGTCTGCTCGCTCTCGCGGGCGCGAGTTTCCTCGCGGGCGCGAGTTTCCTCGCGGGCCTGATCGGGGTGGGTGTCGTCGTCCCGGTGCCCCGGGTGGCGATCGGCCTCGGGGTGGTGTTCGCGGCGTGTGCGGTCCTCGCGTGGCAGCTGCGGGTTCTGCTCCGGCGGCGCTGGGCGGCCGTGCTGGCCGGCGTGGTGCTGGTCGTCGTGCCCTACGCCGTCACCGCGGTCCCGCTGCTGCCCGACCCGCTCGCGCAGTGGCTGTTGCGGGTCACTCCGGCGGCGGGGTTCGCGGCCGGGCAGACCCTTGTCGCTTTCCCGCAGGTGACCGCGCACTACGCGCCCTCCGCCGGTTACTTCCCGCTGCCGTGGTGGGGTGGGCTGCTGGTGCTCTGCGCCTATCCGGTCCTTCTCGCCCTGATCCTCCGAAGACGACGGTCGCCGGGCCGGCCGCCGGCTGCCCGCCGGGCGTCTTCGCTCGACCGCTCGCCGAGACGCTCCGCGGATGGGTGACGACGACCCGGCGACCGGCTCCGGCCGATCGCCATCACCACCCGCTGTTCGATGACCCCGCCAGGACGCCGATCTCGGCGCGGGCGGCGTTGCCGGGCGGCCGCGGGCAAGCCCCGGTTCGCCCGGCACGTTGCCGCTTCACCAGGAACACGTCACCGACCGCTTCCGGCACTCATCACTGCCGGACCGGATGATCGCCTTCCCCAGAGGACGAGGCCCGCCAGCAGCATGGCGCCGCCCAGGGCGATCATCGCGAGGGCCACCGCCGTCCTGGCGCCGCCCTGCAAGTGGGAGGCGATGATCCAGCCACCGTCGACACCGAAGGCCACGACCATGACACCTTGCGGCATCACCGGAATCCAGCCCGCGGTCAGCAGGATCAGAGCCCAGGCCGTCGCCCGGTTCTCGCGGTACCAGTCGGCGTCCCACCTCATCGGGATCGCCTCGGTGGGCGGCCTGGTGCGCTGGCCGGCCGCGGCCAGCACCTCGGCGCCGTGCCGGCCGAGCCGATCGTCGGCCAGCCAGAGGCCGCCGTAACAGGCGGCTACGCCGCAGGCCACGCCGAGCAGCAGGGCCGGTCCGCGGAGGACGTCGGGGCCCCAGACCTGGAGGGCGAATGCGGGGGCCGCGGCGATGACTCCGGCTCCGGCGGCGACCAGGACGCTGACGATGTCGGTCGGGTTGTCGGCGGAGGTGGGGTGGCGCGGGTCGGCCACCGGGCGGATGCGGAGCAGGGCGATCCAGACCGGTACGGCGGTGCCCGCGCCGAGGACCGCCGGCAGGGCGGTGAAGGCGAGGAGGGCGCTGGTGCCGGGTGCCGCCAGGGCGCCGATCGTGGTGAGGAGGAGGCCGATCGGGGTGAAGAGGAGGAGCCAGGCGAGGGCGCGGCCGCGTACCTCGGCGCGCTCACCGTCCGGAGTGGTCAGTGGCATCCAGAGGGCGGTGCCGTCGAGGCCGGCCATGCCCGACGACATGGCGGCGCCCCAGAGGACGGCGAGCGGGCCGGCCCAGGGGAGGAGGAAGTCGATCTGGGCGAGGACGGGGAGGCCGGCGAGCAGGGCGCCGTAGACGACGGCGAAGGCGAGGTATTGCAGGCGCAGGGGATGGCGGAGCCAGGTGCGCAGTTCGCGGACGGCCACGGCGCGGGTCGGTGCCGGGAGTGCGAATCGGGTGGGTGGCGTGGTGGTGGCCGCCGGCGGGCCGGGGCGACCGGCTGGGGAAGGGGTGCCGGCGGCATCGGTGGCCGGGGAGGAGGCGCGCGCCAGGCGGGGGCGGAAGGGGAGACCTGTGCTGAGGACCCGGCGGACCAGGAGGTGGTAGGTGAGGAAGGCCAGGGCTACGAGCAGGAGCAGGCCGGTCAGCATCCGGGCCGCACGGTCGGGCGGGCCGGTGACTGCGGAGACGGGCCAGCTGCTGGGGACGTATTCGAGGGCTTGGACGACCTCGCCGGGTGGGCCTACGGCCAGGAGGAAGGTGACCCAGGGCGCCACGGCCCAGACCGAGCCCAGAACGCCCATCACGGCTCCGGTGAACGTGCCGGTCAGGAGGGCGCCTGCCGGGCCGCCGGCGTGGCCCACCGCTTCGAGGGCCACCGCCGAGCCGATCAGGCCGAACAGCCAGAGGAGGAGGGCGCCGAACGTTGTCAGGAGGAGGGAGTCCGGGCCGTACCGGGCGGCGTGGACCGGCAGAGCCGAGAGGGCCAGGAGGGAGACGGCGGGGCCGATTCCGACCGCTGAGGCGGCGAGGAGCCCGGTCGAGGCGGTGAGGCTGCCCACCGGTTCGAGGCGGAGGTGGGTGGGGCGGACCCGGCCGCGGCCGCCGCCGAGGAGCAGGGGCAGCACGATCCAGCCCAGGACCCAGCTGCCGGCCAGGATGGAGAGGGTGTGCTGGTCGCCGGTGTGGGCGTACCTGATCAGCCAGGCGGCCGCCACCAGGCCTGCCAGGCCGGCTACCGCGGGGCCGGGGTTCTCGCGGAGGGAGCGGCGGAGCATGGTCGCGCGCATCCGGGCGGGGACGGTGGCCTTGCTCAGCGCGGTGACCAGGGGGCCGGGTGAGAGCCGGGCCTGCTGAGAGCCGGGCGGGAAGGAGGCCGGTCGAGGAGCCGCGGAGGGCTGGGCTGGGGGCGACGCCGCGGGGTGGGGGTCGGGGGAGGGCTGGGCTGGGGGCGACGCCGTGGGGTGGGGGTCGGGGGAGGGCTGGGCTGGGGGCGACGCCGCGGGGTGGGGGTCGGGGGAGTGGGTCACCGGGGCTCGCTCGGGGTTGTCAGCCAGTCGAGGCCGGCTTCGCCTGTCTGGTCGGCTCCTACCAGTTCGACGAAGCGGTCCTCCAGGGGGCGGCCCGCTGACACCTCCGTGACGGGGCCGGCTGCCACGACGCGGCCCTGGTGGATGACCGTCACGTCGTCGCACATCTGCTCGACCAGGAGCATCGAGTGGGTGGAGAGGACCGTGGTGCCGCCGCCCTGGACGAAGCGTGCCAGGACCCGGCGGATGGTGGCCGCGGAGACCGGGTCGACGGCTTCGAAGGGCTCGTCGAGGATCAGCAGGCGCGGAGCGTGCAGGAGCGCCTGGGCCAGGCCGACCTTCTTGCGCGTGCCCGTCGAGCAGTCGGCGAGGGGTGTGCCGGCGGCCTTCGCCAGGCCGAGGACCTCGACGAGCTCGTCGACGCGGGCGGCCGCGGCACGGCGGGAGAGGCCGCGCAGGCCGGCGCTGTAGCGGAGCAGTTCCGCGCCGGTGAGACGTTCCGGCAGGTCGAGGCCGTCGGGGAGGACGCCGGTCAGGGCGCGGGCCGTGCCCCGGTCGCGCAGGGCGTCGTGGCCGAGGATGCGGATCGTGCCGGCGTCGGGGACGACCAGGCCCACCGCCATGCCGATGGTCGTGGACTTGCCGGCGCCGTTGGGGCCGACCATGCCGTGGAAGGTGCCGGCGCGGACGGTGAGATCGACCTCGTTCACCGCCCGGTACGTCCCGAAGGTCTTGACCAATCGGCGGATCTCGAGGGCGTTGATCGACACGCAGGTGACTGTACCGACCCTCTTCACATCGGTGGGGGTAGATGGCAGCGTGTCCACATGAGAAGGAGAAGCCCGTTCGTGATAGCTCTCGTCGCGGCTCTCGTAGCGGCCTCGGCGGGACCCGCCGGCGCGCACTCGAAGCCCGGCCTGGCCTACCTGAATCCCGGCGGCCAGCCCCGCCTGGTCGAGAAGGTCCCGGTCAACGTGGTCTTCGTCGGCTACGAGCAGTCGCAGGTCGCCAAGAGCGACTTCCTGGCCGAGCTGGCCCCGTCCTACGAGCCGGTGGTGCGATCCCGGCTGTCCTACGGCGTGACCGAGAAACTCGGCATCACCTACAAGTACGACTACAAAGTCAATTATGCTGATAAATCGTACGAAAATAGGTTTTTCGGGAAGCTGAGCAGCCTCGCCGAACCCGCCGCGCTCACCACCTACCAGCAGGCCTACAACGACCAGGCCAATAATGTGCTGGACATCGCGGACAACAACTTCATCGATGCGCCGAGCGTCGAGAAGTGGCTCGCCTTCAACCCGCCGAAGGGCGTCGACACCCGCCGCAACACGGTCTACTTCATCAACTGGTACGGCCGCTCCGACTTCAAGCACCACGTCTACACGAAGACCGGCGAGCCCGATCCGGACACCGGCTACGACTTCGGCGCGATCCGCGACTCCCGCAAGGTCATCGCGTGGGGTGGCACGACCGCCGACGACGAGGAGACCGGCCTGGGCGCGACCCGGCGGGTCTGGTTCCACGACCTGTCGGCCGGCCCCGAGTCGTGGACCAGCAACTACGACGTCGACAACCCGGACCTCGACGGCGACGGCGTGGTCGACTACCGGATGCCGCCGACCTGGGAGTACGCGGCTGACGGGTTCCGTAGCCCGGCCGCGCTGGCCGGCGACCTCGGCAAGATCACCCGGTACGTGGCGCTGAACCTGCTCTTCACCACGTCGCCGCTCTACCCGGTGGAGCTGCCGACGGCCGAGCCGCCGAAGACGCTGAACCTCGACGACAACACCTACGAGGGCTGGCCGGGCGTCGACGCGAGCGAGCAGTACACGACGCCGAGCCTGCTCAAGGCCGAGCTCGCCGAGCTGCGCTGGCGTAACAGGTTCAGCTACGACACGCAGGATCTTCCGTACGACGCGCGGGCCGAGGAGTGCTACCTGGGCCTGCTCGAGGACGTCTCCTGCTACCCCGGCAGCGGCTACCCGGCGTTCGCGAACCTCTACCTCTACAACCGCGAGAACCTGGACCGCGCGCTCGACGACCAGGGCAAGGTCGACTACGAGATCCCGCTGTTCAACTACGCGGTCGGCGAGGGGGTCGGCGTGCCGGCGCTCGGGTTCGCCGACGACGACTACACGACCGGCGACCAGTCCTACGTGTTCTCGTTCATCTCCCCGGAGGTGGTCGAGAGCGGCTACGGCCTGACCACCACGCAGATCCACGAGGTCGGCCACCACCTGGGCATGAGCCACCCGCACGACGGCTACGACAGCACGACCGGCGTCGCCTACGGCCCGGGCGGCGAGTTCTACTTCGTCAACGCCGGCGACGAGAACAACTCGATCATGAGCTACATCGACGTGAACTGGGACTTCAGCCAGTTCGACCGGGACAACAGCGACCGCTTCCTGACCGCCGCCTACTGGGAGGCCGCGAACCGGCTCGCCGCGACGGTGCCACAGGGCAAGGGCAAGACCGCTTTGCGTACGGCGGACGCTCTGCTCGGGCTCGCCTCCAAGGCTTTCGCGTCGCACGAATACCGGGCCGCCTACGCGCTCGCCGAGAAGGCGTACGACACGGTGTCCGGCATTCCGGGCGTCGACGGCGCGGGCGTGGCGAGCACCCTGAAGGCGGAGGCCGACGAGGCCCGGCGCACCACCGACGCGCACGACCCGCACGAGTTCATCGACACCCTGGTCCCGGAGAGCCCCCGAAGCCAGCCGTAACGGAAAAGAAGCAAAAGCGGGCAGGGGAGCCGGTGGGACACACCGGCTCCCTTCCCATGTGGCAAGATCCGTCACCATGCTCGACCCCGGCCGCCCATGGCGCTGATCCTCCGGCGCGCCGCCGCCGCCAAGGGCCTGCTGGCCGCCGGCGCGGCCGTCATGTTCATCGCCGCCCTGCTGCTGGCCGGCCTGACCGCGTACGCGGGCGCCGCCGCCGAGGCGGGCGTGCAGGCGGCCGTGGCGTCCGCCGCCCCGGCCGAGCGTTCCGTGCTGATCCGCGGGGCCGCCGCCGAGGGCCGCGACGATGCCGTCCGCAGGGCCTATGGCACCGCCACGGTGAGCAGCGCCTCCTACGCCTCGGGCTGGGCGATCGCCGACCCGGGCGCCGGGACGTCCCCCGATGCGAACGGCGTCGTCTACGCCGACGTGGTGAGCCTCGACGACCTTCCCGGGCACGCCGACCTGCGCGAAGGGCAGTGGCCGACCGGCAGGCAGGCGGCCCTCGCCGAACCGGTGGCCCAGCTGCTGGGGGTGTCCGCCGGCGACACCCTGCGCCTGGTGGACCGCCGCACCGACCGCATCGTCGCGATCGAGGTGTCCGGCGTCTGGCGCCCGAGGGACCAGGCCGACCCGTTCTGGCTGCTCCTGCCGGACGTCTTCGCCGGCCGCCTGCCGCAGACCTCGACGCACGGCCCGATCGTGGTGACCCGCGAGGCCTTCGACGACGGCTTCACCCAGGGCGCCTCAGCGGGCTGGCTGGCCCGGCCGGACTTGACCGGCGCGACCAGGGAGCTCGTCGCCCGTACGGCCGACGAGGCCGCCGCCGTCGGTGCGCGCCTGCCGGCGGAGACCGGGCTCGGCGCCTCGGCCACCATCACGACCGGGCTGCCGGCCCTCGCCGAACGGCTGGACCGCGCCGACCTGGTACGCCGATCCGCCCTGGTCACGCCGGTGCTCCTGCTGGCCGTCCTCGGCGGATACGCCCTCACCCTGGTGGCGCTGCTGCTCGGTGAGGCCCGCCGCCCGGAGACCGCCCTGCTGCGGGCCCGGGGCGCGTCCCGGCGGCAGCTGGCCGGGTTCGCCGCGGCGGAGGCGTTCGTGCTCGTGCTGCCGGCCGCCCTGATCGCCCCGCCGCTGGCGGTCCTGCTGGTGGGCCGGATCCCGATCCCCGGCACGACCCTGGAACCCGGGCTGACCGCCCCGGTGTGGCTGATCGCGGCCCTGGCGGCGGCCGGCGGCGTCCTGGCCCTGACCGTCCCGGCGCTGCGCAAGGCCGGCACCTACGTCACCGAGACGGCGGGCCGCGGCCGCCTCTCGATGTTCCGCAGAGCCGGCCTCGACGTCGTCGTGGTGGCGCTGGCCGTGCTCGGCTGGCTCCAGCTGCGACAGTACTCGTCTCCGGTCGGCGCGGGCTTCGGCGGCGTGGACCCGCTGCTCGCGGCCGCCCCGACGCTCGGCGTGCTGACCGGCGCGGTCCTCGCGGTACGCCTGCTGCCGCCGATCGCCCGGTTCGTGGCCGCCCGGCTCGGCCGCGGGGTCAGCCGCGCGGGGCTGCTCGGCACCTGGCAGGCCGGTCGCCGTACCCACGCCGGACCGATGGTGATGCTGGCCCTGGCGGTGGCCGCCGCGACGGTCTCGTGGACGCTGGCCGGCACCACCGAGGGCTCGATCCAGGACCAGGCGGAGCAGCGGGTCGGCGCGGATGTGCGGGTCGTCGAGGAGGGTGGTGCCGCCCCCGACGACCGGGAGCAGCAACTCCGGGCGCTGGCGGGGGTCCGCGAGGTGGTTCCGGCGTGGCGGGAGTCGGTCCCGCTGACCGCCGGCAGCGATCCGGCCGATCTCGTCGCGATCGACACGGCCGCGGCCAGGTCCGTGATGATCGCCCGGAAGGACGCGATGGGCGGCCCGCCCGGCAGGCTTCTGGACGCGTTGGCCCGTACCCATAAATCGGAGATATCCGAAAGGGAGCTCCGCCCTGGCGTGATCACGACGACCGGTGGTCCGGTGCGGACGTTCGCCGTGTTCAAGGACGGCCGCCGCCGAGATCTCGGAGTGAGCACCGACCGGAAGAAGTCCACGATCACCACCACGGAGCAGGGACTCGCCGGCTTCCTCGTCCAGGGACCACCGGACACCGATATCAGCTGGCGGATCACCGGACAGGAGGGCACGTGGTCGGCGATCACCCGCGGCGGCACCAGCCGGGTGGCCGATGACGACGGCGCGCTGCGCATGACCGGCGGCTTCGCGGTGACCCCGGCGCTGGTGCGCGAACCGGTGCCGGTCGCGATGACCCGGAACGCGTACACCGAGCTCAACGTCGAGCCCGGCCGGCCCGCTTTCATGTCGGTGAGTGGCGCGAGCGTGCCGATCCAGGTGGTCGCCGTGATCGATCGCGTGCCCGGGACCGGCGGGGGAGCGGCGATCCTGGCCGATCGACCGGCGCTCGACGCGTCCCTCTTCACCGCGTACGGCATCGCGCCGCGCACCTCCGAGTGGTGGATCAGCGGGAATCCGGCCGGCACCGCGGGTCTCGCCGGCGCCGAGATCCTCGACCGGCGGGAGCTGGCCCGGTCGGCGGCCGAGGACCCGTTCGGCGCGGGCGCCCGGGTGGCGTTGTTCCTCGCGGCGTTCGGCGCTGTCCTGCTCGCGGCCGCCGGCATCGCCGCCGACTCCCGCGCGACCGCCGCCCGCCGGGCCGGCGAGCTGGCGATCCTGCACACGCTCGGCGCCGGTCCCCGCCTGCTCGCCCGCTCGCTCGTCATCGAGCAGGCGTTCCTCGCCGGTGTCGGCGCGCTCACCGGTCTCGGCGTCGGCCTGCTGGTGGCCGGTGCGATGGCGCCGCTGCTGATCCTGACGCCGACCGCGGTCCGCCCGGTTCCGGTGCCGGTGCTCGACGTCGCCTGGCTCGCCACCACGGGCAGTGTCGCGTTGCTGGTGGCGATCGCGCTCGCGCTGAGCGCGAGCACCGCGGCCTCGGCGGCACGCAGGCTTCCGGCGGCGCGGTTGCGCTTGGGGGCAGACCGATGATCCTTGGCCGTGTACGGGCGTACGCCGGACACTTGGCGCTGCTCGCGGCACTCGTCGCGCTCGCCGCCTTCCTGGCGTCGGGGCCCGGCCGCCTCGCGAACGGCGCCACCGACGAGGGTCTGCGGGCCGACATCGCGAAGCTGGCGTACAGCTCCCGGGACCTCACGTTCCGCTGGACACCCGACCTGGAGCCGCAGCCGTTCGGCGGCCCGGACCGCAGCCGGCTGCTCGAGGAGATCCGCTCGGGCCTGCCCGCGCCGCTGCCCGCGCTGATCAGCGACGGCTGGTTCGCCGATCAGGTCGCCCCGGCGAACGCCGCGATCGCGGGGCAGTACCTCGCGGCCTGCCCGACACTGGTCGGGGTCCGTCGGCAGGTCAGCCTGCGTGGCGGCGAGATGACCCGGATCGTCGAGGGCCGCCTCCCGCGGTCGTCCCGGACCTCGGCCGAGGCGATCGTGGGCACCGACGAGGCGAAGGCCCTCGAGCTGAAGATCGGCGACTCGGTCACACTGAACACCAGGTCCGGCGTGGCCACGGTACGGGTGGTGGGCCGCTACGACCCCGTCGACCCGGCATCGCCGTTCTGGGACGACATGCGCCTGGCCCGGGTCGCCTGCCCGTCGGCGGACGAGGACACCCGGTACCGCGCGACCCTGCTCACCGATCTCGCCGGGGCCGAACGGGTCCGCGCCGATGCCAAGGAGCTGAACCAGACCTGGCGCTACCGGATCGACGAGCGGCGTCTCACCGCCGACCAGGTCACCGCGCTCACCACGGCGGTGGCCGAGGCCCGCCGGCACCCGCCGGAGAACACCGGCTTCCAGAGCGGCGTCGACACCACGCTCGCCGAGTTCGAGAAGCGGCTGCGCTCGGTCCAGGCCGTCCTCGCCGTGATCAGGGCCGGCATCCTCGCCACCATGGCCGGGCTCATCCTGCTGGCCGCCCGGCTCGCCGCCGACCGGCGGCGCGGCGAGTACGCGCTGATCCGCGCCCGGGGCGGCTCGGTGTTCGCGATCGCCGGCCGGACCGTCGCCGAGACCCTGGTCGTCGTGCTGCCGGCGGCCCTGCTCGGCCGGCTGGCCGGGACACTGGTCCCCGGCCGCGCCGACACCGGGGAGCCGCTGCTCATCGTCGGTTTCGCCCTGCTCGGCCTGCTGGCGCCGGCCGTGCTGGCGGCGGCCGGGGCACGCCGCCCCGACTTCACCGGCCACCGGCGGGACCTGACCGCCGGCCGGCCTTCGCCCCGCCGGATCACGTTCGAGGTGTTCCTGATCGCGCTGGCGGCCGGTGGCGCCTACCTGGTCCGGCAGCGGGGCATCGACGCCGGGGCGGGCGTCGACCCGTACCTGGTCGCCGTGCCGGTGCTGCTCGCCGTCGCCGCCTCGCTGATCGCGCTGCGGCTCATCCCGTACCCGCTACGGGTGGCCGGCCGGCTCGCCGCCCGGGCCCGCGGCGCGGTCGCCTTCCTCGGGCTGGCCGGCGCCGGGCGGGGCGCGCCGCTGCGGTCCTGGCCGCTCAGCGTGCTGGTCGTGGCGATCGCGACGGGCATCTTCGCCGGAACCGTCGCCACCACGGTGAGCCATGGCCGGGACCGCGCCGCCGACCTGGCGGTGCCCGCCGACGCCGTGGTCACCGGCTTCTCGTTCGCCGTCGACACGCCGGCGACGATCGCCGGGCTGCCGGGCGTCGAGAGGGCCACGCCGTTGCTGCTGGTGTCGGCTGCCGAGGTACGCCCCGCGCAGAGCACGCTGATCGCCCAGGTCCAGGCGATGGTCGTGGACCCGGCTTCCGGGCTGGACCTGCCGGCCGGCTTCACGACCGCGCCGAGGTCGGACGTCGTGCCGGCCATCGTCTCGCCGCGGCTGGCCCAGCGGGTGGGCCAGGGCGGCGCCGTCGACATCCAGGGACGCCGGTACGAGTTCACGGTCGCCGCCGTCCAGGACACCGCGCCGGGGCTGAGCACCGCGGTCCGCGAGTTCATCGTGCTGCCGAGCCAGGCCATGCCGGTGCCGGACTTCCAGCCGCTCGTCCCCAACCGGATCCTCGTCGACGGCAGTGGCTGGGACGCCGCCACCGTGCGTGAGGTAGCCGACGAGGGGCAGAAGGCGCAGACGTTGAAGGCCACCGGCCGGGAGGTCGACGCGTTCGAGCTGAACATGCCGGCCACCGTCACCACCCGCGAGGCCTACCGGAGCTCGCTCGACGAACGCGGCGTCGACGGGGTCCTGAGCCTCACCTTCGTGGCCGGTCTCGTGTCGGCGGCCGCGCTCGCCCTGCTCGCCGTGGCGCTGACCGTGCTGGCCGGCGCGCCCGCCCGCGGCCGGACCCTGTCCCGCCTGCGCACCCTGGGGCTGTCCACCGGGCAGGGGCGGCGGCTGCTCGTGTACGAGCTCGTACCGTTGCTCGGGGTCGCCGTCCTCGCCGGCGCCCTGGCCGGGGCCGCGCTGCCCGCGATCATCGCGCCGGCGCTGGGCCTCGACGACTTCACCGCCGGAGTGCCCGCCGACGTCAGCGCCGACCCGTGGCTCGCCGCCGGGGTCCTGGCCGTCACGGTCCTCGCCGTGATCGCCGCCCTGGTCGTCGAGGACGTCGCCAACCGCCGCCTGCGCCTCGGCTCGGTGCTGCGGCTCGGAGAGGAGCAGTCATGAGCTTGGCCGACCTGGAGTCGCGGGCCGCCGAACGGGCCGCGGCCCGTGCTGGAGGCGCCGACCGGCTCAGCGGGCACATCGTCTGCGACGGGCTGGTGCGGATCTTCCGTACCGAAGGTGTTGAGGTTGTGGCTCTTCAAGGTCTTGATCTCGTCGTCGATCGGGGCGAGCTGCTCGCGGTCGTCGGCGCGTCCGGATCCGGCAAGTCGACCATGCTCAACATCCTCTCCGGCCTCGACGAGCCCACCGCCGGAGTGGCCCGGGTGGCCGGGTACGACCTGCTCGGCATGAACGCGCGCAAACGCCTCGAGTACCGCCGGAAGATCGTCGGGTTCGTGTGGCAGCAGACCGCGCGGAACCTGCTGCCCTACCTGTCGGCCCGGGAGAACGTCGAGCTGCCGATGAGACTGGCCGGCGCCCGCCGCCGGGAACGCGCCGGCGAGCTCCTGGAGATGGTCGGCCTGGCCCACCGCGCCGGCAACCGCCCGGCCCAGATGAGCGGCGGCGAGCAGCAGCGGTGCGCCGTGGCGGTGGCCCTCGCCAACGACCCGGAGGTGCTCTTCGCCGACGAGCCCACCGGCGAGCTCGACGAGGCCACCGCCGACGAGGTCTTCGGCGCGCTGCGCACCGTCAACGCCGAACTGGGCGTCACCGTCGTGGTGGTCACCCACGACATGAACGTCGCCGGCCAGGTGCGCCGCGCGGTCGCCATCCGGGACGGCAAGACCGCTTCCGAGGTACGACGTTCCGCGCGCATCGCGGCCGACGGCTCCGAGGAGCACGTCTCGGAGGAGTACGCGGTCCTCGACCGGGCCGGTCGCCTGCAGTTGCCGGCCGCTTTCGTGGAGGCCCTGAGCCTGCGCGACCGAGTGCGGCTGGACCTGGAGCCCGACCACGTGGAAGTCCGTCCCGATCAGCCGGGGGAGCAGCAGCGGTGAGCGACGTCGTCGAGGTGGCCGGGCTCGGCCGGGAGTTCGGCTCGGGGGACCGGACCGTGCACGCGCTCAGCGACGTGTCGTTCACGGTCGCCAAGGGTGAGCTGATCGCGGTCCGGGGTCGCTCCGGCGCCGGCAAGACCACCCTGCTCAACCTGATCGGCGGCCTCGACCGCCCGACCACCGGAACCATCACGGTGGCCGGCCGCCCGGTCACCGGCGCCGGCGAGCAGGAGCTGCTGGAGCTGCGCCGCGACGTGATCGGGTTCGTCTTCCAGTCGTTCGGCCTCATCCCGATCCTGACCGCGGCCGAGAACGTCAGCGTCCCGATGCGCCTCACCAGGCGCCGCCCCGCCGACCGTGACGAACGGGTCGCGGTGCTCCTCGAGCTCGTCGGCCTCGGCGGCCAGGCCGCCCAGCGTCCCGGCGAACTCTCCGGCGGCCAGCAGCAGCGCGTCGCCGTCGCCCGCGCCCTGGCCAACGACCCCGAACTCCTGATCGCCGACGAGCCGACCGGCCAGCTCGACTCGGACACCGGCCGCGCCATCATGGACCTGTTGCGCGCCGTCGTCGACGCCCGCGGCATGACCGCTCTCGTCGCCACCCACGACCCGGCCCTGATGGACCGCGCCGACCGCGTCATCACCCTGCGGGACGGCCGCCTCGCCTGACTACAGCTCACACAGCCGGGCGCCCGAGCGCATCTCGCCGAGGTAGAACCGGACGGCCGAGGAGGCGACGCCACTCGCGGCGGCCACCTCGGAGACGGTCAGGACGAACGGCAGTGCTGCGACGCTCATGGGTGCCTCCTTGACTTCAACATATGTTGAACGCTGACGCTGGGCCACATGACGACGACTAGTCTGCCCTCCGAGCCCGCGGCGACCGGGGAGCGGCCGGCCGACCCGCTGCGGATCGTGGTGATCAGCGGGAGCGTGCGGAACCAGCGGATGGGCCGCGCGATCAGCGAATGGGCGGCTTTCCGGGCGGCCGCGGGCGGCGCTGCCGAACTGGACCTGATCGACTGCGCCGACTGTGCGCTCCCGGACGACGCCGATCTGCGGCCCGGCGGCGGCTCCGGCTCACCGGTCGCCGAGCGGATCGACGCGGCCGATGCGTTCGTGCTGGTCACGCCGGAGTACAACCACAGCTACCCGGCCGCTCTGAAGCGACTCATCGACTGGCACTACCGGGAGTGGATGTTCAAACCGGCCACCGTGGTGTCCTACGGCGTCCAGGGCGGCCTGCTCGCCACCGAGCACCTGCGGGGCGTCCTCGCGGAGCTGCACATGGTCACGACCCGGCGGGTGGTCGGTCTGCGGCAGCCGTGGAACGATCTCGGCCCGGCCGGTTACACCGCGCCGGACGGGGTGGACGCCGCCTTCGACGCGGCGGTCGGTGAGCTCACCTGGTGGGGGAGCCTGCTGCGGACGGCCCGCCGCGAGCGCCCCTTCGCACGATGAGGCCGGTACGGGCCCTCGGGCTCACCCTCGCGCTCGGCGGCCTCATGGTCGTCGTCGACACGACCGTCACCGTGGTGGCGGTGC
Organism: Actinoplanes sp. NPDC023714; assembly: GCF_040639855.1. Lineage (NCBI taxonomy): Bacteria > Bacillati > Actinomycetota > Actinomycetes > Micromonosporales > Micromonosporaceae > Actinoplanes > Actinoplanes sp. NPDC023714. The sequence continues at coordinate 360,799 of NZ_JBFAAR010000007.1, forward strand.
CGGCCATCGTGGCCGGGCTGGACGCGCCGCTCGCGGCGGCGCAGTGGGTCACCACCGGGTATCTGCTCGGGCTCGTCGCGGTGATCCCGCTGAGTGGCTGGGCGTCGTCCCGGTTCGGCGCCCGCCGGGTCTACCTGACCGCGCTGCTGGTGTTCACGGTCTTCTCCGCGTGCGCCGGCCTGGCCTGGAGCGTCGCCTCCCTCGCCGTCTTCCGGTTCCTCCAGGGTCTCGGCGGCGGGCTGCTCAACCCGGTCGGCCAGGCGATCGGGCTGCGGGCCGTCCCGCGGGAGCAGCGCGGCCGGCTGATGAGCCTGCTGGTGCTGCCCCTGGTGATCGGCCCGGTGTTCGGGCCGCCGCTGGCCGGCTGGCTGATCTCGTCGGCGTCGTGGCGCTGGATCTTCCTGATCAACATCCCGCTCGGCCTGGTCGCGGTCGCGGTGTGCGCCCGTCTCCTGCCCCGCTCGGTCCCGTCCGCGGAGACGCCGGGCGTCGATTGGCCGGGTCTCATGGGGCTCTCCGGCGGTGCGATCCTTCTCGTGTACGGCGGAACGCTCCTCGATCGCCCCGGCACCCCCGTATCCACGGCCGTCCTGGTTCTGACCGCCGGCCTGGTCCTGCTGGCGTCGTTCGTCCGGCGGGCCCGGCGGGTGGCGGAGCCGATCGTCGACCTGGGTCTGCTGTCCCGGCCACTGCTGCGGGCCGGTCTCGGGGTGCTGGCCACGTTCGCCGCCGGCTACTTCGGGTCGATGGCGGTGCTGCCCCTGTACGTCCAGGCCGTCAACGGCGACCCGGCCTCCCTGGTCGGCGTGCTGGCGCTGCCCCAGGCCGTGGCGGTCGGGCTGGTCGCCCAGGTCGCGACCCGCCTGGTCGACCGGGTGCCGCCCCGCCGCATCGTCCTGACCGGAACCTCGCTGGGCCTGCTCGGCGGCGCCGGTCTCGCGGCGGCGATGATGACCGGCGCCGGATACCCGTGGATCGTGGCGGCCTGGGTGGTCCTCAGCGCCGGATCCGGCGCCACCCTGATGCCGACCATGACGATCGCGCTGCGCGACCTGGAGAACGCCACCACGCCGAAGGGCACGAGCCTCTTCGCCCTGTCGTCCCAGCTGTCCGCGGCCGTGGGCGGCGCCGCCGTGGCGGTCCTGCTCGGCGCGCTGGTGACGGCGCACGTCCCGGACGGCGTGGCGGGGATGCTCGCGCTCGACCCGGCGGCCCGGGATGCGCTGCGCCCGGACCTGGCCCTGGCGGTCGGCGGCGCCTTCCTGCTGCCGGTGGCGCTGCTGGCCGTGAGCGCGACGATCGCCGTCCGATCGCTGCGCCCGGCCCCGGATCCGGTGCGGGCCGGCGTCCCGGCAACCGGTGGGTGACCCGCTGGTGCCGCCAGGCGCCGGAAGAGCGGTGCTTCCGGCGTACCGGGAAAAGAGGGTGGGAAAGGCGAAGGCCGCGCCCCCGGGCGGGTGGCGCGGCCTTCGGTGGAGCTCGGGCGTCAGCCCTTGACGCTACCGGCCAGGAGGCCGCGGACGAAGTAGCGCTGGAGCAGCAGGAACACCGTCACCGGGACGATGATCGAGACGAAGGCGCCCGCGGAGAGCAGGTGCCAGGCCGTGCCGCGGGTGCCGCTCAGGTTGGACAGCTGGACGGTGATCGGGGAGATCTCCGGCGCGCCGGCGAACGTGAGCGAGATCAGCAGGTCGTTCCAGACCCAGAGGAACTGGAAGATGCCGAACGCGGCGAGGGCCGGGGTGAGCAGCGGCAGCAGCACCCGGAAGAAGATCGCCACGTGTCCCGCACCGTCCATCCGTGCCGCCTCGATCAGGCTGGACGGCACCTCCTTGATGAAGTTGTGCAGGATGTAGATCGCCAGCGGCAGCGCGAACGCCGAGTGGGACAGCCAGAGCGTCCAGAAGGTGTTCGCGATCCCCATGTCGACGTAGAGCGTCAGCAGCGGGATCAGGGTGACCTGCAGCGGCACGATCTGCAGGGCGAAGATCGCGATGAACAGGAAGTTCTTACCCGGGAAGTTCATCCAGGCGAACGCGTACGCCGCGAGCGACGCCAGGCAGAGCGGGATGATCACCGACGGCAGCGTGATGACGATCGTGTTCAGGAAGAAGTTCGCCAGGTTGATGCTGTCCGGGTCGAAGACCGCCTGGTAGTTCTCGAACGTCACCTTCGGGTCGGAGAAGAACGTCCACCAGCCGGTCGTCTTGATCGCCCGCTCCGGCCGGAACGAGGAGACCAGCAGACCGAACGTGGGAAGCGTCCACAGCACCGCGATGACCAGCGCGACGAGCGACGCCCACGGCGAGGTGAGCTTCTTCTTCGCCTTCGCCGCCGCGGAGACCTTCTCCGGGGTGACCGATGGCGTGGTGGTGATTGGGGTGACGGTGGTCATCACGCCTCCGAACGGCGAAGCTGCCGGATGTTGTAGACGACGATCGGGATCACGAGGACGAACAGCACGACCGCGAGCGCGGCGCCGAGACCCTGGTTGGCGCTGCGGAAGCTCTGGCTGTAGAACTCGTTGGCGATCACGCTCGTGTCGAAGCGGCCGCCGGTCATCGTCTGCACGATGTCGAAGACCTTGAGCGTGGCGATCGCGATGGTCGTCAGCACGACCACCACCGCCGGGCGGATCGCCGGCAGCGTCACGAAGCGGAACATGCCCCACGGGGTGACGCCGTCGAGGCGGGCGGCCTCCACGATGTCGTCCGGGATCGCCTTGATCGCGGCCGACAGCACGGTCATCGCGAAGCCGGCCTGGACCCAGATCATCACGATGATGAGCAGGAAGGTGTTCAGCGGCGAGTCGATCAGCAGCTGGACCGGCTTGCCGCCGAGCCAGACGATGACCTGGTTGACCAGGCCGATCTGCTTCACGTTGCCCTGGTCGGGGCGGTACTCGTACATGAACTTCCAGATCACCGACGCGGCGACGAAGGAGATCGACATGGGCAGGAAGATCAGAGCCTTGGCGAACGACTCCATCCGCGCCTTGTCGACCAGGATGGCGTAGAGCAGGCCCACGCCGGTCGCCACGAACGGCGTCAGGAGCACCCAGAACGCCGTGTTCCGGAGCACGACGAGCTGCTCCGAGTCGGTGAAGATGGTCTTGTAGTTGTCGATCCCGATGAACGCATCACCTGCGGCGTTGAAGAACGACTCGTAGATGGTGCGAAGACCGGGGTAGAGGAGGCCCACGCTGAGCATCAGCACGACGGGGGCCAGGTAGAGGTACGCGACGAACTTGTCGCGTTTGCCGGTGAAACGACCGGCGATGAACAGGATCACCCCGACGACGGCGGCGAACAACAGGATCGCCGCGAACATCTGCACGAGCTTGTCGGCGGTGGTGGAGGCGGTGGTGAACACTCTGCCCGTTCCTCCCTGGGCGGCAGTGACCGATAAAAGAGACTGGTAGGGCCGGTCGGGGAGACCCGACCGGCCCTGGTGGTGCATCAGCCCATTACTGCGGCCAAGCCTTCTCGATGTTGTCCACCGTCGTCTTGGTGTCCTGGCCGGTGATCCAGCTGGTCGCCTGCTTCCAGAACGCGTTCGAGCCGACCGCGGCGGGCATCATGTCCGAGCCGTCGAAGCGGAAGGTCGCGTTCGGGTCGAGCAGGATGGTCGCCGACAGCTTGTCGATCGGGTTGGTCAGGTTGTTCGGGTCGAGACCCTTGTTGGCGCTGACCCAGCCGGACGACAGCTTCGCCTTGGTGTTGGCCCACACGTCGCTCGACAGGTACGTCTGGAAGGCCTTGACCTCCGGACGGTCCGCGAACGCCAGGACGAACTCGCCACCACCGAGGACCGGCTTCGAGGAGGCGTCCTGACCCGGCAGGTAGAAGGCGTAGACGTCGCCGTCCTCGGCCACCTTCGTGTCCTTCGAGAAGTTCGCCGCGTAGAAGCTGGCCTGGCGGTGCAGCGAGCAGGTGCCCTCGAGGATCGGGAGACCCGCGTCCTGGAAGGTGGTGCTCGCGATGCTCTTGACGTCGCCGAGACCGCCGTTGACGTACTTCTCGTTCTTCAGGTACCCGCCGACGGCGTCGAACGCGGCGGCGATCTGCGGGTCGTTGAACGGGATCTCGTGCTTGACCCACTTGTCGTAGGTCTCCGGGCCGGCGGTGCGGAGAACGAAGTCCTCCACCCAGTCGGTGAGCGGCCAGCCGGTCGCCTCACCGGAGCTGATGCCGGCACACCACGGCTTCTTGCCGTCCGCGACCATCTTGTCGGTCAGCGTCTGCAGGTCGGCCAGGGTGGTCGGAACCGTGTAGCCGCTGTCCTTGAACTCCGAGGGGGAGTACCAGACCAGGGACTTCACGTTGGCGCCGAGCGGCGCGGCGTAGAACTTGCCGTCGACCGTGCCGTACGCCTTCCAGTCCTCGCCGAACCACTTGTCGACGTTGGCGGCGGTCTCGGCCGGAGCCTCGACGGCCTTGCCGGTGGCGACGAGCTGCTGGAGCAGACCCGGCTGCGGCACGAACGCGAGGTCCGGCGGGTTGCCGGCCTTCGCGCGGACCAGGACCTGGGTCTCGAAGGCCTTGTCGCCCTCGTACTTGATGGTGGCGCCGGTGCACTGCTCGAAGGGCTTGTAGGACTCCTTGTGCGGGGTGTCCTCCGGGGTCACGATGCCCGTGTAGATCGTGACCGTCTTACCCTTGATGTCGCCGAACGCCGTGTAAGGCGCGCAGTCGATCGCTGCCGCCGAACTGTCGGTGGTACCGCTCTCGGAATCGTCGCTGTCGCCGCAGGCGGTCAGGCTGAACGCCAGACCGACGCTGAGGGCACCGGCGAGCGCGACCCGGGATCGCGAACTCCCACGTTGACCGAACATACCGCTCCCTATGTCATATAGCGCCTCCGGCGTCCCACCGTTTGATCCCGGAGTGACGCCGCCGTCCGAAGCGCTTCTTGACCAACAGTCAAGAGGTAACCAGCAAGTTGCGCAATGATTTCGTCGTGATCGAGTCGGTAACGATATCGCTGCGACACCCTGGCACCTTAACCGGTTAAGGAGATTGACGGAAGAGTCTACTTCGAGTCGGTTCCTATATCCGGCCTTACCCTGATTTTTCCACCCGTAAACCGGCGATGAGTCGGTTTTGCTGAGGTCCGTCGGAACGCGCTTAAGCCGCAAATGCGAACCGCCGCGGCGGCCTCTCGGCCACCGCGGCGGTAAGGACGTACGGCGGGTCAGCCGGCGACGGCGAGGTACTTGTAACCGATTCGTCGCATCCGCTCGGCGTCGAGCACGTGCCGGCCGTCCAGCAGGATCGGGGTGCGCATCAGGCCGACGAATTTGGACCAGTCCAGCTCGAGGTACTGCGCCCACTCGGTCACCAGCACGACGGCGTCGCAGTCGGCGAACAGCTCGTCGATGCTCGGCGTCAGGAACGGCGCGAGCTCCGGCTGCTCGGTGCGGAACCGCTCGGTCGCGACCGGGTCGTGCAGCTTCACCCGGGCGCCGCGGGCGATCAGCGAGTTCGCGATGTCCAGCGCCGGCGCGTCGCGCAGGTCGTCGGTGTTCGGCTTGAACGCGAGGCCGAGCAGGCCGATCTTGCGGCCCTTGAGGATGCGCAGCTCGTCCTGGAGGCGCTCCACGGCGATGGCGCGCTGCCGCTGGTTGACGTCGCGGGCCGCCTTCACGATCGGCATCTCGAGGTTGTACTCGGAGGCGGTCGCGATCAGGGCCTTGGTGTCCTTGCCGAAGCAGGAGCCGCCCCAGCCGACGCCGGGCTGCAGGAACCGCGAGCCGATCCGCTGGTCGAGGCCCATGCCCCGGGCCACCTCGGTGATGTCGGCGCCGACCTTCGCGGCCAGCTGCCCGATCTCGTTCGCGTAGCTGATCTTCAGGGCCAGGAACGCGTTGGCCGCGTACTTGATCAGCTCGGCCGAGGCGAGATCGGTGGAGACCAGCGGCACCGCGTTGACGTCCTCGGGCCGCGGCAGGAAGGTCGGCGGCGTGAACGTCTGGTTGATGATCGGCCGGTAGAGGCGGTTGAGGACCTCGAGGCTGCGCGGGTTGTCCGAGCCGATGACGATCCGGTCGGGGTAGAGGGTGTCGGCGATGGCGTTGCCCTCGCGGAGGAACTCGGGGTTGGAGGCGACCGCGAACTCCACGCCGGCGCGGCCCTCGAAGGAGTCGCGCAGGATCGCGTCGACCCAGTTGCCGCTGCCGATCGGCACGGTGGACTTGTTCACCACGACGGTGAAGTCGTGGTCGAGGGCCCGGGCGACGCTCTCCGCGGCGCTGCGCAGGTAGCGGAGGTCGGGGCTGCCGTCGGCGGCCGACGGCGTCTGCACCGCCACGAAGACCACGTCGGCGCCCGGGACGGCGTCGGCGTAGGAGGTGGTGAACGTCAGGTTGGAGGCCGCCTCGGCGAGCAGATCCTCCATGCCGGGCTCGTAGATCGGGCAGCGGCCGGCCGACAGCATGTCCACCTTCGCCTGGTCGAGATCGACACAGGTCACCTCGTGCCCCAGGAAGGCGAGACTCACCCCGGTGGTCAAGCCGACGTAGCCGGTACCGACAACACAAACCTTCATGCGATCTCCTCCGCCGCGACACGGGAACGTGGTTACGCCACGTACCCGGGTTGCGGCCCGCCTCCACGGTGCCCGGCGTCTGGGGTGGCGCCGGGCTGCGCGTTCCGCCGAATGATACACAGCCGAATTCCCGGCGATTTGTCCATCTATGCGCCCCTCATCCCGCCGATTGCCCGACCCGGATCGGCGGAATTCCCCCGCCGCTGAACGATCAATCCACGCGATCACTCTGAGTGATCGCGTGGTTTCGCACCATGTCAACGCGGAGTTTCCGGCTCTTGACACGGCGATGACGGGGACCCACGCTTCTGGGAGCGCTCCCACATAAAAGCCTGTCTATGAAAGGCATCGCATGCGAAGGTCCCCCGGCGGCGCCGTGGTCGCCGCCCTCGCGCTCGTGGCCACCGCCGTGGCGGTCGTGGTGGCCGGCCCGCGGACCGCCAGCGCCGCTCCCGCGGAGCCCTACACCTGGAAGAACGTCCGGATCGACGGTGGCGGATTCGTTCCCGGCGTCGTCTTCAACCCGGGCGAGCAGAACCTCGTCTACGCGCGCACGGACATCGGCGGCGCGTACCGCTGGAACCAGTCCGGGCAGAGCTGGACCCCGCTGCTGGACTGGGTCGGCCAGGACGACTGGGGCTACAACGGCGTGCTCAGCATCGCGCCGGACCCGGTCGACACGAAGCGGGTCTACGCCGCGGCCGGGATGTACACCAACGGCTGGGATCCGAACAACGGCGCGATCCTGCGCTCCTCGGACAAGGGCGCCACCTGGCAGAAGACCGTCCTGCCGTTCAAGGTCGGCGGCAACATGCCGGGCCGGGGCATGGGGGAGCGGCTCGCCGTCGACCCGCGGGACAACCGCAACGTCTACTTCGCGGCCGAGGGCGGCAACGGCCTCTGGCGCAGCACCGACCACGGCGTGACCTGGGCGAAGGTCGCGAACTTCCCGAACGTGGGGAACTACGTGGCCGACCCCTCGGACACCAGCGGCTACCAGAGCCAGAACCAGGGCCTCACCTGGGTGACCTTCGACCCCGCCTCGCCGAGGATCTACGTGGGCGTCGCGGACAAGGAGAACCCGGTCTACCGCTCGCTCGACGGCGGCGCCACCTGGGAGCGGATCCCCGGCCAGCCGACCGGGTACCTCGCGCACAAGGGCGTGGTGCAGGGCAGGTACCTGTTCATCGCGACGAGCGACACCGGCGGCCCGTACGACGGCGGGGCCGGCCAGGTCGCGCGGCTGGACACCGGGACCGGCGTCTGGACCGACATCTCGCCGATGCCCGTGGCGGACCGCTACTTCGGCTACTCCGGGCTCACCGTGGACGCGAAGAAGCCGGGCACCCTGATGGTCGCCACCCAGATCTCCTGGTGGCCGGACGCGATCTTCTTCCGGAGCACCGACTACGGCGCCACCTGGACCCGGGCCTGGGACTGGAACGGCTACCCGAGCCGGACCAAGCGCTACACCATGGACATCTCGGCGAACCCGTGGCTCGACTTCAACAGCACCGCGCAGCCGCCCGAGGAGAGCCCGAAGCTCGGCTGGATGAACGAGTCCCTCGCGATCGACCCGTTCGACTCGAACCGGATGTTCTACGGCACCGGCGCGACCCTCTACGGCACCACGCAGCTGACCAACTGGGACGCCGGCACGTCCTTCACGATCAAGCCGTTCGCCAAGGGGCTCGAGGAGACCGCGGTCCTCGACCTCGCCAGCCCGCCGACCGGGGCGCCGCTGGTCAGCGCGCTCGGCGACATCGGCGGCTTCCACCACGCCGACCTCGACACGGTGCCGGCGAGCTTCCACGACACCCCGGCGCTGGGCAGCAACACCGGCCTCGACTTCGCCGAGCTGAGCCCGTCGTTCTTCGTCCGGGTCGGCAACGCCGAGACGGCGCCGCACATCGGGATCTCCAACGACGGCGGCAAGAGCTGGTACCAGGGTCAGGAGCCGTCGGGCGTGACCGGCGGCGGCTCGGTGGCGGTGGGCGCCGACGCGAACGCGGTGGTCTGGTCGCCGGCCGGCACCGGCGTGCACTACTCGACCACGCGGGGCAGCACCTGGACGGCCTCGACCGGGATTCCGGCGGGCGCGAAGGTCGAATCCGACAGGGTCGACCCCAAGACCTTCTACGGGTACGCCGGAGGCAGGTTCTACACCAGCACCGACGGCGGGGCGACGTTCGCGGCGTCGCCGGCCGCCATGCCGGGCACCGGGCGGGTCAACTTCAAGGCCGTCCCGGGCGTCGCCGGTGAGGTGTGGCTGGCCGGCGAGACCGGGCTGCTGCGCTCGACGGACTCCGGTGCGACCTTCACCGCCGTCCCGACCGTCGCGTCCGGGATCAACGTGGCGTTCGGCAAGGCCGCCCCGGGCGCGACCCGTCCCGCGGTCTTCCTGGTCGGCACGGTCGACGGCGTGGACGGGGTATTCCGCTCGGACAACGATGGGGCGGCATGGGTACGGATCAACGACGACGCCCACCAGTACGGCAACGCGGGCGACGCGCTGGCCGGTGACCCCCGAATCTACGGCCGGGTCTACCTCGGCACCAACGGCCGGGGGATCCTCTACGCGGACCGGCAGGGCGGGCCCAGCAGCCCCACTCCCTCGGCGTCCTCCTCGTCGCCCTCGTCCTCCCCGTCCTCCTCCCCCTCGTCATCCCCCTCGGTCTCGCCGTCCACCTCACCGAGCGCGGGCGCGGGCTGCACCGCCACCTACCGGGTGACCGGGCAGTGGACCGGCGGCTTCCAGGGCGAGGTGACCGTCAAGAACACCGGCCCGGCCGCCACGGCCGGCTGGACCGTCAAGTGGACCTACACCGGCGGCCAGACCGTCACCCAGGGCTGGGGCGGCACCGCCACCCAGTCCGGGACCGCGGTCTCCGTCGTGAACGCCGGCTACAACGGCGTCCTCGCGTCCGGGGCTTCCACGACCTTCGGATTCCTCGGCGGCACCACCGGCACCACCAACCCCATCCCTTCCCCGATCACCTGCTCCACCACCCCGTAGCCCGTCCCTGACGGCGGCGCCCGGTCCCGCGGGACCGGGCGCCGCCCGGGGCAGCGGAAAGGATCCCCGTGATCAGACCCCCAGGAGAGAGTCTGCGCCGCAGACTCGCCGTCACCGGCGCCGCCGTTCTCGGCGCCGGCGCGGTTCTCGCAGCCGGCGCACCGGCCTATGCCGCGGCCGGCTGCACCGTCGTCTACAAGGTGCAGAGCCAGTGGCCCGGCGGCTTCACCGGCGACATCCAGATCAAGAACACCGGCGACCCGCTGACCAGCTGGAAGCTCGAGTTCGACTTCCCCGAGGCCGGGCAGAAGGCCGGGCAGGGCTGGAGCGGCGTCTACAGCCAGACCGGGCAGCACGTCACCGTGAGCAACGCCGCCTGGAACGGCGGCCTCGCCACGAACGCCACCGTGGGCACCGGCTTCAACGGCACGTTCACCTCGGCGAACCCGGTCCCCACCGCGTTCACGCTGAACGGCACGGCCTGCAACCGGACCGCGAACGTGCCGACCGTGTCGATCAGCAGCCCGGCCGCGAACACCCGGTACACCGCGCCGGCCTCGATCCCGATCGCGGCGACCGCCACCGCGGCGAGCGGGCAGACCATCAGCCGGGTCGAGTTCTACCACGACGGCCTGCTGCTGGGCTCGGACACCACGGCGCCCTACGCGTACACCTGGGACGGGGTGCCCGCGCAGTCGGCGGCCTACCACCTCCAGGCCGTCGCTTACGACAACGCCGGGGTCAAGAGCAGCACCGCCGACGTGCCGGTCTTCGTCGACGCGGCGACCACCCCGTCGATCGTCGCGGACGCCACCTCGCTGGCGATCTCCCCCGGCGCGAGCGGCTCGTTCAAGCTGGCGCTGAGCAAGGCGCCGGCCGCCAACGTCACCGTGGCGGTGGCCCGCAGCGCCGGCACCACGGCGGTCACCGCGACGCCGGCCTCGCTCACCTTCACGCCGTCGAACTGGAACACCGGCCAGGCCGTCACGGTCGCGGCGGCGAGCTCGGCGACGGCCGGCTCGACGGCCACCATCGCGGCCACGGCGAGCGGCTACACCGCGGCGCAGCTCAGCGTCTCGGTGGTCGAGGAGGGCGCCGTCGACGCCCGGTTCACCCAGCTCTACAACGACCTGAAGAACCCGGCCAACGGGTACTTCAGCCCGGAGGGCGTGCCGTACCACTCGATCGAGACGCTGATCAACGAGGCGCCCGACCACGGCCACGAGACGACCAGCGAGGCGTTCAGCTACTGGCTCTGGCTGGAGGCCGAGCACGGGCAGGCCAGCGGTGACTGGGCGCCGTTCAACAACGCCTGGGCGACGATGGAGAAGTACATCATCCCGTCGCACGCCGACCAGCCGACGAACGCCAACTACAACGCGCAGAAGCCGGCCACCTACGCGGCCGAGTACCCGTCGCCGTCGCAGTACCCGTCCCAGCTGGACCAGGGCGTCTCGGTCGGCACCGACCCGCTCGCGGCCGAGCTGAAGGCGGCGTACGGCACCGACGACATCTACGGCATGCACTGGCTGCTCGACGTCGACAACACCTACGGCTTCGGCCACTGCGGCGACGAGACCAGCCGGGTCGTCTACATCAACACCTTCCAGCGCGGCCCGCAGGAGTCGGTGTTCGAGACCGTGCCGCAGCCGTCCTGCGACACGTTCGCGCACGGCGGCACGAACGGCTTCCTCGACCTGTTCACCAAGGACTCGTCGTACGCGAAGCAGTGGAAGTACACCAACGCGCCGGACGCCGACGCGCGTGCCGTGCAGGCGGCGTACTGGGCGTACACCTGGGCCACCCAGCAGGGCAAGGCGTCGCAGATCTCGGACGCCGTGGCGAAGGCCGCCAAGATGGGTGACTACCTGCGGTACTCGTTCTACGACAAGTACTTCAAGCAGCCCGGCTGCGCGTCCACCAGCTGCCCGGCGGGCACCGGCAAGAACAGCTCCAGCAACCTGATGTCCTGGTACTACGCCTGGGGCGGCGCGTACGACACCAGCGCCGGCTGGGCGTGGCGGATCGGCTCCAGCACCAGCCACTTCGGCTACCAGAACCCGATGGCGGCGTACATCCTGTCCAACGTCAGCGCGTTCACGCCGAAGTCGCCGACCGCGAAGGCGGACTGGCAGGCCAGCCTGGACCGGCAGCTCGAGTTCTACCAGTGGCTGCAGTCCTCCGAGGGCGCCATCGCCGGTGGCGCGACGAACAGCTGGAACGGCAACTACTCGGCGCGGCCGGCCGGCACGCCGACGTTCTACGGTCTCGCGTACGTCGAGGCCCCGGTCTACGCAGACCCGCCGTCGAACCGCTGGTTCGGCATGCAGACCTGGTCCCTGGAGCGGCTGGCCGAGTACTACTACGTGACCGGCAACGCCAAGGCCAAGGCCGTGCTCGACAAGTGGGTGCCGTGGGCGCTCGCGAACTCCACGATCGGGGCGACCAGCTTCTCGATCCCGTCGGAGATGGAGTGGTCCGGCGCGCCGAACACCTGGAACGCGTCGAACCCGCAGGCGAACACCAACCTGCACGTCACGGTCACCGGCCACGGCCAGGACCTGGGCGTGGCGGGCTCGTTCGCCAAGCTGCTCGCCTACTACGCCGCCAAGTCCGGCAACGCGCAGGCCAAGACCGCCGCGAAGGGCCTGCTGGACGCGATCTGGGCGTACAAGGACGCGAAGGGCGTCTCGGTCACCGAGACCCGGGCCGACTACAACCGGATGGACGACGCCTACAACGCCTCCACCGGGCAGGGCATCTACATCCCGCAGGGCTGGACCGGCACGATGCCGAACGGCGACGTGATCAAGCCGGGCGTCTCGTTCCTCGACATCCGGTCCTTCTACCGCAGCGACCCGGACTTCCCGAAGGTCCAGGCCTACCTGAACGGCGGCGCGGCGCCGACGTTCAACTACCACCGATTCTGGGCCCAGGTCGACGTGGCCACCGGCTACGCCGACTACGCCCGGCTGTTCCCGGAGGGCTGACGAATGCGATATCTGAGAATGCTGGCGGTGGTGTTCTTCGCCGCGGCGGCCGGGATCCTGGCCGTGCAGAGCAGTGCGCAGGCACACGGGGCCATCCAGGTCCCGGGCAGCCGGACCTGGTTCTGTTACCAGGACGGCCGCAACCCGCAGACCGGCGCGATCGAGCCGAAGAACGCGGCCTGTGCCGCGGCGGTGGCGCAGAGCGGGGTGACCTCGCTCTACAACTGGTTCGCCGTGCTCCGCTCGGACGGCGCCGGCCGGGTGAACGGATTCCTCCCGGACGGCCAGCTGTGCAGCGGCGGGACCGGTGGACCGTACAACTTCACCGGCTTCAACCTGGCCCGCACGGATTGGCCGGTCACCCACCTGACGGCCGGCCGGAACGTCCAGTTCAAGTACAACAACTGGGCCAAGCACCCGGGCACGTTCTCGCTCTACATCACCAAGAACGGGTACGACCCGACCAAGCCGCTCGCCTGGGGTGACCTCGAGCCGACCCCGTTCGACCAGGTCACCAACCCGCCCGCGAACGGCGGGCCGGGCACCGACGACGGTCACTACTACTGGAACGGCACCCTGCCCTCGGGCAAGACCGGCCGGCACCTGATCTACTCGGTGTGGTCGCGCTCGGACAGCCAGGAGACCTTCTACGGCTGCTCGGACGTGGTCTTCGACGGCGGCAACGGCGAGGTCACCGGCATCGGCGGGGGCGGGACGTCCTCGCCGTCGCCGAGCAACCCGGCGTCGCCGTCGCCCAGCAACCCGGGCTCGCCGTCACCGAGCAACCCGGGCTCCCCGTCACCGAGCAACCCGTCGAACCCCGGCGGCTGCACCGCGATGTACTCCGTGACGTCGTCCTGGTCGGGCGGCTTCCAGGGTGAGGTCATGGTGCACGCCGGCACGACGCCGGTGAACGGCTGGAAGGTCTCCTGGACCTTCCCGGGCGGCCAGACCCTGGCTCAGGCGTGGAGCGGCAAGGCCACGTCGAGCGGGTCGCTGACGACCGTGACGAACGAGACCTGGAACGCCGCGGTCCCGGCGAACGGTCACACCACCTTCGGATTCCTGGCCTCGGGCTCGACCGCGGCCACAGTGCAGAACCTCACCTGCACGACGGGCTGACAGGGGGTCACCCGGCGGTGTGGCTATCGTCGCACCGCCGGGTGGCGGTCCCGCAATCGACGACTTGACGGGGCCCGGGGGAGTTATTTAGCTTACCGGGATAAAGCGGAAAAACTTTCTCGTCAGCCCCGGCCTGGTTCGGGCGGCCCGGGCCACCAGCCGCCGTGCCCTGCTGCTCGGCGGCGCCGGCGCGGTGGTGCTCGCGGCCACCCCCGGCACGGCGGGCCAGCGGCATCCGACCGTCCGGGTCCCGGCCCGCGCCGCCACCTGGTCGGCGCCGGTCACCGCGCAGAGCGAGAAGCAGCGCTACAGCCTCGAGGACCAGACGGTACGACAGGTCGTCCACACCAGCGTCGGCGGCGACCAGCCCCAGGTCCGCTTCAGCAACGAGTTCGGCAGCACGCCGGTACGGGTCGGCGCGGCGAGCCTCGGCCTGCGCGACGGCACCGGGACGAGCTGCGCGATCGTCCCCGGCACCGGCCAGCGGCTCACCTTCGCGGGCCGCGCCGAGGCGGTCATCCCGGCCGGCGGCACCCTGCTCAGCGACGCCGCCCCGCTGATCGTCCCGCCCGGAGCGGACCTGGTGATCAGCCTCTACCTGCCGGAGCGGACCGAGATCGGCACGATCACCCCGCGGTCCTTCCAGACCAACACGGTGGTCCCCGGCGACGTCACGGCCGAGGTGAACCCGGTCGGCAAGCCGTTCGGCACGTACCTGTTCCTGACCGGCGTGAGCGTCCGCGCCCGCCGCACCACCACGGCGATCGTCGCGTTCGGCGACTCGATCACCCGCGGCGTGAGCACCGTCGAGAACGCCAACCACCGCTGGCCGGACCTGCTGGCCGGCCGGCTGCGCGCCGGCGGCGCCGACCGTGCCGTGCTGAACGCCGGGATCAGCGGGAACCGCCTGCTCGCCGGGCCGTTCGGCCGCACCGGGCGGGCCGGCGCCAACGCCTGGTCCGGCGAGGCCGGCCTGCGCCGCTTCGACCGGGACGTGCTGGCCCACCCCGCGGTCAGCCACGTGATCGTCCTGCTCGGGGTGAACGACTTCGGGCACGCCACCTCGGCCACCGCGGCCGACCTGATCGCCGGGCACCGGAAGCTGATCGCGAAGGGCAGGGAGGCGGGTCTCACCATGATCGGCGGGACGCTGCTGCCGTTCGGCGGGTACCGGCCGGCCTTCGACACCCCGGACAAGCGCGCGAAGCGGGAGGCGTTCAACGCCTGGGTGCGCGGATCGGGGGAGTACGACGCCGTCGCCGACTTCGACGCGGCCGTGCGCGACCCGGCCGCGCGGCACCGGATGCTCGCCGCCTACGACAGCGGCGACCACCTGCACCCGAACGACGCCGGCATGGAGGCGCTGGCGAACGCGGTCGACCTGGATCTATTCGAATAGCGCGGGGTCACCGGCGCCCACCCGCAGGATCTCCGGAACCCCGTCGGACAGGTCCACCACCGTGGTCGGCTCGGTGCCGCACTCACCCGAGTCGACGACCGCGTCGACGCTGTGGTCGAGCGCCTCCTTGATCTCCCAGCCCTGCGTCATCGGCTCCGGCTCGCCGGGCAGCAGCAGCGTGCTGGAGACCAGCGGCTCGCCGAGCTCGGCGAGGATGGCCTGGGCGGTGACGTGGCCGGTGATCCGTACCCCGACGGTCTTCTTCCTGGGGTGGAGAAGACGCCGTGGCACCTCCTTGGTGGCGGGCAGGATGAACGTGAAGGGGCCCGGCGTGGACGCCTTCACGGCCCGGAACAGCGCGTTGTTGATCTGCACGAACTGGCCGAGCTGGGCGAAGTCGTGGCACATCAGGGTGAAGTGGTGCCGGTCGTCCAGATGCCGGATCGCGCGGATCCGGTCCAGGCCGTCCTTGTTGCCCATCCGGCAGCCGAGCGCGAAGCACGAGTCGGTCGGATAGGCGATCAGCCCGTCCGCGCGGATCAGGTCGGCGATCTGGTGGATGCTGCGCGGCTGCGGGTTGTCCGGGTGCACGTCGAAGTACTTGGCCACTTGATTCATTTTAGGGCCACTCGGTTCAGCTTAGAGTCCGATCATGAGTAGCGTGCACCGCCCAGCCGTACGCATCGTGTGTTTCGACGCCGACGGCCGCATCCTGCTGCTGCGCTGGGAGGATCCGACCGACGGCCATCGCCTGTGGGAACCGCCCGGCGGCGGCATCGACCCGGGGGAGACGCCCCTCGAGGCGGCCCGCCGCGAGCTGGCCGAGGAGACCGGCCTGGACGGCGCCGCGATCCGCCCGGCCAGCCTCGACGTGCACCGGGAGTTCACCTGGAAGGGCCGGCTCTTCGCCGGCCCGGAGCAGTTCTTCGCGGCCTTCTTCGGCACGGCGCGGCCGCCGGTGGTCCGGGACGGGCTGATGGACTACGAGCAGATGGATCTGCTGGAGCACCGCTGGGTGGCGCCCGCCGACCTGCCGGGCCTGCCCGACCAGGTGGAGCCGCCCGGCCTGGCCGCGGTGATCGACCGGCTACGCGACCGGGCGGACCCAGGCGGCGGCGCCGGCCGGTAGCAGCCCGTCCCTGGTCAGCGGATCGCTGCTGATCAGCACCTCGCCGTCCGGCAGCGGCACCGGGCCGGCGCCCATCGCGACGACCAGCGTGAACGCGCGGTGCCGGGCGATCAGCCGGTCGTCGCCGTCGACCGACCACTCCACCGGATCGGCCGGGTCCGGGCGCAGATCGCGGCGCAGGGCGATCGCGGCCCGGGTCAGCGGCAGCGACGGCGAGTCCAGGTACCGCTCCCAGCCGTCCGGCGCCGGCAGCCAGGGCGGCGCGGCGAAGCCCTCCGGCCAGGGCAGCGGCACCCGGCAGCCGTCCCGGGACATGCCCGAGCGGCGCCACGCCGGGTCCTGCCGGTCCGCCTCGGGCACGTCGACCTCCGGCAGGCCGTACTCCTGGCCCTGGTAGAGGTAGGCGGCGCCGGGCAGGCCGAGGATCGTGAGCAGGGCGGCCCGGGCGCGGGCCGGGGTGCCGTACCGGGTCGGGGCCCGGACCACGTCGTGGTTCTCGGCCACCCAGGTGACCGGCGGGTGCTCCAGCAGCGCGGTGCCGGCGGCGAGCCAGGCCCGGGCGTCCCAGGGCGCCACCACGAAGCCGAACGCGAACGCCTGGTGCAGCCGGTCCGGCCCGGTGTACCGCGCCGCCCGGGCCGGCTCGAGGTTGACCTCGCCGATCAGCACGCGCGGCGGGTCGTACCCGTCGGCGATCTCCCGCCAGCGCCGGTAGACCTCCGGCGTCTCCGGCTGGTCGCAGGCGAGCGGGTTGGACCGCAGCCGGCCCGGCGACGGCGTGACGTCCGGCGGCAGCGGCGGCAGGCCGGGGGCCTTGAACAGCCCGTACGCCACGTCCACCCGCATGCCGTCGACCCCGAGGCCGAACCAGAACCGCAGCACGTCGTCGAAGAACGGCGCGGTCCGCGGGTCCCGCCAGTTCCAGTCCGGCTGCTCCGGGGCGTAGAGGTGCAGGTACCAGGTGCCGTCCCCGGCCGGCTCCCAGGCGGGGCCGCCGAACACGCTGGGCCAGTCGTTCGGGGTGCTGGTGAAGTGGAACCGCTGCCGGGCCGACTCGTCGCCGGCCAGCGCCGCCCGGAAGATCGGGTGCTCGGACGAGCAGTGGTTCGGCACGATGTCGATGATCACGCGGAGGCCGAGCTCGTGCGCCCGGCCGAGGAGCGCGCGGAAGTCGTCGAGCGAGCCGAAGAGGGGATCGACGTCCGTGTAGTCGCTCACGTCGTACCCATGATCTTTCTGCGGTGAGACCTGGAAGGGCGTGATCCAGATCGCGTCGGCACCCAGCCCGGCGATATGACCGAGGTGGGCCGTCAGGCCCGCGAGGTCGCCGACCCCGTCCCCGTTGCCATCCGCGAATGATCTTGGGTAGACCTGGTACACGACGCCGCTCTGCCACCAGTCGCCGGTCATACCATCAGCGTGGCGGGACGGGGCGATCGAGAGCAAGCTGAGGCGAGACAGCACGAGCGAAGGAGCCCGTTGTGGAGACCGAACTGTTCATCGGCGGCAAGTGGGTGCCGGCCGGCTCGGGAAGCCGTTTCGACGTGCTCGACCCGGCGACGGGCGACACGATCGCCTCGGTCGCGGACGGCGGCGAGGCGGACGCGATCGCCGCGGTGGACGCGGCCGCAGCGGCGGGTCCGGCTTGGGCGAAGACCCCGCCGAGGGTACGAGGGGAAGCCCTGCGCAAGGCGTTCGAGCTGATGACCGAGCGCGCCACGGAGCTCGCGAAGCTGATCAGCCTGGAGAACGGCAAGGCGCTCGTCGACGCGAAGGGCGAGGTGACGTACGCGGCCGAGTTCTTCCGCTGGTTCGCCGAGGAGGCCGTCCGCGGCGAGGGCACGATCGCGACCGCCCCGTCCGGCGCGAACCGGCTGCTCGTGGTGCGCCAGCCGGTCGGCGTGTGCGTGCTCGTCACGCCGTGGAACTTCCCGGCCGCGATGGCCACCCGCAAGATCGGCCCGGCGCTCGCGGCCGGCTGCACCGTCGTCCTCAAGCCGGCCAGCGACACCCCGCTCACGGCGCTCGCGATGGCCGCGATCCTGGCCGAGGCCGGCGTGCCCGAGGGCGTCGTCAACGTGCTGCCGTCGCGCAGCTCCGGCAAGGTCGTCGCGACGATGCTGAAGGACCCGCGGGTCCGCAAGCTGTCCTTCACCGGCTCCACCGAGGTCGGCCGGATCCTGCTCGCCCAGGCCGCCGAGGGCGTCGTGAACACCTCGATGGAGCTGGGCGGCAACGCGCCGTTCCTGGTCTTCGCGGACGCCGACCTGGACGCCGCGGTCGAGGGCGCGATGATCGCGAAGATGCGCAACGGCGGCGAGGCGTGCACCGCGGCGAACCGGTTCTTCGTCGAGGCCCCGGTGGCCGAGGAGTTCTCCCGGAAGCTCGCCGAGCGGATGTCCGGCCTCGTGGTCGGCCCCGGCACCGACGAGAAGACGCAGGTCGGCCCGCTGGTCAACGAGGACACCGTGGCGAAGGTGGACGGGCTCGTCAAGTCCGCGCTGGACGCCGGCGCCTCGGCGGTCACCGGCGGCAGCCGGCCGGACGGCCCGGGCTTCTACTACCCGCCGACGGTGCTGACCGGCGTCGGCCCGGACGCGGCGATCCTCCGCGAGGAGATCTTCGGCCCGGTCGCGCCGATCGTGACCTTCACCGGCGAGGAGGAGGCGATCCGGCTCGCCAACGACACCGAGTACGGCCTGGTGGCGTACCTCTACACCGGCGACCTGGCCCGCGGCCTGCGGGTGAGCGAGGCGATCGAGGCCGGCATGGTCGGCCTGAACCGGGGCCTGGTCAGCGACCCCGCGGCGCCGTTCGGCGGGGTGAAGCAGAGCGGCATCGGCCGGGAGGGCGGCCACGAGGGGCTGCTCGAATACCTGGAGTCCAAGTACATCGCCGTCACCTGGTAGGGCTTGTCGAGTAGCGGAAGGGCGGCGGCGGGCTTACGTTCTTCGTTATCGATGCGTAACGGGGAGGACATCATGCTTGCCCGACGAGCCGCCGCCGCCCTTCTCCTGCTCTTCGCCATGGGCGCCTGCGGCGACGACGACTCCGGCGACGACGGCACGCTGACCGTCTGGAGCCTGGAGAACCTCACCGACCGGGTCCAGGCCACGCAGCGGATCGCCGACGAGTTCACCAAGTCGTCCGGCATCCCGGTGAAGATCGTGGCGACCGACGAGAACCAGTTCAGCAGCCTGATCACCTCGGCCGCGGCGGCCGGGACGCTGCCCGACGTGGTCGGCGCGCTGCCGCTCGCCGCGGTGGCGCAGATGGCGAGCCAGCAGCTGCTCGACACCGCCGCCGCGAAGGGCGTGGTCGACCAGCTCGGCGCCGACTCGTTCTCGGCCCCGGCGCTCGCGCTGACCGGCCAGGACGGCGACCAGTGGGCGGTGCCCTCGGACGGCTGGGCGCAGCTGCTGTTCTACCGCAAGGACCTGTTCGAGAAGGCCGGGCTGGCGGCGCCGTCGTCGTACGACGCCATCCGCGCGGCCGCCCAGAAGCTGAACTCGAAGGACGTGGCCGGCATCGCCCTCGCCACCGTCGGGAACGACGCCTTCACCCAGCAGACGTTCGAGAACCTCGCGCTCGGCAACGACTGCCAGCTCGTCGACGACGCGAAGAACGTGCTGCTCGACTCGCCGCAGTGCGTCGAGACGTTCCAGCTCTACGACGACCTGGTGCGGCAGTGGTCGGTGCCGGGCGCGCAGGACGTCGACACGACCCGGGCCACCTACTTCGCCGGGAAGGCGGCCATGGTGGTCTGGTCCTCGTTCCTCCTCGACGAGCTGGCCGGCCTGCGCAACGACGCCCTGCCGACCTGCGCCGAGTGCGAGAGCGACCCCGCCTGGCTCGCGAAGAACACCGGCGTGGTCACCGCGGTGTCCGGCCCGCGGGGCAAGCCCGCCCAGTTCGGCGAGATCACCAGCTGGGCGATCACGGCGGGCGGCGCGCAGACCGACGCGGCCAAGCGGTTCGTCGCCTACATGCTGAACGAGGGCTACGGCGACTGGCTCGGCATCGCGCCCGAGGGCAAGATCCCGGTGCGGTCCTCGGAGACGGCCTGGCAGTCGCTGCCGGCCGGCGTCGACACCAGGAAGCCGCTCGCCGAGATCTACCCGGCCGACTTCCTGGACGCGCTCGAGTCCAGCCCGGACACCTTCCAGCGGTGGGGCTTCCCGCAGAAGCAGGGCGCCCTGGTCGGCGCCACCCTCGGCGAGCTGCCGGTGCCCAAGGCGATCAACGGCATGACGACCGGGGAGCTCGATCCGCCGGCCGCGGCGCAGCGGGCCGCCGAGGACGTGAAGACGATCCAGAAGTCCCTCGAGTGAGGACCCTGCGGCAACAGGAGAACCGCGCCGGGCTCGCCTACCTCTCACCCACGCTGATCGTCGTCCTGGTCGTCGTGGTGCTGCCGATCCTCTGGACGGTCATGCTGGCCTTCCAGCGGATCCGGCTGATCAACCTGCGGCGCGCGGGCGTCTTCGGCGAGTACACCCTGGCCAACCTCGAGACCGTGCTGACCTCGCCCGGTTTCTGGTCGTCGCTGTGGACCACTGTGGTCTACACGATCGGCTCGACGTTCGGATCCATCGCCATCGGCCTGGTCGCGGCGCTGGCTCTGCGGGGCCGCTTCCGCGGCCGGACCCTGGTCCGGGCGTCGGTCCTTCTTCCGTACGTGGCCCCGGTCGTCGCCATGACGTTCGTCTGGACCGTCCTGCTCAGCCCGCAGTTCGGTCTCGTGAACGACTGGGGCGCCCGGTTCCTCGGGTGGGATCGCCCGATCGCGTTCCTGAGCCAGCGGGAGTACGCCCTCGACCTGCTCGGCTGGCACGTCGAAATCCCGCTGGCCCTGCTCACCGTGATCGCGTTCGAGTCGTGGCGGTACTTCCCGTTCGCGTTCCTCTTCCTGCTCGCCCGGCTGCAGGCCGTGCCGCAGGACCTCGAGGAGGCGGCCCGGGTCGACGGCGCGGCGCCCACCCAGGTCTTCCGGCACATCCTGCTGCCGCAGCTCTCCGCCGTGATCGCGCTGCTCTGCGTGCTGCGCTTCATCATGACGTTCAACAAGTTCGACGACGTCTACCTGCTGACCGGCGGCCAGGCCGGCACCGAGGTGGTGAGCGTGCGGGTCTACGAGTTCCTCACCGCCCGCTTCGACGTCGGCGCGGCCGCGGCGCAGGCCCTCGTCCTCGCGGCCGGCCTGGTCGTGCTCCTGGTGATCTATCTGCGGTTCTTCGCCCCGAAGGTGGAGGAATGAGCTTCTTCTCCGGCCGCGGCACCGCCTCCGGCCGCGGCACCTCTTTCGACCGCGCCACCGTCGAGGCGCGGGTCCTCGCGGTTCTGCGCCCGATCGTGATCATCGTGCTGCTGGTGACGACGCTCTTCCCGTTCCTCTACATGCTGCTGCTCTCGATCCGCCCGATCGAGCAGCTCCTCCAGGACCCGGGACAGCTCTGGATCGCGCCCTCGGAGTGGACCACCAGCACCTACCGTGAGGTGCTCGCCTCGGCCGAGGACGGCGGCCAGGGCTTCCTCAAGTTCCTCGCGAACTCCGCGATCGTCTCGATCGCCGCCATGGGGCTCACCCTGCTCGTCTCGATCCCCGGCGCGTACGCCGTGAGCCGCCTGCGGTTCACCGGCCGCCGGCAGATCCACTTCCTGTTCCTGTCGGTCTACCTGTTCCCGTCGATCCTGCTGGCGATCCCGCTCTTCGTGCTCTTCACCCGGCTCGGGCTGCGCGGCTCGCTGGGCGGCCTCACGCTGGTCTACATCGCGCAGACCGTGCCGGTCTCGATCTACATGCTGCGCAACTACCTCGGCACGATCCCGCAGAGCCTCGAGGAGGCCGCGGCCGTCGACGGGTACAGCAGGCTGCAGACGCTGCGCAAGGTGGTCCTCCCTCTCGCCGCCCCGGCCGTCATGGCGAACGCCCTGTACGTCTTCATGATCGCGTGGAACGAATTCCTCTTCGCGCTGCTGTTCCTGGTGGAGGACCGCGCCGACTGGACGGTCTCGCTCGGCCTGGCGCAGCTCTCCGGTGGCATCGAGGTCAGCAAGACCGTCCTGATGGCCGGTTCCGTTGTGCTGACGGTGCCCATTGTGATCCTATTCTTCGCGGCCGAGCGTCTGCTCACCGAAGGGCTGACGGCCGGCGCCGAGAAAGCGTGACGACCGGTACGGGGCGGTCATCAAGCGGTTACGCCGAGTGATTGTTTGGCAGTAACCGCAGAGAAATGAATAATCTTGTTGCTCTGGCCCCCACCCGACGCTGTCCCGGTTCCGCGCTGGCCGATACTAGGCGGGCCGTTCAGCGCCCCACCGCAGCTCGGGACCCCCTGAGAGGACATAGATCGCCATGCGCAAGTCTCTGCTCGCCCTGGTCGCCGCAGGCCTGTTGACCTCGGTCACACTCACCGCTTGTGACGACGGCACCGATCCCGGTGACTCCGGCGACAGTGGCTCGGCGACCACGAGCAGTGGCGGCCAGTCCTCCGGCAACGGCGGCGTCGGCGTGATCCTGCCCGACACCAAGAGCTCGCAGCGCTGGGGCTCGGACGACCCGAAGTACCTGAAGGCCGCGTTCGAGGCGGCGAAGGTGCCGTTCACCATCGAGAACGCCGAGGGCGACAAGGAGCAGTTCAAGCGCCTCGGCGAGAAGATGCTGGACGAGGGCGCCAAGGTCCTCATCATCGCGAACCTGGACGCCGCGAGCGGCAAGGCCGTGATCGACAACGCCAAGTCCCGGGGCGTCCCGGTCATCGACTACGACCGGCTCACCCTCAACGGCGGCGCCGACTACTACGTCAGCTTCGACAACGAGAAGGTCGGCGAGCTGCAGGCCCAGGGCCTGGTCAGCTGCCTCAAGGCGAAGAAGAAGAACAACCCGATCGTCGCCTCGCTGAACGGGTCGCTGACCGACAACAACGCGACGCTGTTCAAGAACGGTTACGACCGGATCCTCCAGCCGTACTTCGACCAGGCCGAGTTCACCAAGGGCCCGGACCAGTACGTGCCGGACTGGGACAACGACGAGGGCCGCGAGATCTTCGCCCAGATGATCAAGCAGTACCCGAACATCGACGGCGTGCTCGCCGCCAACGACGGCCTCGGCAACGCGGCCATCGAGGTGCTGCGCGAGAAGAACATGGCCGGCGCCGTCCCGGTGACCGGCCAGGACGCCACCACCCAGGGCCTGCAGAACATCCTCGCCGGCGACCAGTGCATGACCGTGTACAAGGACGTGAAGAAGGAGGCGGACGCCGCCGCCAAGCTCGCGATCAACCTGTACAAGAACGTCAAGACGCCGGTCGACGACAAGCTGAAGGACCCGGAGTCGGGCGCCTACGTGCCGTTCGTGAAGCTGCCCCCGCAGGCGATCACCAAGGCGAACATCAAGGAGGTCGTGCAGAGCGGCTTCGTCACGGTGAAGGACCTCTGCACCGCGAAGTTCAAGACCGCCTGCAACAAGGCCGGCATCAGCTAGCCCCGGCACCACCCGCCCGCCCCTCCCGACCCGCCCGGGCAGGGGCGGCGGGGCTCAGTCCGTGAGCCTGATGCGGACGCGGCGGTTCTGGCGGCCCTTGCTCTCCACCTTCACGACCTCGACGCGGCCCACCTGCTTCGTGGACGCCACGTGGGTGCCGCCGTCGGCCTGGACGTCCAGGCCCACGATGTCGATGACCCGGATCTCCGGGCTCTCCAGCGGCGGCAGCGCGTCCTGGGTGCGTACCAGCGTCGGGATCGCGAGCGCCTCCTCGCGTGGCAGCACCCTCGCCACGATCTTCCGGTCCGCGGCGATCTCCGCGTTCACGGCGTCTTCGAGGGCCTGTTTCCAGGGCTTGCCCGATTTGGCTTGCGGCACCTCGGGCAGGTTGAAGTCCATCCGCGCCTCGCCGGGCTGCATGTTGCCGCCGGTCACCAGTGCGCCGAAGTCGCGGAACACCGTCCCGCAGAGGATGTGCAGCCCGGAGTGGGTGCGCATGAGGCTGCTGCGCCGCGCGTCGTCGATCGCCCCGCGCACCGTGGTGCCGGCCGCCGGCACCGGGTCGCCCGGCGCCGGCAGCAGATAGAGCTCGTCCGGAGAGCGGCGGGCGTCCACGATCCGGGTCTGGACGCCCTCCCAGAGCAGCACCCCGTGGTCCGGCGGCTGCCCGCCGCCGCCCGGGTAGAACGCCGAGCGGTCCAGGACGATCCCCGCCTCGGGATCGCCCGGATCCGACCACACCACCGTGCAGTCCCACTCGCGTACCGTCGGATCGGCCCAGTCCAGACGTTCGGTCATGAACCGAACTCTAGGCCAGCAACTCCCTCACCCGCGGGATCACCTGCGTGCCGTAGAGCTCGACGCACGTCATGAGGCGGTCGTGCGGCAGCGTGCCGTGCGCGTACTTGAGGTCGAACCGCTGGATGCCCAGCGCCTGGACCGTCGAGGCGATCTTCCGGGCCACCGTCTCCGGTGAGCCGACGTGCCAGGCGCCCTCGGTGATGTCGGCGACGAAGCGGTCCTTGCTGGTCCGGGGCCAGCCGCGCTCGCGGCCGAGCCGGTCCAGCATCCGCCGGGCGTGCGGCCAGAGGACCTCGATCGCCTCCTCGTCGGTCTCCGCGACGAAGCCCGGGCAGTGCACCGAGACCGGCTGCTCCGGTTGGTCCAGCTCCTTGAGGGCGCGGTGGTAGAGGTCGACGTAGGGCGCGAACCGGGCCGGCTCGCCACCGATGATCGCGAGGACCAGCGGGAGGCCGTACTGGGCGGCGCGGACCACCGACTCGGGGCTGCCGCCGACGCCGATCGACGCGTGGATGCGGCCGGACTCGGTCTTCGGGTAGACCTGTTGATCCTTGAGAGGCGGCCGGACCGAGCCCTGCCAGGTCACCGGCTCCTCGGTGAGCAGGTGCGACATCAGGTCGAGCTTCTCCGAGAAGAGCTGCTCGTAGTCGGTGAGGTCGAAGCCGAACAGCGGGAACGACTCGGTGAACGAGCCGCGACCGAGGATGATCTCGGAGCGGCCGCCGGAGACGGCGTCGAGCGTCGCGAACCGTTCGAACACCCGTACCGGATCGTCGGAACTCAGAACCGTGACCGCCGTGCCGAGCTTGACCCGCTCGGTCTTCGCGGCGATGGCCGCGAGCACGATCTCCGGCGAGGAGATCGCGTAGTCGTCGCGGTGGTGCTCACCGACGCCGAACGCGTCGACGCCGACCCGGTCGGCCAGCACCGCCTGCTCGACGACGTTGCGGATGACCTGTGCGTAGGGGAGGGGTTTACCGTCCTCGCCGACGGTGACGTCGCCGAAGGTGTCAAGACCGAATTCCACGCCCCGAGCCTAGCGGCGGCCCTTGAGGCGGCGGCCCATCTCCCTCGCGATCTCCTTCTCGGCGTCGCGTTTCGCCATGACCTGCCGTTTATCGTACGATTTGAGGCCGCGCGCCAGACCGAGCTCGACCTTGGCCCAGCCGTCCTTGAAGTAGAGCGACAGCGGCACCAGGGTGAGACCGGACCCCTCGTTCAGCTTGTTGAGGATCTTGATGATCTCGTCCTTGTGCAGCAGCAGCTTGCGGGTGCGGCGCGGCGAGTGGTTGGTCCAGCTGCCGAAGCCGTACTCCGCGATGTGCAGCCCGTAGAGCATGAGCTCGCCGTTGTGCTCCTGGGCGAACGTGTCCACGAGTGACACGCGGCCCAGGCGCAGCGACTTGACCTCGGTGCCGGCCAGCACGAGACCCGCCTCGTACGTCTTGAGGATCGCGTAGTCGTGACGCGCCTTCTTGTTCGAGGTGATCAGCTTGGTCCCGGTCTCCTTGGCCACCCGGAGATTTTAGAGCCACCCGGAGATTTCACGGTTCCTCAGGACACCCCGGGCACGGCGGGCGGGTCGACCGGGATGGGGCGGCGCATCGAGTACGTGACGCTGGACAGCCGGTGCGGCTCGCCCATCACGTGGATCACCGACCGGTCGTAGGCCTGCCAGCCGGCCGCCCCGGCCCGGTTCAGATGCCGGATGTCGTCGAAGCGCTCGTCCGTCCCCCAGCGCAGCACGCCGCCGGGATGGTGGAACGTCGCCGTCCAGTCCATGAAGCGGTCGGATCCCAGCGAGCCCGCCGCGCGGTACTCGAGCCGCGCGTATTCCCAATTGTCCACCGGATGATTATGCCGTCCGGTTCGGACACCTACACCCCGTCGGAGATCACCGTTTCACCGTTCAGGTGCTCGTAACCCGCCGCCACGAGCTCCCGCAGCACGTCCTGGTCGACGTCGGCGAGGCGCTTGAGGAGAAGACACGACTTCCCGGTGCGGTGCGGCCCGAGGCGGGCGAGCAGGTCCGCGTACGAGGCGAAGCCCGCCGACAGGTAGAGCGTGAGGGCCTGCTTGCGGGGCGACAGCCCGACCGCCGGCCAGTCGCCCTCCCGGCCGGTCGCATAGCGGTAGTGGTAGACCCCGAACCCGACGATCGACGATCCCCACATGACCGGCTCGGCCCCGGTCACCTCCTGGATCAGCGCGGCCGCCGCCTGCGTGTCGGCGCGGCGCACCGGATCGGGGACGGCGGCCAGGAACGCCGCCACGCTCTGCCCGGTCCGCGAGGTCTTCGGCTCCGCCATTCGTACACCATAGGCCGTTGTCACAGTCTGAACGCGTTCTTCACGTGCCGCTTTCCCCTCACGCAGAGTCCTCCGGAGAGGGACTCTCAGTGAAGGGAGAGGCGGATGAAGGCTGTCCGGGTTCACTCCTACGGGAAGCGGCCGAGCGTCGACGAGGTGCCGGAACCCCGGGTGACCGGGCCGTTCGACGTGCTCGTGCAGGTGGGGGCGGCCGGTCTGTGCCGTACGGATCTGCACATCGCCGAGGGGCAGTGGGCGGAGAAGTCGGGGGTGCGGCTGCCGTACACGATCGGTCACGAGAACGCGGGCTGGGTGCGCGAGACGGGCGCCGCCGTCACCGATGTGGCCGCCGGGGACGCGGTGATCCTGCATCCGCTGGCGACCTGCGGGCTGTGCCGGCCGTGCCGGCGCGGCGACGACGTGCACTGCGAGAACTCGCGGTTCCCCGGCATCGACTGCGACGGCGGGATGGCCGACCTGCTGCTCACCAACGCCCGCGCCGTGGTGAAGCTGGCGCCCGGCCTGGAGCCGGCCGCGGTGGCCGCGCTCGCCGACGCCGGGCTCACCGCCTACCACGCGGTCCGCAAGGCCGTGCCGCTGCTGCACCCCGGCACCACCTGCGTCGTGATCGGCGCCGGCGGTCTCGGGCACATCGGCATCCAGTGCCTGCTCGCCATGACCGCGGCCCGGGTGATCGTCGTCGACCCGAGCGAGCGGGCCCGCGCGCTGGCCCGGGAGCTGGGCGCGCACGAGGTGACCGACTCCTTCCCGGGCCAGGCCCACGTCGTGCTCGACTTCGTCGGCGAGCAGGGCTCCGAGCGGGCCGGGCTGGCGATGACGCGGCGGGCCGGCAGCTACTACGTGATCGGGTACGGCGGCGCGGTGAACATCCCGACCATCGACCTGATCTCCACCGAGCGCAACATCGTCGGCAACCTGGTCGGCTCCTACACCGACCTCGACGAGCTGATGACGCTCACCGCGCAGGGCCGGGTCACCCTGCACACGAGGTCCTACCCGCTCGCCGCGGTCAACGAGGCGATCGACGACCTCGAGACCGGACGGCTGGCGGGCAGGGCGATCCTCGTACCGTGAGAAAGGGGCCCGAGAATGTATCAGAATTACTTCGTCGTCGACGCGCACACCCATTTCTGGGACGGCAGCCCCGCCAATCAGATCAACCGGTACGGCGAGGGCTTCATCAAATGCTTCCACGACTACCACTCGAACCTCTCGCCGGACGAGTACAAATGGCCGCTCGAGGAGTTCGAGCGGTACAGCGAGGAGCGCATGATCCGCGACCTGTTCGAGAACGGCTACGACGACGTCGCGATCCTGCAGTCCACCTATCTGACCGACTGGTACGTGAACGGCTTCAACACGACCGAGCAGAACGGCCGGATGGCCGAGCGCCACCCCGGCCGGTTCATCGTGAACGGCCGCTGGGATCCGCGCGACGGCGAGGCCGGGATCGGCGAGCTGGAACGGCTGCACGAACGCTGGCAACTGCGCGGCGTGAAGCTCTACACCGCCGAGTGGAAAGGCGACTCGAAGGGCTGGAAACTGTCCGACCCGTGGTCCTACCGATACCTCGAGAAGTGCCAGGAGCTGGGCATCCGCAACATCCACGTGCACAAGGGCCCGACCGTCTACCCGATGAACCGGGACGCCTTCGACGTGGCCGACGTGGACGACGCCGCCACCGCATTCCCGGGGCTCAACTTCATCGTCGAACATGTCGGGCTCCCGCGTCTCGAGGACTTCTGCTGGATAGCGACTCAGGAGCCCAATGTGTACGGGGGCCTCGCCGTCGCCATGCCGTTCATCCACAGCCGTCCCCGATATTTCGCGCAGATCATCGGCGAGCTGCTCTACTGGCTCGACGAGAACCGCATCCTGTTCGGCAGCGACTATGCGATCTGGCAGCCGAAATGGCTGATCGAGAAGTTCGCCGCGTTCCAGATCCCGGACGACATGCAGGGCGAGTACGGCGTCCTCACCCCGCAGATCAAACGGAAGATATTGGGCCTGAACGCCGCCCGCCTCTACGACATCAAGGTGCCCGGCGAATTCGACGTGCCGGACGAGCCGGTCGACTCCGGGCCGGCGATCGCGTCCGGGACCGCGGCATGAGGGATCTCGCCTGGCGGGCGCTGGCGGACGTCCGTGATCCGGAGCTCGATCAGCCGATCACCGACCTGGGCTTCGTGGCGGCGCTCGACGCCGGTGACGACGGGATCCGGGTGGAGCTGCGGCTGCCGACGTACTTCTGCGCGCCGAACTTCGCCTGGCTCATGGTCGCCGACGCCCGGGACGCGCTCGCCGCGATCCCGGGCGCGGGCCCGGTCACCGTGACCCTGGTGGACCACTTCGCCGCCTCGGAGATCAACTCAGCGGCCGCCTTCGCTGATCACTTTCAGACGGATGGTCAGGACGGCGATCTGGCGGAACTGCGCTCGGCGTTCGACCGCAAGGCGCACACGGCGGCGCAGGAGCGGCTCGCCCGGCAGCTGATGCCGCTCGCCGGCGACCGTCTCGGCGGGCTCACCCTGGCCGAGGCGTCCCGGCTCGCGCCGGACGCGGCCGCGGCGGTGGCCCGGCGCCGGGAGCGTCTCGGCCTGGTCAGTGATCACGCGATCTGCGACGACCGGGGCGCGCCGATCGCGGCGGAGGATCTGGGTGGGTGGTTGCGCTCGGCCCGCACGGTACGCGTGAGCGTCGACGGGAACGCCGAGCTCTGCCGGGGCCTGCTGGCGACGAGATATGGCGTCAGCCGTTCCTGAGCCGGCCGTTTCCCGTGGTCCGGCCGGATCGCGCCGCGGTCTCCGGAGCCACGGCCCGGCCGGTCCGGGTCGCGGTCTCGAGCGCTGCGGCCCGGCCGGTCCGGGTTGCGGTCTCGAGCGCCACGGCCCGGCTCGCCCGCACCGCGCCGAGCCGGACGACGCGCTCCACCGACCAGCGGTCCGCGCGCATCCGGGCCGTCGGCAGGGAGACCGCGACGGCGCCGACGAACCGGCCGGCCGCGTCGTTCACCGGCGCGGCCATGCAGGACAGCTCCGGCTGGAACTCGTTCACCTCGACGGCGAGGCCGGTACCCCGTACCTGATGAAGTTGCCTTTCCAAGAGATCCCTATCGGTCACCGTGGAGGCGGTGACGGCGGGAGTCCCGGTCCGGTCCAGCACCGCATCGCGGTCGGCCGGCGCCAGCGTGGCGAGCATCAGCTTGCCGAAGGCGGTCGCATGAGGAGCTTCGTGAAAACCCACCCCGAGGGTACGGATCCGCGGGTGCTCCGGGCATTCGTCGACGTGCGCCACGATCATCTCGGCGTTGCGGAGGCTCGCGTAGTAGGCCGCCGCGTGCGCCTCCCGGTGCACCACGGCGGCGACCCGGCACACCCCGGGCGGCACCGCGATCTGCCGGTGCAGCGCCCGGGCCAGATCGTCGAGGCGGTGGCCGAGCGCGTAGGCCCGCCGCTCCGGGAGGTGGACGAGATAGCCGCCGGTCACCAGCGTGGTGAGAAGGTGGTAGGTGGTGGGCAGCGTCAGACCCAGATCGCGGGCCACCTCCCGGGCCGCGACCGGCCCGCCCGCCGCGGCGACGTGGTCGAGGACGCGCATCGCCCGCTCGACGGACTGCAGAACGCCGGTGTTCCTGCCGGTCATGCCCCCAGCGTGCTGCGGTTCCCGGCCGCGGGGAACCGTCCGACCGGATAGCGCGAAAGCTGATCAACGATGATCTTCATAACCGCCGAGTTCCTGATCAAGCCGGCCGCCACCCCTCGCATCGTCAGCCAGTCCATCGATCAAGCGGACTGGTCCGAGCCGGGAGAGATGGCGGTCCGGCCCGGAGGATCAGAGAAGGGCTGACACGTACGGGTACCACCTGTTCGCGATCTTGGCATCGCCCGCGCTGTTCGGGTGCACGCCGTCGTAGGTGTCCGTCGCCGTGTCGAAGCCGGTCCACTGGTCGACGACCGTGATCGGGGACGCGGCGGTGGAGAGGCCGGCGGCCCACCCGGGGATCGCCGCGTTCAGGTTGACCACGCGCTGCCCGCAGTCCGTGCAGGTGGGCGGGTTCAGCGGGATGATCTGGGCGACCAGGATCCTCATGTTCGGGTTGCTGGCGCGCATCTGGCCGACCAGGGTGGTGTACGCGTTCAGGATCGTCGCGGTGGACAGGTTGCTCCACGCGTCGTTCGTGCCGAAGTGCATCATCACGACGTCCGGGTCGGTGGCCGCGAGCCAGCCCGGCAGCAGATTCTGACTGGCGACGTTGGTGGCGAGATACCCGCCGTGCCCCTCGTTCTCCCCGTCGTAGGCGAAGCCGCACCCCTGGGCCGGCAGCGTGCCGACGAAGTCCACCGCGGCGGCCGGCAGCTTCTGCCAGAGCAGGGCGCGCCAGCAGCCGGGCGAGCCGGTGATCGAGTCACCGAGCGCCATGATCTTCGTGGGCCCGCCGGTCGGCGGATTGCTGGTGCTCGGGCTGGGGCTGGTGCTCGCGCTGGGACTCGTGCTCGGGCTGGGACTCGTGCTCGGTGACGTGCTGGGGCTCGCGCTGCCGCTCGGCGATCCGGACGGGGTCACCCCGCCGGTGCAGGCCACGCCGTTGAGCGCGAAGCCCGCCGGCGCCGGGTTCGACCCGGTCCACGACCCGTTGAAGCCGAACGAGGCGGACCCGCCGGTGGCGACGGAACCGTTCCAGGCGGCATTCTTGACGGTGACCGCGGCCCCGGACTGCGCGACGGTCCCGCCCCACAGCTGCGTGATCGTCTGTCCGGCCCCGAACGACCAGGTCAGCGACCACGACGCGAGCGGATCGCCGAGGTTCGTGACCTCGACGTTCGCGCCGAAGCCGCCGGGCCACTGACTGGACACGGCATACTTCACCGAACACCCGGCAGCCGCGTCGGCGCGCGTGGCGACGGCCGCGAGCCCGCCGGCGAGCACAGCGGTGGCACTGGCGAGGACCACCAGTCTCCGTGAATGCATGGGGGATCTCCAATCGGGGAGAGTTGGGAGCGCTCCCATTAACCCACATCAATGCGTCGAGAAAAACCCCGGCGCCGGGGAGGGCTAAGCCCGACCCCCGGCTGCACGCCGGGGTCGTGTTTGTGCCCGTTTTGTCGCTCTCCTGTGCAGCCGCGGGGCGTGGCTGTACGCCGGGGTCGTGTGCGTGCCCGATTTGTCGCTCTCCGGTGCGGCCACCGCCCGTGGCTGTACGCCAAGGTCGGGTGCGCGCCCGTTTTGCCGCTCCCTGGTACAGCCGACGCCGCGCTACGGCCGACGCCGCGCTACGGCCGGGACCGCCCGCGGCCCCGCGCCGGCAACCAGCCCCGAAGACCTAGGAACGCCCCAGCAGGGAGGACACGGGCAGACCCCGGATCGAGGCGTCGAGGACCTCCGCCGTATGCGCCAGCGCTATCGACCCCCCGCGCCGCCGGACCGCCGCCGCCACCTGCATGAGGCAGCCGGGATTGGCGGTGACCAGGAGGGATGCGCCGGTGGCGAGGACCGCCGACGCCTTGCGGTCGCCGAGTTCGGCGGCGGGGGCGGGGTTGAGGACGTTCCAGACGCCGGCCGAGCCACAGCAGATCTCCGGCTCGCTGATCGGGAGCGTGGAGAGGCCGGGGATGCCAGCGAGCAGGGCGCGCGGCTGCGCCGTGATCCCCTGGGCGTGGCCGAGGTGGCAGGCGTCGTGGTAGGCGACCGCGACCGGGAGGGGGTGGCGGGTGGCGACCGGGCCGAGTTCGACGAGGAGTTCGGCCAGGTCGCGGACCTTGGCCGCGAAGGCGGCGGCCCGGGAGGCGTAGGCCGGGTCGTCGGCGAGCAGGTCGCCGTACTCCTTCAGGGAGGAGCCGCAGCCGGCCGCGTTGACCACGAAGTAGTCCATGCCGGTCGACTCGAAGACGGTGATCAGCCGGCGGGCGAAGCGCTGGGCCTCGGCGCGCCGGCCGTTGTGGGTGCTGAGCGCGCCGCAGCACCCCTGACCCGCGGGGATGAGGACGTCGCATCCTTCGGCCGCGAGGACTCGTACCGTTGCGGCATTGACCTCGGGGAAGAACGCGGATTGCACGCAGCCGGTCAGCATGCCCACGACGGCCCTCTTCGCGCCGCGTGCCGCGACGCGGCGCGGCGGCGGAGGCACCGGGCGCAGGCGGGGCGCGAGGCTTTCCAGGGTGGCGAGGGTGGGTGCCAGTCGTTCCAGGAGGCCGGTGCGGCCTACGAGTCGCTGCAGGCCACTTCTCTGGTACGCGGTGAGCGGCCATCGCAGCAGACGGAGCCGGCGCGGGTAGGGGAAGAGCGCGAAGATCGCGGATCGCAGGGCGCGGTCGCGTCCCGTGCGCGGGTGCCGGCGCTCGATCTGGGCGCGGGTGTCCTCGATGAGGCGGTCGTACTTCACGCCGGACGGGCAGGCGGTCACGCACGCCATGCAGCCGAGGCAGTTGTCGAAGTGGCCGACCATCGAGTCGCTGAGCGGTTCGCCGGAGAGGCCCTGGCCGATCAGGTGGATGCGGCCGCGCGGCGAGTCCATCTCCTCGCCCCAGAGCGTGTACGTCGGGCAGGTCGTCAGGCAGAACCCGCAGTGCACGCAGTCCGACACGAGGCCGGCACTCGGCGGCCGGTCGTCGTCGAAGGCGGTCCGGCCACCGTTCTCCGCGGCGCGCAGGGCGTCGGGCGGATTGCCGGTCCCGTGAGTGGCGTCCACATCGGCCATAGCAAGCGCCCTTCGATGATCAGATTCCACCGGCGAAGCGCCCCGGCGCGAACCGGTGCGCGGGATCGAACTGGTCCTTCACCCGGCGCATCAGGGCGAGCCCCGGCACCGGGCCCCAGATGTCCAGGGTGTCCCGGACGTCGTCCGGCGCGGTCAGCACCACGGCGTGCCCGCCGGCCCGGACCGCGGCGGCCCGGAGCAGCTCGACCCGGCCGTGCGGATCGCACGTGAAGCCCGCGTAGAGGACCCCGGCGCCGGCCGAGCCGGTGACCGTCGCGCCCGCGCCCACGGCCGTCGCGACCAGGGCCGGCACCTGCGACAGCACGCCGGTCAGCTTGACCAGGACCGAGCCGGGCGGGGTGGCGCCCCACCACGGCGGCGGCTCGGCGGACACCTCGCCGTCGAGCAGCCGGGCGATCTCGAGGGCCCGGTCCCGGACGCCGGCGGCGGTGCCTTCGAGCAGCACCGCGAGCTCCGGGTCGGCGCCGGGCGCGGCGTGCACCTCGAGCCCGCTCGCCGCGAACTGCCCGGCGAGGATGCGGGCGGCCGCCCCCGGTGGCGCTACCGCCCGTACGAATGATGTCGCTGCCGGAACCGGGTGCAGGCGGAAGACGCACTCGGTGATCAGCCCCAGGGTTCCGAAGGAACCGGTGTAGAGCTTGCCCAGGTCGTAGCCGGCCACGTTCTTCACGACCTTGCCGCCCGCCTTCGCGACCCGGCCGTCCGGGCGGACCACGGTGATCCCGATGAGCAGGTCCCGGGCCGTCCCGTAGCGCAGCCGGCGCGGGCCGCTCGCGTTCGCGGCGACCGTCCCGCCCGCCGTCGCCGCGGCCGGGGCGTCGAGCGCGAGCTGCTGGCCGGGCAGCGCGTGCAGCTCGGCCATCGGCGTCCCGGCCCGGACCACGGTGATCAGGTCACCGGCCGCGTGCTCGACCACCCCGCTGAGCCGGCGGGTGTCGATGATCAGGTCGAGGTCGCGGGGCGGCGTGCCCCAGTCCAGTTTCGTGCCGCCGCCGCGGATCACCACGGTGAGGCCGGCCGAGGCGGCGATCAGGGCGGCTGCCTCCTCGGTGCTCGCCGGCGCCGCGACGAGCCGGGCCGGGACGCCACCGACCACGTCGTCGTCGCCGGCCTTCACCGCGAGATCGTCCAGAGCCGACACTCAGAACACCTCCACACCCGGAAAAGCCTCATGGGTACGACCGCCCGGCCGCTCACCGCAGAGCCGGGGCGTCGGGAAGACCTTGCCGGGGTTAGCCAGGTTGGCCGGGTCGAACGCGCACCGGACCAGGTGCATCGTCTCCAGGTCGGTGTCGCTGAACATCCGCGGCATGTACCGGGCCTTGTCCACGCCGACCCCGTGCTCCCCGGTGATCGAACCGCCGTACTCGATGCAGAGGTCGAGGATCGCCCCGGACACCGTCGCGGCGCGCTCGGCCTCGCCCGGCACCGCGTCGTCGAAGAGCACGAGCGGGTGCAGGTTGCCGTCGCCCGCGTGGAAGACGTTCGCGACCCGCACCCCGTGCTCGCCGGCCACCTCGTTGATCCGGCGCAGCACCACGGGCAGCGCGGTCCGCGGGATCACCCCGTCCTGCACGATGTAGTCCGGGCTGATCCGGCCGACCGCCGCGAACGCCGACTTGCGGCCCCGCCAGATCAGCTGCCGTTCCGCGTCGTCGGCGGCCACCCGCAGCTCGAACGCGCCGGCCTCCTCGCAGAGCCGGGTCACCTCGCCGAACTGCGCCTCCACCTCGGCGGCCGGTCCGTCCAGCTCGACGATCAGCACGGCGCCGGCGCCGGCCGGGTAGTCGCAGTGCACCGCCGACTCGGCCGCCTCGATGGAGAGCGCGTCCATCATCTCGATCGCGGCCGGCACCACCCCGGCCGCGATGATCGCCGAGGTGGCCGCGCCGGCGTGGTCGGTCGAGCCGAAGGCGGCCAGCAGCGTGCGGACCGTCTCCGGCAGCCGGGTCAGCTTCACCGTCACCTCGGTGGCGACCCCGAGCGTCCCCTCGGAGCCGACGAACGCGCCGAGCAGGTCGTACCCGGGGGTGTCCGGCGCCAGACCGCCCAGCCGGACCACCTCGCCGTCCGGGGCGACCACCCGCAGCCCGGTCACGTGGTTGGTGGTGAAGCCGTACTTGAGGCAGTGCGCGCCGCCGGAGTTCTCCGCGACGTTGCCGCCGATCGAGCAGATCTGCTGGCTGGACGGGTCGGGCGCGTAGTAGTAGCCGTGCGGCGTCGCGGCCTTGGTGACCTGCAGGTTGATCACTCCGGGCTGGACCACGGCCCGCTCGTCCTCGGGGCGCAGGTCGGCGATCTCGCGCAGCTGCGACGTCACGATCAGCACACCGTCGGCGTGCGGGAGGGCGCCACCGCTCAGCCCGGTCCCGGATCCGCGCGCCACGAACGGCACCCGGGCGGCGGCGCACTCGCGAACCGCCGTGGCGACGTGGTCCTCGGTGCCGGCGAGCACCACCAGGGCGGGGACGACCTTGTAGTGGGCCAGGCCGTCGCATTCGTACGTCCGCAGCTGCTGCCGGTCGGTGAGCACCCGCTCGGCGCCGATCCGCGCCCGCAGGCGCGCGGCGAGCACATCGATTCCCATGGTGGGCCTCCCGGGCGGCCGGTCGCCGATGACACCGCCCTCCCGTCACGCTAACGGTGATTAAGGCCGGGCGCGACGGGTGCGCCCGAGGCGTGAGATCGGCGCGCGCCGGCCACGGCGGCGAGCGGTGTTCAGGGGATCACTCAGCGTCGATGCTTTTCGCTTGGCGGCTACGGT
Organism: Actinoplanes sp. NPDC023714; assembly: GCF_040639855.1. Lineage (NCBI taxonomy): Bacteria > Bacillati > Actinomycetota > Actinomycetes > Micromonosporales > Micromonosporaceae > Actinoplanes > Actinoplanes sp. NPDC023714. The sequence goes on from NZ_JBFAAR010000007.1 coordinate 397,094, forward strand.
CTGTCAAGATGGCCCGATGTTCGTGACTGGCCGGGCTCCCCGTGTCCTTCTCGCCGCCGCGTGCGCTCTCGCCGTCGTGGCCGGTTGCAGCTCGTCCGGCGAGCCGGATCCCGGCCCGGACGGCGGCCTGGTCAGCGTGACCACCATGCGCGGCGCGTTCCTCCAGGCCTCCGAGGTCGGGCCGACCTGGGCCGCGCCCGAGGAGAGCGCCGCGCCGGCGCAGCTGGTCAGCTTCTGCGGCGGCACCACGACGCCGCCGGAGATCCCGCCCGGCGCCGAGCTCGTTTCGGCGTCGCTCGCCGACGAGGGGCAGACCGGCGCGCAGACGCTGCACCAGACCGCGCTCGTCTACCCGGACGCCGCGTCGGCGCAGGCCGGGCAGTCGCTGCTGCGGACCGTGGCCGACCAGTGCCCGAAGTCGGCCGAGGTGCCGGCCACCGTGACGGCGGACCGCAACGAGCCGGCGTACGCCGAGACCGTCGAGGTGCGCGATCTCGACGAGGGCGGCTGGTCCGGGTTCGTGATCGTGCGGCACAAGAAGTACGAGGCCGCCCACCCCGGCACGGCGGACACCGCGGTGGCCGTGCTGACCAGTCGCAACGTGGTGCTCGTGGACACGTACGCGATCTATCGCCTGGACAACGCGAGCGCCTCGCCGAACTTCGAGGCGGACTGGCAGAAGCTGGTCGGCTCGGTCGTCCAGCGGGTGGGATAGACACGAGCACCGCAGTGGTCTATCGTTCGCCATGCGCCGTTGTGAGTTCTTCCCCCGTGGAATTCACAGCGGCGCCCTTATTTTCCGGATCTTCCCGGCGCCGTCGGCCGACTGTCCGATGCGGACTCAACCGACCCGGTGAACTTTCTTGAGCATGGTTCGGTGATGGCCTAAGCTTCTGGTCGGCCCATCAACCTCAGTTTATGGCCGGCCTGCATCGGGGGATGTGCATCAGTCGTTCCTGGTTCCTCCGGGGACGTCACTGCTGCTCATGGTCGGTCATGAGGTGCGTTGTGTCGGAAGGTCCAACAGTGGGCCGGCGGGGGAGTGGTGCGGAGTGTCCGGTGCAGAAGGGGTCTTCTCGATCGCGGGGAAGCTGGACCGGCTCTTCCGCGCCACGAGCCGCCCGGAGCCGAGCTACATGACCGTGGCCGAGGCGATCCGGACCGGCCAGGGCGTGGCGATCTCGCACACCTACATCTGGCAGCTGCGCACCGGCCGCCGGGACAACCCGACCGTTCAGCATCTGACAGCGCTGGCCCACTACTTCGGCGTCCCGGTGGCGTACTTCATCGACGACGAGGTGACCCGCCGCGTCGACGCTCAGCTGGAGCTGCTGCGGTCGCTGAGCGGGGCCGGGGTCACCGAGATCGCGCTGCGCGCCGCCGACGTCTCCCCGGACGGGCGGAAGGCCATCACCGAGGCGATCCGGAAGGTCTGGGAGTCCGAGCATCCGGACGGCTGAGGCCCTTCCGGTACGCCCTGCTCACCTGCGACAGCCAGGCCACCTCGTCGTCCATGCTCGGCCCGACCGGCGCCCAGCGGCCCGGCGTCCCGTCCGGCGGCAGTCCGGTCTCCCGCTGGCGGAGCGCCACCAGGATCCGCTGCGCCTCGACGGCCGGGTCCCCGACCCGCTCGGGGCAGCCGGCCGGGAGGTAGGGGCGCAGCGCCAGCAGGCCGTCCCGGATCTCGATGACCCGGCGGTAGAGGCGCAGCCGGACGCCGCCCACCCCGGTCAGCGGGAGCGCGGCCCGGGCCGGCGGCATCAGCACCACCTCGGGGAACGCGGTCCGCATGGCGCTCCACAGCGGACGCAGCACGATCAGCGACCGGTACGCCGCGAGCACCGGCCCGAGCAGCGCGGCGGCCGGCACCGCGCCGCCGAAGAGGTAGAGCAGCGCGCCGGCGGTCCGCGCCGTCACGAGCCACGGCTCCCAGGCGGTCAGATCCAGCCGTACCGGGAAGAGCGCCCACGCGCCGATCAGCAGCGTCTTGACCAGGGCGTAGAGCGCGATCAGCAGGATGCCGTTGCCCATCGTCAGGATCCCGCGGCGGACGTACCCGGCGGGCGCGGCCCGGCCGATGATCGTGCAGGCCCGGGCGTTCAGCAGCATGAGGAACGCGAGGTATCCGTGGAAGACCGCCCAGTAAGTCACCTCGGTCGCCGCGGGTGACCGGAACGGATCATCCGGCGTCTCCGGCACGGCGGAGACCACCATGACGGTCATCATGGCGCCGGTGAGCGACCACTGCACCCACGGCCGCCCGGTTCCGGTCACCAGGCAGACGAAGCTGAGCAGCAACTGGGCGGCGACCAGGGCGCACAGGTGGGCGGCGGCCGGCACCGGCCGGTCACCGGCGAGCGCCGGCAGCGCGATGCTCGCGGCGAGGGCGCAGAAGAGCAGGTTCGCCCAGAGCAGCCGCTGCCGTCCCATTCCGGGTGAATCGGTGCGCCGGAGGTTGGGCAGCCGGGCCAGCACGGTCACCCAGAGCAGCACGGTGACGGCGGCGGAGGCGATCACGTGCCCGTCGCGCCCAGCGCGTCGGCTATCCGGTTCACGGCGGTGCCGAGCGTCGCGTTGCCGAACATCCGGCCCGCGTCCGGGTCGTGCGCCGTCGACGGCCCCCGCGTCGTACGGATCATCGAGGCCAGCATCTCGGCCTCGCGCTCCTGGTCGGTGGAGTACGCGGCGCGGCCCAGCATGCGACTGATCATCGAGGGGTCGAGGTCGGGGAAGAGCTGGGCGGCCAGGTCGGGGTTGCCGGTCTTCTGCCCGTGGCCGCAGAGCATGTGGGCGATCTCGTGCAGCACGATGTGCTCGGCGTGCAGCGGCGAGGTCTCCGGGTCGTAGAAGACGTAGTCGGCCGTGGGCAGGCCGAGATAGAGGCCGCAGGGCGTGCCCGGGCCCAGGCCCGCGAGGGGCTGCCGGTGCAGCGGGCGCCCGCGCGAGGCGGCCACCTCGGCGCAGAACAGATCGAGGTCGAACGGATCGGGCACCCGGATGCCCCGCAACCGTTGCTTCAGTGTCGCCGGCCCCATTGGGGGAACGCTACCTCGCACCGCGCGGTCCGCGTAACCGACCTTGGTCGCCGGCCCGGCTTGCGCGTATCTGCGCGGAGAGAGCGTGATCCGATCAGGGTTCTTCGCGGGGGTGTGGAAAAAGCCACGGGACTGTTAACTATTCACTCTCGGCGTGCTTAGCCTTACGAATCCCGGGGCAGGAACCACTTCGGCCGCGGATTCTTAACCGGAGGTGGGTGCGGCATGAAGTTCGTCTACGACTTCCATGAGGGAAACAAGGACCTCAAAGACCTTCTCGGTGGCAAGGGCGCCAATCTCGCGGAGATGACGAACCTCGGCCTGCCCGTCCCGCCCGGATTCACCATCACCACTGAGGCGTGCCAGGAATTCCTCAAGAGCGGCACGCACGTCGACGGTCTCGGCGCCGAGATCGACGAGCACCTCGCCACCCTGGAACGGGACATGGGCCGGCGTCTCGGCGACCCGGCCGACCCGCTGCTCGTCTCGGTCCGCTCGGGCGCCAAGTTCTCGATGCCCGGCATGATGGAGACGGTCCTCAACGTCGGGCTCAACGACGAGTCGGTGGACGGGCTGTCCCGGCAGGCCGGCGGCAACGACCGGTTCGCCTGGGACTCCTACCGCCGCCTCATCCAGATGTTCGGCAAGACCGTCTGCGAGGTGCCGGGCCACGAGTTCGAGGACGCGCTGCACGAGGCGAAGGTGGCGAAGGGCGTCCAGGACGACGTCCAGCTCGACGCCGATGACCTGCGGGGACTCGTCACCGCGTACAAAAAGGTGTTCGTGAAACACACGGGCCACGACTTCCCGCAGAATCCGCGTGAGCAGCTCGACCTCGCCATCGCGGCCGTCTTCCGCTCGTGGAACGCCGACCGCGCCGTGCTCTACCGCCGCCAGGAGCGCATCCCGGCCGATCTGGGCACCGCCGTCAACGTGGTCGCCATGGTCTTCGGCAACCTGGGCGCCGACTCCGGCACCGGCGTGGCCTTCACCCGCGACCCGGCCACCGGTGAGCAGGGCGTCTACGGCGACTACCTCTCCAATGCGCAGGGCGAGGACGTCGTGGCCGGCATCCGCAACACGCTCTCGCTCGCCGATCTGGAACGCCTCGACAAGAAGTCCTACGACGAGCTCATGCAGATCATGGCGACGCTCGAGGGGCACTACCGCGACCTGTGCGACATCGAGTTCACGATCGAGCGCGGCAAGCTCTGGATGCTGCAGACCCGGGTCGGCAAGCGGACCGCGGCGGCCGCCTTCACGATCGCGAACCAGCTGGTCGACGAGGGGGTCATCGACCTCGACGAGGCGCTCGTGCGGGTCAGCGGGGCCCAGCTCGCGCAGCTGATGTTCCCGCGCTTCGACCTTTCTTCCGAACCGGCCTCCATCACCCGCGGGGTCGGCGCCTCGCCGGGCGCTGCCTACGGCGAGGTGGTGTTCACCGCCGCCCGGGCCGTCGAGGTGGCGGCCGAGGGCAAGCCGGTCATCCTGGTCCGGCGCGAGACCAACCCGGACGACCTGCCCGGCATGATCGCCGCCCAGGGCATCCTGACCAGCCGCGGTGGCAAGACCTCGCACGCCGCCGTGGTGGCCCGCGGGATGGGCAAGACCTGCGTCTGCGGCGCCGACGACATCGAGGTCTCGGCGTCGTCGTTCACCGTCGGCGCGCAGACCGTGAACGAGGGCGACGTCGTCTCCATCGACGGCACCACCGGCCGGGTCTACCTCGGCGAGGTGCCGGTGCGGCCGAGCGAGGTGGTGCAGTACTTCGAGGGCGACCTCGACCCGGCGCAGGCCAACGATCCGCTGGTCGCGGCGGTGCACCGGATCATCACGCACGCCGACTCGAAGCGCCGGCTGCACGTGCGCACGAACGCCGACACGGGCGCCGACGCGGCCCGCGCCCGGCGGTTCGGCGCGCAGGGCATCGGGCTCTGCCGGACCGAGCACATGTTCCTCGGCGACCGCCGTGAGCTGGTGGAACGGCTGATCCTGGCGCGGACCGAGGCGGAGCGCGAGGACGCCCTGGCCGCCCTGCTGCCGCTGCAGCGCGCCGACTTCCTGGACATCTTCCGGGAGATGAACGGCCTCCCGGTCACCGTGCGGCTGATCGACCCGCCGCTGCACGAGTTCCTGCCGTCGCTGGAGGAGCTCGCCGTGAAGGTGGCGGTCCAGCACGAGCACGGCCAGCGGGTGGAGCACGACGAGCAGCTGCTGGCGGCGGTGCGGCGGATGCACGAGCAGAACCCGATGCTCGGTCTTCGCGGCGTACGCCTGGGGTTGGTCATCCCGGGCCTCTTCGCGATGCAGGTGCGTGCCATCGCGGAGGCGGCGGTCGCGCTCGCCGCCGAGGGCGGCAAGCCGCGACCCGAGATCATGGTTCCGCTGGTCGGCGCGGTGCAGGAGCTGGAGACCGTACGCGCGGAGGCCTCGAAGATCATCGACTCGATCGTCGCCGATTCCGGGGTGGAGATCCTGATCGGCACGATGATCGAGGTGCCGCGGGCCGCGCTCACGGCCGGCCAGATCGCCGAGGCGGCCGAGTTCTTCTCCTTCGGCACCAACGACCTCACCCAGATGGCCTGGGGCTTCTCCCGCGACGACGTCGAGGGCGCGTTCTTCTGGCGCTACCTGGAACTGGGCATCTTCGGCATCTCACCGTTCGAGTCGATCGACGCGGACGGCGTGGGCCGGCTCGTGCGGATCGCCGCGGAGGAGGGCCGCGCGGCGCGTCCCGGGCTGAAGCTGGGGGTCTGCGGCGAGCACGGCGGGGACCCGGACTCGGTGCACTTCTTCCACGAGGTCGGCCTCGACTACGTGTCCTGCTCGCCGTTCCGGGTGCCGATCGCGCGCATCGAGGCGGGTCGCGCGGCGATCGAATCGGAGGGTTCGGACCACCGCTGATTGCGATCGACTCTTCATCGACGGCCGCCTTCCCCTATTTGCTCTCTTGTCGCGCAAATAGGGGCGGGCGGTTCGTCGTCATTCGGTCGTCTGTGCACATGCCTGTCAATGGCGCCGGTATCGGCCGGGTGGAGACGCGTCGATCGGGCGGAAAGTGTCGGAGGGCGGGTCTAGCGTCCGGGGCATGACTTCTCGACTGAATCCCTACCTGTCCTTCAACGGCAACGCGCGCGAGGCCGTGCAGTTCTACCGCGACATCTTCGGCGGCGAGCTGACCGTCTCCACGTTCGGCGAGTTCGGCATGCCCGACCCCGGCTTCCAAGACAAGATCATGCATGCGCAGCTCGAGACGCCGCAGGGCTACACGCTGATGGCCTCCGACACCCCGCCCGGCATGGAGTGGAACCCCGGCGACACCATCACGGTGAGCCTGAGCGGCGACGCGGGCGACGGCCTGCGCGAGGCGTGGGCTCGGCTGGCCGAGGGCGGCACCGTGAAGGTGCCGCTGGAGAAACAGATGTGGGGCGACGAGTTCGGCCACCTGATCGACCGCTTCGGAGTCCCCTGGATGGTCAACGTGGCCGGTTGACGCCGCCGGGGCCGGCCGGGCGGGCCCTCTCCTGGGCGGGCGTGCTTCCTCGGCCGGGCGTGCCTTCCCGTGGGCGGGCGGGCCTTCCCCGGCCGGTGTTTCCCGCGTGGCCGGCTTCGCCTTGGCGGGCGCGCCGCTTGGGGCGGGCGTGCCTTCCCTCGGGCGTGCCTTCCCTTGGGCGTGCCTTCCCTTGGGCGTGCCTTCCCTTGGGCGTGCCTTCCCTTGGGCGTGCCTTCCCTTGGGCGGGCCTTCCCTTGGGCGGGCCTTCCCTCGGGCGGGCCTTCCTCGGCCGGGCGCGTCTGGCTTCCTCGCCTCGCCTGCCTCTTCGCCGAGGCGCCTCTGCGTTGCCGGGCGTTCCCTGGGTGGGTGGACTGGTGATCGATGACTGGTTATTCGGCGGCGGATTGGAGGGTTTCGCGGATCGGGTGGAGGGCGGTGAGGGCCTTGGGCAGGCCGTCCTCCCAGAGGTCGCGCCATTCGGAGTCGTCGCCGGCCACGCGGTCCAGCGCGCGCAGCGCCAGGGGCGGGAGGTCGGCGGGGATCTCCAGCGCGCCGTCCTTCGCCTTCAGGAAGTCCGGTGCGTATGCCGACGTGAGCGGCGAACCGCCCGGCAGCTGTGAGGCGATCACAGCGGCCGCGGCCACGGCGGCCGAACCCTCGTGGCTGTCCAGGTACTCGCCCTCGTGCAGCACCTCGGTCAGCGTGTCCCGGATCAGCTCGATGCGGCGGGCCGGGTCGGCGTCCTGGAGGTCGCCGCACCAGTCGGCGGCGCTGTCGTTGTCGAAGGGTCCGAAGTCCCAGGTTCCCATCGTCCGTCCTCCGCTGCTCGCTCCGCCGGTCAGAAGATCATATGAGCGCCGCCCCGGGCCGGGTGACCACAGGGGACCTGTTGATGGGTGGACCGTCTGTGTTCCTACCCGTCCGTACCGTGGCCTATCCTGAGAACTTCATGCAAATCTGAAAGAGATGATGGTCACGTTTCGTGACTGCCGGGGCCGGTGTCGAGCTTCTGACACACGTACCCATGAGGGTCTCAACGATTGTCGGGCATGACTGTCCCGATCTTTGTTTGCGCAGCTCAAGGCTTTGTTGAGCAGTGATCGAGAACGTGATCAAAACGGGCCAAAGGCGGGAACCGGGACGTGAGCCGCCCTGTGTCGGCGGACACGAAATGTATTCCTCGGGGACCACCTTTGATCAACGTGGAGCCTAGACTCGGCCGCGAAATCCCGTGGTCGTGCGAGCTGGTGGGCTCGGGCGCCGCCGCGTCCGTGGATCTCCACGGCGCCGTTTACTGCTGGAGGGGGAGCAAGTGCCGGAGGGGGAGGGCTACGTGAACGTCGACCGGCCGATCCGGGAGTGGAACGGCCTGATGATTCCGGATCCCGGCGTGTACACACTGGACGAGGCCCACAAGAGGATCGGGTTCCAGGCCCAGCACATGATGGTCAGCCCGATCCGCGGTGAGTTCGCCGAGGGCAGCGCCTCGATCCACGTGGCCGAGGATCCGCTGCAGTCGCAGGTGACCGCGAGTATCCGCGCGGGCAGCATCAACACGCACAACCCGGAGCGGGACACGCACCTGTCCAGCCCCGACTTCCTCGACGTCGAGCGCTACCGGACCCTGGAGTTCCGCAGCACCGGCATCAAGTGGGAGGCGGAGAACGACCCGATCTTCCAGTGGGCGCGGCTGCGCAACAACCCGCTCGCCCGCCGGAACAACGCCCCGTCCGACCTGCCGTCGGCGGCGACCCGGGCGTCCGGCCGGTTCGTGGTGAGCGGCCTGCTGACGATCAAGGACGTCACCCGGCCGATCAACCTGAACATGGAGTTCGGCGGCGCGCGGCGCGACCCCTACGGCCGGGACATCTTCGGTTTCAGCGCCACGGCCGAGTTCGACCGCGAGGACTACGGCCTGGTCTGGAACGTCCTGCTGGAGAGCGGCGGGGTCCTGGTCGGCAAGAAGGTCCGGATCGAGATCGCCGGAGAAGCCATCCGCGACAGCTGACCGGGGTCGGCCGCGTGGTGGTCGTGCGCACGCGGCCGGTCCCGGCTGAGGCAAGAGGGGTTGTCAGTCCCAGTCGGGCTCCGGTCCGGCCCAGTCGTCGTCGGCCATCAAGGGCTGTGCCTGCGCCGTCGAGGAGCCAGAGGGTGCGGCCACCGCCGGGCCGCCCGCAGCCACCGCGCCGCCCGCAGCCGCCGGGCCGCCCGCTGCCGGACCGCCCGCGGCCGAGCCTCCTGCGGCCGAGCCTCCCGCCGCGTCCTCCTTTTCCGCGCCGCCGACGACCTCGAGCACCTGCTCCCCGAATTTGGTCAGCTTGCTCTGCCCCACCCCCGTCACGTTGCCGAGCTGCCCCAGCGTGCCCGGCGCCATCACCGCGATCGCCCGCAGCGTGGCGTCGTGGAAGATGACGTAGGCGGGCACCCCCTGTTCCTTCGCCACCGAGGCGCGCCAGGCCCGGAGGCGTTCGAACAGCGGCGCCGCCGATTCCGGGAAGTCGGCGGGAGCCGCGGCCGCCTGCTTCTGCCGCGGCGAGGAGGAGCCGGAGCGGGCCGGGTTCGTCTCCCGGCGCATCATCAGTTTCCGCTCGCCCCGGAGGACCTCACCGCTGCGCTCGGTCAGCGCGAGAGTCCCGTATTCACCCTGCACGGCCAGGAACCCGCCGGCCAGCAACTGGCGCACGACGCCGCGCCACTCCGCCTCCCGCAGGTCCGCGCCGATGCCGAAGACGGTCAGCTCGTCGTGCCGGAACTGGCTGACCTTCTCGGTGCGCTTGCCCATCAGGATGTCGATCGACTGCCCGGCGCCGAACTTCTGGTTGCGCTCCTTCTGCAGCCGGAACACGGTGGAGAGCAGCTTCTGCGCCGGCACGGTGCCGTCCCACGACTCCGGCGGCGTCAGGCATGTGTCGCAATTGTCGCATTTGTCAGCAGCGCCGGACTGGCCGAAATACTCGAGCAGCTGCCCCCGCCGGCACGTCACGCTCTCGCACAGCGCCAGCATCGAGTCGAGATGACGCTGCGCGTTGCGGCGGAACGCCACGTCCCCCTCGGAGCTGTCGATCATCTTGCGGAGCTGCACCACGTCCTGCAGCCCGTACGCCAGCCAGGCCGTCGACGGCAGCCCGTCCCGCCCGGCACGCCCGGTCTCCTGGTAGTACCCCTCGACCGACTTCGGCAGGTCCAGGTGCGCGACGAAGCGTACGTCGGGCTTGTCGATCCCCATGCCGAAAGCGATCGTCGCGACCATGACCAGCCCGTCCTCGCGGAGGAAGCGGGACTGGTTCTCGGCGCGGGTGCGCGCGTCGAGGCCGGCGTGGTAGGGCAGCGCCGGGATCCCGTTGTCGGCCAGGAACTGGGCGTGCTTCTCCACCGAGGCGCGGGAGAGGCAGTAGACGATGCCGGAGTGCCCGGCGTGCTCGCTGCGCAGCAGGTCGAGCAGCTGACGGGACGGCGCGTTCTTCGGCACGATCCGGTATTGGATGTTGGGCCGGTCGAAGCTCGCGGTGAAGTGCCGGGCGTCGGTGAGCTGGAGCCGCTGCGCGATCTCGTCGCGGGTGGCCGGGGTGGCGGTCGCGGTCAGCGCGATCCGCGGCACGTCGGGCCAGCGCTCGTGCAGCATCGACAGGTTCAGGTAGTCGGGGCGGAAGTCGTGACCCCACTGCGCCACGCAGTGCGCCTCGTCGATGGCGAAGAGCGAGATCTTGCCCCGGTCGAGCAGGCGCTGCACGCCGGCCGTGCCGAGGCCTTCGGGAGCGACGTAGAGCAGGTCGAGCTCGCCGGCCACGAACTCGGCCTCGACCAGCCGGCGCTCGTCGAGATCCTGGGTCGAGTTGAGGAAGTTCGCGCGTACGCCCAAGGTCTTCAACGCGTCGACCTGGTCCTGCATGAGCGCGATGAGCGGCGAGATCACCACGCCGGTGCCGGGCCGGACCAGCGCCGGGATCTGGTAGCACAGCGACTTGCCGCCGCCGGTCGGCATCAGGACCAGGGCGTCGCCGCCGGCGATCACGTGCTCGACGATCTCGCCCTGCTGCCCGCGGAACGATGGGTAGCCGAAGACCCGGTTGAGGGCGTCGGTGGCGTCTGACACGGAGAGGGGGAGAGCCGAAGTCACCCCGCGATAGTAGAGAGGTCCCCCGACAATTCGCGCGTGCCTGTGGACAACCTAGGGCGTGACGCCGGCCAGTCCGACGAGATCGAGGATCTTCCGGGCCGGGCTCCCGGGCCGCGCCACCAGCGTGAGCGCCGCGTCGTCCCGGTGGCTCTCGGCCACCAGATGCAGAGCGGATACGCCGGCGCTGGCCAGATGTGTCACTCCGGAGAGGTCCACCGTCATCGGCACGGTGCCGCCACGACTCCGGCGCAACAACTCCTGACGGGCCTGCACGGCGGAGGAGGTGTCGATCGGGCCGGTCAGGCGTACCCTTGCCTCGTCCCCACCGGGAAGCTCGGTGATCATCAGCTCGTTCGCCCGCATCGGCTCCGGCGCCCGGTCGTCGAAGCTCGCCAGCAGCCGGGCCGGCCTCACCAGCGGATGCCGGACGGTCGCGACGGTGCCGTGCGGCCCGGGCTCGACGCGCAGACTCTGCACGAGCTGGGCCGTGAGGGCCAGGCCGCGTCCCCGGGTGGGCCGGCGTTCCGGCACCCGCCAGCCGCCGTGATCCGAGACCGTCGCCTCGACCTGCCCGTCCGGCGTGAGCGTCAGCCGCATCTCGATGACGTCCTTGCCGAACTCGCCCCCGAAAGCATGCTCGATCGCGTTGGTGGCGAGTTCGCCGAGGGCGTGCTGCAACACGAAGACGTCCTGCTCGGCGGCCCCAGCGCCGGCCAGCCAGCTCGCGATCTCGATGCGCGCTCCCCGCAACGCCGCCGGCTCCGCCGGAAGATCAAGAGCCAGCTCGGGTACGGGGGGAACGCGCTGAGCGGCCAGCAGGGTGATGTCGTCGGCGTGTCCACCGGCACGTACCAGCAGTTCGACGGTCTGCGTGCAGACCCGCTCGGCGGCGGTCGCGGACGGGTCGTGCAGCGCCCGGCCGGCTGCCGCGTCGGCGGCCACCTGCGCGAGCTCCCCGGCGCTGTCCGGTCCCGCCCCCGGCCGCTCCAGGATCCCGTCGCTGTAGAGCAGCAGCAGGTCACCGGCCTCGAGCCGGGCCTGCCGGACCGGGAATGTGCCGCCGGTGGCGAGCGGCACCCCGCCGGTGCCGGGCAGAAAGCGCGTCGCCCCGGTGGCCGAGACCACGAGTGGTGGCGGATGCCCGGCCGTGCAGTACGACACCTCGCCCGTCGCCGGGTCGAGCAGCACGAGACAGACGGTGGCCGCGTGCGCGGCCCGCACCCGGTGCGCGAGCCGGTCGGCCGCGGCGAGCGCCTCGGCGACGCCCGCCCCGGCGTCGAGGCGCTCCTGCAGGACGGCCCGGAGCTGCCCCATCACCCCGGACGCGGCGACGCCGTGCCCGACCACGTCACCGACCACGAGCGCGACCTGACCGTCCGGGCGGGACACCGCGTCGAACCAGTCGCCGCCGGCCGCGGTGTCCGCGTCGGCCAGCAGGTAGCTCGCCGCCACCTGGAGACCGGGCAGCACCGGCAGCCCGGACGGCAGCAGCTCCCGCTGCAACGCGGTGATCACGTCGCGGCTCTGCTCGTAGCGGCGGCGCAGCCGGTCCGCCTCGGCCTCGGCGGCGAGCCGGGTGCGGGCCAGCTCGGTGACGTCGAAGCCGGCCCCGATCACACCTTTCAGGCTGCCGTCGGCGTTCCGCCACGGCACGATCGTGAACGTCGCGTACATCTCGTGGACCGTGCCGTCCGGCTGCCTGACGTGCGTCCGCCACTGCCGTCCGTTGACCGGCTCGCCGGTCCGGTAGACCTCGTAGTACGCGTCGACCCACTGCTGACCGGCCAGGTCGGCGATGACCTCGCGGACCGGCCGGCCGATGACCTCCCGCCCGGGCAGGGCCGCGCGGGTGGCCGCGTTGCACGCCACCAGCGACAGGTCCGGTCCTTCGCACACGGCGACGATGAAGGGAAGCTGATCGACGGCGGCGAGCATCGCGTCGAGCTCGCTTGCTCCCGGAAGGTTCACGCCCGTCACCATCCCATCGTGCCGGAGCCCGCGCCAGAAGGCGCCGGAGGTCACTCGGCCAGGGGCAGCTCGATCGTGTGCGCCGTGTGCGAGGCCTTGACGCTCAGATAGCGCACGTTCGCGGCGGACAGGTGCACCCCCGTCGGGATCCGCTGAGCCACGTCGACGCCCCTGCTCTCGAGCTGTTTCGCCTTGTCCGGGTTGTTGCTGAGCAGCCGCACCCGGTCCACCCCGAGGGCCAGCAGCATCTGCGCCGCCGCCGTGTAGTCGCGCTCGTCCTCGCCCCGGCCCAGCGCCACGTTCGCCTCGTACGTGTCGAGGCCGTCGTCCTGCAGCGCGTAGGCGTCGAGCTTCGCGTACAGCCCGATGCCCCGGCCCTCCTGCCGCAGGTAGAGCAGGAATCCGCCCTGCTCGGCGATCCGCTCGACGGCCTCCCTCAGCTGCGGCCCGCAGTCGCAGCGCTGGCTGCCGAAGACGTCACCGGTGAGGCATTCGCTGTGCGGCCGGACCAGCGGCGCCCGGCCGCCGGCCGCCGACTTGGTGAGGGCACGCTGCCAGTCGCCGAGGCCGAGCGCGAGGTGCTCCTTGCCGTCGGCGAGCCCGTCGAAGGTCATCACCCGCGCGGTGGTGGTGTAGCCGTCCGGGAAACGCAGCGGCACGGTGACCTGCCGCCGGATGGTCGCCGTGGCCACGTTCACGTGGCTCTCCGCAGCTGCCGGGGCTTCGAACATCGGTCCTCCTTGTTGGTTCCCGCTGGCCGCCCAGCACTGCCGCACACTCTGCCCAAAGATCGGCTGCGGCATGCCCACCGACTATCGTGGTGAGGTGGCTGAGCGTCCTTACGTCCTTCTGAGCTGTGGAATGTCGATCGACGGCTATCTGGACGACGCCTCCGGCGAGCGGCTGCTCCTCTCCAACGACGCCGACTTCGACCGGGTCGACGAGGTCCGCGCCGGCTGCGACGCGATCCTGGTCGGCGCCTCGACGATCCGCTCGGACAACCCGCGCCTGCTGGTGCGATCCGCGGAGCGCCGGGCCGCCCGGATGGCCCGCGGTGAGCATCCGGACCCGGTCAAGGTCACCGTAACCAGCACCTGCCACCTCGATCCACAGGCGTCGTTCTTCACCACCGGCGAATCGGCCAAACTGGTCTACTGCGCGACGCCCGCCCTGGAGAAGGCCCACGAACTCCTCGGCCCGGTAGCCACAGTGGTGGACGGCGGCGACCCGGTCGGCGCCGCCCGCATCACGGACGACCTGGCCACCCGCGGCATCCGCCGTCTCATGGTCGAGGGCGGCGGCCGCATGCACACCCAGTTCCTGACGGCCGGCCTCGCCGACGAACTCCAGCTCGTGATAGCCCCCCTCTTCGTAGGCGATTCCCGAGCCCCGAAATTCGTCCACGACGGCGTCTTCCCCTGGGGCCCGTCGAACCGGGCAGGCCTCGCCGAGGTCCGCCAGATCGGCGACGTGGTCCTGCTCCGCTACGCCCTCTCCACCCGTTTCACCAGCTGACCCCCCGAGCCGAGATGCCCAGCGAGGCAGGCACGCTCCCGGCGACGACAGTCCCGCGCCGATAGACAGCAAGCCCGCGCCAACAAACGGTGAGCGCAGGTCAGCAGACGCCGAGCCCGCGCCGGCAGACGGCGAGCCCGCGCCGGCAGACGGCGAGCCCGCGCCGGCAGACGGCGAGCCCGCGCCGGCAGGCGGCGAGCCTGCGCCGACAGGCGGCGATCCCGCGCCGACAGGCGCGGAGCCCGCGCCAGCAGAAGCCCGCCGCCCAGGGCCCAGACCCCGGCGGTGGCCCGCCCAAAACGGGTCGATCAAGCGGCGACACCACCGGAGTAGACCGGCCGCCGCACCACACTCCGCCGAATCACCGGAATAGGCGCAGGCACGATGATCGGCCGAGCCGCCATCACTGGAGCGGGCGAAAGCGGAGCAACCACCCGCACCGAATCGCTCCCGAACCCACCCCCACCAACGCCCGCACCCGCGAAGGCCCTGCCCGCAACACCCGCACCCACGAGGGCCGTGCCCGCAACACCCGCACCCACGAGGGCAGTGTCCGCACCGACCGCACCCGCGAAGGTTCTGCCCGCAGCGGTCTCGCTCGCGAAGGCCTCGACCGCGACCACCTCACCCGCGACGACCTCGTCCGCGACGACCTCACCCGCGACGACCTCGTCCGCAACGACCTCGTCCGCAACGGCCTTGGGCCGCGTCAGCACCCGGGCCAGCACGATGATCGCGCCCGGCGCCGCCGCCACGAAGGCCAGGATCCCGTAGGCCACCGCAATCGTGAGCCCCTGCGCCGCACTCAGCCCCGCCGCGCCGAACGCCCACGCCATCACGCCCTCGCGCGGCCCCCATCCGCCCACGTTGACCGGCAGGCCCATCGCGATCAGCGCGAGCAGCAGCAGCGGCGCGAGCTGGAGCAGCGAAGCCGCACTCCCGGCGGCACGCGCGGCCACCATGAACGTCGCCAGGTGCCCGGCCAGCACCGCCGCCGACGCGATCAGCACGCCCGGACCGTTCTGCCGCGACAGCAGACCCACCCGGATCTCGCTCATCCCGGTGCGCGCCGCCTTCGCCGCCCGCGACGCCCCCCGCCGCAGCCGCCGCAGCGCCAGCATCGCGAGACCGCCGGCCAGGAGGATGGTCACGCTCACTGCCGCGGCCACCGCCGCGTGCTCCTTCAGCAGGGACAAAATCGGCGAGGGTACGAGGAGAAGCACCAGCGCCCCCACCACGAGCAGCACCAGCTGTCCCGCGGTCCGCTCGAGGACCACCGCCCGGACACCGCGCCCCAGATCGCCCTCGTCACGCCCGTGCCGCACCGCCCGCCCGACGTCGCCGAGGACGCCGCCCGGCAGCGCCGCGTTCAGGAACAGCGCCTGGTAGTAGTCGGCCGTCGCGGCCCGCAGCGAGAGTCTCATGCCGAGCCCGCGGGCGACGAGGCACCAGCGCCAGGCGCTCAGGAGCGTCGTCGCCGCGCCGATGCCGAGCGCCGCGAGGAGGGATCCGGTGTCGAGCACCCGCAGCCCGTCCAGGAACGCGCCGGTGCCCAATCGCCACAGCACCAGAGCCAGAATTCCGGCGCCGCCCAGCAGGCGGGCCCAGGCCCAGATCGATCGCCCCACGGTCTTGTCCCCTCGTCGCTCTCGAGGACTAGTACGCCCGATGCCCGGGATCTGGTTCAGATGAAGATCGCTAAAACATCCTGATGACCGACGGAGACCTCCGGAACCGTTGCGAGGCGGCGCTCCCGATAGTCCTCGACCGGCAGATCCGGGCGCTGCTCGGCGGCCGCTCCGGTCCAGCCGCGCAGCCACTCCGCGGTCAGCTCGGGCCGCGCCGGGCCGAGCCGCCACGCGCTCTGCGCCGCGAGCACGCGGGCGCCCGCCTTCTCGAACGCCGCCACCGCGAACGCCGGCGCGTCCGGTCCGAGCAGCCGCCGCCCGCCGGTCTCGCGACGCTGGTGCTCGTTGAACGCGGCCTCCACCTCCCGGTCGAGCGGATCCTCCGGGGCGAACCGCACCTCACCGGTCACCGAGAGCGTGAAGAGCGCACTCACCCGGGCCTCCGCGCAGACCGCGACGAGGCCCTCCACCTCCTCGGCGGTGAGCACGTCGAGCAGCGCCGAACAGGTCACCAGGTCGGCGCCCTCGAGGTCGCCCGCGGTCAGCTCGGTGACGTCACGCAGGTGGGTGCCGACCGTGACCTGCGGCGGCATCCCGTCGGCCGCCAGCTTCAGCAGGGCCGGATCCCGGTCCGTCATGATCCAGTGCTGCGGCATCGGAAGGCGCGGCGCCAGCCAGCGCCCCATCGAACCGGTGCCGCAGCCGAGATCGCGGATCACCCTGACGCCGGCGGGCAGCTCACGCAGCAGCCCGGCGTCACGCGCCTCGGCGTCGGCGGGTTCGCGAAGGGCGAGCCAGTCGGGGCTGAACTCTCCGGTCATGGTGTCTCTCCGTCCATCGTGGCTGCCGGCGGTGAGCCGAGCCGCCGGTCTTCTGGCGCCCGGCGTCTCTGCCGGGGCCGGCGTTCAGGAAGCAGCATGCTCGCGGCGGGGTGACACGGGCCTAACGAGGTTTGTCATGCCGGTGTCATGTCAGGCGGCGTAGCGTCCTTGCCTGTGGTCGGGCTGAGGCACTCGGCAATCCGCCGGGCGGTCTCATCCCAGCTGGTCAGACGCTCACGACGGGCCCGGGCGGCGGTCCGCCAGCGGTCCCGCAGCGCCGGGTCGGCGAGCCATTCCCGGAGGGTGTCCGCGAGGGCGTCCGGGTCTCCGGGAGGAAGGAGGCGTCCGGGCAGGCCGTGAGCCGTCGTGCCGAGCGCTTCCGGCACGCCGCCCACATCACTGGCCACCACGGGAATGCCGCGGGCCAGGGCCTCGGTGACCACCATGCCGTATGTCTCGGCCCGGGAAGGGAGGATGAAGAGGTCAGCATTCGCATAGGCGGCGTCCAGGGCCGGCCCGGTCAGCGCCCCGGCCAGCCGAACGCCGGGTACCGCCTCCGGCACCACAGGCCCGGCGCCCACGATGGTGCAGCTCCACGGCGGCGCCGCGTGCGCAGGTTCGGGCCCGATGGCACGGGCGGCCGAGGCGCCACGCGACGGCTCCGGCGAGTCTTCAGCCGTGAGTGCCTGCACGGCCGAGGTGGCTTTCATGTCCGAGGTGGCTTCCATGGGGTTGCCGCCCCGGCCGGCCAAGGAGGCTCGCGCGGCCTCGGCGGCCGTGCCTTGGGTGGCGGCCGTGCCTTGGGTGGCGGCCATGCCTTGGGTGACGGCCGTGCTTTGGGTGGCAGCCGTGCTGGTGGCGGCCGTGCTTTGGGTGGCCGCAATGCTGGTAGCGGCCGTGTTCTGGGCGGCGGCCGTGCTGGTGGCGGCCATGCCTGGGGCGGCGGCCGTGCCTGGCGCGACGTCGGAGGCTTCTGCTGCGGCGTCCGGTGGCGGGGTGGCCGGCGCGCTCCTTGAGAGCTGCTTCAGCGCGGCGGTGAGGACGTCGAGGCCCTTGCGGTGGGTGAGGGACGCGACGGTCAGGAAGCGGGTTCCCTCCGGGGACGGGACGGCCGGTGGGGCCGGGTCGACGCCGGGTGGGATCGCGTGGACGCCGGAGAGGTGGTGCAACTGCTCGACGCGGCGGGCTGCCTGGGTGCTGGTGGCCATCACGGTCGTGGCGAGGTGGAGGGCGCGCTGTTCCAGGAGGTTCAGCTCGGCGGCCTCGTGTTCGGAGAGGGAGGTCTCGTCGGCCAGGGGGAGGTGGACCAGGATCGCCAGGTGGAGGCGGCTCGCGTGCGGTTCCAGGATGTCCGGGATCGCGCATGCCACGAGGCCGTCGAGGAGGACGGTTCCGCCGTCGGGGATGGAGGCCAGGGCCTCGGCGACGGCTTGGCGCGGGCGTGGTCCGGGACGGGGCCAGTCTGCGGGGACGGCTATTTCGCGTACCGAAAGGGGTTTGATGTCGGTGTTGAGAGAGTGACCGCGCTCGGCCAGGCGGCGGAGCACCTCGCGGTCGTAGCGATTGCCGCCACTCGGCGCTGCCGGGTCGTCGATGTCGCCCGGCAGCACCGCGTGCAGAATCATGGGGTCGTGCAGGGTCACAGGGTGCGCTCGTAGCTCGCCCAGGCGATGTGCGACTCGTGCAGGGTGACCGTGACGCCGGTCAGGCCGGACGCGCCCGGGCCGAGTTCACCGGCCTGGATACGGACGGCCAGACGGTCGGCGATGACCTTCGCGAGGAACTCGGTCGACGTGTTGACGCCGGAGAACTCGGGGTCGTCGTCGAGGTTGCGGTAGCTGAGCGTCGAGCAGATCGTGCGCAGCTGCTCGCCGGCCCGGCCGATGTCCACGACGATGTTGTCGTCGTCCAGTTCGGGGCGGCGGAACGTCGCGTCCACGACGAAGGTGGCGCCGTGCAGGCGCTGCGCCGGTCCGAAGACCTCGCCGGAGAAACTGTGCGCGATCATGATGTGGTCGCGGACGGTGACGCTGAACAAGTGATCGTCTCCTCGGGTGTCGCTGGTTCGCGGTGCGGGTCCCTCGCCGTGCTGGTCGCCTCGCGGTGCTGGTCGCCTCGCGGTGCGGGTCGCCTCGCGGTGCTGGTCGTTCGTCGTGCGGTCGAGCTTGTGCCGGATGTTCGGGTGCTGAGGACGTGCGTGGCGCGGCCGGGACCGGTCGCTGCCGGCTGGTCGCTGCCGGTACTACGGGTACCCCGGTACTTGAAGATCAATTCCCGCCGGAGTAGTCGATCACGTGGCAGAGGGCGGGCAGCGAACCGTCGGCCAGCCGGGGGAGTGTCGCGGGCAGGTCCTCGAAGCTCGACCGGCCGCTGATCAGGGTCTCGAAGCGGGCGTCCCGCAGGAGGGTGAGTGCCAGCTGGAGGCGTTCGGCGTAGTCGCGGTGCCGGTCCGGGCGGATGGCGCCGACCTGGCTGCTGCGGATCGTGAGGCGGCGGGAGTGGAAGTGCTCGCCGAGCGGGACGGCCACCTGGCGGTCGCCGTGCCAGCTCAGCTCCACGACCGTGCCCTCGGGGCGGAGCAGCTCGAGTGACCGGGTGAGGCCGGCCTGGGTGGCGCTCGCGTGGATCACGAGGTCGCGGTCCGTGGCGGCGTGGTCCGGGGTGGCGAAGCCGATCCCGAGGGAGGCGGCGATCCTCTCCCGGGAGGTGTCGGTGTCGGCGAGCTGGACGTCGGCGCCCGGGAATCCGGCGAGGACCGCCGCCACGGAGAGGCCGACCATGCCGCCGCCGACCACGGTGATCCGGTCGCCGATCTGCGGGTGCGCGTCCCAGACGGCGTTCACCGCGGTCTCGACGGTGCCGGTCAGGACCGCGCGGTCGGCCGGCACGCCGTCCGGGACCACGGTCACCGCCTCGGCCGGGACGACGTAGCGGGTCTGGTGCGGATAGAGGCAGAAGACGACCTCGCCGACCAGCTCCGGCACGCCGGCCTCGACCACGCCGACGTTCAGGTAGCCGTACTTCACCGGGGCCGGGAAGTCGCCCCGCTGGAACGGCGCGCGCATGGTCGACCACTGGCTCTCCGGCACCCGGCCCTCGAAGACGAGCGTCTCGGTGCCGCGGCTCACCCCGGAGTGGAGTGTCCGGACGAGGACTTCACCCGGTCCGGGATCCGGCACCTCCTCGGTGCGTATCTCGCCCGATCCCGGGCAAGCCAACCAGAAGGCACGGGCCGACTTCGACAAGGAGTTGGTCCTTTCTATGAACCGATCATGCCCCGCGAGCGTGTTGATCGGGGACAGCGGCTAAACCCTACGTCCAGGAGGAACGGTGACCATCAGTACCGCCACGACCACGACGAGTCCGTCCCGGGCTCCGCTGGCCGGGTTCGCCGTCCAGCTCGTCCTGCTGGCGGTCCTCGCGGTCTACTCCGGCTTGAGCAGCTGGGGATGGGTGGCGGGGGTCGCGTTCGGGGCCGTCCTGTGCGGTCTGCTGCACCGCGCCGCGCTGCCGGCCCTCGGCTGGGCCAACATGGTCACTTTCGGACGCGCGATCCTGACCGGCGGCGTCTTCGCGCTCGTCGCCTCGGCCGCCTCCGGCACCGTCGTCCCGGCCGCGCTGCTCGTCACGATCGCGGCCGTCGCGCTCGCCATGGACGGCGTCGACGGGCAGGTCGCCCGCCGCACCGGGACCAGCTCGGCGTTCGGGGCGCGGTTCGACATGGAGGTCGACGCGTTCCTGATCCTGGTGCTGAGCGTCTCGGCGGCCCTCGAATACGGCTGGTGGGCCCTCGCGATCGGCGCCTTCCGCTACCTCTTCGTCGCCGCCTCGTGGGCCCTGCCGTGGCTCAACGCCGCGCTGCCGCCCCGCTTCGGCCGCAAGGTCGTCGCCGCCCAGCAGGGCGTCATGCTCGCCGTCGTGGTCAGCGGCCTGCTGCCGGCCTGGCTCGCGATCGCCGCACTCGCCGTCGCGCTCGGCTCGCTGACCTGGTCGTTCGGCCGCGACATCGCCTGGCTCTACCAGGCTTCCCGGGTTCGCCACTCGGCCCGCAGCCGCTGGTCCGCCCAGCTGGTCACGCAGTAGGGCACCGGCCTGACCGGTTCGGCCCCCGGTCTGCGCTGGTCACCGGGGAAACGTCGGCCCGATCGCCCAGCGGGTCACCGGTTCGGTCGCTATCCGAGCCTGTCACGCAGAAGGACGCCGGCCCGATCACCCCGCATGTCACCGGTTCGCTCCCGGTCCGGGATGGTCGCCGGTTCGGACCTGTCCGGCCTGATCACCGAGGAAACACCCGCCCGTTCGCTGTCCGGGCTGGGCCGCCGAGAAGGCGCCGGCTCGACTCAGGCGATCCGGGCCGTTGATCCCTCCGGCGCCGGCGGGACGGCGTCGGGGTGCAGGATCGCCGCTATCGCTTCCACGCCGTCGATCAGTCTCGGTCCGGGGCGCACCACCAGGCCGTCGCCGTCGATCGCCCAGATCTGGGCGTCCGGGAAGTGCGGTTTCACGGCCTCGGCCTGCCGGATGGCGCCGTCCAGGTGGTAGCCGCACGGCGTGACCAGCACGACGTCCGGTTGCGGGGCGGCCAGTTCCACCCAGGTCACCTGCACCGAACGCCGCCCCGGGCGCGCCGCCACGGGTTCGCCGCCCGCCGCCGTGATCAGATCCGGCACCCAATGCCCCGCACCGAACGGCGGATCCACCCATTCGACGACGGCCACCTTCGGCCGCGTGCGGCCTTCGACCGCCGCGGCCACCCGCGCCAGGCGTCGCTTCAGCCGGGCGGTCAGGTCACGCCCCTTTCCGGGTACGCCGGTAGCACCCGCGACCTCCTCGAACGTGGCGAAGACGTCGTCCAGCGAGTGCGGGTCGAGGGACAGCACATCGGAGCGGCAGCCCAGATGAGCGAGCGCGTCGTCGACGTGTCCCGAAGGCAGCGCGCACACCCGGCACAGATCCTGCGTGAGGATCAGATCCGGCGCCAGACCGGCGAGCGCGTCGGCGTGCAGCGTGTAGAGGTCGCCGCCCGCCGCCATCTGCGTCCGCACATAGGCGTCGATCTCCGCCGGCGTCATGGCCTTCGTGTCCCGCCCGCCCACCACCACGGTCTTCGTCGAGCGCGCGGCAGCCGGCTCATCACACTCGAACGTCACCCCGACCAGATCGTCCCCCAGCCCGAGGGCATAGACGATCTCGGTGGCCGAGGGCAGAAGGGAGACGAGTCGCATACTTCCCATCCTGCCCGTTCCGGGCCCCCACCCCTAGCCCATCCGCGCTGTCCGCTCATCCCGGCTCCGCGCGAAGGCCCGGCCGCAGCTCGCGGTCCGGAGCTCCGGGCAGCAGCTCGCGGTCCGGAGTTCCCGGCCGCAGCTCGCGGTCCGGAGTTTCGGGCCTGCCAGCGCCGCCGATGGCCAGTGGCGGCAGGTGAGGGGTTGCGGCCTGGAGTGCGGTTGGTGGCGGGCGTGGGTGACCGGGCCTGGCACTATGGCGCGGGTGCCGGTCGTCGTTGCTGCTCTGCTGCTGTTCCATCGGGCGGTTCCCGGCGGCGGTCTGCTGGAGACGTTCCTGCCGTGGCTGGGGCTGGCGGTCCCCTTTCTGCTGGTCGTCGCGGTGTTCCGGACGGTGCGGGCGCTGATCGCGGTGCTGCTTCCTGTGGTGGTCTGGCTCGGGCTGTTCGGGGGACGGGTACTCCCCGCGTCCGATGACGTGGCCCACGACCTCGTCGCGGTGCAGCACAACGTCAGCGACGAGAACGCTGATCCGGCGGGTACGGTGCGGGCGCTCATCGCGTCCGGCCCGGACTTCGTGGGCCTCGAGGAGGTCACGCCGGAAGCGCTGCCCGCCTACGCCGCGGCGTTCGGCGAGAAGTATCCGTATTCCACGGTTCAGGGCACGGTCGCGCTCTGGTCACGGCATCCGCTCGCCTCGGCGCGGCTGCTCGACATCCGGCCCGGTTCGCTCGGCCCCGACTGGAACCGCGGGCTTCGTGCGGTGGCGAGCACCCCGCATGGTGAGGTGGCGGTCTACGTGGTGCACCTCCCTTCCGTACGGTTGAATCCGCTCGGTCTCGCCTCCGCGCGCCGGGACGACAGCGCTCGGAAGCTGACAGCGGCCCTCGCCGGGGAGCCGCTCGATCGTGTGCTGCTTCTCGGCGACCTGAACAGCACCGTCGACGACCGGGTTTTCGCGCCGATCCTGGCCCGGCTCGGCACCGACGTGTCCGGGTTCGCCTTCAGCTGGCCGGCTCGTGCGCCGCTGGCCCGGATCGACCACGTGATGGCGGGCGGGATGAGCGTCGTCAGCGTCCGGACGCTTCCGCGCACCGGTAGTGATCACCTTCCCGTCATCGGGCGCCTCCGTTTCTGACGACTGCCGCGCTCGGGTCTGTGCCTCGAATCGAGGGGCTTGGAATGGGGCCTCGGGCTGAGGGGCTCCGGGTCGAAGGGCTCCCAGGTGAGGGGCCCGAGGTGAAGGGCTCGGAGGTGGGGGCGCCAAGGCGAAGTGCTCGAAGGTGGGGCCGCCGAGGTGAAGGGCTCAGAGGTCAGGGCGCCGAGGCGAAGTGCTCGGAGTGGAGACTCCGAGCTTGAGAGCCGGGCTGGTCAGCGTCTCAGGGCGGCCATCAGTGTCAGGCCTGCGATCACCGAGCCTGCGCAGGCGCCCAGGTAGAGCGCGAGCAGGGCCAGGCCGCTGCTGAAGCCGGCCAGGATCAGGGCTGTCATCAGGGCGCCCGCCGCTGAGCCTGTGGTCAGGACCCAGGCGGCGACCTTGTGGGCCGGGCTCCAGCTGGCGGAGCCGGTCGCCATCAGCAGGCCGGCGCCGGGCGCTATGACCGGGAGGACGAAAGCGCCCGCTGTGAGGAGGGCTACCGCTGCGTGGTCGGACCCGGTGGCTGAGTCGGTGGTGGCCCGGCGGGAAGGCTGGTGGGCCGGGGCCGGGGCCGGGGCCGGGGCCGAGAGCGAGACCGGGACCGGGGAGGGGAGGCGTAGGTGAGTGGGTGTGCCGCCGCGGCGGACGGTCTCGGCCAGCTGCTCAGGGGGTCCCAGGCGGCTGATCACCCGGGCCGGGTCGTCGGCCAGGTCGTGGCGCAGGGCTATGTAACCCGTGACGGTGCTCATCAGCTCGTCTCTCGCCTCGGGCGTCAGGTCGTCGCTCGCGGCCCAGAGGGCGGCCAGGTAGTCGAGGACAAGGGTGTCGGCGTGGGCGAGCGGGGCCGCGGTCATCGTTCCCTCCAGCGTCGGCTGTGCCTGCCGCGGCCTGTGGATGGTGAGCTCGGCGGCCACGTCGGCGATGCCGCCCAGCATGGCGCTCCGCGGTGGTGCGGCGCATCGGACCAGGGTTGTATTCCTCGGGTCCGATGTAGAACTTTCGGCCTACTCCGGAGGTCGGCCGGTGGAGTGGAAGGAGAGGATCTCGGCGAGGACGGTCTCCCAGACGGCGCGGGGCGGTTGCTCGTGGCCGACGCCGTCCAGCCAGACCAGGCGGGCGTGCGGGATGGCGGTCGCCAGTTCGCGGGGGTGCTCCGGCGGGAAGCGGCGGTCCAGGGTGCCGTGCAGGACCACGGTGGGGGCCACGATCGCCCCGAGGCGGTCACGGATCGGGGGACCGTACCCCGCACGCTGGTGATTGTGACGGCCTGCCGCCAGGTCGGCGCTGCGGTCGAAGATGCGCTCGGCCAGGCGCCGGAGCTGGGGCTCCGCGGCGGTGAAGGGGCCGCCACGATCCCGGATCTCGGCGATCAGACCGGTCACGGCGGTACGGCGATCGGTCCAGTCGATGTCGGCGGCGGGTGGCGTGCGGGTGACGAGGGAGACGGCCGCGGCGGTCCGCGGGGAAGAGGCGTGGACCGGGGGTGTGGCCGGCTGCGGGGAAGAGGCGTGGACCGGGGGTGTGGCCGGCTGCGGGGATGCGTGCGGCGGGGGAGGGTCGGCGTCGCCGTAGCCGGCGCTCGTCGCCATCAGGGTGAGGCTCAGGACGCGGGCCGGGTGCTCCACCGCGATCCGCTGGGCTATGCCGCCGCCCAGGGAGAAGCCGACCAGGTGGGCGGCCGGGAGGCCGAGGACGTCGAGTACGCCCAGGGCGTCGTCCATGAGGTCGGCGCCGGAATAGGCGGGCGCGCCGATCGGGAAGCAGGTGGACCGGCCGGTGTCCCGGTGGTCGTAGCGCACGACGAACCGGCCGCCGGCGGCCAGGCGCCGGCAGAACTCGTCGTCCCACCAGTCCATCGAACTGGCGTCCCCGGCCAGGAGCAGCAACGGGGGATCGGTAGGTTCGCCGAACGTCTCGACACACACCTCTATGCCGTTGACCGGCATCATCGTCTCGGTCACCACGGAGTCATTGTGGCGAGACTCACTTGCGGGCACGTTACATGGACATCACATCGTGTGGCGTTCTGACGTGCTTGACTGCACGGGTGCGCATTCCCGATTTGTCCGACTTTGCGGCTCATCGTGTCGAGAACGACGCCGCCTTCGAGGGCACCGCGGTCCCCGGTCTGCGTGCCGAGTTCTTCCGCCGGCCGGACGGCGAGCGGGTCGAGTCCGTCGGGCGCTACACGTTCGAGGGCCGGGATCTGCTGCTGGCCTGGGGGTACGTCGACGAGGAGCACTGCCGGCACAACGCGGTGGCCGCCCGGGACGGCCGCTGGCAGCCGCCCGTCGACGGCTGCCCGCAGGTCGAGCTGATCAGAGACGGCCAGGCCGTGGTGGGCCTGGCCGTCCGGTCGCCTAGTGGCGAGTGGGTGCGGGTACGGCGCTAGTCCGGGCCTGGCCGCGGACGACCCGCAGGCTCACCGCGGTCAGGGCGAGGGCGAGGACGAACAGGGTCAGGTGCAGGTACGGGTTCACGATCGGGACGAATCCGATGATCGCGACGGGTATCTGCACCACGGCGATGAGGCCGGCCAGCAGCCAGCGGCGGCCACCGGCCCAGAGCAGGGCGGTCCATACCGGCGCCGAGGCGACCAGCAGTGTCAGGCCGTCCAGCAGGGCGTGCAGGGCCGGGCTGTGCACTCTGTTGTGCGCGAACGCCTGCGCTGGCGTGGCGATCCAGAGTCCGGCGAGGACGAGGGTCAGGACGAGAGCGGCACGACGCATGGGATCCCTCCAGCGTTACTAAACCGTTGCTCCGAGTAATCAACGTACAGAACCCCCATAGGCCGCGTAAAGGCTCACGGGTATTCATTCGTGCTCGTGGGGTTGTCACTCTTCGTGTCGCTGACCTTGGCCGATCGGACGGTTGGACACGGTGAGTAATGGCCGCTAGCCTGCCCACATGCGTTTGTTGGAGATGGTGGCGGCGGCGGCGATCACGGTGAGTGTTTCCGGCATTTCTTACGTTGCGTACAACCCGGAGAAGATCAAGGGCGACGTGCAGCAGGTGGCGGACCGGGCCACGTGCCGGACGGTGGACACGGCGATCGTCGGGTACGAGGCGGTCACCGGGGAGGCGCCCACCAGGATCAGCCAGCTGCGCGAGTGGGTTCGTGGCGATATTTCCGGATATGTCATCAAGAACGGGATGGCTGCCGGCCCGGGCTGCTGAGCGAGGCCTGTCGATCGGCCGGAACGCCGCATCGCCGGCGGTGCGCTGTAGCGGCGGCGGGCGGGCCGGGCGGGAAGAGCGCGACCACTCACGCAGGTCGCCCGGGGTGGGGAGCGCTCCGGACGCGCCAGCGGCCGGCTCCCCGGCCCGGGCCCTCGGCGTGAGTGCCCTGTGTCAACCGGCGGGTTGGGTTTGGTTGAGTAGGTTTTGCAGGGCGCGGTGTTCGGCCGGGTTGTAGGGGGTG
>NZ_JBFAAR010000008.1:0-402189 GCF_040639855.1 Actinoplanes sp. NPDC023714
GGTAACGTGTTGAGTTGACCGGTACTAATAGGCCGAGGGCTTAACCACCCTAAATTTTCTGCTTGCGTCCACTGTGTGATTCACAGCAAACGAACGACCACCCCGGGCTTTTGGCTTGGGTTGCTGGTTGTGTTTCGCTGATGGCTGTTTCGGTGGTCATAGCGGAGGGGAAACGCCCGGTTACATTCCGAACCCGGTAGCTAAGCCCTCCAGCGCCGATGGTACTGCACTCGGGAGGGTGTGGGAGAGTAGGACGCCGCCGGACTCAACGTGAAAGAAAGGCCCACCCCACGAGGGGTGGGCCTTTCTGTTTTTCCGCCCGCTTCGCAACGGGTATGCTTGCCCCTGGGCCGTGACTGGCGCGTTCGGATGGTTGACCATCGGGGAGCGGCTCCGTCGAGACGACGACTTGCCGTGCGCCTGGGCCTCTTCGCTTCGTGATAGGGAGGTCCCATGTCTGAGTTGAACGCTGAATCCACCGCTTTCCGCGCCGCGCTCGAGGTCGTCCGCACCGTCGAGCCGCGGATCGCCGACGCGATCGCGCAGGAGCTCACCGATCAGCGTGAGTCGCTGAAGCTGATCGCCAGCGAGAACTACGCTTCGCCGGCCGTGCTGCTCGCCATGGGCAACTGGCTGTCCGACAAGTACGCCGAGGGCACGATCGGCCGCCGCTTCTACGCCGGCTGCCAGAACGTCGACACCGTCGAGGCGGTCGCCGTCGAGCACGCGAAGGCCCTGTTCGGCGCCCCCTACGCCTACGTGCAGCCGCACTCCGGCATCGACGCGAACCTGGTGGCGTACTGGGCCATTCTCGCCGACCGGGTCGAGGTGCCGTACCTGCAGAAGTTCGAGAAGCGGCAGATCAACGACCTCACCGACGCCGAGTGGGCCGAGCTGCGTCAGGCGTTCGGCAACCAGCGTCTGCTCGGCATGTCGCTGGACGCCGGCGGTCACCTGACCCACGGGTTCCGTCCGAACATCTCCGGCAAGATGTTCGACCAGCGCAGCTACGGCGTCGACCCGGCGACCGGCCAGATCGACTACGCCTCTTTGCGGGAGACGGCCAAGGAGTTCAAGCCCGCGGTGATCGTGGGCGGCTATTCCGCGTACCCGAGGAAAGTGAATTTCGCGAAGATGCGCGAGATCGCCGACGAGGTGGGTGCGACCTTCATGGTCGACATGGCGCACTTCGCCGGCCTGGTCGCGGGTGGCGTGTTCACCGGCGACTACAACCCGATCCCGCATGCGCACATCGTGACGACCACGACCCACAAGAGCCTGCGCGGCCCGCGCGGTGGCGCCGTGTTCTGCCAGCCCGAGCTGTCGTCGCAGGTCGACCGCGGCTGCCCGATGGTGCTCGGTGGCCCGCTGCCGCACGTCATGGCCGCGAAGGCGATCGCGTTCGCCGAGGCCCGGCGCCCCGAGTTCGCGACCTACGCCCAGCAGATCGTCACGAACAGCCAGGCGCTGGCCGAGGGCCTCGCGAAGCGTGGTGTGCAGCTGGTCTCCGGCGGCACCGACAACCACCTCGTGCTGCTCGACGTGCACCCGTTCGGCATCACCGGCCGCCAGGCCGAGCAGGCCCTGCTCGACAGCGGCATCGTGACGAACCGCAACGCGATCCCGAACGACCCGAACGGCGCCTGGTACACCTCCGGCATCCGCATCGGCACCCCGGCGCTCACCAGCCGCGGCCTCGGTGTGGCCGAGATGGATCAGATCGCCGAGCTCATCCACACGGTGCTGGCGAACACCTCGCCGGCCGAGGGCTCGAAGGCGAAGTTCAGCCTGGACGCCGCGCTCTCCGACCGGGTGAGCAAGCAGGCGACCGAGCTCCTCGCGCCGTTCCCGCTCTACCCGACCGTCAGCCTCTGACGATCCCGCGTCGCCGGAACCGCCCCCGCAGGCATCTGCGGGGGCGGTTTTGTCGTCTACGCCGCAAAGGGTAGAAAAGCCAGTTGTGACGAACGTCAGCGGAACCGGTTCCGGATTCCCGGTTATCGATCCCCGGTGAACTCGCCGACCTGCGTGAACACCGGATCACCTGGGAAAAGGCGACGCGGTTCCGGAACCTCGCCGAACTCTGGATTGTGAACGGGCACGCTCCTAGCGTCAGAAACCGGGTGAGCGCTCTCCCAAGATCCTTTCCCGCTCCCGTCCTAGGAGTTCCCATGCCCGTCCTCAGGAGACGTTCCCCCTGGCGGCTCGCCGCCGCGGGTGGCCTGGTCGCCGCCCTGGTCGCCGGATTCACCACGGTCGCCGCCACCGGCGCCGCCGCAGCCGAGGTGCTGCTGTCCCAGGGCAGGCCGGCCACCGCCTCCTCCACCGAGGCGGCCGGCGCCTACTCCGCCGCCGAAGCCGTCGACGGCAACACCGGCACCCGCTGGTCGTCCGCCTTCTCCGACCCGCAGTGGCTCCAGGTCGACCTGGGCAGCTCGCAGCAGATCACCCGGGTCGAGCTGAACTGGGAGACCGCGGCCGCCAAGGCGTTCCAGATCCAGGTCTCGGACAACGCGACGAGCTGGACCACCGTCTACTCGACCACGACGGCGACCGGCGGCAACCAGTCGCTGACGGTCAGCGGCACCGGCCGGTACGTCCGGATGTACGGCACCCAGCGCACCACCGGCTACGGCTACTCGCTCTGGGAATTCAAGGTCTTCGGCGAGTCCGGCGGCGGCCCGACCATCCCGGGTGGCGGCAACCTCGGCGCCAACGTGATCGTCTTCGACCCCTCCATGTCGTCGGCGACCATCCAGTCCCGCGCCGACCAGATCTTCGCGCAGCAGGAGTCGGCGCAGTTCGGCACCGGCCGCTACGTACTCGCGTTCCAGCCCGGCACCTACAACAACCTCAACATCCAGGTCGGGTTCTACACCTCGGTCATCGGTCTAGGGCAAAACCCTCAAGACGTACGCATCAATGGTGATATCACCGTCGACGCCGGCTGGTTCCAGGGCAACGCCACACAGAATTTCTGGCGCTCGGTCGAGAACCTCTCCGTCTATCCGGTCAGCGGGGCGAATCGCTGGGCCGTCTCGCAGGCCGCGCCGTTCCGCCGGATGGATATCCACGGCGATCTCAACCTCGCGCCGAACGGGTACGGCTGGGCCTCCGGCGGCTACATCGCCGACTCCCGGATCAGCGGCTCCGAGGGGCAGTATTCGCAGCAGCAGTGGTTCACCCGGAACAGCCAGATCGGCTCGAACACCAACGCCGTCTGGAACCAGATGTTCGTGGGCGTCCAGGGCGCACCGGCCCAGTCGTTCCCGAACCCGCCGTACACCACGATCACGCAGACGCCGGTCATCCGGGAGAAGCCCTATCTGTACGGCAACGGCGTGTTCGTGCCGGCCCTCCGGTCCAACACCAGTGGGGCGAGCTGGGTGAACGGCAACACGCCCGGTACCACGATCCCGCTGTCGCGGTTCTTCGTCGCGAAGCCCGGCGACTCGGTCGCGACCATCAACGCGGCGCTCGCCCAGGGCCTGAACCTGCTCTTCACCCCGGGCATCTACCAGATCAACCAGACGATCAACGTGACGCGCGCCGACACGGTGGTGCTGGGCCTCGGGTACGCCACGCTGATCCCGGTCGGCGGAGTCACCCCGATGCAGGTGGCCGACGTGGACGGTGTGAAGATCGCCGGCATCCTGTTCGACGCCGGCACCACGAACTCGGCGAACCTGCTCGTCCTCGGTCCGGCCGGCTCGAACGCCAACCACGCCGCCAACCCGACGACGGTCCAGGACGTGTTCTTCCGGATCGGCGGCTACATCGCCGGTAGGGCCACCAACAGCCTGCTGGTGAACAGCAACAACGTGATCATCGACCACATCTGGGCGTGGCGGGCCGACCACGGCAACGCCGGCACCTACGGCTGGACGATCAACACAGCCGACTCCGGGCTGATCGTTAACGGTCAGAACGTGACTGCGTACGGGTTGTTCGTCGAGCACTACCAGAAGTACGAGGTGGTGTGGAACGGCAACGGTGGCCGGACCTACTTCCTGCAGAACGAGAAGCCGTACGACCCGCCGACCCAGGCGGCCTGGCGGACCGGGGCCAACGGGTACGCCGCGTACAAGGTGGCGGACTCGGTGACCAGTCACGAGGCGTGGGGCATGGGCAGCTACTGCTACTTCAACGTGAACCCGTCGATCCACGCCGACCGGGGCTTCGAGGTGCCGGTGACCGCGGGCGTGAAACTCCACAACCTCCTCACCGTCTCCCTCGGCGGCAACGGCGTCATCGACCACGTGGTCAACAACACCGGCGGGCCGGCGCAGGGAACCGCGACCGTCCCCTCCTACGTAGTCAACTTCCCCTAAAACCACCTCCACTCCCGCTCCCTGCCCCGGCTCCCCGCTCCCGATCTTGTGAACGCGCGGCGCACCGTTCCTGCGCAGATCATCAAGATCGGGGAGGAGGGGGTGCGGGAGAGGGCCCGGGCGGGGGCGCAGGCGGGGGCGGTGGAAGGGGGGCCGGGATTTCTCCGCTGCCTCGGGGGATCAGGGTTGTCGCCACCCTGATCTCGCGCGGTGGGCCGTCGTGGCCGTCGATGCGCTCAAAGAGTGCGCTGGCGGCCACGCGGCCTATCCGGGACGGGTGCTGGGCCACCACGGTGACCGGGGGATCGAGGAGGTCGGCGAGAGGGAAGTCGTCGAAGCCGGCCAGGGCGACGGTGTGGTGGCGGCCGAGCCTGCGGAGGGCGCGGACGGCGCCGATGGTGATCAGGTTCTGGCCGGTGAACAGGGCGGTCGGCGGGTCGGGCCGGCGCATCAGCGCGATCGTGGCGCGCTCGGCGGCCTCCTCGCCGCGCAGGTCGTGCACGACCGGGCCGGGGCGGTCGCCGAGGGCCTGGAGGTAGCCGCGGAAGCGTTCGCGCGCCGTCGGGATCCGCTGGTAGTCGCCGAGGAAGGCGATCCATCGGTGCCCGTGGGCGATGAGGTGCCGGACCGCGCCGGCCGCGCCCGCCACGTTCGTGGAGATCACCGTGTCGGCCCGGAAGCCGGACGGCGCGCGGTCGACGAAGACGATCGGCGTGCCTGTGAAGCGGGCCAGGTAGCCCTGATCAGAACCGGTCGGCGCGACGATGAGCCCGTCGGTCTGCCGTTGCCGGAACGCGCGGGCCAGTTCGCGTTCCCGGCTGTCGTCCTCGTCGAGGCTGCCGGTGAGCACGTGCACCCCGCGGGCGTGCGCCTCCTCCTCGATCGCCCGGTGCAGCGCCCCCGAGAACGGGTTCGACACGTCCTCGAGGAGCACGCCGATCGTCCTGGTGCGACGGTCGTTGCGGCGCAGCATGCTGGCACCCAGGTGGGGCCGGTAGTCCAGGGATTCGACGGCGGCGCGGACCCGGGCGGCCAGGTCGGGGGTGACGGTGGGTTCGCCGTTGACGACCCGGGAGACGGTCTTGAGGCTCACGCCCGCGGTGCGCGCTACATCGTTCATGGTCGGCCGTCGCATAGCGACCCCTCGAAAAAATCACGGAGTGCAACACATTGGAAACTCATTGTTGACACTC
This sequence comes from Actinoplanes sp. NPDC023714, assembly GCF_040639855.1. Classification (NCBI taxonomy): domain Bacteria; kingdom Bacillati; phylum Actinomycetota; class Actinomycetes; order Micromonosporales; family Micromonosporaceae; genus Actinoplanes; species Actinoplanes sp. NPDC023714. Next base: position 5,525 of record NZ_JBFAAR010000008.1, read on the forward strand.
CGGGAGCCCGAGCGTCTACTCCAGGACAACGTTGTCTCCCGACTTGGGAGGAGAGATGCGCAATAGATCCAAAGTCTTGAAGGCCGGATGTGCCCTGTTTCTGATCATCGCGGCCGCCGGGTGCGGCGGTGATGACGCGGGCGATCAGCCGGTCGTCGGCCTGATCACCAAGACCGACACGAACCCCTTCTTCGTGAAGATGAAGGAGGGCGCCGAGGCGGAGGCCGAGAAGCAGGGCGTCGAACTGCAGACCTTCGCCGGCAAGCAGGACGGCGACAACGAGGCCCAGGTGCAGGCCATCGAGAACCTGATCTCCGCCGGAGCCAAGGGCTTCATGATCACACCGAGCGACTCGAAGGCGATCGTCCCCTCGATCGACAAGGCGAAGCAGTCCAACATGCTGGTGATCGCGCTGGACACGCCGACCGACCCGGCCGACGCCGCGGACGCGACCTTCGCGACCGACAACTACGAGGCCGGGAAGCTGATCGGTCAGTGGGCGAAGGCGAAGTTCGCGAAGGATGGCAAGCAGGCGAAGATCGCGATGCTCGACCTCAACGCCAACCAGGTCTCCGTCGACGTGCAGCGCGACCAGGGTTTCCTCGAGGGCTTCGGCATCCCCAACGGCGACCCGAACCGGATCGGCGACGAGAACGACCCGCGGATCTCCGGGCACGACGTCACCGACGGCAATGAGGACGGCGGCCGTACCGCCATGGAGAACCTGCTCCAGAAGGACCCCTCGATCAACCTGGTCTACACGATCAACGAGCCGGCGGCGGCGGGCGCGTACCAGGCGCTCAAGTCGGCAGGGAAGGACAAGGACGTCGTGATCGTCTCGATCGACGGCGGGTGCCCGGGCGTGGAGAACGTCAAGAACGGCGTGATCGGCGCGACCTCGATGCAGTTCCCGCTGAAGATGGCGGAGCTCGGCGTCCAGGCGATCGCGGCCTACGCGAAGGACGGCACGAAACCGCAGAACACCGCCGGCAAGACGTTCGTCGACACCGGCGTCCAGTTGATCACCGACGACCCGCAGACCGGCGTGGAGGCCGAGGACTCCACGTGGGGCGCGCAGAACTGCTGGGGCTGAGCGATGTCGACCACCACCGCCGACTTCGAGGTCCGGCATCGTGACTCGCTCGGGTTGCGCGTCCAGCACGTGCTGCACGGCAACCCGGTGCTCGGCCCGCTCGCCGTGCTCATCGTGGCGATCGTCGCCTTCTCCATCGTCAACCAGCGCTTCGTCTCGGCGGCCAACCTGTCGCTGGTGCTCGCGCAGGTGACAGTCATCGCGACGCTGGCGCTCGGCCAGACACTGATCATCCTGACCGCGGGGATCGACCTGTCGGCCGGCGCCATCGCGGTCTTCTCGTCGATCCTGATGGCGAACTTCTGCGTGAAGGCCGGCCTGCCCGGCGTCCTGGCGCTGCTGCTCGGCTTCGCCTGCGGCACCGCGATGGGCGCGATCAACGGTTTCCTGGTGACCCGGATCAAGCTGCCACCGTTCATCGTGACGCTCGGCACGCTCACGATCTTCTTCTCGCTCAACGCGGTGGTCAGCCAGAGCGAGACGGTACGCGGCGCCGACATGCCCGGGATCATGACGTGGGCCGGGGACAGCATCCGGTTCGGGCAGTTCCAGGTCACCTACGGCTCGATCATCATGCTCCTGCTGTTCGCGTTCTTCTTCTACGCGCTGAGCTGGACGGCCTGGGGCAAGCACGTCTACGCGACCGGGGACGACGTCGAGGCGGCCCGGCTGGCCGGCATCCGCACCGGCCGGGTGCTGTTCTCGGTCTACACGATCGCGGGCCTGCTCTACGCGGTCGCCGGCTGGATCCTCATCGGACGGCTCGCGTCGGCGAGCCCGAACGTCGGCACCGAGTACAACCTCGACTCGATCACCGCGGTCGTGCTCGGCGGCACCAGCCTCTTCGGCGGCCGCGGCGGCGTGATCGGCACCCTGATCGGCGCGCTGATCGTCGGCGTCTTCCGCAACGGCCTCCAGCTGGCCGGCGTCGAGGTGGTCTGGCAGGGCTTCGCGATCGGCCTGCTGGTGCTGATCGCGGTCTCCCTCGATCAGTGGATCAGGAAGGTCAAGACATGACGCCCGTTCTGGAGGCGAAGAACCTCACCAAACGGTACGGCCGGGTCGTCGCGATCGACGGCAGCGACCTCGAACTCCTGCCGGGCGAGATCCTGGCCGTGATCGGGGACAACGGCGCCGGCAAGTCGAGCCTGATCAAGGCGCTGTCCGGTGCGCTCGTGCCGGACAGCGGCGAGATCCGGCTGGACGGCCGGGTCGTGAACTTCCGCAACCCGATGGACGCCCGCGCGGCCGGCATCGAGACGGTCTACCAGACCCTCGCGGTCGCGCCCGGCCTGGACATCGCGGACAACCTCTTCCTCGGCCGGGAGGAGCGCCGCTCCGGGCCGCTGGGATCGGTGTTCCGGATGCTGGACCGCGGGCACATGCGCTCGGAGGCCCGGCGGCACATGAGCGACCTGGGCGTCGGCACCCTGCAGAACATCCGTCAGGCCGTCGAGTCGCTCTCCGGCGGTCAGCGCCAGGCCGTGGCGGTGGCCCGGTCCGCGGCGTTCGGCAGCAAGGTGGTGATCCTCGACGAGCCGACCGCGGCCCTCGGCGTGAAGGAGGGCAACCGGGTGCTCCAGCTGATCCGGGACGTCCGGGACCGGGGACTCCCGGTGATCCTGATCAGCCACAACATGCCGCACGTCTTCGAGGTGGCGGACCGGATCCACATCCAGCGGCTCGGCCGCCGGGTCGCGGTCATCACCCCGAAATCGCACAGTATGTCGGAGGCGGTCGCCATCATGACGGGTGCGGCCCCGCCGCCGGTGGGGTAAGCCTTGAAGGCATGACTATCGGAATCACTGGCGCCACCGGCAACGTCGGATCCCGATCAGCCCGCCTGTTGATCCAGGCCGGGATCCGCCCCCGGCTTCTGGTCCGGGATCCGGCACGGCTGGATCCCGGCACCGCCGAGCTGTCCGAGGTCGTGCGGGGCGACCTCCTCGACCCGGCGTTCCTCACGGCCGCGACCGAAGGCCTCGACGCGCTGCTCTGGATCACTCCGGAGAACTTCACGGCACCGGATCCGCTCGCCGAGATGGCCGCGATTGCGGCGGCGGGCGCTGCCGCCGTCAAAACCAGCGGGGTACGCCGAGTCGTGCTGATCAGCAGCGTCGGCGCCGAGCGGCGGCACGGGGCGGGCCTGATCGACGGGCTCGCGCAGTCCGAGGAGGTGTTCGCGGCCACCGGCGCCGACCTGCTGATCCTGCGCAACGGCTACTACTTCACGAACCTGTTCGGGAACCTCGACGAGCTGCGCGACGGCCGGCTCACCACGACCATGCCGGCGGACCGGCCGATGCCGTGGGTCGACCCGCGCGACGTCGGTGAGGTCGCGGCCGCGCGGCTGCTCGCCGGGAACTGGTCAGCCACGGAGCTTCAGGCCGTACACGGGCCTCGGGATCTTTCCTGGGGTGAAGTGGCGGAGATCGTCGGGCTCGTGATCGGCCGGAAGGTCGGTCTCGACGTGGTGCCGGACGACGCGATGGCGGCCGGTCTGCGGCAGGCCGGCCTCAGCGACGCGGCGGTCGACGGGCTGGTCCGGATGACGAGCGGGCTGCGCGACGGATTCGAGCCGGAGCAGCCGCGGACCCCGATCACCACCACACCCACCACTCTCGCCTCATGGGTTGCCGGGACTCTCGCCCCGGCACTGGCCGCCTGACGATTTCCCTCAAGGCGAACCGCATCGCGACGATGAGGGGCGCATGTGGTTCCGCCGAGCACACAGGCGCCCGCACGCACGGAACGGCTCGCGCCTGTTCGTGACGTACGCGGCGGCGAGTCTCGTGCCCGTGGTCGCCCTCGGCGCGCTGGTGCTGGAGGGGTACCGCCGCGACGCGGCGGAACAGGGCCGCGAGCAGGGACTCGCCCAGGCCGCGGTGATCGCCGAGATCGCTGTCGCGCCCGCGCTGAACGCCGACGACGTGGGCGCCAGCACGAACATCGACGACGGCCTGACCCTGGCGCAGTCCGCAGGCCTGCAGGACTCCACCGAGCAGGCGATCTTCCGCGGCTCGGTGCTGCGGTTGCGGCTGCGCAGCTTCACCGGCCGGGTGGTCTTCTCCGACGACGGGACGACCAGCGGCGGGGTGTCGATCACCGACTCGGACTTCCAGGCGGCCGCGGCCGGCCAGCCCCGGGCCAAGGTGATCGACTCCGAGGTGATCCGGGTGCTGCGGCCGCTGGTGGCGAGCGCGTCCGGGCAGTCCGTCGGGGTGCTGGAGCTGTACCTGCCGTACCGCGCGGTCGCCGACCGGTTCCACGCGCAGGTGAGCCGCACCTGGTGGACGATCGGCGTCTGCCTCGCCGCCCTCTACCTGGTGCTGGCGCTGCTCGCCTGGTGGACCACCCGCTCGCTGAGCCGGTACGCCGCCCGCCAGGAGTACCAGGCCCTGCACGACACCCTGACCGGCCTGCCGAACCGCGCGGCGTTCCGGAAACAGGCCGACGCCGTCCTCGACAAGGGCGGGACCGGCGCGATCGTGATCGTCGACCTCAACCGGTTCAAGGAGGTCAACGACACCCTCGGCCACCACGCCGGCGACGAGCTGCTGCGGGTGGTCGCCGACCGGATGCACGCCGCGATCGGCCCCGGCGACGTGCTCGCCCGCCTCGGTGGCGACGAGTTCGCCATGCTGCTGCCGGGCCGCGACGCCACCGCCGCGGTCGCGCTCCTCTCCACCGTGCGCGACCGGGTCTCCGCCGAGATGGTGCTGGACGGCGTGCCGCTCAACATCGAGGCCGCGTTCGGCGTCGCGATCTACCCGCGGCACGGCAGCAACGTCGAGGAGCTCAAGCAGCACGCCGACATCGCGATGTACCAGGGCAAGCGCGGCGCCAACGACATCGTCGTCTACACCGGCGGCGGCGCCGGCCACCCGCACCAGTGGCTGGTGGTCCAGGCCGAGCTGCGGCACGCCCTGGAGCGCGACGAGCTGGTCCTGTACTACCAGCCGAAGATCGCCCTGCCGGGCGGCGAGGTGTGCGGGGTGGAGGCGCTGGTCCGCTGGCAGCACCCGACCCGAGGGCTGCTGCCGCCCGGCGAGTTCCTGCCCGCCGCCGAGCACTCCGGCCTGATCGTGCCGCTCACCGAGTGGGTGCTGCGCCGGGCCCTCGCCGACCAGCTCGGCTGGACCGCGACCGGCCGCGACTGGACCCTGTCGGTGAACGTCTCGGCCCGCAACCTGGAGGTGCCCGGCTTCCCCGGGCTGGTCCTGGACCTGCTCGCGGAGACCGGCATCCCGCCGCACCGGCTCATCCTCGAGGTGACCGAGACGGCGCTGGCCGCGGACGCCGACGAGGCGGCCAAGGCGGTCGCCGAGCTGAGCCGCGCCGGCGTCGGCATCTCGGTCGACGACTTCGGCACCGGCTACACCAGCCTCTCCCGGCTGCGCGGCATGCCGATCACCGAGATCAAGATCGACCGGGCGTTCGTCACCGACGTCCTGCACGACCCGCAGAGCCAGGCCATCGTCCGCTCGGTGATCGAGCTGGCGCACGGGCTGGGCAGCCGCGCCACCGCCGAGGGCGTGGAGACCGCGGAGGTACGGACCTGGCTCGCCGAGGCCGGGTGCGACGAGGCGCAGGGCTACCACTTCGGCCGGCCGGCCCCGTGGCCGCAGATCTCCACCCAGCCGCATCTCGAAGGGGTAAGCCGATGAGGATCCGACGGGCGATCGTCGTCCTGCTCCTGCTGGCGGCGGGCGGCTGCGCCACGACGCCGTCCGCCTCGCCGTCACCGGCGGCCGGCGCCCTCGACATCACCGGCGGCGTGACGACCGACCAGGCGCTGCACGACCGGCTGCCCCAGGCCGTCCGGGCCCGCGGCTCGATCCGGCTGGTCACCGACGCCAGTTATGCGCCGATGGAGTATTTCGCCCCGGATGGTCGTACCATCATCGGTTTTTCTCCTGATCTCGCCGCCGCCCTCGGCGAAGTCCTCGGCGTCAAGGCCGAGATGGTGGTCGGCAACTTCAGCGGAGCGCTGGACGAGGTGGCGAAGGGCGAGTTCGACGGCGTGCTCTCGTCGATGACCGACACGAAGGAGCGGCAGGCCCAGGCCGACTTCGTGAACTACCTCAACACCGGCACCTCGATCGTGGTGCAGCGCGGGAACCCGGAGAAGATCACCGGCTTCGAGGACCTCTGCGGCCAGACCGTCGGCACCGAGAAGGGCACCCTCCAGGAGGACATGCTCCGGACGCTGGCGCAGTCGTGCGGCAACCGGCCGCTGGTGATCGACAGCGAGCCGACGAACGCGGACGCGCTGGTGCTGCTGCGCACCGGCCGGGTCACCGCCGTGCCGATCGACTTCCCGCCGGCCGCCTACCTGGTGAGCGACTCCCGCACCGGCGCGTTCTACGAGCTCGCCTCGGAGGCCCAGTACGACCCCGGCCTCTTCGGCATCGCCGTGGCCAAGGAGAACACCGCGCTGCGGGACTGCCTGCGCGAGGCCCTGCAGAAGCTGATCGACTCCGGCGTCTACGGCGAGCTGCTGGCCCGCTGGGGTCTCACATCGAGCGCTGTCAGCACGGCGACAGTCAACGGGGGCTGAAGCTACACACGTGTGTAGTAAGCTGCACACGTGAGTAGCGATCTGACCGCCCGGGCCCGCATCCGCGACGCCGCGATCGCGCTCTTCACCGAGCGCGGCATCGCCGGCGCCACCGTGCGGGACATCGCCCAGGCCGCCGGCGTCTCCTCCGGCCTGCTGCGGCATCACTTCGGGTCCAAGGAGGGCCTGCGCGACGCGTGCGACGAGTGGGCGCTCGCCCGGGTGGCCGAGCTCCAGATCCGCTTCACCGAGTCACAGGCGATCGGGCCGCTCACGCCCGACATCGTCTCCCTCCAGCAATATCTGGTCCGCTCCCTCATGGAGGGCTCGCCGCGCAGCCTCGCCATGTTCGAGGAGACCGTGCGGCACGGCGAGCGCTGGCTCGCCTCCACCCAGCTCAAGACGAGCGACCCGCGGGCCTTCGTCGCGGTCCTCGGCGCCATGAAGATGGGCATGTTCCTGATGCGCGACCAGCTCACCGCGGTGCTCGGTGAGGACGTCGGCGCCATGCCCGGATACCTCCGCATGCTGCGCGCCTCGGTCGAGGTCTTCTCGCAGCCGCTGATCACCCCCGAGCAGATCGAGCAGGCGATGACGGTGCTCGATCGGCATTAGTTTCCATCCTTGGAGCTGCCATGTCAGAGGCCATCGATGTCGAAGGGCTCGTCAAGAGGTTCGGCGCGGTCGCCGCGCTGGACGGGCTCGACCTGCACGTCCGGACCGGCGAGGTGCACGGCTTCCTCGGGCCGAACGGCGCCGGCAAGACCACCACGATCCGGGTGCTGCTCGGGCTGATGCGCGCCGACGGCGGGACCGCCCGGCTGCTCGGCGGCGACCCCTGGTCGGACGCGACCGAGCTGCACCGGCGGCTAGCCTACGTGCCCGGTGACGTCACGTTCTGGCCGTCGCTCACCGGCGGCGAGGTGATCGACCTGCTCGGGCGGCTGCGCGGCGGCCTCGACCCGAAACGCCGCGACGACCTGATCGAGCGGTTCGAGCTCGACCCGCGCAAGAAGGGCCGCACCTATTCGAAGGGCAACCGGCAGAAGGTGGCGCTCGTCGCGGCACTCTCCTCCGATGTGGAGCTGCTGATGCTCGACGAGCCGACCTCCGGGCTCGACCCGCTCATGGAGGAGGTGTTCCGGGAGGTGATCCTCGAGGAGAAGCGGCGCGGCGACCGGACCGTCCTGCTCTCCAGCCACATCCTCGCCGAGGTCGAGGCGCTCTGCGACCGGCTCACCATCATCCGGGCCGGGAAGGCCGTGGAGACCGGCACCCTGGCCGACCTGCGGCACCTCACCCGGACCACGATCCGCGCCGAGCTGACCGGCCCGGTCAACGGCCTCGCCGCCCTCACCGGGGTGCACGACCTGACCAGCGAGGACGGCCGGGTCGCCTTCGACGTCGACGCCGCCGCCCTGGAGCCGGCACTCAAGGTGCTGGTCGCGGCCGGGGTGCGCAGCCTCGTCTCGCAGCCGCCGTCGCTCGAGGAGCTGTTCCTGCGGCACTACTCGCGGGAGTCGTGATGAACGGCGTCCTCCCGCTGCTCCGGCTGGTGCTGCGCCGCGACCGCGTGATCATGCCACTGTGGATCCTCGGGTTCGGGCTCCTGCCGTACCTCTACGTCTCGTCCTTCGCATCGCTCTTCGCCACCGCGCAGGAGCGCGCCGACTACGCCCGGATCAGCGCCGGGAACGCCGGATTCGTGGCCCTCTACGGACCACTGCACGGCGACAGCCTCGGTGAGCTGGTGGTCTGGCGCGGCGGCTTCGTGCCCGTCATGATCGGCCTGGCCGCGCTGCTCACCGTCATCCGGCACACCCGCGCCGACGAGGAGGCCGGCCGCACCGAGCTGATCCGCGCCACCGTCGTCGGCCGGTTCGCGCAACTCGCCGCCGCCCTCATCGCCACGGCCGGCGCGTCGCTGCTGATGGGCGTCGTCGTGGCCGCCACCATGATCGGCGCCGGGCAGCCGGTGACCGGGTCGGTCGCGCTCGGCGCGGTGTTCACGCTCAGCGGCTGGATGTTCGCCGGGGTGGGCGCGGTCGCGGCGCAGATCGCCTCCGGTGCGCGCGGCGCCCGGGGCCTCGCGGTGCTGGCGCTCGCCGTCGCCTACGTGCTGCGCCTCGGCGGGGACATCTCGGCCCCCTTCCTCGCCTGGCTGTCGCCGATCGGGTGGGTGCACCGGGTCTTTCCGTACGGGGCTGACAACGGGTGGCCCGCCGCCCTGGCGCTGATGTTCGCCCTCGCGGCGGTGAGCCTCTCGGCCTCCCTGCTGGCCCGCCGCGACCTGGACGCCGGACTCGTCGTCCCGCGGCTCGGCCCGGCCACGGCCGCCACCTCACTGGCGTCGCCGCTCGCGCTCGCCTGGCGGCTGCACCGGGGCATGCTGCTCGGCTGGACCGCCGGCTTCGCCGCCCTCGGCCTCGTCTTCGGCGGCGTCGGCGGCAGCGTCGTGCAGCTCGCCGGCGACGCGGCGGGCGTCGACGAGATGTTCACCCGGATCGGCGGGGGCGGCGCCGTCACCGACGCCTACTTCGCCACCACGGCGGCGATCTGCGGGCTGATCGCGGCCTGCTACGCGGTCCAGGCCGCACTGCGCATGCGCGACGAGGAGCAGACCGGGCACGCCGAGGCGGTCCTGACCACCTCGGTCGGCCGGCTCGCCTGGGCCTCGTCGCACCTGGTCTTCGCCCTGATCGGGCCGGCCGTCGCACTCCTCGCCGAAGGGCTGCTCGCCGGCGTCATGCACGGCACCCCCGGCCCCGTCCTGGCCGCGTCGCTGGCGCAGCTGCCCGCCGTGTGGGTGCTCGCCGGCGTCACCCTGCTGCTCGTCGGGGTCGTGCCCCGGCTCGCCGCGGTGGCCTGGGCGGCGATCGCGGCCTGCGTCTTGCTGCTGCTGGTCGGGCCGCTCCTCGAGGTCGATCAGTGGGTGCTGGACCTGTCGCCGTTCACGCACGTGCCGCATCTGCCCGGCGGGGTCTTCGCCGCTTCGCCCCTCGTGGCGCTGTCGGGACTCGCCGTCGTGTTCGGCGGGGCGGGGTTGGTGGCGCTGCGGCGGAGGGACATCGCGGCCTGAATCCGGGGTTACCGGCTGGTTGTGGATTTCCTGTGGACAGCCCCGTGGGTGGGGCGTCGTGGGCTGCGGGACCGCCGCTCATCTTCGTACAAATGAAAGAGAGGGCCGGCCTCGAGAGCGAGGCCGGCCCGGTGGACTCGTCAGTGGTCCTTGTGGCGTTTGGGGAGGATCAGCTCCTCGTGGTCGAGTTCGCGGTTGAGGACCCGCAGGCTGTCGTCGTTGAGGTGGCCGGCGTCCCGCCAGCGGAGGAGCTCGTCGCGCTCGGCGTCGATGACCGCTTGGCGGACCATGAGGGCCGCCTCGTACTGGGGTGAGACCGGGACCTCGTTGGAGTCGACCTGTTCGAGGAGGTCGAGGCGGCGGCGGTAGCGGTCCAGGCGGACCTGGAGCTGCTTGCGCATCGTCTCGATGGCCTCGTCCTCGACGTGGTCGTGCTGCTGCTCCTGGATGTCGTCGAGGCGGTCCAGGGCGGCGCGGACCGCCGCCGAACGGGCCTCGTTGCGTTCCCGGGCCCGGTCGGTCTGGTTGGCGCGCAGGCCCAGCCAGCGCACCAGCGGCGCGAAGGTGAGCCCCTGACCGACCAGGGTGACCAGCACGACCGCGATGGCGCAGAAGTGCAGCAGCTCGCGGTCCGGGAAACCGACCGGCAGCGTGAAGATCGCCGCGAGGGTGATGACGCCGCGGGTGCCGGCCCAGCTCAGGACCGTGATCTCCTTGCCGGTGAGCGGGACCTCGCGGCCGTCGGTCTCGTCGTCGTTCTGACCGCCGAGGCGGGTGTGCAGGGAACGCGGCAGCCACTGGGTGAGGATCAGCCAGAGCGGGCGCAGCAGCAGCACCACACCGAGCGTCACCACGAGCGCGATGATGATGGTGCTGGTGGCGTACTTGGAGAGGCCGTCCACCACGTCCGGCACCTGCTGGCCGATCAGCAGGAAGACCATGCCCTCCAGCAGGAAGTCGATGAGCCGCCAGACCGCGCTGGTCTGCAGGCGCGTCGCGCCGGTCGTGTACCGCGGGGTGTCGTGGCCGACGATCAGGCCGGCCACCACGACGGCCAGCACGCCGGAGATGGTGACGTAGTGGTGCACGAAGGCGTTCTCACAGATCAGGTACGCCGCGAGCGGCGTGATCAGGGAGAGCGCGTTGGCGTTGAGCGGGTCCGCGCGGAAGGCCTTGAGGAACCGTACGGCGTAGGCGACCGCCACCCCGACGAGCACGCCGCCGGCCGCCGCGATCACGAACTGGCCGACCGCGTTGTCGAAGTTGAAGTCGCCGGCGTTCTGCGCGGTCACCGCGACGGTCAGGATGGTCAGCGCGGTGGCGTCGTTGAGCAGGCCCTCGCCGGAGATCAGCGTGACCATCTTGTTGGGCAGGCCGGCCCGCCGGCCGACGGCCAGCGACGCGACCGGGTCGGGAGGCGCCACCGCGGCGCCGAGGGCGACACCGGCGGCGAGGGTGGCCCCGGCCACCCAGAGCGAGAAGCCGAGGCCGATCAGAAGGGCCGTGACCAGCACGAGCACCACGGAAAGGCTGATCACCGTGCGCATGTTGCGCCGGATGTCGAGCAATGATGAATCGAGCGCGGCGTTGTAGAGCAACGGCGGCAGGATGAAGGTCAGAACGAGTTCGGGCTCCAGCTCGAGGTTGGGGCCCGGCAGGTAGGCGTAGGCAATGCCGATCAGGGTGAGCAGGACCGCCGCGGGGAGGCCGGTCTTCTCGGTGACCCAGCGCACCGCGACGATCACGGCGACCGCGCCCAGGGCGAAAAGCAGGATCTCCTCGAGATTCATTCGATCATTGTCGCTGCTGACCTGCGCCCCTTGTCCGGCGAGGTCGAGCTTTAACGCTGAGTCAGTTTCCGCTGGGCGTCGGCGAGTTCCCGCTGGTGGCTCCGGATCACCGGCAGGGCCCGGCCGGCGATCTTCTCGACCTGCGGCTCGGTGCCGGTGTCGAGGACGACCCGGGCCAGTTTGACGGCGTGCTCGTGGGCGATCAGCTGACTCCCGAGAAAGAGCGTGTCGAACTCCGCCCCGGACGTCGACCGGTACTGCGCGACCAGGGACTTCTGCTCCGAGTTGGGTTCGGCCGGCAGCCGCACGCCGAGGCCGGCGGCCGCCTTGCGGACGACCACGTCGAGCCTGCGGTGGTAGTCGGCGAACTCGCGGCCGAACTCCCGGACGGCCTCGGTCGCGCCCTTGCGACCGGCGATCCGGCCGGCCTGGATCTGGGCGAGATTGCCCTGGTGGGCCGCGATCAGGAAGTCGGCGTCCGGGTTGAGCGGGCGGGCCTGGGCCGGCGCCCCGGCGCCGATCAGGACCAGAGCCGCCATAACGGTTAAAAAGCGACGTAAAGGCATGAGCGCATAATAAAAGGGCCACCCCGAGCGGGGCGGCCCTTTTCACAGCGATCAGTACCGGTAGTGCTCCGGCTTGTACGGGCCCTCGACGTCCACGCCGAGGTATTCCGCCTGCTTCTTGGTGAGGGTGGTCAGCCGGACGCCGAGCGCGTCCAGGTGCAGCCGGGCCACCTTCTCGTCCAGGTGCTTCGGGAGCACGTAGACCTGCTTCTCGTACTCGCCCGGCTTGGTCCAGAGCTCGATCTGCGCCATCACCTGGTTGGTGAACGAGTTCGACATGACGAAGCTGGGGTGGCCGGTCGCGTTGCCCAGGTTCATGAGGCGGCCCTCGGAGAGGACGATCACCGAGTGGCCGTCCGGGAAGCGCCACTCGTGGACCTGCGGCTTGATCTCGATCTTCTCGATGCCCGGCACCTTGGCGAGGCCGGCCATGTCGATCTCGTCGTCGAAGTGGCCGACGTTGCCGACGATCGCGTTGTGCTTCATCGCGGAGAGGTGCTCGACCGTGATGATGTCGGTGCCGCCGGTCGTGGTGATGAAGATGTCGGCCTCGCCGACCACGTCCTCGATCCGGACGACCTGCATGCCGTCCATCGCGGCCTGCAGCGCGCAGATCGGGTCGACCTCGGTGACGACGACGCGGGCGCCCTGGCCCCGGAGGGTCTCGGCGGAGCCCTTGCCGACGTCGCCGTAGCCGCAGACGACGGCGAGCTTGCCGCCGAGCATCACGTCGGTGGCCCGGTTCAGGCCGTCGACGAGCGAGTGGCGGATGCCGTACTTGTTGTCGAACTTGCTCTTGGTGACCGCGTCGTTGACGTTGATCGCCGGGAAGAGCAGGGTGCCCTCCTTGGCGAGCTTGTAGAGGCGGGCCACGCCGGTGGTGGTCTCCTCGGTGACGCCCTTGATCTCGGAGGCGATCTTCGTGAAGCGCTGCCCGTCCGCGGCCAGCGAGGTCCGCAGCGTCTCCAGGATGATCTTGTATTCGAAGACGTCGTCCTCGGTGGCGGCCGGCACCGCGCCCGCGCCTTCGAACTCGACGCCCTTGTGCACGAGCAGGGTGGCGTCACCGCCGTCGTCCAGGATCATGTTCGGGCCCCGGCCGTCGCCGAAGTCGAAGAGCTGCATGGTCGCCCACCAGTACTCCTCGAGCGTCTCGCCCTTCCAGGCGAAGACCGGAACACCGGCCGGCGCCTCGACGGTGCCGGTCGGGCCGACGACGACCGCGGCGGCCGCCTCGTCCTGAGTGGAGAAGATGTTGCAGGAGACCCAGCGGACCTCGGCGCCGAGGGCGACCAGGGTCTCGATCAGCACGGCGGTCTGCACGGTCATGTGCAGCGAGCCGGCGATGCGGGCGCCGGCCAGCGGCTTGCTGTCGCCGAACTCGGTGCGCAGCGACATGAGGCCGGGCATCTCGTGCTCGGCGAGACGCAGCTGGTGGCGGCCGGCCTCGGCCAGCGACAGGTCGGCGACCGCGAAGTCGAGACCGTTGACGGATCGAAGTTTGTCACTCATGAAAGAGGGCTCCTCCCTCTCAGGAGGCGCCCTTGCGTCATCTAACTCGACCGAGCGTGGCGGATCCGTGATCCGTTGCAGCGCCTCTCGATCGGGCGAGACAACTTTAACCGAAGCTCCGCTTGATCACATCCGGCGAAGCGTTCCGTCGGTGTCGGTGATGAGATACGTCCCATCGCCGAGCGGCTGGAGGTCGTACTCGTCGATCGTGACGATTCCCAGTTCGCCGAGGACTTCGCCGGTCCCGGTGTCGACCCGGTAGTGCTTCCAGGCGTCCTCGGTGGCCGACACGACGATCGCGGTGTCCGCCGTCAGATATCCGCCGGCCCACTCCAGATGGTCGTCGAAGGCGCGGACGCGGACCCCCGTACCCAAAAGGTCCGAAAAATCGTGGAAAATGGCGTCTTGTTGGTCGTGGTCCACCGTCATGACGTGCTTCTCGTCCGGAGAGATGCCCACGATGACCCGCGAGCCCCACTCGACGGCCCGCACCTCATCGCCCGGCCCGGCCAGGAAGGTCCGGCTGCCGTCCTGACCCTCACCGACGTCGAGCAGCATCCGGCCGTCGCTCAGGGCGAACTGCCCGCCCCCGTGCCCCTCGGTCGGCAGCGGGTGGCGGGCCCGGAGCTCGCCGGTCGCCGCGTCCAGCACGATCCACTCGTCCGGCCGATCGCGCCCGGCCAGCACGTTCGGGACATAGGCCCAGACCACTGATTCGTCGGCGGAGAGGGCGACGGCGGTCTCCGCGATGTAGTCACCGATCTTGGCGCCGAGATCGAAGCGCCAGGCGTCGGATCGGATCGCGTCGCCGGTCGCGTAGATCAGCCGGTCGCGGCTGCGCGGCACGGCGAACCCCTCGATCGCCGGATCCGCCGGGAACGTCCGGACGAGCTCGAGATCGGCGTCGAACACCTCGACGCCACTGTCGGTCAAGCGGGAGATCACGCGCACCCCGGAAGCCTATCGAGGGTTCAAGCCGTCACGCGAAGGAGCGAGAAAACATCAAGGACCTTCCATAAAACATCAAAATCCCATCATTCTGTACGACGTGAAGCACCCCTACCGGATACGCGAGATAGCAGCGACAGCCGGATTGAGCCAGGCGACGGTGGACCGTGTGCTGCACAACCGCGGCGGGGTCCGGGAGAGCACCGTCCGGCAGGTGCACCAGGCGATCGCCGAGCTGGACCGGCAGCAGTCGCAGTCCGGCCGCACCTTCGTGATCGACGTCGTCCTGAAGACCTCGCGCGCCTACGGCGCCGCCGTCCGCACCGCCCTCGACGCGGAGATCGCCGAGATCCCGGTGACGGTCCGTCCCCGGCTGCACGTCACCGCCGAGTCCGCCGATCTCGTGCGGGCGCTCGACCGGGTCGGCCGGTCCCGCTCGCACGGCCTGATCGTGCTGGCGCCGCCGGCGGACGCGGTGGCCGACGCGGTGGCCCGGCTCGGGGTGCCGGTCGTGACCCTCAACGCGGACCTGCCGGCCGGCAAGCGGATCGCGCATGTCGGGGTGGACTACTTCGACTCCGGAGCGACCGCCGCCTACCTGGTCGAGCGGCTCCTCGCGGAGCGGGCCGGCGACGTGCTGGTGATCAACGGCCGGGGCGAGCGGGAGGACGGCTTCCGCTCGGTGCTGCCGGCGCGGCGGATCATCACGGCCGGCCCGGAGGTCGGCCCGCTGCGCGGGATCATCGCCGGCAATCCGACGATCCGGGCCGTCTACTCCGCCGGGACCTGCGGGAACGAGGCGATCGTCGCGGCGTTCGCGGAGGAGCGGCGCAACTACGACGTCTTCGTGGCGCACGGCCTGGACGAGGAGAACGTGGCGCTGCTGCGGGCCTTCCGGATCTCCGCGGTGCTGCACCAGGATCTGCGGGCCGACATGCGGAACGCCTGCCTCGCGATCCTGCGGGCGCAGGGCGCGCTGCCCGGCCCGATCGGCTCGCATCCGTCGGCGGTCCAGGTGATCACGCCGTACAACGTGCCGCCTTTTGACCTGTGATTGCAATTTCCGAGCAAGTTCATGAAAGACATGGACGGACCCTTGTGAGTTAGATCACCGGACATCTATCGTCGGCTCACCCACCGAAAGAAAGAGCCCTCGATGTCTGTGCGACCTCGCTGGTCCGCCCTGCTTCTCGGCGCGGCCCTGGTTGTCACCGGGACCGCGGTACCCGCTTCCGCCTCTCCGTCCTACAAGATCACTCGCGCCGCGATCGACCCTTCCCTGACCGCCGGCCGCGGCGCCTCCGTCGCGTTCGTCGAGCAGGAGGCCGAGCACGCCCGCACGACCGGCACGGTGATCGGCCCGGACCGGACCGCCTACACGCTCCCGGCCGAGGCGTCCGGCCGCTCCGCCGTGACCCTCGACCCGGGCGAGTTCGTCGAGTTCACGCTGCCGCGCGCGGCCAACGCGATCACCGTGCGCTACAGCATCCCGGACGCGCCGACCGGCGGCGGGATCACCGCGCCGCTGACCGTGTCCACCGCGCACGTCCAGCGGACGATGACGCTCACCTCGCAGTATTCCTGGCTCTACAACCAGTACTCGTTCACCAACGACCCGCAGGCCGACCTCCTGCACCCGGATTGGTGGATCACCGAGTGCCAGTGCGTGCCGGCCGCCACGACGCCCGCCCCGGTGATCACCAAGCCGTTCCGGCCCGCCCACTTCTACGACGAGCAGCGCCTCCTGCTCGGCCGCACCCATAGGGCGGGCGACCGGATCCGGCTCACCGCCCGGACCGTGCCCACCACGATCGACCTGCTCGACTCGGAGCTGGTCGGGCCTCCGTCGGTGGACCTGCGAGCGGTGAACGTGCTGCTCTTCGGCGCCGACCCGACCGGGCGGAAGGACGCGGCGCCGGCCATCGAGCGGGCCATCGCGTACGCGAAGAGGACGCACCGCGCGGTCTACCTGCCGCCGGGCGTCTTCCAGGTGAACCGGCACATCGTCGTGGACGACGTGACGATCCGCGGCGCCGGCAACTGGTACACGATCGTCAAGGGCCGGCAGGTCGCGCTCGACACCCCGGCGCCGGACGGCTCGATCCACACCGGGGTCGGCTTCTACGGCCGGGACGCCGCGGAGGGCGGCAGCCGCAACGTCCACCTCTCCGGGTTCGCGATCCAGGGCGACGTCCGCGAGCGGATCGACACCGACCAGGTCAACGGCATCGGCGGCGCGATGAGCGACTCGACGATCGACGGCCTGCACATCCAGCACACCAAGGTCGGCCTCTGGTTCGACGGGCCGATGTCGAACGTGAAGGTCACGAACAACGTGATCGTCGACCAGATCGCGGACGGCCTGAACTTCCACACCGGCGTCACCGGCTCGCTGGTCCGCAACAACTTCGTCCGGAACACCGGCGACGACGCGCTCGCCATGTGGGCCGAGAAGACCACGAACTCCGGCAACGTCTTCGACCGCAACACGATCCAGTCGCCGACCCTGGCGAACGGCATCGCGATCTACGGCGGCCACGACATCACGGTCTCCGGCAACCTGGTCGCCGACCCGGTCCGGGAGGGCAGCGCCCTGCACGCCGGCACCCGGTTCGGCGCCGAGCCGTTCACCGGCCGGCTGCGTTTCACCGGCAACACCACGGTGCGGGCCGGCACCTACGAGCTGAACTGGCGGATCGGCCTCGGCGCCATCTGGATGTTCGCCCTCGAGCGCAGCATCGACGCGGACGTGCGGGTGGTCGGCGATCACTACCTGGACAACACCTACAACGCGATCATGTTGGTGTCGGACTGGCCGGTCAAGGATCTCTACTCGATCGACGGCGTCGTCTTCCAAGACCTCAAGATCGATGGTACGGGGACGAGCGTGCTCAGCGCCCGGGCCGGCGGTTCGGCCTCCTTCGCGAACGTGGACGCCCGCAACGTCGGGGCTGTCGGCGTGAACAACTGCGGCCGGTTCGGCTTCCCGGCGACCGGTTCCGAGTTCGGCCTCACCGACCTGGGCGGCAACGACGGCGGCTGGCTCGGTCCGTACCTGCCCAACGTGATCACCTGCGACGACCGTCCCGAGGTGGTCCCGCCGCCGGCGCCGTCCCGCTGGTGACCCGCTGATCCTCCGCCCCCGGTCCTGTGGATCGGGGGCAGAGGGCAGGTCAGGCGGTGAGCCACCAGGGGCTCGAATACGCCACGCCCCAGTCGTTGGCGGGGTGGCCGGACGGGCCGGGGGAGGCGTTCGCCTGCGTCGGGTCCGAGACCCGCAGCACCACCCAGGAGCCGTCGGCCAGATCCAGCGGCACGGTGAACTCGGTGACCACCCCGGCCGTCGTGTCGATCACGTCGGCCACCTGCGGGGCCCGGGTGCCCGGCCGCAGCACCTGGATCTTCAAGGGCTTGCCCGCCCACTCCGGGCCGCGGTCGAGGTCGACGGCGAAGCGCACGTCACCCTTGGTGAAGGGCAGAACACCGCCCATCCGTACGCCCGCGGCGGTCGCGTCCAGGCGCAGGCCGCTCACGCGGGTGGCGAAGAAGCGCCGCGCCCGCATGGCGGCGAGCACCGCGTTCCGGGTGTTCTCGGCGGCCCAGATGCCGGTGCGGCCCTTGCCCTCGGGATAGCCCCACTCGGTGCCGTGCTCGTCGGTCACGCCGGTGAGCCCGGTGCGCCAGCCCGCGTTGAGGCAGGCGTTGAGCGGCGAGCTCTGCCCGCTCGACCAGCCGTCGAAGAGGTAGTCGTCGCCCCGGTTGAACATCTCCAGGCCGACCATCTGCTCGCGCATCGCCGCGTTGTAGGAGAAGTCGTTGAACCACAGCAGTTCCCGGCCGGGGTGGTTGAACCCGCTGATCCCGCCGGACGCGGTGATCCAGTTGTAGAGGCGGGACATGCTGCTGGAACCGCCCAGGTCGGTGAAACTCCCCGTATACCAGACGTTCACGTGGCCGAGCAGCGGATGCGACCACTCGAACCCGCGCAGCGCGGTGTAGGCCCCGGGCGTGTTCGCGGCGTCGGCGAGCTGTCCGGTGCGGTTCTACTCGGAGCTGCTGAGGCCGTTCACCGCGAGGAGCGTGGTGTGGTCGGTGAGGGCGGCGATGTCGAGCCCGGCCGAGCGCATCGACTCGTAGGCGCGGGCCGGGTCGCCGTCGCCGTCCGACATGAGGGTGTGATTGATCTGTCATGGCCTCACAGTGAGGTTTGTGAATGTCTGACAGGTGAACGGCGGGGGATCCGGAAACGGACTGTCGGCTTGGTAGCCTGGTCGGCGCTTCGAGCACCGGGAGATGGGAAACACGTTGAGCCGAACCCTGCTGGTCACCGGTGGCGCCGGTTTCGTCGGCGGCGCCCTGGTCAGGTCGCTGCTGACCGAATACCCGGACGCGGCGATCGTCTCGCTCGACAACTACTTCACCGGGTCGCCGGAGAACCACGTCAACGACCCGCGGGTGACCTACATCGACGGCTCGACCGTCGACATCGCGAAGATCTGGGCCGGCCGCGGGCTGCCCGCCCCCGAGATCGTCTTCCACCTCGGCGAATACTCCCGGATCGTGCAGTCGTTCGAGGATCACGACCTGACCTGGGACTTCAACCTGCTCGGCACCAAGGAGGTCGTGAAGTTCACGGCCGGGCACGGCGCCAAGCTGATCTACGCGGGTTCCAGCTCGAAGTTCGGCAACGACGGTGAGGACGAGAACCTCAACCCGTACGCCTGGACCAAGGCCAAGAACATCGAGTACATCAAGAACTACGCGAACTGGTTCGGTCTCGACTACGCGATCACCTACTTCTACAACGTGTACGGGCCGGGTCAGATCACCAACGGCAAGTACGCGACGGTCATCGGCATCTTCGAGCGGCAGTACCTGGCCGGCGAGCCGCTCACGGTGGTCTCCCCGGGCACCCAGACCCGCGACTTCACGCACATCGACGACATCGTCCGGGGCATCGTGCTGGTGGCCCGGCAGGGCGCCGGCGACGGCTACCTGCTCGGCGCCGGGCACGAGTGGCCGCTCGCCGAGGTCGCGAAGATGTTCGGCACCGAGTTCGTGCTGCTCCCGGCCCTGCGCGGGGAGCGGACCCGCGGTCAGGCCGACATCACGAAGGCGGCCGGCCTGGGCTGGCGGCCGGAGCGCCGGCTGGACGAATACGTCGCCGAGTTCGTGGCGGCGCACCCCCGCTGACACCGGGATATTTCGTAGGAATGGTTTTCCGGGATTGGGGGATCCCGGCTCCATGCAGAACGGGATCAGGGTTGTCGTGGTCGACGGCCACGCCTCCTTCGTCCGCGCCCTGGAAGGGTTGATACCGGAGGTCAGCGGCGGTCGGGCGACCGTCGTGGCCACGACCGGCGAGGCGGCGAAGGTCGGCAGCGTCATGCGCGCTGCCATGCCGGACCTGGTGTTGGTCGATCCGGCGCTTCCTCCGGGAGGCGGCCGGCACCCGGTCACGCTGGTGCGCGAGTCGGCGCCGCAGACCCGGATCGTGGCGCTCGCCGACGAGAGCGACCCGGCCCTCGCCGTCGAGGCGCTGCACGCCGGAGCGGCCGGTGTGCTGCGGCGCTCGGCCGACGTCGCGGAACTACGGCAGCCGCTGCTCGCCGCGCTCGAGGGCTGGGCCGTGGTGCCGCCGGCGCTGCTCACCACCCTGCTCGACCAGGCGCGTCCCCAGCAGCCGCATCCGGCCGCGTCGCACCTCGACGACGACGACCGCCGGCTGCTGAAGCTGATCGCCGGGGGCTCGTCGACGAGTGACATCGCCGGCCTGCTGCACGTGTCCGAACGTACGGTGAAGCGCCTGACCGCCTCCCTGCTGCGCAAGATGAAGGTCTCCAGCCGGACCGAGGCGGCGGCCCTGGCCGGCGCCGCCGGCCTGCTCTAAGAGGCCGGGAGCCCGGCGCCGAGGCGCTGATGGCCGACGCGATCGGTGCCCTTCAGGCGGTCCTCACGACCGGCGGCTCGAGCATCTCCATCCACACGGCGGTGCTGAAGCTGCCGGACGCGAGCGACCCCACCCTGAAGACGTTCCGGGTGGTGAAGGACTAACCGGTGGCCCGGGGTCGCGTGGTCACCGCCGACAGCGGGGTGGCCACGTCCTCCAGCGACTTGCCCTCGGCGTCGATGCCGATGAACGCCTCGACCAGGCCGCCGACCGCCATCACCGCGGCGCCGATCAGGTACCCGATGAACAGCTTGCCCGGGTCGTCCCCCTCGCCGATCAGCGCGCCGTAGAAGACCGGGCCGATCGCGCCGAAGCACTGGGCGATCGCGAAGAACACCGCGATGGCCTGCGCCCGGATCTCCAGCGGGAAGATCTCGCTGACCGTCAGGTACGCCGAGCTCGCCCCCGCCGAGGCGAAGAAGAAGATCACGCTCCAGGCGATCGTCTGCGTCACCACGTTGAGCGCGCCCGCGTCGAAGAGGAACGCCGTGATCGCCAGCAGGATGCCGGAGAGCAGGTACGTCCCCGCGATCATCTTGCGCCGGCCGACCGTGTCGAAGAGCCGCCCGATGGTCAGCGGTCCGATCAGGTTGCCCAGCGCGAACGCCACGAGGTAGAGCGGCGCCGCCTTCTCGGAGACCCCGTAGAACTTCGTGAGCACCAGCGTGTACGTGAAGAAGATGGCGTTGTAGAGGAAGGACTGCGTGATCATCAGCGTGGCGCCGAGCGTCGACCGCGCCGGATAGAGCCGGAAGAGCACCCGCAGCAGCGAGAGATAGCCGTGCGGCTTGGTCGGCCGGATGTCGATCGCCTTGGACTCGTCGAGCGGCGGCAGCGTCTGGCCGGAGGCCTCGGCGGCCCGCTCGATCCGGGCGATGTTCTCCTCGGCCTCCTCCTCGCGGCCGTGCATGACCAGCCAGCGCGGGCTCTCCGGCAGGTGCCGGCGCAGACCCCAGATGGCGACGCCGATGATCGGGCCGAGCAGGAAGGCGATCCGCCAAGCCAGGTTCAGATCCACGTTGTTGAGCAGGATGTACGTGCCGAGCGTGCCGATGATGGCGCCACCCCAGTAGGTGCCGTTCACCCCGATGTCCACCCGGCCGCGGTACTTGGCCGGCATCATCTCGTCGATGGCGGAGTTGATCGCGGCGTACTCGCCGCCGATACCGGCTCCGGCTATGAACCTCGTGAGATACAGGAAGACCAGTGCGGCAGGGCCGTTACCCCAGGTCAGGGCGGTGAGTGCGTTACCGCCGAGGTAGACGGCCAGGGTCACGATGAAGAGGTTCTTGCGGCCGAGCGCGTCGGAGAGCCGGCCGAAGAAGAGCGCGCCGAACACCTCGCCGAGCAGATAGACGGTGGCAATGAGGCCGACCTGGGTCGAACTCAAAGCCAAGGTCTCCTGCTCGGCGAGGACCGGGCCGACGGCGCTGGCCACGGTGATCTCGAGTCCATCGAGGACCCAGGCCGTGCCGAGCGCGAGGATGATGCGGGTGTGGAACGGGGACCAGCTGAGCCGGTCGATCCGGGCGGGGATCAGGCTCCGGATGGTCCGCTGTTCCGCTTCTGCTGTCATGGACGTCCCTCCATATCGAGTGACATTGACCCCGTGATACCCAGGAACCTCACAGCTACGCATGTGGAGGCCGCTGATGACGTTCGGTGTCGCCGTGATCGGAATGGGCTGGATGGGCCGCGTGCACACGCAGGCCTACGCGCGGGTCCGCCACCACTACCCGGATCTCCCGGCGCCCGAGTTGATCGCGGTGGCCGACGACGTTCCCGGCCGGGCCGCCTCCGCGGCGCGGCAGTTCGGCTTCGCCCGATCCACGCTCGATTGGCGGGAGCTGCTCGACGACCCGCGGATCGAGGCGGTGAGCGTCACGGCGCCGAACTTCCTGCACCGGGAGATCGGGGCCGCCGTCGCCGCGTCCGGCCGGCACCTCTGGATCGAGAAGCCGGTCGGGCTCTCCGCCGCCGACGCGCGGGCCATCACCGGTCCCGGCCAGGTCACGGTGGGGTTCAACTACCGGCACGCGCCCGCCGTCGCGAGAGCCCGGGCCCTGCTCGCCGACGGCGCGATCGGCACGGTCACGCACGCCCGGTTCAGCTTCCTCAGCGACTACGCGGCCTCCCCGGACGACGCTCTCACCTGGCGTTTCGAACGTGAGCGCGGCGGCAGCGGCGTACTCGGCGATCTCGGTTCGCACGCCGTCGATCTGATCAGGCATCTGCTCGGCGAGATCGTCTCGACTTCCGCGGCCAGCGCGATCCTCATCCCGCAGCGGCGACGCCCGCTGGGCGTCACTTCCGGCCATGAGCGGGGTACGGGCGAACTGGGCGCCGTGGAGAACGAGGACTGGGTCGGGGCACTCCTCCGGCTCGGATCGGGTGCGCGGGTGTCGCTGGAGGCGAGCCGGGTCGCCACCGGTTCACCGAACGCCTACGGTTTCCAGATCCACGGCACGGCCGGCGCGCTGAGCTGGGATTTCCGCCGGATGGGCGAGCTGCGCGCCGGCGCCGCCACGATCCCGGCCGGCCCGTTCTCGGTCGGCCCCGGCGATGGCGAGTTCGGCGCCTTCCAGCCGGGCGCCGCCATCCCGATGAGCTACGACGACCTCAAAGTCGTCGAGGCGTCCCTCTTCCTCCGCTCGATCGCCGACGGCACGCCGCACGGCCCCACCCTGGCCGACGCGATCCGCGCCGCCGAGGTCCTCGAGGCGATCGCCGACTCCGCGTCGACAGGTCGCAACCGTTTCGTCGTTTCCAATTAATGATCTCCAGAGTAGAGTCGGCGCGCTTCGTCAAGCACCACGGGGGAGATCCGTTGTCCCAGCGCGTCACCAGATCTGCGCTCGCCGCGAGCGTGCTCGTCGCGGCCTCGATGTTCTTCGTCGACCTGTCCACCGGCCCGGCCTCGGCGGCGACCACGCCGACACTGCTGACCGGCGAGCAGCGGCACGCCGTCACCGGCTATCACGCCGACCGGATGGTCGTCGACGGCGTCAACGACCGCCTGCTGGTGGCCGACGACGTGGCCCACCGCGTCCTCGCGGTCGGCTACGCCGGCGCGGTGGTCTCCGAGGTGGCGCTCCCGGACGGCGCGAACGCCGGCGACCTGGAGCTCTCCGCGGACTCGAGCCGGCTCTGGGCGATCGTCCCCGGCCCCAACGTGATCATCTCGTGGGACGCCGCGACGCTCGAGGAGAAGGCGCGCTACCCGATCGCCGCCTACGACCTGGGCAACCTCGCGGTCACCGCGGACAAGGTCTGGTTCACCTACAACAAGAACTATTTCGCCTCGCTCGACCCGGCCACCGGTGAGGTCGTCAAGCACACCCTCGGCAGCGGGACCAACACCTCGGCCTCGCCGCGGCAGCCGCTCATCGCGGCCAGCCCGGCCGACCCGGATCGGCTGGTGCTGACCGACGCGGACACCCGCGGCGACGTCTTCCTCTACGACATCGGCGCGGCGACGCCCGCGCTGGTGGCCACGACCCGGACCGGTCTCTACGGGCACACCGCCCTGGAGTACACGGCCGACGGCCGGATGATCTACGTGGGCGGTGTCGGCGGCGCCTACTACACCTGGGCCGACGATCTGGGCGGCTTCCAGTCCCGCACCATCGCGATGAGCCGGGCCCTGGCCGTCGAGGCAGCCGCGGGCGGATGGCTCGCAGCCGGTCTCCCGCCGGCCGGCGACCAGACCGACCTGCGCCTCTTCCGGGACGCCGAGGGCACCGCGGCCCGGGAGTTCGACTTCCCGATCACGGCGGCGGCGCCCCAGCTGACCGGTCTCGCCTGGGAACCGGGCGGCGACCGGCTCTTCGCGCTCACCACCGAGGAGTCCGGCGCGCAGAGCCTCTGGACGATCGGCACCCCCACGGTCATCCCGAGCCCGAGCGTCCCGGCCGCCACGCCCACCGCGATCACCCTGGCGGCGCCGGCGACCACGCCCCGCGGCGAACTGGTCAGCGTGTCGGGCACCATCACCGGCGGCGTCCCGATGGGCACCGCGCTCACCGTGCGCCGGACCGACCCGGCGTCGCCGGCCGGCGTCACGATTCCGTCCTGGCAGACGAACGCGTCGGGCGGGTTCGGGTTCATGGACACGCCGCCGGTGGCCGGCACGGCCACCTACACGGTCACGTTCGCCGGGACCGCCACCCACGCGCCGTCGTCGGCGCAGATCTCGATCAAGGTCGTCACCGCCCCGGCGCCGGCCCTCGCCGCGACCGCGATCACGCTGAAGGCGCCGGCCACGTCGAAGCGCAACGCGGTGGTGGCCATCCAGGGCCGGCTCACCGGCAGCGGCATCGGCGCCCGCACCCCGGTCACCGTGCGGCGGGCCGACGCCGAGACGCCGGCCGGGAAGAACCTGCAGCAACTGGCCACCGCGGCGGACGGGACGTTCACGGCGCGCGACCACCCGGAGGTCGGCGGGACGGTCACCTACACGGTCTCCTACGCCGGTGACGCGGTCCGCAAGCCGTCGTCGGCGAAGGTGTCGATCGTCGTCGCCAAGAGCACGCCGACGCTCACGCTGAACCGGAACGGCAGCGTCAACGCCTACAACGCGACGGTCACGATGACGGCGCGCCTCGGCGCCACCCACAGGAACCGGACCGTCGAGATCTGGGCCGACCCGTACGGCTCCGACCAGGCGAAGCGGCTCGTCAAGAAGGGGACGGTCAACGGGGCCGGCGACCTGAGCGCCACCTTCAAGCTGACCCGCGACACCACGTTCAGCGCCGTCTTCACCGGTGACACCCGGTACGCCGCCCGCACCGTCACGTCGACGCTGCGGACCAGGGTGGCCGTCTCCACCGCCGTCACCAAGCACTACAAGGTCAAGAACTCGTACTACCACGTGCGGAAGAAGACCCACCCGAAGTTCACCACGACGATGACGCCGTACCCGGGTCGCAAGCAGCGGCTGACCTTCGAGCGGTACTCGGGCGGCAAGTGGGTGGCGTGGAAGACCGGCACCTTCAAGCTCAACGCGGCCGGGAAGTACACGTTCACGCTGACCGGCACGCACAAGACCGGGGTGAAGTACCGGGTGCGGGCCGCGTACCTGACCGGGACGTCCGGCGACAGCGCGAACTACACGACGTACGGCGCCTGGAGATACTTCACCTTCACGAAGTAGGCGGCTCAGAAGGTGTGCCGGTACAGCGAACAGCCCCGGCACACCTCGGGCGGCTCCGCGCTGGACAGCCGGCGGCGGAACTCCCGGTACGGCTCACCGCGCCAGATCTCCGGGAAGCCGCTCTCGGTCAGGTCGCCCAGGGACACGCGGTCATCGCCCATCACCATGCAGCACGGTTGGACCACCCCCGTGCTGGTCACGTAGGCGGCGTCCCAGGGCCAGGTGCAGCCGCCACCACCCTCGTCGTCGAAGCGCGGCAGGCGTACCCGTACCCCCGAATGCGCAGCCACCCGCCTGGCCGCAGCGAAAGCTGCCTCGGCCCGCTCGCGATCGGCGCCGGTCCAGAGCGCCTGATCGGCGGTGAACGTGCGGATCTCCTCGTAGCGCCCGGCCGGATCGGTGTCGTCGAAACTGTGCGACAGGTTCTGCACGCGGAGCTCGTCGACGCCGATCCGATCCAGCAGCCGGACGAGCTCGGGCAGCTCGGCCACGTTGTCGCGCATCGCCACGAAGACCACCCGGATCCACGGCGTCGCGCTGCCGGCGGCGCGTTTCGCCCGCACCAGCCCCGCCAGGTTGTCGATCACGGTCTCGAAGCGGGCGCCGTCCCGGATCCTCTCGTAGGCCGCCGCGCTCGCGCCGTCCAGCGACACGTGCAGCCAGTCGACCCGGCTCGCCACCAGCTCCTCGGCGCGCTTGCGGGTCAGCAGCGTCGCGTTCGTGTTGAAGCCGACCCGGATGCCGCGCCGCACCGCCGCCGCGATCATCTCCGGCAGGTACGGCGAGAGCAGCGGCTCGCCCAACCCCTGCAGGGTGAGCTGCCGCAGCGGCACGTCGCTGACCAGCCGGTGGAAGAGGTCCGGCGCCATCGCCCCGGCCAGCTTGTTGACCGGCGGCCGGTACCGGACCAGGCACATCGTGCAGCGCAGGTTGCACGCCGAGGTGACTTCCACCTGGAGGTGGGCGGGGAGCGGTGGGTCGAGGTCGGTCCGCATGCCGCCGGGCATGCCCATCCCGGGACGGAGGAAACTTATCGTCTGGTAGCTCTCTCCACCACGACCGTCGTCGATTTGATTACGGCGACCGCCACCGAGCCGACCTGCAGGTCCAGCTCGTCGACGGCTTCCCGGCTCATCAGCGAGACCACCCGGAACGGGCCCGCCTGAATGTCCACCTGCGCCATCACGGTGTCCTTCACGACGGCCGTGACGATGCCCCGCAGGCGGTTGCGCGCCGAGGATTCGTCGGCGCGCTCGTCCGGGCCGGCCGCCTGACCGCGCACGAAAGCAGCCAGGTCCACGCCGTCGATGACCCGGTGTCCCTGCTGGTCACGGCTGGCGGCCAGACGGCCCGCGTCGACCCACCGGCGAACCGTGTCGGTGCTGACGCCGAGCAGCTCGGCCGCATCCCCGATCTGGAAAGTCGTCACGCCGATCACCCTAGCCCTGCCGTTCCGGACGTCTTTGCGGGCGCTTTTCCTCTTCTGGGTGCCGGCCTTCTCCTGGCGCCTTCCTCTTCCTGGCGCCTTGCTCCTCCAGCCTGGTCTTTCCGGCCGCCTTGCTTCCCCGCTGTCTGGCCTTTTCCGGCCGCCTTGCTTCCCCGCCGCCTGGCTCTTCCCGCCGCCTGGCCTTCCGGCTGCCTTGCTTTCCGGCCGCGGTCCTGGCCGGCGCCGGTCCACTCTCAGCCGAGTCCGACCATCTCGACAGCACGCTGAACGGCGGTCCGAGGGCTGGTGAGCACGGGCAACCCATCAAGCAACCCGGCGGCCGGAGTCATGCTCGCCTGAGCCAGCACAACAGCATCAACCCGCCCGGCAACCCCGCGAACGAATTCGGCGACCACCTGGTGATAGAGCTCGAATTCCCCGTTCTCAAAATGCACCCAAGCGTCCCGGCAGAGCGCAGAAACAACGGTGACCGCTTTGCCGGAGCGAGAAGCACTCTCCCGAAGCAGAGCAATGGTCGGCTCCAGAGTCGATTCAACGGTGGCCACCACAGCGATCCGCTCACCCATACCAACCGCAACCTCAGCCATGGGCCGATCCACCCGAAGCACAGGCACCCCGACAGGGCCCTCCGACTCCCAGCAGCCCCCGACCCACGCCGAACCCGACCCCCGACCCGCGCCGCTCTTTGCGTGCGCCGCGCCCGTGCCGCTCATCGCGTGCGCCGCGCCCGTGCCGCTCATCGCGTGCTCCGCGCCCGTGCCGCTCATTGCGTGCTCCGCGCCCGCGCCTTTCGGCCCATGCCCGCGCTCCACCTCGCCCGCGGAGCGCTCCCGGCCTGCGCCTTTTCTCGCACCCCCACGATCCCCGCCGCTCGATGCCTGCTCGGCGACCGCCCCGATGGTCGAACAAGTACAAACGATCAGGTCGGCGCCAGCGGCTTCCAGCTCGCCCAGCCGCGCCCGCGTGCGATCCGCGATCTCAGGCGTCACCCCATCGACCCGGGCGTCCGCGAGCAGCGACGCGTCCACCACATGCCGCACCGCCCAGCCCGGCGCCAACTCCGCCATCAACTGCTGGAACGTCTCGACATGAACATCCGCCGTGTGCAGAAATCCGATCGTGGGCATCGGCCCAGTCTCGCAGCAATCAGTCGTACGCCACTGTGGCCTCGGGAACTCCCCGCGCCCGCGCCACCTCCGCAGCCTCCTTCTCGGCCTCCTTGCGCCGGGACGCGGACAACCCGTCGAACAGGCTCACCGTCAGGTCGACCCGTTTCCGCCCGGCCATCCGCGCCCGCCAGACCCCGGCGATCTCCCCGTCGACGAGCAGAACGCCCGGATTGCCCAGGACCCGCCACACCTCCTTCTGCGCGGCCCGGTCCGGAACCAGCAGGTCACGATCGCGCGCCTGTAACAACGGGTCCATGCCAGGCAGCCAGCGCACACCCTTGACCGGCTCGGCTGTCTCGAGCGCCGCCATCTCCGACTCGGGCAGCCAAGCCTTCCGGCCGTCGACCCGGACCTCCACGAGATCACCGGACGGCCACACCTTGCGGATCTCAGCCGCGGAACCACCCAGATACTTGGCCACCTCGCCCGGCCCGGCCGGCCCGAGGAACCGCAGGTAGTTCGCGATGATCCCCTCGATGCCCGCGTTCACGGCAGGCACCGGCGGAGCATCCTCGATCGGGCCGAGCTGCGCATCCTTGCCCCGCGACAGAACCTGCACACCACCGGCGAGACCCGCTTGCTGCCAGACATGGCCCGCGATATGTCGCGCTTTGCAAGACCTGCATTCGTACGTCAATTCGACGGGCACCCGCCTACTAACCTCGGTGCTGGCCGCGCCCCTGGCGATCGGACCGGTGACCACCTCACGCAACGCCTCGGCCGTAGCCGTGAACGCCCGAATCCCGAGCGCAACACCATCCGGAATCTGCCCACTCTTGATCCGCGAACGGGCATCCTCCTCGCTGAGCGGCCACAGCTGCCCACTCAGCGCCAGCAGATCCTCACGTCGATGTAGATGCGGCGCCCCGCGTGCGGCCCACACCGCGATCAAACGCTCGTCGGCCGGCTCCGCACTGGTCCGAGCGGTGAGCGCCACCTCAGCGGAGTCAGGCATGTACTGCTGAACACCGAGATCCAGCACCCCCAAATCGGCAGGCTGGACATCGACGCGCCGGTCCAGTCCAAGCGCCCTCACCCGGAAAGCCATAACCCGTGCACGATCCACACTGACCATGCGCCCTCTCCATTCACCGACCGTCGGAGCGCTGCCTGCCTTTTCTCAGGTGCGACGACCGTACCGCCGGGCTGCGACATTTCTCAGCCGTTCCTGCCGCGTCCCGGAGCGCCCGTCGACGTATTCCCACGTGTCCAGCGTGGTGGGCCCATAGGGTCCTTCCTGGTGGATCGGCGGTTCACCGGTCAACCAGTACCCGCATCGCCGCGCCACCGCCGTGCTCGCCACGTTCGCCGGGTCGATCCGCAACAGCAGCCGGCGAAGCCGCAGCGTGTGGCACGCATAGCCGGACAGCATCGACAGCGCTCCGGACGCGAGCCCGCGCCGCCGAAAGGGCCGGCCGATCAGGTACCCGAGCTCCGCCTCCCGCAACTCCGGGTTCACGGCGAAGAGCAGCACCTCTCCGACCGGTCGTCCACCATCCGTCGTGATCGCGAGCTGAATCCGGCTGCCGTTGGCGCGTCCCTGCTGGGCCCGCTTCAGGTAGGCGCGACCCGCATCGGCGTCGAATGGTGACGGCATCGGCGTCCACCGCGCGATCTCCGGTTCATCCAGCAGGCCGACGAGATCGTCCAGGTCGTCCGGACGCCACTCGCGCAGGACGATGCCGGTTCCCGTCAGCCTCAGCGGATAGGGCAACGGGTCGGCGGTCACCTTCCGAATCCTGCCCACAAAGGCCCGGTCGGTGCTAGTCGCGATCGATATCCAGTCGGCATGTCGATACCGCTCTTGACCAGCGCTCAATAACGATATGCCCTCCTTTGTCAGATCTTCATCCGTACGCCGCCAGCACCCTGGCACCGCGCTCACATCGTTCCGGCGTGCCCGGCCATGGGTGCGCCCTCCGGCGTCGTACTGCTTCGGCATGATCAGCTCATGAGGCACGCACCCGGACACTGGGCCGTCTACAACGCGAACCAATCCACTCGCCCAGTACGCGAACTGTGCCGCCAAGCCATGGCCCTGACCGACTCGGTTCCGAGCGCCAGCCCACGGAAGCGAGTCGCTGTCGATCTCGGCTGTGGCGCCGGCCGGGAGACCGCTGCCCTGCTCACGGACGGCTGGCGGGTATTCGCCCACGACAGCGAGCCCGGAACCGAACTTCGTCTCCTCCGCACCCTCGGAGGCAGGCACCCCGCGCTCACCGTGCGCGTGTGCGCCTTCGAGGACCTGTCAGAACTGCCGGCCGCCGACCTGATCTACGCCGGATACTCCTTGCCCTACCAAACGCGTACCTCCTTCGATCGCCTGTGGACCCTCGTGCGCGCCGCCCTGCGACCCGGCGCCCGCCTGGCCGTGAACCTCTTCGGCGAACGCGACTCGTGGTCCGGCGATCCCACCATGACCTTCCTGTCAGAGGGCGATCTGCGAGCCCTGCTGACCGGACTCGAGGTCGAACACTGGCACGAGGAAGACGCCCCCGGTCCCGCCTTCAGCGGCCCCAAGCACTGGCACGTGTTCGACGTGATAGCCCGCAATCCGCTGTGAACTTTTGATCCGTCGCTGTCTCAGCGACCGCAACTCCTGCTTTGCGGCAATCCGGCTCCGTGCTCAGAGCTTTCGTGCCGTGATCTCCATGCCGGCGGTCCGGAGCCGGTCCACCAGCGCGTCGCCGATGCCTGTGGCCGGGGTCAGCACC
Source organism: Actinoplanes sp. NPDC023714 (assembly GCF_040639855.1). Taxonomy (NCBI): domain Bacteria; kingdom Bacillati; phylum Actinomycetota; class Actinomycetes; order Micromonosporales; family Micromonosporaceae; genus Actinoplanes; species Actinoplanes sp. NPDC023714. The sequence goes on from NZ_JBFAAR010000008.1 coordinate 36,505, forward strand.
CCGCCCTCAGACTTCGGCAGCTTCTCTCTGTCCAGCGCCAGGGCGAGCGCGGCCTCGCCGAGCATCACCGCTGTCGCCGCGTAGCCCGGGTCGCCCTTCGCCCGGAATCGTGCCGTGTATCGCGTACCGGTCGTCGTCGTGGTGAAGACGTCCATCGTGAAGTGCCCGGACTTCTGTCTCTGCTCGCTCGGCCCGGTGCCGGGTTTCGGGAGGACCCGGTCCAGGACGTAGCGGACCGGCGGCACCGCCAGGCCGACAAACAGCCCGCCGAGCGCGACCTTCGTGCCGATCGCCAGCACGGGGGAGAGCGGCGAGGTGCCGACGCTCATCGCCTCGCGGTACCGGAACCGCCGGCCGTACGCCCAGCCGCGCAACGCATTGCTGCGCCGCACCACGCGCGTGTTGTATGACGCCATCACGAACGGCGCCAGGTGTCCGCGCAGCGAGGGATCCACTTCGGAGGCGGGCATGGTGACCATGTCCTCCTGCCGGCCGAGATCGGGTTCGGCCTGCCGATCCGGGCTCAGCGAGTAGGGGCTGGCCCCGATCCGCCGAAGTCCGCGGTCCTTGCTCATCACGTCAACCTGGTACCGCATCGAGTCGATCGTGCCGCCGCTCACCCCGCCACGCAGGCTGGTCACCACCAACGTCGTGTCGGTCAGCTCGCCCGCCTCGTCGGCCTGTACCTGCGAATGCAGCACGTGGACGCCGATGTCGGAGGGAATCGAGTCGAATCCGCAGGAGTGCACGATCCGCGCACCCGTACTGCGGGCGAGCTCGTGGTTCTCGTCGATGCTGTCCCGGGCGAACAGCACCTCGCCGGTCAGGTCGACATAGTCCGTCCCGGCTTTGGCGCAGGAATGGGCGAGAACCCGGCCGTACTTCGCATATGGCCCGGCTGTCGTGATGACCACCCGCGTCGAAGCGGCCATCGTGTCGAGCGCAGCAGCGTCGGTGGCGTCGGCGACCACGAGTGGCCAGTCGACCTTCAGCCGCTGACGGACTGCTTCCAGTTTCTCCGGCGACCGTCCGGCCAGGGCGATCCGTGTGCCCGCCGGCGCGAATCCGGCGAGGTGCCGTGCGACGAGGACACCGACAAAACCCGTGGCGCCATAGACGATCACGTCGAACTCGCGCGCTTGATCGGTCATGGCTGCCGATTGTGCACCCTCGGTGGAGAGTGCGCAGCACATAGCGAACCTCCTGGTAGGCGGGTTGGCGAAAATCTGACGAGTTATCCATACAAGCTCGGATCAAAGGGCTAATTTGGGTTAACAGCAGCACCGGACCGGTTCCAGGCGTAGCGCGCCATCGGTTCGTTGACATTCAGTCGGCAGCCCGCCAGGAGCGGGCACCGTGGCCGGAACGCCGAATCCTGCCGCCGACCACGGATCACAACTCAAGGCATGGAGCGGGGGACCCAAGAGTTCCTCGGCGCTGACGCGTCTTGGGGTGAAGCCGCCCAATGCGGCCGGGCCACTCTGCCCGAACCCGACAGCTGACCTCGCAGGCGTGGAGGACAACTGAAATGGTGCAAATCCGAAAGCAGGTCAACCTGGCGTTCGGTCTAGCCGTCGCTGGTCTCGTCGGTTCGGTGGGCCTGCTGGGCGCCGCCGCGCCTGCGCAGGCCGTGCCGGCCGACGTGAACTGGGACGCCGTCGCCCACTGCGAGTCCGGGGGCAACTGGCGCATCAACACGGGAAACGGGTATTACGGCGGCCTCCAGTTCAGCCGCAGCACGTGGCGTGCCTACGGCGGTACGCGTTACGCCCGGACCGCGAATCAGGCCACGAAGGTCGAGCAGATCCGTGTGGCCGAGCGTGTGTTGCGTGGACAGGGAATCGGCGCTTGGCCGCACTGCGGCAAGCGAGCGAACGTCAAGGTGAGCCGCAAAGCGGTTCGTAAGTCTCCGGCCCGTGCGGCGCGCTCCACCGCTGCTCGCACGGTTCGCACCGCAGCCGGCCGTAGCGCAGCTCTGGAGAGCGCTTCGGTCAACTCGCGGTCGGCCACGCGCACCTATGTCATCCGCAGGGGCGACACTCTCGCGCGCATCGCCGACCGGCACGACATCGCCGGTGGGTGGCGTGCTCTTTACCGCGCCAACGACGACGTCCTCCGTAACCCTCACCGCGTCTACGTCGGTCAGCGGATCAGGCTTTAGGAGCGGGCGAAGGAGACTCCGGGCGTCCCGCTCGGGGCGCCCGGACGGTCGGTCACTCGGGTCGCCGGAACTCCGGCTGGTCGAGCACGCGCAACCAGGTACCGTCGGGCTGTCGTCGTGCGACCTGAGCCCGCGCGCCCGAACCGTCGCTCGGCGGCGTGGACGTGAGAGCCAGGTCGCCACTGATCAGCGTCGGAAGCGGCGGCTCGGGCTCGAACTCGGGCATGTGGGGCAGCAACTCGGCCCATAGTTTGCGGATCGCCTCGCGGCCACGCGTCTGGCCGCCCGGCGGGTATGCCATCACTGCATCCTCCTCATATAAGAGAGCCAGGCCGTCGGCGTCCTTCGCGTTTGCACGCTCGACGAACAGCCTGGTCAGGTCTTCGGGTCGGTGCGCTTGCTCGGTCATGGCTTCAGCGTTCCGCAGGGCACGCCACAAGTCCAACGCATAGTTCTTCTGGCAATCAGTAGAATGACTCATGGACTTGCGTCAGCTCGAGTACTTCGTGGCGGTCGCCGAGACGGCCAACTTCACCCGCGCCGCGGAGCGGGTGCACATCACCCAGTCGGGCGTGAGCGCACAGATAAAGGCGTTGGAGCACGAGCTCGGCGCCCAGCTCTTCGACCGTTCGGGCCGCGTCGCGCGCCTCACCGACGCGGGTGAGGCGGCACTGCGGCACGCCCGCGCGGCACTCGACGCCGCAGCCGATCTGCGCGATGCGATCGATGACGTGTACGGGCTGGTCAGAGGGCGCCTCCGGATCGGCATGGTGATCGGATGCGAGGTGGCGCCCTTTTTCGATGCTTTCGCAGCCTTCCATCGCGAACATCCCGACATCGACGTCGAACTGGTGGAGGCGAATTCCGGCGAACTCGTGGCCGGCGTTCGTTCCGGCGACCTAGATTTGGCGCTGGCCGGGCTGGCAGGTGAGCCTCCCGAGCACCTCGCGAGCCACGTGATAGTCAGCGAACGGCTCGTCGCGCTCGTCCCGCCGGACAGCGCGCTCCTCGGCCAGGAGATAGCGGGCCGGGCACGCCTCCCGGTGACCGCGCTGCCCTCGTACCCGATCATTTCGCTGCCGGTGGGAACCGGCATCCGTGACGTGCTCGATCAAGCCCGCGCCGCGCTGGGTGTTGATCTTTCCGTCGCTCTCGCGGCCACCTCGCCGGACACCGTCGCCGGCCTGGCTCGCCGCGGGCTCGGCGTGGCGGTCCTCAGCGAGTCGATGGCCGCCGCCTATCCCGACCTGACCGCGATTCCGATCGACGGCATCGAGATACCCGCGCTGCTGGCATTGGTCTGGCAGGACCGCAGCAGCCCGGCCCTGGCAGCGTTTCTGCGCCATTGCCGGGCCGTCTTTTGACAAAACCATAGAGAGGTACGCCGAAGAACAGTCCCCTCCCGGATGGGCCGGGAGGGCGGCAGAGGAAAGTGGTGCCCCCGGTAGGAATCGAACCTACGACACACGGTTTAGGAAACCGATGCTCTATCCCCTGAGCTACGAGGGCGCGAAGCGTCATGTTACCCGACCTTCCCGCCGCCATGAGCGAGCACCGCTGGCGTCGTCAGGGCATCTCGACGTCGAAACGGTACCGTTCTATGATCATGCTCCCTGCGCGGTGATCAACCCGCCGGGTCCGGGGGAGGATTCACATGACACTTTCTGCCTGGCTGGCCCGTGCCGGCGTCACCCTGCTCGCGACGGTGTCCGCCGGTCTGATCGCGGCGCCCGCCCAAGCGGCCTCCGCCGGGGTCGTGGCGGTCGTCGGCAAGACCACCGTGGAATACAAGGCGGCGACCGGCGCGAAGAACAAGGTGGTCGTCACGCGGTCCGGCCGGACCGTCACGATCGACGATCGGGTCGCGGTCAAGGCCGGCAAGGGCTGCAAGAAGGTCAAGGGTGACAAGACGAAGGTCCGCTGCAGCCTGTCGAAGTCGCCGACGCGGGTGCGGGTCTACACCTACGACCGCAACGACTCGATCACCAACAAGACCGGTGTGCGGATGACCGCCGACGCCGGCACCGGCAACGACCGCCTGACCGGAGGATCGCTCGGCGACCGGCTGTCCGGCGGCACCGGGAACGACTACATCGACGGCCGCTTCGGCAACGACACGATCTACGGCGGGACCGGCAACGACACCATCCACGGCTGGGCCGGGAACGACACGCTGCGCGGCGGCGACGGCACCGACTACCTGTTCGGTGAGGAAGGCAACGACAAGATCTACGGCGAGGCCGGATCCGACAACCTGGACGGGTACCAGGGGCGGGACTACCTCGACGGTGGCTCCGGCAACGACTCCCTGACGGGAGACGAATACACCGAGGGCACCGCCGCCGACGTCATGCTCGGCGGTTCCGGGACGGACTACGTCAACTACGGCGCCTACACCAAGTCCATCACCGTCGACCTGGACGGATCCCGGGGTGACGACGGCCTGAGGGGCGAGGGCGACACGGTCGGCGCCGATGTCGAGAACATCGCCGCCGGGTCGGGCAACGACCGGCTCACCGGAAACGCGGCGAGCAACACGATCCAGGCCTACATCGGCGACGACGTCGTCTACGGCGGCGCGGGCGACGACTGGCTGTTCGGCGACGACGGCCGGGACAAGGTCTACGGCGGCGCCGGTGACGACTGGCTCGAGGGCGCCGACCGGCCCGACGTGGCCGACCGCCTCGACGGCGGTACCAACGGCCCGCGCGGCGACGAGTGCGTCGCCGGCAAGCGCGACACCGTGGTCGGGTGCGAGCGCTGACAGAAGTTGACTGCATGACGGGCGGTTGAGGGGTTCGAGCACCGCCTGATCCGGAACGATCAAGGCCGTGACCTTCGGGAATGAGGGTCACGGCCTTGCGGGTTCCTGGCTCGTGGATGCCATCGCGGACGCGCTGGCGAGCGCCGAACAGCTCGTTATGCTTCCGTTATCTCGATGTCAGAACCAGAGGCCGATCACGCGCATCGCACCTGGTGACAGGACTGCTGACTTCGAGAACCACGAGGCGGAGTGATGCGACGCAGGGCTCCCATCGCCGGGATTGTGGCGATCTCTGCGCTGGCGAGCGGGTGTGGCGGCCCGGAACGGCTCGACGGCCAGGCCGCGCCGGTTGGTGTGGTCCAGCCGGGCGAGGCGAGTGCGACCGCGAGTGCGACCGCGAGTGCGACGGCGAGTGCGATGCGGGCGACAAATACGGATAAGTCGCCATCGTCGAATGCGAGCGCGAAGTCGGCTGCAAGAGCGACCCTCGGGCCTGCCGGCCTCGGCAAGCTCAAGCTCGGCATGACCGCCGCCCGGGCCGAGGCCACAGGCCTGGTGACCACAGTGGATCTCGGAGAGCGCAACGACAGGTGCAACGCCGACTACGTGACCGAGGACGAGGCGCCCGTCTTCCTCTCTACGGAGCTCGGCATCGCGTCGATCACCGCCTACGCCGGGCTGGCCACGCCGGAGGGAATCGAGCTCGGCAGCACGGCCAAGGCGGTCAAGAGCGCATACCCGGACTGGCGCAGCCTCACGGACGAGGGCCTGACCGGGCGCGGCTGGGCGAAGGTGCCCGGCAACGGCAAGGCGTACTACAACATCTCGATCACCGACGGGGAGGTCAGCTACCTGCAGCTCCAGCTGCGGGAGCAGGACTGCTACGAGTGATCGAGCCGGAGGGTTCGCAGTACGTCATCGGTGCGGTCGGTTCCGTCCACCTGTGTGATCTGCAGGTAGACGCCGTCGAGGAGGACCTCGGTGTAGGCCGCCTCGCATCCGGTCCAGCGTTGTGCGACCCCGGTACGGCCGGCAGCGACCACCCGGCGTTCGGGCAGGCGTGTGCAGTTCCCATGCGACGGGGGTGTGGGACCTGCCGACTCGGTGAAGAGGCCTGCGAAGACGCCGGGTGCGTCGCTGTCGGCGAGGTCGGCGGAGACGCGGAGGCCGGGACGTTCCCCGGCCGGGGTCTCCCATCCACTGTCGCGCAACTGGAGGGCCCACTGTTCCGGAACGGACACGGAGATCGTTCCGGTGCGGTCGGCGACGCGTACCCAGCCGGGCGGGGTGCCGCCGGGCACGGTGGCGCCGGCCGTCGTGGTGAGGGCGGCGAGCGGCAGCACCACCCAGGAGGCGTGCCGGATCCGGCGGGTCTTGGGCGGCACGTCGAGGGCGGCCGCGAACGCGGCGGCGGTCGGGAACCGGCGGGAACGGTCGGCGTCGATCGCCCGCATCACGACGCGATCGAGCTGGCGCGGGATGCCGGGGCGCAGCTTCGACGGCGTGATCGGGGCACGCAGTGCCGGGGTTCGGCCGGTCAGCATCTGATACGTCATCGCGCCGATCGCGTGCACGTCGGCGCGCTCGTCCAGGCCGCCGCCGGGCAGGCGCTGTTCGGGCGCCATGTAACCGGGAGTGCCGGCCGCCACCGTGAAGCCGGAGGCCTGCGCGATCGACTTGGCGAGGCCGAGGTCGGCGACGAGCACCCGTTCGACACCGCGGACCGTGTCGAAGAGCACATTGGACGGCTTGAGGTCGCGGTGCAGCACACCCGACTGGTGGAGGACCGTGACGGCCTCCGCGATGTCGGTGGCGATCCGCACGGTGGTGCCGATCGGCAGCGGGCCGGACTCGAGGCGGTCGGCCAGGGTGCCGCCGGCCGCGTACGTCATGACCTGGTAGGGCCGGCCGTCCGGCAGCTCGCCGAAGTCGTGCACCCGGACCAGCCGCTCGGAGTCGGCCCGGCGCAGGACCTGGGCCTCCTGCTCGAAGCGGGCGCGGACGTCCGGGTGGTGTGCCCAGTTGTCGGCCAGCACCTTGATCGCGACCAGGGAGTCGAGGACGTCGTCCTCGGCGAGCCACACCGTCGCGAAGGCGCCGGCGCCGAGGCGCCGGAGCACGCGGTATCGGCCGATCATGGTGGGTAGGGACACGCCCGTATTATGGGCGCCGATCATCGGCGCGAAAGGCACGGGCACCGCCCACCGGCGAAAAGCCAGCGGCCGGCCAAAGCGAGCGGCCGGTCAAAGCCAGCGGCCGGCCAAAGCGAGCGGCCGGCCAAGCCGGCTCCCGGCTAACGCCGGCTTCCGGCGATAAGCAGGGGCATCGGCTACCGGCGAAAAGGCACGGTCACCGTCTACCGGGGAGAAGGGCATGGGCGCACGCGACGAGGAGCAGGAACAACTGGCGGTCCGCGCGGCCGCGGGCGATCGGGCCGCTCTGGAGACGCTCCTGGCACTGATCCAGCCGGGCGTGCTGCGCCGCTGTGCCCGGTTCCTGCCCTGCTACCAGGACGCCGAGGAGGCCTGCCAGGACGTCCTGCTCCAGGTGGCCCGCAACATCGGCAGCTTCCAGGGCCGATCCAGGTTCAGCACCTGGCTGCATGTGATCATCGCGAACGGGGCGCGGCAGACGTACCGATCCCTGAAGCGCCGTGCGGCGGAGCAGGCACATGCCGAGACGCCCGTCGACGTGCCCGACGCCCGGACCACCAGCGTGATCGCCGGGTCACGCCTGGATCTGCTGGACGCGCTGGAGCAGCTCGAGGCCCGCAAGGCCGACCTTGTCGCGCCGATGGTGCTGCGCGACATCTGCCAGCTGGACTACCGGGAGATCGCGCTGCACCTGGGCATCCCGGAGGGGACCGTGAAGTCGCGGATTCATCAGGCGCGGGGTCACGTCCGCGAGTACCTTTTGACTTGATCTACGACTGTTTACTGGGGCGATGACGGTCTACGGCACTGCCACCCCGACACCGACGAAACGCCGTGGGCTGAAGGCACTGACAGCGACCGCGGCGGCGCTGGTCGCCGTGGGTGCGGTCGCGACATTCCAGCTGGTTCGGGACATTCCGGATGCGACGCTGACGACGACCATCGCGACGACCATCAAGGTTCCCGGCAAGGCGCCGTCGCTGCCCTGGCCCGAGACCGGATCCGCCGAACTCATGGTGGAGGGCCTGGGGCGTCTCGGCGGGTCGGGCGGCGAGAAGGCCGAGCCGATCGGCAGCGTCGCGAAGGTCATGACGGCCTACGTGATCCTCAAGGATCATCCGCTCACCGGCGACGCCGAAGGTCCGTCGCTCACGGTGAAGGCCGCGGACGTGGCGGACTACGAGGGCCGCAAGGCGACCGGCCAGTCCCTCGTGCACGTGGTCGAGGGCGAGAAGCTCACGCAGCGCGACGCCCTGGAGGCGCTCATGCTGCCCTCGGCCAACAACATCGCGCACCAGCTGGCGATCTGGGACGCCGGCAGCGAGAAGGCGTTCGTCGAGAAGATGAACGCCGCGGCCGACGCGCTCGGCATGGACGACACCGAGTACACCGATCCGAGCGGGTTCTTCCCGACGACCATCAGCACCGCCGCTGACCAGGTCGAACTCGCTCGTGCCGCGATCAAGATGCCGGTCTTCGCGGAGATCGTCGAGCTGCGTGAGGCGACCATCCCGGTGGTCGGCACGATCTACAACTACAATGACATGCTCGGTGTCGAGGGCGTCTTCGGCATCAAGACCGGCTCCACCGACGAGGCCGGCGGCAACCTCGTCTTCGCGTCCCGGCTCAAGGTCGGCGGCCGCACGCTGACGGTAGTGGGCGCGGTCTTCAACCAGCCCGGCGCGAACACTCCGGAGCAGCTCGCCGAGGTCAACGTGCACGTCCGCAAGCTGCTCGCCGCGGTCCGCAAGACCGTCAAGGAATACGAGCTGCTCGCCGCGGAGCCGGCCGGGCGGGTGGAGACCGCGTGGGGCGGTTCCACCACGGTGTCGCCTGCGGCGCCACTGAAGGTGGTGGGCTGGCCGGGACTTCCGGTCCCGGTCGCAGTCACGACGGTGCCGCCGGGTCCGTCGATCGCCGCCGGCTCGGTGGTGGGCCAGGTCGAGGCTGATTCCGTACGGGTGGAGCTCCGTGCGGACGGATCCGTCGAGGACCCGTCCCTCTGGTGGAAGCTGACCCGGATTTGAGGCCGGTGGAAGCCGACCCAGCTTTGAGGCCGGTGAAAGCCGACCCGGCTTCCTGAAGGCGCCGAGAAGAGGAGCGCGGGGCGTCAGGCCCGTCCACCCGGCACGTTCACCTGGCGACGCGCGAGGTCCTCGAGGATCTCCGCGGTCGCCGAGGTGCCGAAGCGGGTCACGCCGACCGCGGCCATCGCCAGCATGGTGTCCAGGCTGCGGATGCCGCCGGACGCCTTGACCTGCACGGCCGCCGAGACCGCCGAGCGCATCAGCGCGAGGTCGTCGACGGTCGCGCCGGTCGGGGCGAACCCGGTCGACGTCTTCACGAACGCGGCGCCGGCCCGCTCGGCGGCCCAGCAGGCGGCCAGCTTCTGCTCGTCGGTGAGGTACGCCGTCTCCAGGATGACCTTGACGTGCGCGTCGCCGGCCGCCTTCACGACGGAGAGGATCTCGTTCTCCACCGAGACGATGTCGCCGGACCGCAGCCAGCCGATGTTGAGCACCATGTCGATCTCGGTGGCGCCCTGGTCGACGGCGAGCTCGGTCTCGGCCACCTTGATCTCGGTGGCGCTGTCGCCGTGCGGGAAGCCGATCACGGTGCCGACCGCCACCCGCGTGTCGCGGAGCAGCGAGACCGCGGTGGGCACGTCGCACGGGCGCACGCAGACCGAGGCCACGTCGTACTTCGCGGCGATCGCGCAGCCGGTGCGCACGTCCTCGACGGTGAACTCGGGCCGGAGGATGGAGTGGTCGATCATCTTCGCGATCTGCGGGACGGTGAAGTTCATGTTTTCACGCTAGCTGTCTAGACAGCCAGTTGTCTAGACAGCCTCAGGGATGCCCTAGGGTGGTTGCATGCCCGACTTCGTGCCGCGCTACTTCCGCATCGAACAGGCGCTGCGCGCACGGATCGCCCAGTCCCGGCCGCACGATCCGCTGCCCTCCGAGCCGGAGCTGGCCCGCGAGTTCAGCGTGAGCCGGATGACCGCCCGGGCCGCCGTGACCCAGCTGGTCAACGACGGCCTCGTCTACCGCGCTCCCGGCCGCGGCACGTTCGTCGCGGTGCCGGCCGGCCCCCGTCGTGCCGACAACCTGATCCGGCTCAGCGAGGAGATCCGCAAGCAGGGCCGCAAGCCGTCGGCCCGGGTGCTGCTGGCCGAGCTGCGACCGCCCACCGCGGTCGAGGCGACCCGGCTGCGGCTGCGCGACGGCGACGACGTGGTGGCGATCCACCGGGTGCGCCTCGCCGACGAGGAGCCGATCGCGTTGGAGCGGGCGATCTACCCCGGGGCGCTCGCCGCGCTGCTCGACGCGGACGTCTCCGGCTCGGTTCACGAGGCGATCGTGAGCCTCGGCCGGGTGCCGACCCGGGGTACGGCGACGCTGACCGCCCAGCCCGCCACCGAGGAGGACGCGACGGCGCTGGGCGTCCCGGCCGGCTCGGCCCTGCTCGTCGAGGAACGGCTGATCCTGGACGAGAGTGGGCGGCCGCTCGAGCTGAGCGAGTCGCGCTACGCGGGCGAGCGCTACCGCCTCGACGTGGCCTTCGGAGTCGAACCGCTGTAGGCCGTCGAGCCGCTGTAGGCCGTCGAACCGCTGTGGACCGTCGCGCGCAGACGGTCGACGCGGAATTGCGGCGGACCGTAATTGCGGCCCCGGCGGGCCACGTGACGGCCGCGGAAAGCAATTTGTCCGGTGGGGACGGTCCCGCCTCGTCCCGGCCGTACAAAAACGAACAATAAGGAGCCCGAACTCATCGGCTGAATGCCTTTTCGTTACCTGAAAGAGAATCGATCGTCATGCGGCCTACCTACGCTCCGGCGGATCTACTTCGTTCGGAGGACCTATCTCGATGCGTCCATATATACGCAGCGTGGGTTCCGCCGGTCGGTCCCGCTCGTCACTGTCGACCCGTCCCGGGTTGCGTGCACTGGGCGCCACCGCCGTGGTTACCGCGCTCGGCCTCTCCCTGGCCGGCCCCGCCGTAGCGGCCACTGACGCGCCGTTCATCAGCGAGATTCACTACGACAACACCGGCACCGACAGCGGCGAGGCTGTCGAGATCGAGGCCCCGGCCGGGTTCGACCTGAGCGGCTGGCAGATCGTCCTCTACAACGGCAACGGCGGAGCCGCGTACAACACCGCCACGCTGAGTGGCGTCGTCCCCGCCTCGGGCGTGGTCGTGCAGACCTACCCGACCGACGGTGTGCAGAACGGCGCGCCCGACGGCGTGGCGCTGGTCAAGCCGGACGGCACGATCGCCGAGTTCCTCACCTACGAGGGCACGTTCACGGCGACCAGCGGAGCGGCGGCGGGCGTCGCCGGCACCGACATCGGCGTCTCGGAGACCACCACGACGCCGGTCGGCCACTCGCTCCAGAAGATCGACGGTGTCTGGCAGGCGGCGGCCGCGAACACCTTCGGCGCGCTGAACACGAAGGTGACCGAGCCCGAGGAGCCGGAGGAGCCCACCGAGGGCTGCACCACCGCGATCACCGACTCGATCGCCGAGGTGCAGGGCACCGGCGCGGCGACCGGCGTGGCCGGCAAGACCGTCACGGTCGAGGGCGTCGTGACCGCGGACCACCGCACCGGTGGCTACAACGCGATCGCGATCCAGACCGCCGGATCCGGTGGCGACCGCGCGGTCGCCGCGGGCACCGCGTCCGACGGCATCCAGGTCTACCTCACCTCGAACACCGCGAACCACCCGGCCGTCGCGATCGGCGACCTGGTCCGGGTCACCGGTGTGGTGAGCGAGTACAACGGCCTCACCCAGATCTCCACCGCGGCCAAGGCGGACGTGCAGCTCTGCGCCACCGGCGCGACCGTGCCGACCGCGGTGCCGCTGGCGCTGCCGCTCGACGACGACTCCCGCGAGTCCGTCGAGTCGATGCGGGTGGCGCCGATCGGGACGTACACCGTCTCGGACAACTACAACACCAATCGGTACGGCGAGATCATCCTGGCCGCCGGCGACGACCCGGCCCGGATCCCGACCGACGTGGCCCGCCCCGGTTCCGAGGCCGCCGCGAAGCTGAAGGCCGCCAACAAGGCCGGCCGCATCCTGCTCGACGACGGCAAGACCACGAACCTGGCCACGGCCGGTCTCGCGCCGCCGTACCTCGCCAAGGACGAGCCGCTGCGCGTCGGCGACACGGTGGAGAGCTTCGGCCCGAGCGTCCTGAGCTACGGCTTCAACGAGTGGCGCCTGCAGCCGGCCACCCCGGTCGACGCGAGCACCCCGGCCGGGACCCGGACCTCGTTCAAGCACACCAACCCGCGGACCGCCGGTCCGGCCAAGGTCGGCGGCGACATCAAGGTCGCCAGCTTCAACGTGCTGAACTACTTCGTCCACTTCGGTGGCGAGGCGCGCGGCGCCACCGACGCGGCCGCCCTCGCGAAGCAGGAAGCGAAGATCGTCTCCGCGATCACGGCGCTCGACGCCGACGTCATCGCGCTCATGGAGATCGAGAACTCGGTCCGCTTCGAGGAGACCGACACCCAGCTGGCGCTGAAGACGCTGGTGGGCGCGCTCAACGCGAAGGAGGGCGCGGGCACCTGGGACTACGTCCGTTCGCCGGCCGAGCTGCCGAGCGCGGCCGAGCAGGACTACATCACCAGCGCGATCATCTTCAAGCCGGGCACCGTCACGCCGAAGGGCGCGTCGAAGTCGATCAACGACGAGACGGTCTGGAGCAACGCCCGCGAGCCGATCGCGCAGACCTTCACGTCGGGCGCGATCGACTTCACGGTGGTGGCGAACCACCTCAAGTCGAAGAGCGCTTCGGTCACCCCGACCGGCGACAACGTGGACACCGGTGACGGGCAGGGCGCGTACAACGGCGACCGGGTCCGGCAGGCGAAGTCCCTCGCGGCCTTCGTCGAGGGCCTCGGCACCGACAAGGTGATCCTGCTGGGCGACTTCAACGCGTACGGCCAGGAGGACCCGCTGCAGGTCCTCTACGACGAGGGCTACTCGGACGCGCACACCACGTTCGCCCCGGACAAGTCCTCGTACGTCTACGGCGGCGAGTCCGGATCGCTGGACCACGCGCTGGTCACGAGCGAGTTCTCGAAGCGGATCACCGGCGTCGACATCTGGAACATCAACTCCGTCGAGTCGTTCGCCTTCGAGTACGACGGCTACGCGCCGTTCTACTCGCCCGACCCGTACCGCTCCAGCGACCACGACCCGGTCGTCGTCGGCCTGGACACCGGCGCGGCGGGCCCGGTCGACCTGCAGCTGCTGAGCATCAACGACTTCCACGGCCGGCTCGAGGCGCCGACCGCCGGCAACGGTGGCGCGGCCCAGCTCGTCGGCGCCGTCGACCAGCTGCGTGCGGCCAACCCGAACACCGCGTGGATCTCGGCCGGTGACAACATCGGCGCCTCCACGTTCATCTCCGCGATCGACAGCGACAACCCGACGATCGCCGCGCTGAACGAGGGCGGCCTGGCCGTCTCCGCGGTCGGCAACCACGAGTTCGACAAGGGCCTGTCCGACCTGGTCGGCCGGGTCGAGGACCGGGCCGAGTTCCCGTACCTCGCGGCGAACGTCTACTCCGACGGCGAGCGGGTCCTGCCCGGCTACTCGGTGCAGACCCTCGGCGGCGTGAAGGTCGGCTACATCGGCGTCGTCACCGAGCAGACCGCGTCACTGGTCAGCCCGGACGGCATCAAGGGTGTGGAGTTCCGCGACCCGATCGCCGAGACCAACGCCCTCGCGGCGCAGCTCTCCGACGGCGACGAGGCCAACGGCGAGGCCGACGTGCTGGTGCTGCTCGCCCACGAGGGCGCGGCCGAGACGAACATCGACTCGGCCGAGGCGCTGCAGAACGACGAGGTCTTCGGCGACTTCACCCGGGTGAGCGCCGAGATCGACGCGATCTTCAGTGGACACACCCACCAGCCGTACGCGTTCCAGGTCCCGGTCCCCGGAACCGACAAGACCCGGCCGGTCATCCAGGCCGAGGACTACGGCCTGAAGCTGGGCAAGGCGGTCCTGACGTTCGACCCGGCCACCAAGACGGTCACGAACTCGACCGCCGAGCTGCTGAACGTCACCGGCTACCCGTCGAACGCGGCGGTCGCCAAGATCGTGACCGACGCCAAGGCGACCGCCGAGGTGCTCGGCAAGGCGGAGCTCGGCAGGATCACCGGTGACATCAAGCGGGCCTACACGGCCGCGAACACCGAGGACCGCGGTTCCGAGTCGGTGCTCGGCAACTTCATCGCCGACGTCCAGCTCGACCAGACCAAGGACGCCGGCCGTGGTGGCGCCCAGATCGCCGTGATGAACCCGGGCGGTCTGCGGAACGACCTGCTCTACGGCACCGACGGTGGCGTGGTCACCTACTCGGAGGCCTTCGCGGTCCAGCCGTTCTCCAACGACGTGGTGACGCGCACCCTCACCGGTGACCAGATCCGCAAGGCGCTGGAGGAGCAGTGGCAGCCGCCCGAGGCGTCCCGCCCGGTGCTGCACCTCGGCGTGTCGAAGGGGCTCACCTACTCCTACGACGAGAGCAAGCCGCGCTACTCGAAGATCATCCCGTCGACGCTCAAGCTGAACGGCGTCGTCATCGACCCGGCCGGCAAGTACCGGGTCACCAGCAACTCGTTCCTCGCGTCGGGCGGCGACAACTTCCCGTCGCTGGTCAGCACGGAGAACGTGGTCACCACCGGTGACAACGACCTGACCATGCTGGTGAACTACTTCGCCAAGTACACGCCGATCACCCCGGACACCACGTTCCGCAGCACCAAGGGCGTGGCCGACGTGACGGCGCCGACCGGCACCTACGGCCTGAACGCCGCGGCGCTCTGGCCGGGCCAGTCGGTCACCCTGATCCAGCAGGCCCTGAGCGACGACGTCAGCGCCGCCGACAAGGTCACCCGGGTCGTCGACTGGGGCGACGGCAGCGCCGCGGAGACCCTGGCCGCGGGCGCGACGACCGCGACGCACAAGTACGCGTCCGCGGGCAGCTACACGGTCTCGGTGAAGCTCACCGACGAGGTGGGCAACTCCGGCGCGGCGACGTTCAGCGGCTCGGCCACGGTCGTGGTCGCGGCGCAGGCCGGTCAGTACAGCCTGAACCCGAAGCTGATCTGGCAGAGCGAGTCGACCGACCTCGCCTTCTCCGGCGTGACCGGTGCGACCGAGCTGTCGGTCGCCTGGGGTGACGGCAGCACCACGAAGGTCTCGGCGAACGGCGCCACGGTCTCGCACGCGTACACCAAGCCCGGTTTCTTCCAGGTCAAGGTGACGCCGTCGAACGCCGCCGGCGCCGGTAGGACGGTCACCGTGGGTGTGGTCACCGTCCTCGCGGACTTCTTCAAGCCGGACGTCCGGATCTCCGAGCCGCGCAACGACGACCGGGCCTCGTCCTGGCAGTCGGTCAGCGGCACGACGTTCGACCTGGGGGCCGGTGTGGCCGAGGTCAGCGTGGAGCTGGTCCAGGAGCGCTCCGGCAAGTGGTACTACTTCACCGGCACCACCTGGGTGAAGGCGAGCTCGGAGAAGGACGCCACCGCCAAGGCGAGCACGCTCACCGCGGTCCCGGGCGCCTGGGGCGCGTGGACCGTCGCGACCGCCGGCGTCGAGAAGGGCAGCCTGAAGATCACGTACTGGGCCGAGGACAAGGCGGGCAACACCGCCAAGGCCGAGACCTACCGTACGAAGATCACCAAGTAGGACCCTGATTCAGGAAGGCCCCCACCGGATCGATCCGGTGGGGGCCTTTCGCACATCTCAGCTCCGGCGAGCGCGCCAGCGGAACCCGGCCGCGATCGCCGTGACGATCGACCACGCTGCCACCAGCAGGCCCGCGATCAGCCATCCCACCAGCGCGCACACCACCGAGATCACGGCGAGCACGGCGGCGATGATGAAGAGGGGCAGGGGAGGGCGCCCGGTCGAGGAGACGCTGAAGTTGCCGCCACCCATGCGGGCGCAGAACTCCGGGTCGTCCCGCTGGAGTTGGCGCTCGAGCTGCGCCAGCCGCCGGTTGTCCTCTTTACTGAGCATGCCGCCACCTTCCGGTCCGCCCGCGCCGGTACAGCCGATCGAGATACAGCGATCTCGGTCACAGCCATTGTTACCTCTGAGTTGCTTTTGTGATACGGCTCGGTGTGCCGATTTTTCCGTCCGGCCCGCTCCGCCACGCGCCGCCGCACCCGGGTTCACCGGAAAGATCAGATATGTACGGAACGGCGGCACGCCGCCACGCGGTGTGCCGCCGAATCCCGACCGGAACTGATCAGGCGGGCGCGGTGAGGTCGTAGACCGTGGTGCTGCCGACCGTCCTCGCGGTGAAGTTCGCTGTCACCCACGCGCTGATCTGCGAGCTCTCGTTGCTGCCACCGTTGCCGCCGCCACGGCTGAACCCGCCGCCGCCGATGAAGTAGTGGATCTTCCCCTCGGCGACGTACCGCTGGAACTCCGCGAGGGTGGGTGACGGGTCGGTGCCGTTGAAGCCGCCGATCGCCATGACCGGCTTCTCGGTCGCCAGCTGGTATCCGGACGCGCTCTGCGAGCCGATCGCGGCGGCCACCCAGGTGTACCGGCCGGCGTCCGCCTCGAGCAGTGTCTTCATCTCGTCGCTGACCTCGGCCGCGTCGAGCAGCCCGCCCATGCCGCCGCCACCGCGCATCCCGCCGCCGGTCCGGCCACCGTCACCCTGCCCGCGGTTCTGCCCGCCACCGTTCGGAGCGCCGCCGTTCTGTCCATTTTGTCCCGTGCTGTTCTGGGAGCCGCCGCCGTTTTGGGAGCCGCCCTGAGGAGCGCCGAGACCGCCGCCGCCGGGAAAGCCCTGACCGCCGGGGAAGCCTTGACCGCCACCGGGAAAGCCCTGACCACCGCCAGGGAAGCCGGGCATGCCGCCGCCGGGGAGACCGCCACGATTGAATCCACCGCGGCCACCTCCCGGACCCCCACCGGCCACCGCCGGCCCCGCGGACGGGATGGATCCGGTGTGCGGTTGTGACGCGGTCTGTACGGCGTACGCGGCAGGCCCGGCCAGACCGACGACGGCCGCGACCGATGCAGCCACCAGGGCCAGACGCTGGGCCAAGCGGAAGGTGGCGATCAGCGCGACCGCCGCCAGCAGGCCGACGACCAGCACCGGCATCCGCAGCCAGGGCAGGAAGTCGGCACTGCGGCCGAGAAGCGTGTACGACCACCAGGCCGTCACCGCGACGGCCGCGCCGAGCGTCACCGCCGCGACGAGGTGGCGCCGCCGCTCCCACAGCAGGACCGCGCCCATCGCTACGACACCGCCGATCGCCGGGGCGAGGGCGACCGTGTAGTACGCGTGGAAGATGCCCTGCATGAAGCTGAACACCAGACCGGTCACGAGCAGCCAGCCGCCCCAGACCAGCAGGCCGGCCCGCTGAAGGTCGGTGCGGGCGCGGCGGGCGGTGATCACGAGTCCGGCGGCCGGCAGGATCAGCGCGGCCGGCAGCAGCCAGGAGATCTGACCGCCCTGCGCGCTCTCGAAGAGCCTGCCGAACCCGGCGGATCCCCACATGCCGCCGCCTCCACCCCCGCCGACGCTGCCGGTCTCGTCGCCGTTGAGCCGGCCGAGGCCGTTGTAGCCGAGGGTCAACTCGAGGATGCTGTTGTTCTGCGAGCCGCCGATGTACGGGCGCATCGACGCCGGCACGAGCTCGACGACCGCGATGTACCAACCGGCCGACACCACCAGCGCGACCAGGGCGAGCACCAGCTGGACGAGGCGCCTGCCGAGCTTCGGCGGCCCGGCGATCAGGTACGCGAGGCCGAACGCCGGCACGACGAGCAGCGCCTGGAGCATCTTGGCGAGGAAGCCGAACCCGAGCAGGACACCGGTCAGCACGATCCACTTCGTCGCGCCGGTCTCCACGGCGCGCAGGGTCGTGTACGCCGCCGCGACCATGAGCAGCACCAGCAGCGCGTCCGGGTTGTTGAACCGGAACATCAGCACGGCGACCGGGGTGAGCGCCGAGATCAGTCCGGCCAGCAGACCCGCGGCCGGGCCGAATCCGCGCCGCACCGTGGCGTAGAGCAGTCCCGTGGTGGCGACGCCGAGCAGCGCCTGCGGGACGAGGATGCTCCACGAGCTGAGGCCGAAGATCCGTACCGAGAGCGCCATGATCCAGAGGGCGGCCGGCGTCTTGTCCACGGTGATCGAGTTCGCCGCGTCGGAGGAACCGAAGAAGAACGCCTTCCAGCTCTCCGAGCCGGCCTGCACGGCCGCCGAGTAGAAGGCGTTGCCCCAGCCCGAGGCGCCCAGGCCCCAGATGTAGAGGACGCCGGTGAGCAGGAGGAGGGCGATGAGAGAGAGGCGGATCCAGACGGCGTCGGTGCGATTCCGTGGAGGAGCCGGCTCCGCGATGGCGGGCGCCGGCTCCTCGACGTCGGGCGGCAGCGTCGTGGTCATTCGGGTACTCCCCAGGGAGAGCTGGCGGATTCGTACCCGATGAACGATTGACGGGTGTTCTGTCCCCGCCTTGTGGCTTAGCTGTGGGTTGGTTGTGAAGAGATCACCCGGCGCTTCGCGGACGCCGCGGCGAGCCGCTCCAAGGTGGAGACCGTGGCGTCCCAGCCCATGCACGCGTCGGTGACCGACTGTCCGTAGGTCAGCTCGCCGCCCAGGTCCTGCCGGCCCGGCTCGATGAAACTCTCCAGCATGACGCCGCTGATAGCGCGCTGGCCGTCCTCCATCTGCGCCGCGATGTCCTCGGCCACGATCGGCTGGCGCCTGTGGTCCTTGTTGCTGTTGCCGTGCGAGCAGTCGATGACGAGGCGCTCCGGCAGGCCGGCCTTGCGCAGCAGCTCCACCGAGGCGGCGACGTCCGCGGCGCTGTAGTTCGGCCTGCCGCCACCGCCGCGCAGCACCAGGTGGCAGTCCGGGTTGCCGGTGGTGTGCAGGATCGCCGGGGTGCCGGAGTAGTCGATGCCCGGGAAGACGTGCTGCGCCGCGGCGGCCTGGATCGCGTCGACGGCCGTGGAGACGCTGCCGTCGGGGCGGTTCTTCATGCCGATCGGCATCGACAGCCCGGAGGAGAGCTGGCGGTGCACCTGCGACTCGACGGTCCGCGCGCCGATCGCGCCCCACGCCACGGTGTCCGCGATGTACTGCGGGGTGATCGGGTCGAGGAACTCCACGGCGACCGGCAGCCCGCGGCCGACGACCTCGAGCAGCAGCTTGCGGGCCACCCGCAGGCCGGTGCCGACGTCGCCGGAGCCGTCCAGCGCCGGGTCCATGATCAGACCCTTCCACCCGACGGTGGAGCGCGGCTTCTCGAAGTACACCCGCATCACGATCAGCAGGTCCTCGCTGAGCCGCTCGGCTTCCCGGCGGAGCAGATCGGCGTACTCGCCGGCCGCGATCGGGTCGTGCACCGAACACGGCCCGACCACGACCAGCAGACGCTGATCTCGGCCGTTCAGCACGTCCTCGACCTGTTTGCGGCCCTCCAGCACGGTGTCGTGCAACTCGGACGTGAGCGGCAGCTCGTGGTGCAGCAGGGCCGGGCTCATCAGCGGAACGACCTTCTCGATGCGCTGGTCGCGGACGCGCTGCACCTCTGGGGCTGTCATGGCGTTCTCTCTCTCCTCGGCCGGCGTCGCCGAGGAGGCGAGAGCCGGCTTGCTTGACGCAAACAAAAAGGCAGCGACGTCGTGTCGCTGCCTCAGCCGGCTCTGGCGGGTGTCTCAGGTCATGCGGTCATGGCCGAGGCACCGGCTGTAGCCGGCCTCGTAAACCAATAGAAGGACCACGTGCGAGTCACGTCGGCCAGCATAGCCGTCTCACCGCGCCGGATGTAGTTCCTGCGCGTGTTGTTCAGCTGTTGGGACGACCGGGGGTGGGCCGAGCGGCAGCATCACGGTGAAGACGGTCTGCCCCGGCCGGCTCTGCACGCCGACCTTCCCGCGGTGCGAGGTGACCACGGCGTGCACGATCGACAGGCCCAGCCCGGTGCTGCCGGCCGCCCTCGAGCGGGAGCTGTCGCCGCGGGTGAACCGCTCGAAGATCCTCGATACCAGGTCGTCCGGGATGCCGGGGCCGTCGTCGATCACCTGGAGCACGGCGGCGTCCGGCACCTGACCGACCTTGACCGTGACGGTCGAGCCCTCCGGCGTGTGCGTGCGGGCGTTGGCGAGCAGGTTCGCGAGGACCTGGTGCAGCCGGGCGCCGTCGCCGATCACGGTGACCGGCTCCTCGGGGAGGTCGAGCTGCCAGTAGTGGCGCGGGCCGGCCGCGTGCGCGTCGCTCGTCGCGTCGACGGCCAGCATCGTGAGGTCGACCGGGTCCTGGGCCAGCGGCCGGCCGGCGTCGAGGCGGGCCAGCAGCAGCAGGTCCTCGACGAGCGCCGTCATCCGCTTCGCCTCGGACTCGACCCGGGTCAGCACGTGCGAGATCTCGTCCGGGATGACCTGGCGGCTGCGGCGGCTCAGTTCGGCGTACCCGCGGATCGCGGCGAGCGGGGTGCGCAGCTCGTGGCTGGCGTCGGCGACGAACTGGCGTACCTGCATCTCGCTCGCATGCCGTGCCTCGAGGGCGTTGCCGACGTGGTCGAGCATCCGGTTCAGCGCGGCGCCGACCTGCCCCACCTCGGTGCGGGGGTCGGTGTCCTGCTCGGGCACTCGCTGCGCGAGTTGCACCTCGCCGCGGTCCAGCCTGAGCTCCGAGACCCGGGTCGCGGTCGCTGCCACTCGATCCAGGGGCTCGAGGGTACGACGGACGATGAGCGCACCACCCCAACCGGCGATGAGCAGCGAACCCAGGATCACGCAACCGGTGAACGCGGCCACGGTGATCAGGGTGGAGTTGATCCGGGTCAGCGAGAGGCCCACGTAGTAGACGACGCCCTCGCGGTTCACCACCTTGGTCATCATGTATTCGGGCAGATCGTCGCCGAGGTCGAGGTCGATCTTCGTACCCCGCGAAGTGACCTTGCTGAGCACGATCGCCTCGGCCTCCGCGGAGAGGGCGACGACCTCGTCCTTGGACTGCTCGTACCGGTAGACCCCGCCGGTCAGGGAGCCGTCGGTCTCCTGCCTCAGGACGATGGTCTGGGCCGGGATGCCGCCCAGGGGTACACCGCTCTGACCGCCGCCGCTACCGGGGTTGGGCCGCGGGAAGGTCCCGTCGGGCGCACGGAACTCGACGCGCTTCGAGATGTCCTCCAGCTCGTTCTCGACCTGGTTGTGCAGGGAGCGGTAGAGGTAGACCTCGGCGGTGGCGCCCACCACGAGACCCAGCACCGACAGGAGGGCGATCATGATGGCGACCAGCCGGGTGCGCAGCGACCAGCCCGCCGGGCTGCGCCAGCGAGCGGGGCGGGGGGAACGGGTCGTCGTGGCCATCGCGATCAGTCGGCGGGCTTGAGGACGTATCCGGCGCCGCGCATGGTGTGGATCATCGGCGCCCGGCCGGCGTCGATCTTCTTGCGCAGGTACGAGATGTAGAGCTCGACGACGTTGGCCTGGCCGCCGAAGTCGTAGTTCCAGACCCGGTCGAGGATCTGCGGCTTGCTCAGCACCCGGCGCGGGTTGCGCATGAGGTAGCGCAGCAGCTCGAACTCCGTCGCGGTCAGCGTGATCAGGTCACCGCCGCGGCGCACCTCGTGCGAGTCCTCGTCGAGGGTCAGGTCGCCGACGACGAGCTGCGACTCCGTACGCATCGGGGCGTGCCCCATCCGGCGCATGAGACCGCGCAGCCGGGCGACGACCTCCTCCAGGCTGAACGGCTTGGTGACGTAGTCGTCGCCGCCCGCGGTGAGCCCGGTGATCCGGTCCTCGACCGAGTCCTTCGCGGTCAGGAAGAGCACCGGCACCTCGGGGGACTCGCCGCGCAGCCGGCGCAGCACCTCCAGCCCGTCGATGTCGGGCAGCATCATGTCGAGGATGACGGCGTCCGGCCGGAACTCCCGGGCGGTACGCACGGCGGTCATGCCGTCGCCGGCGCTCCTCACCTCCCAGCCCTCGTAGCGCAGCGCCATCGAGAGCAGCTCGGCGAGGGTCGGCTCGTCGTCGACGACAAGGACCCGGACCGGGGTCCCGTCGGCCCGCCGGAGTTCGGTGCTGGAGTCTGTGTTCGCCATCGTCATGCCCCCACTTTGCTGGGCGTCGCTCTGCGCCGGCTTTTCGTTTCCTGTGTACTAGCTGTGGAGCTACACAGGGACCTTCGGCATGCGGGTCACCGCATTGAGGGGATCGGGGAACACTCGCCGTACGCGCGATGTTGTGCGAGCGTTGGTCTCTGTCGGCGGTGCGATCGTGGGGAGCGTGACGTGGATCTTCTCGAGGAATACCGCAGGGCGACTTTCTTCTTCGAGTCCGGCGACCCGCTCGGCGCCGCGAAGCTGCTCGAGCCGATCGTCGAGGCCGAGCCGCACAACACCGCGGTCCGGCAGCTCCTGGCCCGGGCCTACTTCAACTCGGCGCAGCTGAACGGCGCGGAGACCCAGCTGCGGGTGCTGATCGAGCACGATCCTTCCGATCACTACGCGCACCACGTGCTCGGCCGGACCCTGGAGCGGGCCGGCCGTTTCCGTGAGGCGCTGCCGCACCTGCGCCTGGCCGCCGCCATGAAGACGCAGCCCGACTACCAGGACGCGCTGCGCCGGGTCGAGACCTGGCTCGGCAAGAACGACGCCGCGTAGGGTTCGGATCGTGAAGCTGAAGCTGGACCTGCACGACATCTTCAACAAGGGGCACGAGATCGATCGGGCCCTGCGAGGTGTCATCGACGAGGCCATCCAGAAGAAGGCCGCGACCGTCGAGATCATCCCGGGCAAGGGGAGCGGAGCACTGAAGAAGAAGGTGCTCCGCTTCCTCGACCAGAAGGAGATCAAGCAGCTCTACCACCGGGTGGAGAAGGACGGCGACAACTGGGGCCGGCTCTTCGTGCACTTCCGGCACGACGCGCCGACCGGGCGCCGGGGCCGCGGGCGCTAGAGGGTGTAACTCTTCGCGATCGCCACCATCTCGCTGCTGTGCGAGCCGAGGACGCCCACGCCCGGCGGCCGGGGCCGGAATCCCGGTACCGCCGCCACGTCGTCGGTCGCGTCCATGGCCCGGAAGGTGACGGGTCCGGTCCCTCGTACCCTCAAGGTGATCTCCACCCCCTCAGCCGGCGGCGCATGGAAGACGAATCCGAAGCCCCAGCCGTCGCCGGCCACCCCGGTCACGTCCACCGGCCGGCCGCCGACGGTCGCCTCGACGACAGTGGTCGCCTCGGCCACGTGCAGCGTCACGAAGCGGGCCGTCCGCTGCGGTTTCAGCAGGAGATTCAAGGTCCGTTCCCCGCCCGAGGCCGTATCACCGGCGAGGGTGAGCTGCGGCGCGGGCAGATCCGACCAGGCCGGCGCCGGACCCTGCCGCAGCTCCTCGTCGCCGAAGGCGGGCAGCAGGCCGGTGACCCGGCCGGGCGGCTCGGTGAGGTACTGGGCGGTCCACTCCTGCGGGTCGGTCTCGTGACTCAGCCAGCGGGCCTGCTGGGTGTCGGCGTCGAGCGCGTACATCAGGTGGGTCAGCGACGGGTGCTGCTCGTCGAACCGGTCCACGGCCAGCCCGGTCCCGGTGAACGCCACGGCCGCCACCAGGGCGATCGCGGACGGGACCGCGCCACGCCGCCGGGCCCTCGCCGCTTCCATGCCCCGGGCGCCGCTCGACGCCGGGTGGATCAGGTCGACGACCGGCAGCAGCGCGAGCCCGAGCAGCACGGCCAGGAACGCGCCGACCCCGGCCATCGGCATGCCGAGCGCCGGGAAGAGCATCAGCACGGTGGGCAGCAGGATCACCACGGCCACGGCGGCGCCCGCGGCGATGAAGGCGGCGGCGCCCCGCTCGAATACCAGCGCGAGGAGGGCCGCGAGGGCGCCGGCCAGGGCCGGCAGCGAGGCCAGGTACGCGCCGCCGGGCGTCACCGCCGCGAGCACCACGCCGAGCACGGCCAGCCAGCCGAAACCCGCCACCGCGAGGGCGGCCGGGCCGATCCGCCGGCGCAGCAGCGCGTACCAGGCGAGGACGGTGAACCCGGCCAGGGCGATCACCGCGATCCGGTACCACAGTGGACGGTACGGGTCGATCGGGAGGCCGTCGTACTCCGGGCGGATCGCCACGAGCAGCCGCCAGAGGCCCTGCGCCAGGACCGGGGCCAGCACGATCGGGATCAGCGTGAGACCGGCGGCCGCCGCCATCCGCCCGCCGGTGGCCCGGCCCTGCCGGCGGACCAGCCAGGCCAGCGCCACGACCGCGACCACGGCCAGCGCGGCGAGCGGCCAGACCAGCGAGCCCGGATAGCGGACCAGCAGGCCGGGCACCGGGAAGTAGGTGGCGTCGCCGCCCTCGCCGATGCCGGTCAGGTCGCGTCCGCCGAGTTCCCGCAGGACCGCGAGGGTGTTCGCGCCGTGGTGCTGGAGGCTGGCCCGGTTCATCGACTCGGGAGTGTCGGTCGGCGCGTGGTAGACCGCCGCGCCGTCGATGTACGCGGCGTTCAGCCCGTGGAAGCCGGCCTCCCGGAACGGGGTGAAGTCGGTGTCGTTCGGCAGCAGCCGGTAGATCTCGACGGCGAACGAGGTGCCGACCGGCTGCGCCGCGTGCGCGTACGCCCCGACCAGCTTCCCGTTGTCCGCCGAGGTCTCGAACATGATCGCCGGGCCGTCGCTGCCGCGGGCCTCGAGGTTGAGCACGACGCCGCCGTCCCGGGCCAGCGGGTGCTGGTCGACGAACGCCTTCGCGCCGCAGAGACAGGCCTCCTCGGCGTCGGTGAGCACCAGCACCACGTCGTTGCGCAGCCGGTCGCCGGCGCCGGTCAGCGCGCGGGCGATCTCCAGGATCGAGGCGGTGCCGGCGGCGTCGTCGTTGCCGCCCGGGCCGACCTGCGCCGAGTCGTAGTGCGCGACCAGGAAGATCCGGCCGGTCGAGGCGGTGCCGGGGATCAGCGTGACGACGTTGCGTACCCGGGCCAGGCCCGCGCCGCCGGCGCTCGCCGACAGCGTCCCGCCCTGGATCGTGACGGTGTCCTGCGACTCGGGGGAGAGGCCGAGCCCGCGCAGGGTCTCGATCAGGTGGTCGTGCACCCGCGCGTTCGCGGCGCTGCCGGCCGGATGCGGCACCGCGGCGATCGTGCGCACCTCGGCGAAGGCGCGCTCCGCGCTGAACTCCCCGGCCGGCGCCGAGGTGGGCAGGGGCGCCGGCGGGGTGATCGACCGGACCGCGAAGAACCCGGCCAGGGCCAGGACGGCGAGGACCGCCGCGGCGGCGATGCCCCGGCGAGCCGGCCGGAGGAGAGCGAAGTCACGCATGGGTGACATCTAAGCGCCCGAGGTCACCGGCGGGTACCCCCAAGATCCATTCGGGCGGGCGATAGCGTGGTCCGGTGACTACTCCGCTCGACCCGGCCGCTGTCATCGCGGAATTCATCGACGCGGTGTCCCCGTACAACCCGCACCCGGACGCCGCGCCGGTCGCCGTCGTCGGCGTGCGGACCGCGCTCGGCGAAGACGTCTTCACGCTGAGTGATCACGTGGTGCGCGCTCTGTGCCGGGCCCTGGTGTCCTATCGCGACCCCGAGGACCGGGGCAACTGCTCGGCCTGTGGCGGACGCCATCTCGACGAGAACCTGCACTGCTGCGACTGCGGCCAGTTGCACGGCATCCTGGGCCAGGTGATCGCGGAACACGCCCGCCGGGTCGCGACCGAGAACGACAGCTCCCAGTGAGCCCAGGTCACGACGTGGTGACGCGAGTTGTGGTCACAGCCCGCGTGGTACACGATTTGCGGGTCACCTATGCGTCGAGTGGGGAATCGGAATGACGGAGCGGTCGCTCGCGCCCTCGCGGTACGCGGCGAACCAGCTGGAACGGTTGCGGATCCTGCTCGTCGAGGACGACGAGGGCGACGCCTTCCTCGTTCGTGAGCTGCTGACCGAGGCGGACGCCCCCTTCGAGCTGACCGTCGCCAGCACCCTGCGCGAGGCCCGGGAGCGGCTGACCGGCATCGAGTGCATCCTGCTCGACCTGGGCCTGCCCGACGCCGAGGGCATCGACGGCCTGCGCAAGCTGCTCGCCGTGGCCGAGGGCGCCGCCGTCTGTGTGCTGACCGGCCGCTCCGACGAGCACCTCGGCATGCAGGCGGTCGCCGAGGGCGCCCAGGACTACCTGGTCAAGGGCCAGGTCGACGGCGTGCTGCTGGTGCGTTCGCTGCGCTACGCGGTCGAGCGCAAGCGGGCCGACGAGAATGCCCGCCGGCTGCGCGAGGTGGAGCTGCTCCAGGCCGAGTCGGCCCGTCTCGAGCGGGGCCTGCTGCCGCAGCCGCTCATGCAGACCGCCGAGGTCGGCGTCGAGACGTTCTACCGGTCCGGCCGCGCGCTGGGCCTGCTCGGCGGCGACTTCTTCGACGTGGTGCAGATCGGCGACGACCGGCTGCACGTGATCGTCGGCGACGTCTGCGGGCACGGCGTGGACGAGGCGGCCCTCGGCGTCGAGCTCCGGGTCGCGTGGCGGGCGCTGGTGCTCGCCGGTGTCCCCGAGGACCAGGTGCTGCCGTCGCTGGAGCAGGTGCTGATGAGCGAGCGGCGGGCCCGGGAGGTGTTCGCCACGGTCGCGGCCGCGGTCATCGACCTGCCGGCCAACCGCGCGACGGTCCGGCTCGCCGGTCATCCGCCGCCCGTGGTGCTCTCCGGTGGCCGCGCCCGGCCGGTGGCGGCGCGTACCGGAATCGTGCTCGGGGTACGTCCCACCCCGACGCCCGCGACCGAGTTGGAGTTCCCCGGCGATGACTGGTCCCTGCTGATGTACACCGACGGCCTCATCGAGGGGCACACCGGCGGTGCCGGCACCGAGCGGCTCGACGTCGACGGTCTGTGCAAGCTGCTGGACGAGCCGGCCGCCCGCGAGGTGCCGCTGGCCGGGCTGCCGCCGTGGCTGGTGGCCCGTGCCGACCAGGACAACGGCGGCCCGCTCACCGACGACGTCGCCATGCTGCTGATCTCCCGGGGAGGTGGACGGTGAACCTGTTCCACGCGCGCAGCTGGACGCTGCGCCAGAGGATCATCGCGCTCTGCGTGGCGGTCGGTGTCGTGCTCGGCGGGCTCGGCGTCTTCGCGGCGATCACCGCGGCCGCGAACAACCGGCAGGTCGACGACGTGCTCAACCGGGCGAGCCCGATGCGGGCCGCCGGCGAGACGCTCAACACCGCCCTGGTCGACCAGGAGACCGGCGTCCGCGGCTACGCGATCACCGGCGACGCCCGGAACCTCGAGCCGTACGAGACCGGCCTCGAGGACCAGAGGCGGCAGGTCGCCCGGATCGAGTCGCTGCTGCGGCCGGAGGACGACGAGATCCGCGACGCGCTCGCGGCGGTCGAGACCCGGACCGCGACCTGGCGTGCCGACGTGGCCGACCCGATCATCCAGGCCGTCCGGCAGCAGGGTCCGGAGGCCGCGCAGGCCATGGTCGAGGCCTCGGACACCGCCGAGTTCGACGCGGTGCGCGCGGCCGTCGCCGAGATGCAGTCGCGCATCCAGGTGCTGCGGGCCGCCTCGGCGGACGCGGCCCGCGACTCCAGCCGCACCATGGTCGCCATCGAGATCGCGGCCGCCGTGATCATCGTGCTGACCGGCGCGTTCCTGCTCTACCTGCTGGACCGGGTGGTGACCCGGCCGATCACCGACCTGGCCGCCCAGGTCCGCCAGGTCGCGGCCGGCGACTACGACCGGCACATCGAGAGCCGGCAGGGCTCGTCCGACCTGGTGGCGCTCGCCGCCGACGTCGACCGGATGCGCCGGCAGATCGCCAGCGAGCTCGCCGAGGTCCGCGACGCGCGCGGCCACGTCGAGTGGGTGAATCAGCAGCTCAAGACGCAGGCCGACGAGCTGACCCGGTCGAACCGCGACCTCGAGCAGTTCGCCTACGTGGCCTCGCACGACCTCCAGGAGCCGCTGCGCAAGGTGGCCAGCTTCTGCCAGCTGCTCCAGCGGCGGTACGCCGGCCAGATGGACGAGCGCGCCGATCAATACATCGCGTTCGCTGTCGACGGCGCGCAGCGCATGCAGCGCCTCATCAACGACCTGCTCGCGTTCTCCCGGATCGGCCGGCTCACCGCGGGCTTCACCGAGGTCGACCTCAACAAGGTCCTCGGCGACGTGAAGTCGCAGCTCGACGCGCGGGCCGGCGACAACGCCGAGATCACCTGGCCGGCAATGCCCACAGTGGAGGGTGAGGAGCCGCTGCTCACCACGCTCTTCATGAACCTGATCGGCAACTCGCTGAAGTTCGCCCGCCCGGACGTCCCGCCGGTCGTGACGATCACGGTGGAGCGGGACGGCGGCGAATGGCAGATCAACGTCCGGGACAACGGGATCGGCATCGAGGCCGAATTCGCCGACAAGGTCTTCGTGATCTTCCAGCGGCTGCACTCGCGGGACGCGTACGAGGGCACCGGCATCGGACTGGCGATCGTCAAGAAGATCGTCGAATACCATGGCGGTCGGGTCTGGCTGGACACCGCCGTGCCGGAGGGCGCGTCGATCCACTTCACGCTGCCGGTGCTGCCCGGTACGGAGGACCCCGAGACGCAGACCGAGGAGCGAGAGGTGGTGGGAGCATGAGCATGGAGCGGGAGAGCGGTACTCCGATCGAGGTGCTGCTGGTCGAGGACGATCCGGGTGACGTCCTGATGACCCAGGAGGCGTTCGAGGAGCACAAGGTCCGCAACAAGCTCACCGTGGTGTCGGACGGCTCGGAGGCGCTCGCCTACCTCCGCCGCGAGGGACAGTACGAAGGCGCCGTGCGCCCGGACCTGATCCTGCTCGACCTCAACCTCCCGAAGCGGGACGGCCGCGAGGTGCTCGAGGAGATCAAGAAGGACGACGATCTGGGCCGGATCCCGGTCGTCGTGCTGACCACCTCCTCGGCCGACGAGGACATCCTGCGCAGCTACCAGCTGCACGCGAACGCCTACGTGACCAAGCCGGTCGACTTCGAGCGGTTCATCGCCGTGATCCGCCAGATCGACGAGTTCTTCGTCAGCGTCGTGAAGTTGCCGCCGCGTGCTTGATCAGGTCGCCGAGCTCATCCGCGAGGTCGCGCAGACCGTCGTCCTCCCGCGCTGGAAGCACCTGGCCGAGGGCGAGGTGTCCCAGAAGGCGCCGGGCGACCTGGTCACCATCGCCGACCAGGAGTCCGAGCGCGCGCTGACCCGGGGGCTCACCGCGCTGCTGCCCGGCTCGCTCGTCGTCGGCGAGGAGGCGGTCGCGGCCGACCCGGCGATCCGGGACCGGCTCGGGTCGGGCGGCGCCGTGTGGATCGTCGACCCGGTCGACGGGACGAACAACTTCGCCGCCGGCCGGTCGCCGTTCTGCGTCATGGTCGCGCTGGTCCGCGACGGTGAGCCGCAGGCCGCCTGGATCCTCGACGTGGTCGGCGACCACCTCACGGTCGCCGAGGCGGGCTCGGGCGCCTACCGGGACGGGGTGCGGGTGAAGACCCGGACCGACGACCCGGGTGCGGCCGCGCTGCACGGCGTGATCTCCCACAAGTATTTCCCGGACGACCTGCGGGAGCTGGTCCGGGCGAACGCCGAGGGGCTGGGCGGCCACACGCCGGGGCGGCACTGCGCCGGGTACGAGTACCCGGCCGTCGCCACCGACGAGCAGCAGTTCGCGATGTTCTGGCGGATCCTGCCCTGGGACCACGTGCCCGGCTCGCTGATCGTCAAGGAGGCCGGCGGCACCGTGCGCCACTGGGACGGCTCGCCGTACCGGCCGACGAACCGCAAGCGGGGGCTGCTGGTCGCCGCGAACGACGAGATCTGGGCGACCGTCCAGGGCACCCTGTTCCCGGACGGGGCCCCGGAGACGCCGGAGGGGTAGCGCGCGCGTGTCCACGTACCTTGATCGGCTCTTCGGTCTGAGCGGGCGCACCGCGGTCGTGACCGGCGGCAGCAGCGGGATCGGCAGGGAGATCGCCCTGGCTCTCGGCCGTTCCGGCGCGCGCGTCGTGCTGGTGGCCCGGCGCCCGGCGCCGATGGCCGAGGTCGTCGCCGAGCTGCGGGAACACGGTGCGGAAGCCGGCGCGATCTCGGCGGACCTCGGCGTGCGGGAGGCCGTCAGGGCCGCTGCGGCCGAGGTCGTGGAGGGGTACGGCGAACCCGACATCCTGGTGAACTCCGCCGCCGTGAATCTGCGCCCCCCGATGCCGGACCTGACCGAGGACGTCTGGGATCTGACGCTGGAGGCCAACCTCACCGCGCCGTTCCTGCTCGGCCAGCGGTTCGCGCCGGCGATGGCGGAACGCGGCTGGGGCCGGATCATCAACGTCGTCTCGCAGCAGGCGTTCCGCGCCTACGGCAACAGCGGGGCCTACGGCGCCGCGAAGGCCGGGCTGGTCGGGCTCACCCGGTCGCAGGCCGAGGCGTGGTCGGCCGACGGCGTCTGCTGCAACGCGATCGCGCCCGGCGTCGTGCACACCCCGCTCACCGAACCGGTCTTCGCGGATCCCTCGAAAGTGGCGGCGCACGCGGCCCGCACGATGATCGGCCGCAACGGCCTGCCCACGGATTTCGGCGGATGTGCCGTCTTCCTGGCCAGCGAAGCGGCACAGGCCGTGACGGGCCAGACACTGTTCGTCGACGGTGGATACTCGGCAACCTGATCGATCTCCCGAACTCCAGGTCGGGCACGGTAAAGTACCGGCGCTCACCGACTTGGAGGTATCCGTGCCGGCCAGACTCCCGCGCCGATGCGCCGCCCTGCTGGCTCTGCTCGTCGCCGCCGTCGCGATGATCCTGGCGGTGCCGTCGGCCGCCCTGGCCGAGCCGGACAGCGAGGGCGGCAGCAAGAAGCTGCGCACCGCGCTGGAGACCGCCGCCAAGGGGTACGACACCGCGAAGACGAAGCTGGCCTCCTCCAAGAAGCGGCAGAAGCAGCTCGGCACCAGGCTCAAGGAGTCCGAGGCGGCCGCGAAGGCGATGACCGAGCAGGTCAACGAGCTGGCGAACCGGTCGTACCAGATGGGCCGGGTCAGCACCGTGAGCATGCTGCTGAACAGCAGCTCGCCTGATGGCTTCATGGAGCGGATCCAGAGCCTCGACATGCTCGCCCAGGTCGACAGCGGCATGCTCGCCGACTACCGCGACGAGGTCGAGACGGCCAAGCGGGCCAAGGTCGCGCTGGACGCCGAGATCAAGGAGCAGAAGAAGCAGGTCGACCTGATGGCCCGCAAGAAGAAGCAGGCCGAGCTCGCCCTCGCCGAGGTCGGCGGCGGATCGGCCGGCGGATTCCTCGACCCGGACTCCCCGGCGGCCAAGCCGGCGCCGCGCAACTCGGACGGCTCCTGGCCCAAGGAGTCCTGCACGGTCAAGGACCCGACCTCCTCGGGCTGCCTCACGCCGCGGACCCTGCACGCCTACCAGGAGTCCCGCGCCGACGGCTTCAAGCGCTACACGGTCTGCTACAGCTCCCGCGCCTCCGGCGAGCACCCGAAGGGCCGGGCCTGCGACCTCTCGTCGAACGCCAGCACGTTCAAGAACGCCGCGGCGACCGGCGGGGACAAGGCGTACGGCGACCGGCTCGCCGCGTACTTCGTGAAGAACGCGTCGGAACTCGGTGTGATGTACGTCATCTGGTACCGGCAGATCTGGATGCCGAGCACCGGCTGGCGGGCGTACAGCGCGAGCGGCGGACCGGCCGCCGTGCACACCAATCACGTGCACGTCTCGATGCTCTGAGGTTGCCGTTTCGGACCCTCTCGGTCACGGAGCGAAAGTACGGCGATAGCGTTCCGATGAGGTACGGGCCGAACCCGTGACCGCAGACTGGAGCCGTATGGACCACCACCGGTGGATGAGCCGCGCCGTCGACCTGGCGCACCGCTGTCCCCGCTCCGAGACCGCCTTCGCGGTCGGGGCGGTCATCGTCGACGAGCACGGCCGGGAGATCGCGTCCGGGTACTCCCGGGACTGCTCGGACCGCGTGCATGCCGAGGAGTCCGCCCTGAGCAGGGCCGCCGGTGACGGCCGGCTGTCCGGCGCGACCATCTACAGCACCCTGGAGCCGTGCTCGGAGCGGGCCAGCCGGCCGCACGCCACCTGCACCAGCCTGATCATCGCGTCCAGGGTCCCGCGCGTCGTGATCGCCTGGCGGGAGCCGGACATCTTCGTGCACTGCGAGGGCGTGTCGCTGCTGCGCGCCGCCGGCATCGAGGTGGTGGAGCTCTACGAGTACGCGCTGCGCGCCCAGGAGCCGAACCTGCACCTCGGCGTGTTGGCGGGGCGGCACTAAGGATCTTCGCAGCCGGCGCCGGTAGCATCCGCGCGGTGGAGAACCCGCCGCGCGCCCTGCCCTCCGCTCTCGCCTCCGCCCTGGCCTTCGGGTCCAGCGGCGCCGTCCTCGTCCTGGAGATCGTCGCGCTGCGGCTGGTCGGCCCGTACGTCGGCGTGACCCTCCAGGTCAGCAGCTCGGTGATCGGGGTGGCGCTCGCCGCGATCGCCTACGGCGCCTGGCTCGGCGGCCGGCTCGCCGACCGGTTCGACCCGCGTGCTCTGCTGGCTCCCGCGCTGATCCTCGGCGCGATCGGCACGGCGATCACGCTGCCGCTGGTCCGCTGGGGTGGCGAGCTGCTCCGCGGCGGCGCGGCCCCGGCCGTGCTGCTGCTCGCCGCGCTCGCCATCTTCCTGCCCGCGTTCGTGCTCTCCACGATCGCGCCGATGGTGGTGAAGCTCCAGCTCGGCGACCTGCGGCAGGCCGGCAGCGTGGTCGGCCGGCTCTCCAGCATCGGCACCCTCGGCGCGATCACCGCGACGCTGGTGACCGGGTTCATCTTCGTGGCGGCGATGCCGAGCAGCGCGATCGTGCTGAGCCTCGCCGTGCTGCTCGGGGTGAGCGGCCTGGCGCTCGGCTGGTGGCTGCGCCGGGACATGCCGGGGTCGCCCCGGGCCCGGGCCGCCCTGGCCGCGGTCGGCCTGGTCGGGGCCGGGCTCGGCGCGGTGACGCCGACCCCGTGCGACGTGGAGACCGCGTACCACTGCGCCCGGGTGCAGGCCGACCCCTCGAGGCCGGGCGGGCAGACGCTGATCCTCAACTCGGCCCGCCACTCGTACGTCGACCTGAACGACCCGCGGTACCTGGAGTTCGAGTACGTCCAGTGGATCGGCGCGGTCGCCGACGTGCTGCCGTCCGGCCCGGTCGACGCCCTGCACCTCGGCGGCGGCGGGTTCACGGTGCCCACCTACCTCCGGGACACCCGGCCCGGCAGCGATCAGCTGGTGCTGGAGCTGGACGGCGGCCTGGTCGACCTCGACAAGGAGAAGCTGGGCCTGGTCACCGGCCCCGACCTGCGGGTCCGGGTCGGCGACGCCCGGGTGGGGCTGGCCGCGCAGGCCACCGGCGGCTACGACCTGGTGGTCGGCGACGCGTTCGGGCATCTGGTGGTGCCCTGGCACCTGGCGACCGTGGAGATGGCCGACGATGTGGCGCGGGTGCTGCGTACGGATGGCATCTATGCGCAGAACGTGATCGACTATCCGCCGAACCGGTTCATCCGGGCCGAGGTGGCGACCGTGGCGGCGGCGTTCCCGCACGTCGCGCTGATCGCCCCGCCGGACGCGATCGCCGGCGAGACCGGCTCGAACTTCGTGATCCTCGCGTCGAAGAGCCCGCTGCCGCTGGACGCGATCCGCCCGGGACTGAGCGGGGTCTCCCTGCTGGCCGGCCCCGAGCTGGACGACTTCGTCGATGACGCCCGGGTCCTGACCGACGACTACGCGCCGGTGGATCAGCTCCTGGCCGGTTGAGCCCGGCTTTCCTGGTTGCGGCACCGCGGGCTCGGCGCTCGGGCGAGAATCGGCGCATGGTGCGAACGGAGCGAAACGGGCAGGGCGGATCGCTCCGCATCGCCGGGCGGTACCGTCTCGTCGAGAAGCTCGGCACCGGCGGGATGTCGGTGGTCTGGCGCGGGTACGACGAGACGCTCGGCCGCGACGTCGCCGTGAAGGTGCTGTCGCCGAAGCTGGCCGAGGACCGGACGTTCCGCGACCGGCTGCGGCAGGAGGCGTTCGCCGCGGCCCGGCTCTGCCACCCGCACATCACCGGGATCCACGACTTCGGCGAGGCGCGGATCACCTTCGGCGAGGAGCTGACCGTCCCGTTCGTGGTGATGGAGCTGAACGACGGCGAGTCCCTCGGCGCGCGGATCGGGCGGCAGGGCTCGCTCGACTGGCGGGAGGCCGTGACCGTCGCGGCCGAGGTCGCGTCCGCGCTGGCCACCGCCCACGCGCGGGGCGTCGTGCACCGCGACGTGACCCCGGCCAACGTGATGCTCACCGGGGCCGGCGCGAAGGTCGTCGACTTCGGGATCTCCGCGGTCGTCGGGCAGCGCGACGCCGCCCCGGACGGCAGCCTGCTCGGCACGCCCGCGTACCTGGCGCCGGAACGTCTCGGCGGCGCGTCCGTCTCGCCGGCCACCGACGTGTACGCCCTCGGCCTGCTGCTCTACCGGGCGCTGACCGGCCGGATGCCGTGGCCCGCCGAGAACACCGCCGAGGCGCTGCGCGCGCACCTCTACTCCGATCCGGAACCCGTCCCCGACCTGCCCGGCATGCCCGGCGGCGTGGCCGCCATGTGCCTGCGCTGCCTCGCCAAGAACCCGGCCGACCGGCCGGCCGCCGCCGACGTGGCCCGGGCCCTCGCCGCCACGGTCGGCCTGCGCCCGATCATCCCGCCGCTGCGTACCGGGGAGGGGCCGATCGTGCCGGCCGCCCGCGGGGTGGTGCCGATCTCCGCCGCGCGGCGGCCCGGGAGCTTCGCCACGATGAAGCTGCGCGCCGGGCTGAAGGTGCGGGCGGCGCTGCGGATCGGCGGCGTGCGGCCCCTCGGCGGCGGTCTCTTCGTGGGCGGCCTCTTCCCCGGGCGGCGCCTGCGCGACAGATCTGCCGGCCGGCCCCGGAACCGGATGCCGGCGATCGCGGCGCTCGCCACCGTGGTGATGCTCGGGTCGACGGCACTGAGCTGGTCGGCCCGTGAGGAGTCCCGGGACGCCGGCGGCACGCACACCGCCGCTGCCGGGGCGGCGGGCGCAGCGGTCGGCGGGGCCACCGGGTCGAGCACGCCGAAGGGCCGGTGCGCGGTGACCTATCACGTCCGCCGCGACTCCGGCGCCGACTTCGAGGCGAGGCTCACCGTGGTCACGACCGCGGCCGCCGACGTGCGCTGGCGGGTCGAGTTCCGCTATCCCGGCACGCAGCGGCTCACCCCGGCGTCGAAGGCGATCAGCCAGCAGGGCCGCCGGGTCGTCGTGAACGGCAAGGGCCGGTCGAAGACGGTCCTGCTGCACGGCGGCTACCGCGACCGGAATCCGCTGCCGCTGGCGTTCGCCGTGGACGGGCTGCCGTGCCGGGCCGAGGTGCTGGGCAGCGTCAACCCGGGAACCGTGAAGAACAACTCGGTGAGCGCACCCTCCGGGACCGCGGGCGAGCCCGGCGCTCCGGCGAAGGCCGGCAAGCGCAAGCGGGTGCCGCCGCGGCGGGGCCCGGAGGTACGGAGACCGCCCGCGCCGCAGGGTCGTACGCCGGCGCCCGCGGCCAAGCGGGGAGCGGGCTTCTCCCTGGCCCTGTGATCTCGGAGTTAGGGTCGTGGCATGACACGACTCGCAGTGGTCACCGGCGGCGGAACCGGCATCGGCAAGGCGACGGCGGGCATGCTCGCCGGCGAGGGCTTCGACGTCATCGTCGTGGGGCGGCGCGCCGACGTGCTCGCCGACGCGGTGAAGTGGATCGGACCGCAGGCCACCGCGGTCACCGCCGACGTGTCCGACCCCGCCCAGGTGCCGCGGGTGGTCGAGGCGGTCGGTGACCGGGACCTCGACGTGCTGGTGAACAACGCCGGGGCGTACATCTCGCACGACGAACAGACCCTCGAGGGCGTCGCCGAGCGGTGGCGGGCGAACCTCGACTCGAACGTGCTCACCGCGGTCCTCACCACCACGGCGCTGCTGCCCCGGCTGCGTCGTCCGGGCGGCAAGATCATCGTGACCAGCTCGATCGCGGCCCAGCGCGGCGGTGGCGGGCCCTACTCGGCGGCCAAGGCGGCCCTGCACGGCTACGCGCTCGACCTCGCCACCAGCCTCGGCGGCGACGGCATCACGGCCAACGTGATCTCCCCGGGATACGTGACGGACAGCGAGTTCTTCCTCGGCCGGATGACCCCGGAGGGTCATGAGGCGCGGGTGAACGCCACGCTGGTGAAGCGCGCCGGCGAGCCGGCCGACATCGCCGAGGCGGTCCGGTGGCTGGTCGGCCCGGGCGGCAGCTTCGTGACCGGTCAGATCATCAACGTGAACGGCGGCTCGGTCCTGGGGCGCTGATCGCGATCACTCCGCGCCGCCGGTGAACGGGCCCTCGCCCGGCTCGTTCGTCCGGAAGCGCAGCGCCGACCACCGCTCGTCGATCGCCACCTGCCCGCACGGCCGCATGTCGTAGTCGGCCACGATCGGCCACAGCGAGTCCCGGTTGATGTCGGCCTGGTTCCCCTTCGGGTACGCGATCCAGAACGCACCGGGCTTGTCCAGGTCACCGCGATGCTCGGCGAGCTGCTGCCGGACGCCGTCGGCGCTCTCCGCGAAGAGCACCGCGGTGCCGGCGGTGGCGAGCACGGCGGTCTCCCGGACACCCTCGGGCATCGGCGTGAGCAGCGGCAGCCGCGCCGGCTCGTTCAGCCACACGGTGGAGTTCGACTTGATCATCAGCTTCTCGGCGATCGTCTTCGTCATGCCTCCGAGATTTCCACCCCGGCGGCCCTCCCTCATCGCTTTCCCCGTTTCCCCAACCGGCCCGCCCGGCTGTGGATAACTCCGGTCCGGGCCCGCGGCCCTGGTAGACATGCCGGGTGACCGAAGTGATGCAGGACCGGGCCGCCGTCCGTGACCGTGCCGAGGCGATCCTCCGCCGCCTGGCCGGGGAGCACGCGAGGCTGCGCGAGGACCAGTGGCGGGCGATCGAGGCGCTGACCGTCGACCACCGGCGGGTCCTCTGCGTGCAGCGGACCGGCTGGGGCAAGTCCGCTGTCTACTTCGTGGCCACGGCGCTGCTGCGTGAGCAGCAGCGGACCGGCCCCACCGTCATCGTCTCCCCGCTGCTGGCGCTGATGCGCAACCAGGTCGAGGCGGCGGCCCGGGCCGGCATCCGCGCCCGCACGATCAACTCCGCCAACCTCGACGAGTGGTCGCTGATCGAGGCCGAGGTGCGGGCCGGCGAGGTGGACGTCCTGCTGATCAGCCCGGAGCGGCTCAACAACCCGGACTTCCGCGACAACGTCCTGCCCGGTCTCGCCTCCAGCACCGGCCTGCTGGTCGTGGACGAGGCGCACTGCGTCTCCGACTGGGGCCACGACTTCCGGCCCGACTACCGGCGTCTGCGCACCTTCCTGGCCGGTCTGCCGTCGCACACCCCGGTGCTGGCGACCACCGCGACGGCGAACGCCCGGGTCACCGCCGACGTCGCCGACCAGCTCGGCGAGGGCGACACGCTGGTGCTGCGCGGCCCGCTCGACCGGGATTCGCTGCGGCTCGCCGTCCTCGAACTGGACGACCCGGCGCACCGGCTGGCCTGGCTCGCCGACCACCTCGAGCGGCTGCCCGGTTCCGGCATCGTCTACACGCTCACCGTCGCGGCCGCGACCGAGACGGCCGAGTTCCTGCGGACGCGTGGGTTCGCCGTGGCGTCGTACACGGGTCAGGTCGAGGACGCCGAGCGCCGCGCGGCCGAGCAGGACCTGCTCGACAACAAGATCAAGGCGCTGGTCGCGACGTCGGCGCTCGGGATGGGCTTCGACAAGCCCGACCTCGGGTTCGTGGTGCACCTCGGGGCGCCGCCGTCGCCGATCGCGTACTACCAGCAGGTCGGCCGGGCCGGTCGCGCCGTCGAGCACGCCGAGGTGGTGCTGCTGCCGGGCCCGGAGGACGCCGCGATCTGGCGGTACTTCGCGTCCCTCGCGTTCCCGCCGGAAGACCAGGTGCGGGCCGTGCTCGCCCAGCTGTCGCCGGACCGGCCGATCTCCACCCAGGCCCTCGAACCCCTCGTCGACCTGCGTCGCAACCGCCTCGAGCTGATGTTGAAGGTGCTCGACGTGGACGGCGCGGTGCGTCGCACGCGCGGCGGCTGGCTCGCGACGGGAGAGCCGTGGACCTACGACGGCGTCCGGTTGCGCCGCGTCGCCGAGGCACGCTCCCAGGAGCAGAAGAGCATGATTTCGTACGCGGGGACGACCGCGTGCCGGATGGAGTTCCTCCGCCGTTGCCTCGACGACCCGGAAGCGGCGCC
This sequence comes from Actinoplanes sp. NPDC023714, assembly GCF_040639855.1. Taxonomy (NCBI): domain Bacteria; kingdom Bacillati; phylum Actinomycetota; class Actinomycetes; order Micromonosporales; family Micromonosporaceae; genus Actinoplanes; species Actinoplanes sp. NPDC023714. Next base: position 74,906 of record NZ_JBFAAR010000008.1, read on the forward strand.
GTGCGGCCGCTGTGACAACTGCGCCGGTCCACTCTTCGACACCGAGATCTCCTCGGCCGCGATGGCGGCGGCCGACGCGTTCCTGGGCCGGCCGGGCGCCGAGATCGCGCCGAAGAAGATGTGGCCGACCGGCCTGGCCGCGGTGGGCGTCGGCCTGAAGGGGAAGATCCCGCCGGCCGAGCAGATCGAGCCGGGCCGGGCCGTCGGCCGCCTCTCCGACCTGGGCTGGGGGAGCAGGCTGCGGGGTGTGGCCGGCCCGGAGTCCGCCGACGCGCCGATCCCGGACGATCTGGCGGCCGCCGTGGTCGAGGTGCTGAAGTCGTGGGCGCACGGCGACGACGCCTGGAGACAGCGCCCGGCCGCCGTCGTGGCGGTCCCCTCCCAGCGTCATCCACAACTTGTCCACAGCCTGGCCGAGCACATCGCGACCGTCGGCCGGTTGCCCTTTCTCGGCACTCTCACCACGGACCACGCGGGGGAGACCTCGGCGCGGGGGAACAGCGCCCAGCGAGTGCGCGCGCTGCACGACGCCTTCGCCGTCCCCGCAGGCCTGGCCGCCGAGCTGGCCGGGGGCGCGGCCGGGGGCCCGGTGCTGCTCGTCGACGACCTGGTCGACTCCGGCTGGACGATGACCCTGGCCGGCCGAGCCCTGCGCCGCGCCGGCGCCGAGGCGGTCCTGCCCCTGGCCCTGGCCGTCGCCGGATGACCCCGCGCGGCGTCCCGGCTCGGCGCGGCGTCCCGGCCTGGCGCGGTGCGGGTCCGGCGCGCTACGACGCGCCGGACTCGAGGTGGCCGAGGATGGCGGCCCGGGTCGGGCGTCGGTCGATCTCCATGAACCGCTGGGCTCCGGCGAGCGGTTCGAAGCCGGAGCGGCGGTACACCTCGTGCGCGTCCCGGGTGGCGAGCAGGAACCGCAGGATGCCCCGCTCGGACAGGCTCTCCACGATCGAGTCGACGAGCCAGGTGCCGAGGCCGTGGCCCCGGTGCGCCGGGTCGACGAAGACGTCGCAGATCCACGCGAACGTCGCCCCGTCGGTCACCACCCGGGCGAACCCGACCTGCTCGCCGCCGTCGGCCAGGACGATCGAGAACGGCAGCGACCCCTCGATCGAGCGGGCCACCACGTCGTGCGCGCGGCCGGCCGCCCAGTACGACTCCTCGGAGAGCCACCGGTGCACCCGGTCCAGGTCGACGCGTTCCCGGTCCTCGGTGAGGACGTACTGCCCGTTCCTGCGATCCGTCACGATTCGGAATCTACCGACCGCCGCGGAACCGGCCGGGGAGGCATCGATACGGGTGGGGGGTATAGTCACGGTATGTCCGGCATGCCGGCGCTGACACGAAGGGATCGATCATGGCGGTGACCAGCACCTACCAGGTGACGGGCATGACCTGCTCGCACTGCGTCCAGGCCGTGACCAAGGAGATCTCGGCACTGCCCGGCGTCGCCGACGTCCAGGTGGATCTCGCCGCGGGCGCCGTGACCGTCACGAGTGAGGCACCTCTCACCGACGACGCGGTCCGCGAGGCGGTCGACGAGGCCGGCTACGAGCTCGCGGATGCCTGACCCCGGGCCGCGGACCAGCCCCGACCGGACCAGCCCCGACCGGACCGGCCCCGACCGGACCGGCCCCGACGACCGGACGACGACCGACGCCGACGATGAGCTGGTCCTCGGGTCGATGGGGTCGTCCCCCTCGGTGCCGCAGAACGCGGGGTTCCGGTTCGCCGCGATCGGGGCGCTGCTCATCGTCGTGCTCTTCGCCGGATACGGCTTGGGCCGCCTCAACAACGGCACCGCAGCCGATCCCGCAGCCGGCGCCACTCAGCCCGGTCAAGGCGCCCAGGCCGGTGCGCCGGCGCCGTCGGCATCGGTCTTCGACGAGAGTCAGCCGCACGTGCACGGCACGGCGAACCCGGTTCCGGGCGCGGCCACGGCCGGCGCCGACGTCGGCGGCCTCTCGCTCAGCTCGCAGGGCCTCACGCTGACCCCGGTCGAGACCACGTTCCAGGCCGGTCGCGCGCAGAAGCTCGAGTTCACCGTGCACGGCCCCGGTGGCGCGCCGGTGACCACCTACGCCGTCGTGCACGACAAGCCGCTGCACCTCATCGTGATCCGCCGCGACCTCACCGGCTTCCAGCACCTGCACCCCGAGATGGCGCCGGACGGCACCTGGAGCATCGACCTCACGCTCGCCGAACCGGGCAGCTACCGGATGATCGCCGACTTCACGGCGCTCGTCGGTGGCGCGCAGCTCGCCACCACTCTGGGTAGCGACCTGACGGTCGCCGGCGACTACGCTCCGGTCACTCTTCCCGCTCCGGCGCGCGCTACGAGCGCGGAGAGCTACCAGGTTGCGTACGAGGGGACGCCCGGCACCGCGTCGACGCAGCCGCTGCTCATGACCGTCACCGACGCCGCGGGGAAGCCGGTCGCGGTCGAGCCGTACCTCGGCGCGTTCGGGCATCTCGTCGTGCTGCGGCAGAACGACCTGGCCTACGTCCACGTGCACCCGGAGAACCAGCTGGTCGACGGCAAGGTCAAGTTCTGGCTCTCCGCGCCGAGCGCCGGCACGTACCGGATGTTCTTCGACTTCCAGGTCGCCGGGAAGGTCTCCACGGCGGCCTGGACGGTCGTCGTCAGCTAGCCAGCATCTTCGCGAGGGCCGGGTCGACACCCCACTGCGCGGTCAGGTCGGCGTATTCCGTCCGCTGCTCGGCGGTCGGCTCGGCGCCGGTGCGGCGGGACCGCAGCAGCAGGTTGCGCGGGGTGTGCGCCGAGTCGATGAACTCGACGACGTCGACCCGGTACCCGTGCAACCGCAGCAGAGCGGCGCGCAGCGAATCCGTCAGCACGTCGGCGAACCGCTCGCGCAGGATCGCGTGACGCGTCGTCTCCCCGTACGGGAAGGGGGTCTTGACGTTCTTGAGCTGCGCGGCGATGTCGTGGTGGCAGCAGGGCGCCGCGAGGACCCACTTCGCCTCCCACCGGACCGCGCGGGCCAGCGCCTGGTCGGTCGCGGTGTCGCAGGCGTGCAGGGCGAGGACGAGGTCGGGCGTGAAGGGCAGCGCCGCCTCCTCGATGGTGCCGGCCACGAAGCTCACGTCGGCGGCACAGCCGAGCCGCTCCGCGACGGCGGTGTTGCGTACCCTCTGGTCCTCACGGACATCGACCCCCACGACCTGGACCTGCGCGCCGCGCCCGGCCAGATATCGGTAGGCGGCGAACGTGAGATAGGCGTTTCCGCAGCCCAGGTCCACGACGCGCAGCGGCGACGGCAGCTCGTCGGGCAGCGTCGCGGCGAGCGCGCGGAGGAACGCGTCGATCTGCCGGCGCTTCGCGGCGTTGCCACCGATCACCTCGAAGAGCGGGTCGCCCGGATCGAGCAGCCACTGCTTCGCCCGGTCGTGCGCCTGCGGCCCGGCCGTCGCGGCCACCGTGGCCGCGGCCCGGTGGACCTGGGCGTCGCCCTTCTTCGTGATCCGGACCTGCACTGTCGACGTCTCGGTCTCCACGTGCCAGTTCCCGAACGGCTCGGCGAGCAGCTCGTCGAACGCGGCGGCCGCCTCGGCGCCCGGGTCGACGTTGCGGGTGAACGGCCGCGAACCGTCATCGGTGACGATCTGTAGTTTCCGCCCGGACTTGAGGGTCACCGGCCGCACCTGCGCCCTGGACACCGAGGGTGCATGCCCCCGGCGCCGTCCGGCCGCGACGGCCCGGGTCAGGCCCGGAGCGAGCAACAGCTCCCGGACCTCGGCGAGTGCTTGATCGAGCGGTTCTGGCATGTCTTCCATTCTGCCCGGGTGCGGATCGGCCACTCGGCGGCTGTGGCGGGTGGCACGGCGCGATTAAGTTGATCAGCGGTGGAGGGAGGTGCTGCCCGGTGTCGTTGTCGTCCATCTCCGGCCGCCTGCTCTCCGACCGCCTCCGCGAGGTGACCCGGGAGGGGCGGGCCGTCGCGCAGCGCAGCCGGTACGTCGAGGGGCTCGCCGGCGGCCGGCTGCCGCTGGCCGCGTACGCGGAGCTGGCCGCGCAGCACTGGTTCGTCTACGAGTCGCTGGAGCCGGCCGCCGCCGCGATGAGCGACGACCCGGTGGCCCGGCACTTCGTCCACCCGGAGCTGTTCCGGCTCCCGGCCCTCGAAGCCGACCTGCGGTTCCTCTACGGCGCCCGCTGGCAGAGCCGGATCTCCGCGCTGGCGGCGACGACGACGTACTGCACCCGGATCCGCTCGGCGGCCTACGACCGGGCCACCGGCTACGTGGCGCACCACTGCACGCGCTACCTCGGCGACCTCTCCGGCGGCCAGTGGCTGGGCCGGAAGCTGGTCGAGGCGTACGGGCTGCGGCGCGACGGATACCGGTTCTTCGTCTTCGAGGGGGTCGACCCGCCGCTGTTCCGGGCCCGGTACCGCGACCGCCTGAACGCGGCGCCGTGGACGCCGGCCGAGCAGAACGCCTTCCTCGACGAGGTGGTGGCGGCCTACCGGCTCAACATCGGCCTGCTGGCCGAGCTCGAGGACCGGTGGCGCTGAGCGGTCCTCGAAGCGCGTTCTCGATGCGGGATCGGCCGGGTGGCTCCCGGAGTGCTTCGGGAGCCCTTCGATGCGGCTCGGAGCACGGGACCATCCGTGGTCCCGTGCAGCGACGATGGATCAGGCCTCGGCCGCGCCGACCCCGGCCTCGGAGCCACCGGTCATGCCGGCCTCGGCAGTGACGCCGGCTTCCGCGGCCGGACGGCGGCGGCGACGGCGGCGAGGAGCGGCGTCCTCGGAAGCGCCGCCGGCGGCCTCCGCGGCGGGCGCGGCTTCGGAAGCGCCGTCGGTGGCCTTCACGGCGGAAGCGCCGTCGGTGGCCTTCACGGCGGGCGCGGCGTCGGAAGCGAGCGTGGCCTTCGCGGCGGCAGCGCGCCGGGGAGCGCGCTTGGCCTTCGTGGCGGGCGCGGCCTGGGCAGCGACGGCGGTCACCTCGGCGGTCGCGGCCTCGGAGGCGGATGCGGCCTTGGACGCGGTCGCGGCCCCGGAATCGGTCGCGGCGGTCGCGGCCCCGGAATCGGTCACGGCGGTCGTGGCCTCCGCGGCGGGCGCGGCGTCGGCGGCGGTCACGCCCTCCGCAGCGGTCGCGGAGTCGGAGAACGACAGGGCCGTCGCGGCAGTGCGACGCCGGCGGGTCCGGGTGCGCGGAGCGGCGGCGCCCTCGTCGGCCGCCTTCTCGGACTTCTCGGCCCCGTCGGCGACCGGCGCTGCCTCGGTGGCCGTCTCGGTGACGGCTGGAGGCGTACGCATCTCGTCCTCGACCACCTTGCGCCGGCGACGCTGGCGCTTGGGACGCTCGGCGCCCTCGTCGCCGGAGGCGGCGGGGCTGTCGGACGACGGCCCGGAACCACCCCGGGTACGCCCGCCACGACCCCGGCCCCGCGCGGCCCGGCCACGGCCGCCGCCACCCAGGTCCTCCTCGACCTCGGCGGCGAGCCCGGCCCGGCTGCGGTCAGCGGTCGGCAGGGTGCCCGAGACGTCGGACGGGATGTCCAGGTCGGCGTAGAGCGCCGGGCTGGTGTGGTAGGTCTCCGGCGGCTCCGGCATGTTCAGCCCGAGCGACTTGTCGATCAGCACCCAGCGCGGCATGTCCTCCCAGTCGACGAACGTGATCGCCGATCCGGTGGCGCCGGCCCGGCCGGTGCGGCCGATGCGGTGCGTGTAGGTCTCCGGGTCTTCCGGGCAGTCGTAGTTGATCACGTGGGTCACGCCCGAGACGTCCAGGCCGCGGGCCGCCACGTCGGTGGCGACCAGCACGTCGATCTTGCCGGTGCGGAACGCCCGGAGGGCCCGCTCGCGGGCGCCCTGGCCGAGGTCGCCGTGCACGGCCGCCACGGCGAAACCGCGGAAGTCGAGGTCTTCGGCGACCCGGTCGGCGGCCCGCTTGGTCCGCGTGAAGATCATCGTGAGGCCGCGGTCCTTGGCCTGCAGGATCCGCGCCACCATCTCCAGCTTGTTCAGCGGGTGGGTGCGGTAGACGACCTGCTTGGTCAGCGGCGAGGGGCCACTGTCGGCGGTGTGCCCGGCGTGGATCGTGACCGGGTTGTGCAGGAACCGGCGGGACAGCGCCACGATCGGGTCCGGCATGGTGGCCGAGAAGAGCATCGTCTGACGCTGCTCGGGCAGCATCGCGAGGATCTTCTCGACGTCGTCGAGGAAGCCGAGGTCGAGCATCCGGTCGGCCTCGTCGAGGACGAGCGCGCGGACCGAGCCCAGCTTCAGAGCCTTCTGCTTCGCTAGGTCGAGGAGCCGGCCGGGGGTGCCGACCAGGATCTCGACGCCCTTCTTCAGGGTGTCGACCTGGGGTTCGTACGCCACGCCGCCGTAGATCGGCAGGACGCGGACGCCGCGGGTGCTGCCCGCCGCCGCGAGGTCGCGGGCGACCTGGAGGCCGAGCTCACGGGTCGGGACGACGATCAGGGCCTGCGGCTTGCCGTCGGCGCCCTCGGACGGCGCGAGGACGCGCTCGAGCAGCGGGAGGCCGAAGCCGAGGGTCTTGCCGGTGCCGGTGGGCGCCTGACCGATCAGGTCGGTGCCGCGCAGGGCGATCGGCAGAGCGTATTCCTGGATGGCGAACGCGTGGGTGATGCCGGCCTTGGCCAGCGCCTCGACGGTCTCGGCACGCACGCCGAGCTCGGCGAAAGTCGGGCTGTCCGGGCGGACCGGCGCTCGACTGGTCACAGGTACTAGAGCTTGCTCATTGTCGGTCATGAAGTTTTACGGGTGCCCTCTCGTGGTGCGCCCGTCGGATGTCTGGGGCGCGGTCTGTTTGGGCGCGGGCCACACGCAGGAATTGCGGGCCGCACGCGCGATCGCCGTGCGAACGCGAGCCCGGGAGGGCTCGGCGGCGGGTCGATTTGACAAATCGACGGGACGGCGACAGCACAAGTCTACCCGACCAGAGGCCGGGCGCACCCGAGAGCAAGTTACGGGAGGGAACCCTGCGACCAGGGTCCCCTCTCGTCGTATTTCAGCGGGTCGTGAAACCGAACGGGCGGTGCGACGCCTCGGCGATCTCCACGTAGGCCACCTTGGCGATCGGGATGATCACCTTGCGGCCCTTCTCGTCAGCGAGCGTCAGGACGCCGTCCTTGGCCAGAGCCTCGGTCACCGCCTGCTCGACCTCCGCCGGGGTCTGAGCGCTCTCGAGCACCAGCTCACGCGGCGACTGCTGCACGCCGATCTTGACCTCCACGGGGCCCTCCTCTGTCAACCGTCTACCGCTGTTGAGGCTATCCGATTTCCGGCGGCGTTCCGGCTGATGAACCGCCCTGGAGCGGGAAGCTGGCGATCCCGCGCCAGATCAGTGCAGCTACGAGCGATTCGGCTTCAGCTTTGGGCGTACGCCGGCCGTTCGCCAGCCAGAACTGAGCGGCCTGTCCGGCCGCCCCGGCGAGGCCCGAGGCGAGCAGCTCGGCCTGGTCCGGGCGGAGCCCGGTGTCCGAGATGATGGTGTCCGTCACAGCCGCGATGCAGCCCTGCTCGACGCGCTCGACCCGCTGCCGCACCTGTGGGTCGTTGCGCAGGTCCGACTCGAAGACGAGCCGGAAGGCCTCGCTCTCGTGATCCATGAAGTCGAAGTAGGCGCGGACCGCGCCCTTCACCCGCTCCTTGTTGTCGGGGGTGGCCAGCATGGCGCCCCGCACCTTGGCGATTATCGCGTCGCAGTGCGTGTCCAGCAGGGCCAGGTAGAGCTCGAGTTTGCCGGGGAAGTGCTGGTAGAGGACGGGTTTGGAGACCCCCGCCCGCTCCGCGATGTCGTCCATCGCCGCGGCGTGGTAGCCGTGGGCGACGAAGACCTGCTGCGCGGCGGCCAGCAACTGCTTACGGCGCGCCGAACGTGGCAGGCGGGTGGGTCGAGCGGTCTGTGCCCCGCCGGACGCAGCGGTCATTTCTCTGAACCTCCAGGGGGTCGGTCCCCGCGGTTTGTCGTCGTGGATTGCCCGGATCGGCGCTCGTCGCGGTCGTGCGGGCAATTGTCGCGACGCTGCAACTTATCGCCACTGCAACCACACGGTAGCCTCAGCGGGGGCGAGCGAGGAGCACGCGGTGGATGAATCAGGGCATTCCGGAGACACCGGAGCCGCAGGGAGCGGCAACGGTGCCGACTCGCGTGACCGCAGTCGAGTGAACGGGTGGGCGAACGCCGACAGCCCGTGGCAGGGGCCGGCGACGGATCAGGAGGCGGATGTGCCGTCGTGGCGTCGCCCGTCGGAAGGTCGCCCGTTCGGGCGTCAGCAGTTCCCGCCCGACCGCCCGTTCGGGTCCGCGCCGTCCTCGGCGGTGCCGGCCGGTGAGAATCCCTCTTCCGTGGACCCCGATCAGCCTCCCGCGCCCTGGCCCGGCGAGCGCAGCCGGCTCGCCGAGATCCTCGGCCGCCGCGCGCCCGGCGCGACTCCTCCGGTGAGCCCCGGCCCCCTGCCGAGCAGCGCACCCCCTTATCCGTACGAGGGCGACCTGGACGACACCTACGGCAACGGCCCGCGCGCCGCCGTCCCGATGAACCGGCCCGACTGGGTTCCGGCCGCCGAGCCGGCGTCGACGCCGCCCGCGCCGGCCGAGCGCTCCCGGCACGCCCTGGTGACCGACACCCTGGCCCAGGGGCTGCCCCAGGTGGAGACCCCCGCGGGGGACAACCCGGCGGCCGTGGCCCGTCCGTCGTACGATGCGGTCGGCTACCAGCGCCGTTACGACCCGGCGCCGGTCGCGTTCCCCCCGTCCACCGGCGAAGCCGGCCCGTACCCCGCTCCCGCGGCGTACCCGCCCCCGCCCGGCCGTCCCGAGGAGTCGGGCGCCGAGCCGGACAGCGGGCTCGTCGCCGCGGTCACGGAGAACAGCGGCGCGCTGCCGCAGCGGGTCCCGGCCCAGCCGGCTGATCTACCCCGAGTTCCGGAGCCGCCCTCCGTGGAGCCATCGCCCGAGGCGCCCGCCCTGGCGCGCATCGCGACGCATCTGCGCCGCGGTGACGTCGTGCCGGCGCAGGAGCGGCAGGAGGGCTTCGACGTCCAGGACATCCTGGCCGCCGTGCGCGAGGTGGCCGGCGTCCGGGACGCGTCGCTGCGGGCCACCCCGGCCGGCGCGCACAGCCTGCGGCTCGACCTCTCCGACGGCGCCGACCCGGCCGAGGTGAGCCGCCAGGTGGCCCGCCTGCTTCAGGAGCGGATGGGCCTGGACGCGGCGATGCCCGCGGACGGCCCGCTGGCCCCCGCCCCGATGCCCTCGCCGATCCCGGCCCAGACCCGGGCCGGCCGCGCCTCGGTGCCCGCCCCGGTCTCGGCGCCGCCTCAGTCGCCCGCGTCCGCACCGGTGTCGTCCGCGCCGATCTCGGCGGTGCCGGCCCCCGCGCCGGTCTCCGCGGCACCCGCTCCCGCACCGGCCGCCCCCGCGCCCGTCTCGTCAGCGCCGGTGTCGTCGGCGCCCGTCTCGTCCGCGCCGGCCCAGCGGGCGCCGTTCGTCGAGCGCGCCTCCCTGGTCCCGGTCGACGCGAGCAAGCCCCGCCCGCTGGACCCCGGCGACACCCCCGGCCCGCGCGTCGTCATCGAGAACGTGCACGTCAACACGTTCGGCGCGGACGCCAGCGTGGAGGTCCGGCTGCGGGCCGGCGGCCGCGTGGCCTCCGGGGTGGCGACCGGCCCGGCCGTCGACGGCTACCTGCTCCGCCTCTGCGCCACGGCCACGGCCGGCGCGGTCGACGAGCTGCTCGCCACGTCCCAGCACGAGCACGGCCCGGCGCGCTGCTTCGTCGAGCACGCCGCGTCCGTCTCGTTCGGTCAGATGCAGGTCGCGGTCGTCGTGCTGCTGCTCTCCTGCGACGGCGGCTGGGTCGAGCAGCTGGCCGGTTCCGCCGTGGTGACCGGCGACGACCGGCACGCCATGGTCCGCGCCACATTGGCCGCGGTGAACCGGCGGCTTGAGGCACTCTTGGCTTGATGAAGGGCGCGATTCTGGCCGACGACAGCGTGCTGTTGGCGGCGGACGAGATCCCGCCGCCGTGGCCCGCCCGCCGGGTCGAGGTCGGCGGTTCGATGCTGCACGTCCGGGACACCCCGGGTCATCCCGGCGCCGAGCCGGCGGTCTACGTGCACGGCCTCGGCGGTTCCTCGCAGAACTTCACCGACCTGGCCGGCCTGCTCGCCGACCGGCTCGACGGCCAGGCCGTCGACCTGCCCGGCTTCGGCTACAGCGACGCCATCCCGCGCTATTCGATCCCGGCCTTCGCGGCCACCCTGATCGACTACCTGGACCACGCCGGCCGTGGCCCGGTCCACCTGATCGGCAACTCGCTGGGCGGCTCGATCTCGGTGCGGGTCGCGGCCCTGCGCCCCGACCTCGTGCGGACGCTCACCCTCATCTCTCCGGCCATGCCGTTCCTGAACCCGCGCCGCACCGCGCAGGGTCCGGTGCTGCCGCTGCTCGCCCTCCCCGGCGCCGAGCGGCTGATGGCGTGGGCGCTCACCCGGGTCACCGCCGAGCAGATGGCCGAGCAGGTCCTCGCCGCGTGCTTCGGCGACACCACGAAGGTGCATCCGCAGCGCCGCGCCGAGGCGATGGAGGAGATCCAGCTCCGCTACACGGTGGCCCACTACCCGAAGGCCTACCTGGGGACGCTGCGCGGCCTGGTCGGCAGCTTCCTCCGGGCGTACCTGCCGGGGGAGGACTCGCAGTGGCGTCTCGCGGCGCGGGTGCAGGCGCCCACGCTGGTGATCGGCGGGCTCAACGACAAGCTGGTCGACCCGCGGGTGCCCGCCCAGGTGGCGAAGGCCATTCCGGACAGTCGCCTGCTCGTCCTCCCGGGCGTCGGTCACGTCGCCCAGATGGAGGTGCCGCGCCTGGTGGCCCGGGGCATCGTGGGCATGCTGGAAGACGTACGGCAGGCCGCGTAAGGCCCCTGTGGGCGGCGTCGACAGCGTGTGCCAGGGTGAGAAGCCCATGATCTCTTCAACACCGCCCACCCCGGTTCCGCAGGATCGGTGGCGCCGGATCTGGCTGGTGGTGCTGGCCGTGTCGCTGGCCCTGCTCGCCGCCGTGATGATCGGCAACCAGGTGACCGCCGAGTCGCCGGCGGCTCCGGTCGCGGCCTCCTCGCCCGCGCCGCCCTCGCTCGCCCCGTCCCCGTCCCCGTCCCCGTCGCCGTCGGTGCTTCCCACGGTCCCGGTTCTCGAGTCGGCCTCGGCTTCGCCCTCGGCCACCGGCCCCTTTCCGGCGGCGGGCCTGCTGCGTCTGCCCGGCAAGGTGCCCACTCACGCTTCAGGCGATTTTTCGTACGCCGGGAAGCGCTCCACGATCCACGGCGACAAGGGACGGCTGCGCCGCTTCAAGGTGGCGGTCGAGAAGGGCGCGAACGAGGACGTCGAAGCGTTCGCCGCGCAGGTCGTCGCGATCCTCGGCGACAAGCGGAGCTGGATCGGCAACGGCGACGTCCGCCTGCAGATGGTGACCGGCGCCGACAAGGCCGACTTCACCGTCTACCTGGCGACCCGGGACACCGCAGGGCAGCTCTGCGGCCGGGGCGGCACGAACATCCGGGTGGGCGGCGTCCCGTTCACGTCCTGCCGCACCACCGGCCGGGCGATCATCAACCTGGACCGCTGGCGGCTCTCCGCGACGCCCTACCTGGACGCGAAGGTCGACCTCGCCACCTACCGCCGCTACGTGATCAACCACGAGGTCGGCCACGAGCTGGGACACGGCCACCAGGGCTGCCCGAAGGCCGGCGGCCCCGCCCCGGTGATGGTCCAGCAGACGCTGACCCTGCGCGGGTGCAAGCCGTACGCCTGGCCGCGCCGCGACGACCGCAGCTTCGCCGGCCCGTCGCTGTAGGCCGCCCGGCGTGATCCTCTGCCCTTCAAACGCGAAACTCCTGTGACAAGCGGCAATTCATGGCACGCTGGCGCTTGCTATGGCAAACGCGACAAATGGTTCCGCTGATCCTGGTGCCGCCGATTCGGGTGCCCCCGCCGGGCGTTCCACCGGGCATCCCACCGAGCGTCCGGCCGAGCGTTCGGCCGAGCGTTCGGCCGAGCGCACCCGCGCCGAGGCCGCCCTGCTGGCAGGCCTGCGCCCGGCGAGGGTGGGAGCCCACCGCGCCGCCGACCCGGACGACCCCATCGCCGGCCACGACCGAGCGGTGTCCACTCCTCAACACGGTCGCGCGGCGTCCGCCCCGCACGATCGCGCGGTGTCCGCCCCGCACGGTCGCGCGGTGTCCACGCCGCACGGTCGCGCGGTGTCCATGCCGCAACACGATCGCGCGGGGTCGGGCGCCGAACGCGGCCGCGTGGTGGCCGCGACCGCGACGGGCCGCGCCGTGGTGACCGCCTCCGCCGACCCGGAGCCGGCTTCGCGCCGCCCCCGCACCCCCACCGCGACAGGTTCCGCGCCGGTGAAGTCGACCGGTTCCGCCAGGCCGCCGGCCGCGACCGGCTCCGCCCCGGCGAAGACGACGGGCTCGGCCAAGCCGCCGGCCTCGGGCGGCTCCACCAGGGCGTCGGCCAAGGCGCCGGCCGTGAAGTCGACCTCGAGCCGCAAGCCCGCCGAGGAGACGGTCTCCGGGAAGGCCGCCGGCCGTACCGCCCGCAAGAGCACCTCGGCCGCCGCCCAGCCGGAGCCGACGCCCCCGCCCACGAAGACCATGCGGCGTACGGCAGCGGCCAAGTCCACGCCGGAGCCGAAGACCACCGGCCGCGCCAGGGACCGGGCCGGCACGAAGCAGCCCGACACGAAGCAGGCCGACACGAAGCAGGCCGACACGAAGCAGGCCGAGACGAAGCAGGCCGGAGCGAAGCAGGCCGACGCCAAGAACGCGCGCAGCGCCGCCACCCGCGCCGTCCTGGCCTCACGGGGCGGAGGGGCCGGCAAGGCCGTGCCCGACAACCGAGCCACCCCGGCCCGCGTCCGGTCCGTCGAGGCCGCTCTGGAGGCCCGCACGGGCGCTTCCACGAAGACCTCCCGAACCGGTTCAGCCCCGGCCACCAAACGCCCCGCCACCAAACGAGCCGACGACAGCGCCACCGATGCCACCCGCGCCGCCGGCCGTGACGCCGGCCGCGACGCCGGCCGTGACGCCACGCGCGCCGCCGGCCGTGACGCCACCCGCGCCATCGGCCGTGACGCCACCCGCGCCACCGGCCGCGCGGGCGAACCTCCGGCGGCCGACACCGAGGCGGCCAAGCCCCGCCGCGGCCGTGCCGTGGCCGCCCTTCCCGCACCGGACGACGCCACGGGCCCGCGGTCCGAGGCCGCTCCCGCCGAGATGACCCGCGGCATCCTCGAACTCGCCGCCGAACGCCTGGCCGCCTCCCGCGCCATGGAGACGCCGCGGACCGAGGAGAGCCGGGACGATTCACCGCTCCAGGCGCCCGGCTCGACGGTCTCGCGCGCCCCCGCACCGCCGCGCTGGCAGCGCCCCGGCTCGACGGTGGAGTCCGCGCCGTCCGACCTTCCCGAGGCACGCTGGGAACATGACCTTCCCGAGGCGCGCTGGGAGCACGACCTTCCCGAGGCGCGCTGGGGCGATCCCCCGGCGGTCGCCTTCCACGGGACGCAGTGGCCGGAACCGGACCTCGACGAGGACTACCGGACGGCGGTGAGCGACCGGACGCCGGCCGGGCTCCCGGCGAGCCTCAAGCTGCCGGCCGAGCTTCCCGACAACCTCTGGCCGCCCGCCACCGTCGAGGAGCACCCCGAGATCTACGTGCCCCCGGCCCGCGACGCCGAGGAGGAACAGGCCGGCGCCGAGGAGGAACAGGCCGGCGCCGAGGAGAGAGACGCCGAGGAGGACCAGACCCCCGAGGGCGCCGCGGAGAGGGACGACGCCTGGGGAATCCAGCCCGACTGGCCCGAACCGCCACACGAGACCCGGGACGACCCGGATCGGTACCCGGACCGGGACGCCTGGGCGCAACCCGCCGAGACCACGGCCGAGCGGATCCACTCCCAGGAGCCCCCGCTGAGCGATCTCGGCCGGCGGCTGCAGGGGCACACGACCGAGCGCGACCACGGCTTCCTGCCCGGCGGCCTCACGACGGGGGACGACCGGGACGAGTACGCCGAGGAGACGGTCCGCGATTCCGCCCCCTCACCGAGGACGCGGCAGACCATCCGGAGGCGTCGGCGCACGGTTGTCCTCGCGTACCTCTTGGTGGTCGCCGGTGTCCTGGTCGCCGGTCACCAACTCCGCGAGCAGGAGCAGGCCTCGACCGCCGAGCAGGAGCAGGCCTCGACCGCCGAGCGGGAAGCCCGGACGGCAGCGGATTCGGCCGTGCTGGGCGGTGCGACGCAGGGCGCGATGCCTCAGGAGACGGCGGCACAGAATCAGGGGGCCCCAGACCCGGGGACGGAGGATCCGGCCGAACAGGACTCCTCCGATCAGGGGACCGCCATGGAGGTCCCGGCCGAGGGCGCCGGCGAGTTCCGGTACGCGAAGGGCCGCGGCCCGATGCTCGGCGAGGGCGGCAAGCTGCACCGATTCCGGGTGGCCGTGGAGAAGACCGTGGACGGCACCGCGCCGGCCGAGTTCGCCGAGGTGATCGACGAGACCCTCGGCGACGACCGGAGCTGGGTGAACGGCGACCGGATGCGGCTGCGCCGGGTGGCCGACGCCGGTAAGGCGGACTTCACGATCTACCTGGCCTCGGCGGACACCTCGGAGCGGATGTGCGCGACCGGCGGCCTGCAGACCGAGGGCTTCACCTCGTGCCGGGTGCCCGGTCAGGTGATCATCAACGCCGACCGGTGGGACGGCGGGATCCCGGACTACGAGGGTCACCTCGACGAGTACCGCCGCTACGCCCTGAACCACGAGGTCGGGCACGAGCTCGGGCACGGTCACGAGGCGTGTCCCGGGGAGGGTGAGAAGGCTCCGGTGATGATGCCTCAGACGTACGGTCTGAAGGGTTGCACCCGGAACGCGTGGCCGTATCTCGACGGCGAGCGCTACGCGGGTGAGCCCACAGTCTGAATATTCCACGATCCCGCATGTCGGGCCCGTGTCCCTCGTCATGGGCGTGTTGCGGGTGAACGAGCAACAATGGTCGGCGATCCTTACCACCGAACCCGGGGAGTGAACTGTGGCTCTGCCCCCGCTCGTCGAGCCGGCCGCCGAGCTGAGCATCGACGAGATCCGCCGCTATTCGCGACACCTGATCATCCCCGACGTCGGGATGGACGGGCAGAAGCGGCTGAAGAACGCCAAGGTGCTCGCGGTCGGCGCGGGCGGCCTCGGCTCGCCGACGCTGTTGTACCTCGCCGCGGCCGGCGTGGGCACGCTCGGCATCATCGACTTCGACACGGTCGACGAGTCCAACCTCCAGCGCCAGATCATCCACGGTGTCTCCGACGTCGGCACGCCCAAGGCGGAGTCCGCGGCCCGGAGCATCGCCGAGGTGAACCCGCTGGTCAACGTGGTCATTCACAACACCGCGCTGGACCGCGACAACGTCAAGGAGATCTTCAGCCAATACGATCTCATCGTCGACGGCACCGACAACTTCGCGACCCGTTACATGGTCAACGACGCCGCGGTGCTGCTCGGCAAGCCGTACGTCTGGGGTTCGATCTATCGTTTCGACGGCCAGGCCTCGGTCTTCTGGGAGGAGCACGGTCCCTGCTACCGCTGCCTCTACCCGGAGCCCCCGCCGCCCGGCATGGTGCCGAGCTGCGCCGAGGGCGGCGTCCTCGGCGTGCTGTGCGCGTCGATCGGCTCGATCCAGGTCAACGAGGCGATCAAGCTGATCACCGGCATCGGTGAGCCGCTCGTCGGCCGGCTGATGGTCTACGACGCCCTCGAGATGGAATACCGCAAGATCAAGGTCCGCAAGGACCCGAACTGCGTGCTCTGCGGCGACAACCCGACGCTCACCGACCTGATGGACGACTACGACGACTTCTGCGGCGCGGTCTCGGTCGAGGCGCAGGAGGCCACGTTCAACGCGACCATCACGGCCAAGGAGCTCAAGGACTGGCAGGACTCCGGCAAGGACATCTTCCTGGTCGACGTCCGCGAGCCCGCCGAGTGGGAGATCAACCGGATCCCCGGCGCGACCCTCATCCCCAAGGGCGAGATCCTTTCGGGTACGGCGTTGGCGCAGTTCCCGCAGGACAAGCAGATCGTGCTGCACTGCAAGTCGGGTGTCCGCTCGGCCGAGGCGCTCGCCGCGCTGAAGGCGGCCGGCTTCAAGGACGCCGTGCACGTCCAGGGCGGCATCGTCTCCTGGGTCAACACGGTCGACCCGTCGCTGCCCTCGTACTGATGGGTGTCACTCTAGGGAGTTGCCCGGGCAACTCCCTAGAGTGATGGTTCCACGTCACAGATGTGAGTTCGGCGCAGCGATTCACAGTTTCGGACGGTAGCGTCACCACAGTGGTCGATATAGATGCCGCCATCGGGTACGTGGTAGCCCACGGTGACCCGGTCGAGCGCGCTCGCCTGTCGTGCCTCCGGACCGGTCAGCCGGCCCCGGAGGATGTCGTCGAACGCATCGCCGCCGGGCAGATGCCGGAGGGCGGCTGGCCCGCCTCGGCCGAGGGCGCGGTCCCATCGATCGACGCGACCTGCTTCCGCCTGGCCGAGCTGGACGACCTCGGCAGCCTGCGCGGCCCGGTCGTCGAGCGCGCGCTGAACTGGCTGGCGCTGGCCCAGCGCGGCGACGGCACCTGGCAGGAGCACGAGTCCCTGGCCGGCGAGGCGCCGCCGTGGGCGATGCCGGGCGACCCGGAGGCCACGCTCTACCTCACCTCGGTGGCCGGTTTCTGGCTGACCGCCGCGGCCGTCGAGGCCGACCCCTACCAGACCCGTTCGCCGTGGGGTGACACGCTCGCCCGCGCCGCGGGCTGGGTGGTCTCCCAGCTCCACCCGGACGGCACCTGGCCGTCGTTCCTGGCGACCGGCTGGCACGCTGCCGGCCTGCTGCACCAGCGGCAGTTCTTCTACGAGTCGGCGCGGGTGCAGCAGGTGCTCGGCGGCCGGCTGCCGGACATGGCTCCGGCCGACGTGGCGGCGATGGCGGCCGCGCTCCGCCGGGTCAACCTGGGCGACGACTGGCTGTTGCAGAGCGCCCGCAAGAGGCTGGCCGAGACGCAGCGCATCGACGGCGGCTGGGACAGCA
The DNA here is from genome assembly GCF_040639855.1 of Actinoplanes sp. NPDC023714. Classification (NCBI taxonomy): domain Bacteria; kingdom Bacillati; phylum Actinomycetota; class Actinomycetes; order Micromonosporales; family Micromonosporaceae; genus Actinoplanes; species Actinoplanes sp. NPDC023714. The sequence continues at coordinate 92,046 of NZ_JBFAAR010000008.1, forward strand.
ACGAGGGCCCGCTCTTCGACGTCAACATCACGCTGACGGCGCTCCGGGCCTGTCGCTGACCCCGGCTGTACCACAGGGCGACATTTCGGGCGCGGACCGAGCCGTGCCGTACAGCCGGGCCTGATCGGCTGTACGGGAGGGTGACATTTCGGGCGCGGACCGAGCCGTGCTGTACAGCCAGGCCTGATCGGCTGTACGGCAGGGTGACATTTCGGGCGCGGACCGAGCCGTGCCGTACTAGCGCCTGGCGTGCAGGACGTGCCCGCCGGCCGTCTCCGGTGGCACGTCGGGCCTGCCGAAATAGCGTGCGGCCAGCTCGGACGGGCCGAGGTCCTCGATCGCGGCGAAGCCCCGGGAGCGCAGCTCGGCGGCTATCTCGTCCGGTTCGAAATAGGTCAGCCAGGGCTCGCCGATCCGGGCCACCCGCTCGGCCCGGGCCTCCAGCGCCGCCCGCCGATCGGGCGCCATCCGCTCCGGCGACTGCGCGTAGTCGAACGCCACCTCGTTGCCCTCGGCGCTCGCCACGAAGGCCAGCGTCTCACCGAAGCCTTCGCTGGTCAGGTAGGGCACGACGCCGAGCCAGAGGAAGAACGCCGGCCCGTCCAGATCTACGGTGAGTGACTCCTTCTCGAAGTCGACACCGGCGTAGCGGACACCTTCCGGCACCTCGATCCCCGCCTCGGCCAGCCGCTTGCGCTTCCACGCCTGCGTGTCCGGGTGATCGACTTCGGTCACCCGGAGCCGTGGGTGCGGGTTGCGATACGCGTACGTGTCCAGGCCCGCCCCGAGGATCACCAGCTCCCGCACGCCACGCGTCACCGCCGCGGCGATCGCGTCCTCGGCGAAGCGCGTCCGCGCCGCGATGAACAGCCGCATGGCGCGGCGTGGGGCGTCGGCCAGGAGATCCGCTTGCGGTTCGTTCAGGATGCGTACGGCGAGAGGGTCCCGGAAGATCGACCCCGTCTCCAGGATCTGGTGTGCGGCCCGGTAGCGCGCGGCGCTCCACGCGGTCCTGCTGGGCTGACCGTTCTCCATCAGGGCATCCATCCCGCGTCGGCGATCACGACTCGGTCACCGCGAAGAGGCACGCCCTCGGCGAGGAGCCGGGCCCGGGCCTCCCGCTCGTGACCCGGCGGGAGCCGTCCGCTGCTGCTCACGACCCGGTGCCAGGGCACGCCGCCGCCGTGCCGGGCCATGATCGTGCCGACCTGGCGGGGCGAGTTGCGGCCCGAGCTCTCGGCCAGCGCGTCGGCGATCGCGCCGTACGACATGACCCGGCCCTCCGGGATGCTCTCGACAAGCGTCAGGACGCGTTCGACGTACTCCTCGGGTGTCATCAATCGCCACCATATGGGATCTGACCGCGATCGACACCGGCCCGCCGAGCAGAATGGGCCGGGTGCGGGATGTGGTGACCGGTGCGCGCCGGATCGTGGTGAAGGTGGGGTCGTCCTCGCTGACCACCGCGACGGGCGGCATCGACGAACAGCGGGTCGACGCGTTGGTCGACACCCTCGGCGGCCTCGCGACGGCCGGCCGCGAGGTGGTCCTGGTCTCCAGCGGCGCGATCGCCGCCGGGCTCGCCCCGCTCCAGTTGCGCCGCCGGCCGCGCGACCTCGCCACCCAGCAGGCCGCCGCCTCGGTCGGGCAGGGTCTGCTGATCGGGCGATACACGCTGGGCTTCGCGCGGCACGGGCTCACGGTCGGCCAGGTGCTGCTCACCGTCGACGACGTGACCCGGCGGGCGCACTACCGGAACGCGTACCGCACGCTGCGCAAACTGCTCGACCTCGGCGCCCTGCCGATCGTCAACGAGAACGACACGGTCGCCACCGAGGAGATCCGGTTCGGCGACAACGACCGGCTCGCCGCCCTGGTCGCCGCGCTCGCCGACGCCGACCTGCTGGTCCTGCTCTCCGATGTGGACGCCCTCTACACCGGCAACCCGGCCGACCCGTCGTCGCGGCGGGTCTCGCTGGTCCGCGACGAATCGGACCTGGCGGGCCTCGACATCGCGACGCCGGGCCGGTCCGGGGTCGGCACCGGCGGCATGGTCACCAAGGTCGAGGCGGCCCGGATCGCCACCGGGTTCGGAATCCCGGTGGTGCTGACCGCCGCGCCGCTGGCCGCCGGGGCGCTGGCCGGCGAGGACGTCGGCACGCTGTTCCAGGCCGCGCCCTCCCGGCCGGCCGCCCGGCTGTTCTGGCTCGCGCACGCCACCGCGCCCCGCGGCCGCCTGCACCTCGACGCCGGCGCGGTCGCCGCGGTGGTGGCCCGCCGGAAATCGCTGCTCCCGGCCGGGATCACCGCGGTGGACGGCTCGTTCGCGGCCGGTGACCCGGTCGACCTGGTCGACGCCGGCTCCGGCACCCCGGTGGCGCGCGGCCTGGTCAACTACGACGCGGTCGAGCTTCCGGCGCTGCTCGGCAGGTCCACACCGGAGTTGGCCGCGGAGCTCGGTCCGGGCTATGAACGAGAGGTCGTCCACCGCGACGATCTGGTGCTGCTGTAGCCCCGTACGAAATCAGTCAGAATTTGATCTTTAGAGAGGTTTGCCATGAGCGTGCTGGAGCAGGCCGCCGCCGCCCGGATCGCCGCCATCGACCTGGCCGCCGCCACCCGCGCCGAGAAGGACCGGGCCCTGCTGCTGATGGCGGACCGGCTGGTCGAGCGGACCGACGACATCGTCGCCGCGAACGCCGTGGACGTCGCGAACGCCCGCGAGAACGGCACCTCCGAAGCCATGATCGACCGGCTGGTCCTGACGCCGGAGCGGGTCGCCGCGATGGCCGACGGCCTGCGCCAGCTCGCCGCCCTGCCCGACCCGATCGGTGACGTGGTGCGCGGCTCGACCCTGGCGAACGGCCTGGAGCTGCGGCAGGTCCGGGTGCCGTTCGGCGTGGTCGGCATGATCTACGAGGGCCGCCCGAACGTCACCGCCGACGCCGCCGGCATCTGCCTCAAGTCCGGCAACGCGGCCCTGCTCCGCGGCTCCGGCTCGGCGTTCTCCTCGAACGCGGCGATCGTCTCGGTGCTGCGCAAGGCGGTCGCCGACGCGAACCTGCCGGCCAACGTGATCCAGCTCCTCGACGCCACCACCCGCGACTCGGTGAAGGAGCTCATGCGGGCCCGCGGCCTCGTCGACGTGCTCATCCCGCGCGGCGGCACCTCCCTGATCAAGACGGTGGTCGAGCAGTCCACGGTTCCGGTGATCGAGACGGGGGTGGGCAACTGCCATGTGTACGTCGATGCCGCCGCCGACCTGGAGAAGGCGCTGGCCATCGCGCTGAACTCGAAGACCCACCGGCCCTCGGTCTGCAATGCGGCCGAGTCGCTGCTGGTGCACGCCGAGATCGCGGACGCGTTCCTGCCGCTGATCCTCGAGGAGTTCGAGAACGCCGGCGTCACGGTGCACGGCGACGCCCGGGTGGCCGGCTACAGCGACGCCGTGGTGGCCGCGACCGAGGAGGACTGGGGCACCGAGTTCCTCTCCCTCGACATCGCGGTGGCGGTCGTCGACTCGCTCGACGACGCGCTCGACCACATCCGCCACTACGGCACCGGGCACACCGAGGCCATCGTGAGCGAGAACGTCACGGCGACCCGGCGCTTCACGGCCGGCGTCGACGCGGCAGCCGTCATGATCAACGCCTCAACCCGGTTCACCGACGGTGGCGAGTTCGGGTTCGGCGCGGAGATCGGGATCAGTACGCAGAAGCTGCACGCGCGCGGGCCGATGGGGTTGCCGGAGCTGACCTCGACGAAGTACGTGGTGACCGGAAGCGGTCACACGCGCTGATCCAGGAGTCGGCGCGCGCCCGATTTGTCGCCCTGTCGTGCAGCCGGCGGGGCTTGGCTGTACGGCACGGCTGGGTTCGCGCCCGAATTGTCGCCCTGTCGTGCAGCCGGCGGGGCCTGGCTGTACGGCACGGCTGGGTTCGCGCCCGAATTGTCGCCCTGTCGTACAGCCGGCGGGGTCTGGCTGTACGGCACGGCTGGGTTCGCGCCCGAATTGTCGCTCTCTCGTGCAGCCGGTCGGGCTTGGCTGCACGGCGGGACACGGCTAGGCGGTCAGGCCGGCGGTCGTCGCGGCGCCCGTCATCTGGTACTCGAAGAAGCCCCGCCGGTCCTCGTCGACCGACTTGTTGAGCTGCCCGAACAGTTCGGCGCTCACCGCGCCGCAGAGCTGGAAGAAGCCGGCGATGGTGTCCGCCACCGCGCGCGGCGGCAGGTCCGGCATGAAGGACTCGGCGATCGGGGCGAGCTCGCTCTCGAAGCTCGCGCCGATCGGCTCCCGCACGTCGACGAGCCCGTCCCGGTAGGCCTCCCCGAGCGTCTTTCCGAGGAGGAGCAGGACCCGGGTGGCCGGTCCGATGGTGTCCTGCGGCGCCTGGTATCCCGGGACCGGGCTGCCGTAGATGAGCGCCCACTGGTGCGGATTCTCGAGCGCCCACTCCCGCACCGCGTGGCAGGTGGCCAGCCACCGGTCGAGCGGCGTGGCCGGCGGCGCCGCGGCCCGGTCGGCGGCGTCCGCCACCTCGTTGTACGCGTCGATGATCAGCGCGGTGAGCAGGTCGTCCCGGCTCGCGAAGTAGCGGTAGACCGCCGACGACGCCATTCCCAGGTCACGGGCGACGGCCCGCAGCGACAGGTTCGCCCCGTCGGTGGCGAGGTGGCGGCGGGCCACCGTCTTGATCTCTTCGGTCATCTCGGCCCGGACCCGGGCCCGCAGGTTCGCGGCGCTCATGCGGCCAGTGTGCCATAACGAGAGCAGTGCTCTTGCAATCCGCGCCAGAGGTGTGCGACTGTTGTTCTCGACAGAGAGCAGTGCTCACAAAGGGGATCACTGAAATGGCTCAGCACGTCGTCATCGGATCCGGCCCGATCGGCTCGAAGGTCGCCCGTCTCCTCGCCGACCGCGGCGAGACCGTCCGGATCGTCACCCGCAGCGGCAGCGGCCCGGAGCACGCGCTGATCGAGCGCGCCGCGGCGGACGCCTCCGACGCCCGCCGCCTCACCGAGCTCGCCGAGGGCGCCGAGGTGATCTACAACTGCGCCAACCCGAAATACACCGAGTGGGCGAAGCGCTGGTTCCCGATGAACAACGCGATGATCGCCGCGGCCCGGGCGAGCGGCGCGGTCTACGCCATCACCGGGAACCTGTACGGATACGGTCCGCAGCCCGGTGGCCGGATGACCGAGAGCACCCCGCTCACCGCGCCGGGACGCAAGGGCCGGATCCGCAACCGGATGTGGCAGGACGCCCTGGAAAGCGGCGTGCGCACGTTCGAGGCCCGCGGCTCGGACTACGTCGGCGCGGGCACGGCCGGGATCTTCTCCACGGTCCTGCTGCCGGCCATCCGGAAGGGCCGCGCCGCGTGGGGCCCGGCCGTCATGGACGTGCCGCACACCTTCACCTACACCGGTGACATGGCCACCACCCTGGTCACCCTGGCCCGGGACGAGAGGTCGTACGGAAAGGGCTGGCATGTCCCGTCGCCGGCGCCGGTCACCATCCGGGAGATGGCCGAGCGGTACTGCGAGCTCACCGGGCAGCCGAAGCTGAAGGTGCACGGCCTGCCGCGGTTCGTGATGCGCACGGCCGGGCTGGTCGTCCCGATCGCCCGCGAGCTGGCCGAGATGGACTACCAGTTCTACGCGCCGTTCGTGATGGACAGCTCGCTCACCGAGAAGACCTTCGGCCTGTCGCCGACGAACCTCGACGTGGCGCTGCGCGAGACGGCGGCCGCCGCCGACGAGACCGCCGCCCGCACGATGTGACCCCCGGCCGGCACGACACGACCCCGGCCGGTCAGATCAGCAGGCCCACCCCACCCCGGCGGGGATCGCCCGCGGCGCCGGCCCGGCCGACCGCGGTGACCCCGCCGAAGTAGTGGTTCAGCTCGGGCCACTCGACGACCTGCCAGCCCGCGTCGGTGAGCGCCGCCAGTTCCTCGGGCGGGCACCCGGCCTCGGCGTGCACGGTGTCCTCGACGACGTGGTAGCGCGGCCGGGCTATCGCCTCCGGCACGTTCAGGTCGTCGACGAGCACCCCGAGCAGCGTGTCCACCAGGGCCGTGCGGATCCGGGACGCGCCCGCCGAGCCGGCCGCCACGGCCAGCCCGCCGTCCGGCGCGATCACCACGAGCGGGCACATGTACGACGCCATCCGCCGCCCCGGCACCAGCTCCTCGGTGAGCAGCTCACCCTCGCCCAGCATCGAGTTCAGGTTGATGCCGAGACCCGGCAGCCAGACGCCCGCGCCGAGGCCGAGCGTCGTGGTGACCACGCAGGCGTTGCCCTCGGCGTCGACCACCGAGACGTTGGTGGTGTCGCCGAGCCGCTGCGCGCCGCGGTTGCGCAGCGCGGTGGCGACCTCGGGGGCACGCTTCGGCCGGGAGAGGTCGTCGGGCAGCGCCGCGATCGTGTCGATCGTCCGATTGAGATCGTGCCGGGCGTAGACCCGGTGGCCGGCCAGCGTGGCCCGGTCCACCCGGCTCGACATGACCCGGTAGTTGGCCAGGTCGGCCGGCCCGAGCGCGCCGCCGGAGGCGCGGACCGTGTCGACCAGCATGGCGCCGTAGTCACCGGTGTAGAAGACGTCCGGGCCCTGCTCGCCGAGGACGTCCATGGCGGTCGCGAGCCCCGGGTGGAAGAGCAGCTCGTCGCCCTGGAGCAGCCGGCCGCCCGGCTGGTAGAGCTCGGCGCCCTCGCCGTACGCCAGGGCCGGCGCGCAGGACTCGAGCGTGCGGGCGTGCGCGGCCGGCAGCAGCACCCCGGTGCGGGCCAGGCCCGCGGCCGGCGCCACCACCTCGCTCCACGGCAGGCGTCCCCAGCGCCGGTGCACCTCGCCGAGGCCGGCCGGCACACCGGGGACCGCGACGCTCGCGCCGCCTATCGAGTAGATCTGTGGCAGGCCGCCGAAGAACACGTCGACCGCGACCATCGGCTCGGCCTTGCGGTCGCCGTCCAGGCCGGGCACCGCGACGAAGAAGTCGAGGCAGGTGACCTCGCCGGTGCGCGCCTCGAAGTAGGTGGCGAACCCGCCGCCACCGAGTCCGGTGTAGACGGTCTCGGCGACGCAGCACGCCAGAACCGCCGCCACCGCGGCGTCCGCGGCGGTGCCGCCGGACTCCAGGATCCGCACCCCCGTGCGGGCGGTCGCCGGGTGGCTGGCGGCGACTCCAGCCGCAACGCTTTTCATTCGAAGAGCGTAGGCGGCCCGGCCCGATCATGGTTACGATGCGCGTCGATGACGACATCCGGTCCCTCTCCCGTGTTACCCCGGAAGGGCGTACTCCCGCGCGGAGTTTTGGCTGGATATGCCCTGGGATCGCTGGTCACCGGGGCGTTCGGCACGGTGCCCGGTTTGCTTCTTCTGCCTTACCTGACCGATACGCTCGGTGTCGCGGCGGGCGTCGCGGGTCTTCTGGTCCTGCTGCCGAAGGCGTGGGACGTGCTCGTCAACCCGGTCGCCGGACGCATCTCCGACCGCACCGGTTCGCGGCGCCCGTTCCTGCTCGTCGCGGGCCTGCTGCTCGGCGCGCTGTTCGCGGCCATCTTCGTGGCGCCGTTCGGCGGCAGTGCGGCCTCCGGCGCGTACGTCGCGGTGGCCTTCCTCGCCGCCGCCACGGCCTACGCGTTCTTCCAGGTTCCCTACGTCGCGATGCCGGCCGAGCTCACCGACGGCTACGGCGAGCGCACCCGCCTGATGACCTGGCGCGTCGCCGTCCTGGCCCTGGCGATCCTGGTCTCCGGCGCCCTCGCCCCGCTGATCGTCGAGCTCACCGGCGGCGGCCGCGAGGGACACCGGTGGTCCGGCGCCTTCGTCGGCGCCATCATCGTCGTGGGCACGCTTGCGGTCTTCATGGGTACGAGGAAAGCGCCGTCCCGGACGGCGGCCGCCTCGGAGCCGAGCCTGCGGGCGCAACTGCGCGTCGCCTCGGCCAACCGGCCGTTCCGGGCGCTGCTCCTCTGCTTCGTGGTGCAGGCGGCCGGCATCGGCACCATGCTGGCCGGTGTCCAGTACTTCGCCGACCACGTGCTCTTCCAGTCCTCCGGCGCGACGTTCCTGTTCGCCGCGTTCGTCGGCCCGGCGCTGCTCGTCATGCCACTGTGGACGGCGGTCGGCGACCGCTGGGGCAAGCTGCGCTCGCTGATCGCGTCGTCGCTGCTCTTCGCGGTGGGCGCGCTGCTCCTGCTCGCGGCGCCGGCCCTGCCCCCGGCCGTGGTCTACCTGATCGTCGCGGTGATCGGTGCCGGGTACGCCGGCCAGCAGGTCTTCGCCATGTCGATGCTGCCGGACTGCATCGCCTACGACACCGAGCGCACCGGCCGCCGCCAGGCCGGCGTCTTCACCGGCCTCTGGACGGCGGGGGAGACCCTCGGCCTCGCTCTCGGCCCGGGCATCTTCGCGGCCATGTTGCAGATCTTCGGGTACGTCTCGTCCGCCACCGGCGAGGCCGCGACCCAGAGCGCCGACGCCCGCCTCGGTGTGCTGCTCGGATTCACGGTGGTCCCGGCCGTGCTGGTCGGGGCGGCGCTCGTGGTGCTCCGGGGTTACCAAGAGAGGATCACCGCGTGATCGACGCGCTGCCCGAGAAGGGCGTCCCCGGCGAGCAGATCCTGGCCGAGCTGCGGGAGCTGCGCGGGGGTGACCTGCCGACGCACGGCGGGCGGCTCTTCGCGTACGTCTACGACCCCGCCCTGGACGGCCTCGACGACCTGGCCCGGAGCGCCCACGCGATCTCCGCGCACGTGAACGGCCTCGACCCGACCGCGTTCCCGTCCCTGCTCGCCATGGAGAACGCGCTCGTCGGCGCGGCGGCCCGGCTGCTGGGCGGGGACGCCGAGACGGTCGGGAGCGTCACCAGCGGCGGCACCGAGTCGCTGATCCTCGCCGTGAAGGCCGCGCGCGACGCCCACCCGGAGATCGCCCGGCCGCGCCTCGTCATCCCGTCGACGGCCCACGCCGCCTTCGCGAAGGCGGCCCATTACCTGCGGGTGGAGCTTGACGTCGTACCCATCGAGGGGTTGACGGCGGACCCGCGGGCCATGGCCGCGGCAATCAGCCCGGACACCATCCTGGTCGCGGCCTCGGCGCCGTCCTATGCGCACGGGGTCGTCGACCCGATCCCCGCCATCGCCGCCGTCTCTGCCGAGCGCGGCGTGCGCTTCCACGTGGACGCCTGCTTCGGCGGCTGGATCCTGCCCTATCTGCGGCGGCTCGGCGCCGACCTGCCGGCCTTCGACCTCTCCGTGCCCGGCGTCACCAGCATCTCGGTCGACCTGCACAAGTACGCCTACGCGCCGAAGGGCGTCTCGATCCTGCTGCACGCGTCCGAGGAGTTGCGCCGGCCGCAGTACTTCGCCTACGCGGACTGGCCGGGCTACACCATGATCAATCCGGTCATCTCCTCCACCCGCTCCGGCGGCCCGATCGCCGCCGCCTTCGCGACACTGCGCCACATCGGCGACGCCGGCTACCTCGATCTCGCCGCGCAGACCCGGGCGGCGGTCCGCACCCTCGCCGACGCGGTGACCGCAACCGGCGGTGTCCGCCTCTTCGCCCCGGCTGCGACGAGCGTGGTCTGCCTCGCCTCCGACGGCGTCGACCTCTTCGTGCTCGCGGACGAGCTGGCCGCCCGGGGCTGGCACACCCAACCCCAGATGGCGTACGCCGACCTGCCGCCGACCATCCACCTGACCGTGACGGCGGCCGTGCGCGCCACGGCCGCCTCCTTCGCCCCCGACCTGGCCGACGCGGTAGCCGCAGCGCAGGCCCGAGGCCCGATCGACGTGCCGCCGCTGCCCCCGCTCACCCCCTCCGCGGTCACCCCCGAGCTGATCGCCTCGCTGGCCGAGGGGCTGGGCCTGGGCGCGGGCGACTTCTCCCGGATGGCCGTGGTCAACACGGTCCTGAACGCCGCGCCGCCGGCCCTGCGGGAAGCCTTGCTGACGGGTTTTTTGAGTTACCTCCAGCGCCCTCCCACGCAATGACGCAATGATTGCGTCATTGCGAGTTACACTGGAACCGTGCTCTATCCGACGCCCGCTCTGACCGACGCCGACCAGCAGGTCCTGGCTGGCGTCGAGGACATGCGCCGAAATCTCCGCCATCAGATTCAGGCCTCTCCGGCCAAGTGGACGCTCGGGTTGCGGAAATATCTGACGGCCGATGCGGTGGCGAGGTCCAACTCGATCGAGGGCTTCCGAGTCTCGACGGTCGACGTCCAGGACCTGATCGACGGCGAGCGCGATGTCGACGTCTCCGACGAGAACCGGGAGGAGACGCTCGCCTACCAGCGAATGATGACCTATGTGCAGACACTTCACGACGTCGCCGATTTCGAGTACGGCAAAGGGCTGCTGAACGCCTTGCACTGGATGCTGCAGGGCCACCGCCACACCGCGCGCAAGCCCGCCGGGCAGTGGCGCCGAGGTCCCGTCTACGTCACCGACCCGGATGAGCCGAGCCTCATTGCGTACACGGCGCCGGCAGCCGAGGAGATCCCGGAATTGATCAGTGAGCTGGTGGACTGGCTCAACACCGACGACGGCAGCCATCCGCTGGTTCGCGCCGCCATGGCCCACCTGCACCTGGTGTCGATCCACCCCTGGCCCGACGGCAACGGCCGGATGTCCCGCTCGCTGCAGACCCTGCTGATCGCCCGGGAAGGCGTGCTGGCGCCGGAGTTCTCCTCGATCGAGGCGTGGCTCGGCCGGCGCCAGAACACGTGGGCCTACTACGGGGAACTGAAGCGACGTGGATCCACGTTCCGGCCGGACCAGGACGTCTCCGGCTGGATCCGGTTCAACCTGACCGCCTATCACGAGCAGGCGCAGACCGTGCAGGGGCGAGCGGACAGGTCGGCGGCCGTGTGGAGTTCGCTCGAGTCGTTCGCCGCCGAGGCGGGCCTGGACGAGCGGGTCGTCTCCGCGCTGCACGACGTCGCGGTGATCGGCCGGATCCGGCGGCACCGATATGAGGAGGCGGAGGGGCTGACCCTGCAGCAGGCCCAGCGCGATCTGCGCGACCTCACCGCGGCCGGGTTGCTGGAGCCGGTGGGGCGGACGCGGGCTCGCTACTACCAGGCCGGGCCGCGCTTTCCGGGACCGGTGCTGGAGGTGGCGCGCACGCCGATGACCCTGCGCGCTCCCTACGAGGTAGGTTGACCGAATGGCCCTTCCAGGAGTGCTCGGTGAACCCATCCGGTTCGTGCTGAACTGGGGGCGCCGCTATTCCCTCTGGGTGTTCAACTTCGGTCTGGCCTGCTGCGCCATCGAGTTCATCGCGTCGAGCATGAGCCGGCACGACTTCATGCGCCTCGGCGTGATCCCGTTCGCGCACGGGCCACGCCAGGCCGACCTCATGGTGGTGTCCGGCACGGTCACCGACAAGATGGCGCCGGCGATCAAGCGGCTCTACGACCAGATGCCCGAGCCGAAATACGTGATCTCGTTCGGGTCGTGTTCGAACTGCGGCGGGCCCTACTGGGACTCCTATTCGGTCACCAAGGGCGTCGACCAGATCATCCCGGTTGACGTCTACGTTCCCGGCTGCCCGCCGCGCCCGGAGGCGCTGCTGCACGGCATCCTGCGCCTCCAGGAGAAGATCGCGGCCGAGCAGGCGGGCGTCGGCGGCGTTTCGCGGCCGGACGCGCTGGCCCTGACCGCGCCGATCGTGAAGCCGCCGATCCCGTGACGCCGCCGATCTCGTGACGCCTGGTCACCTCGTGACTTCGTCGAGGATCTGCCGGGCGCCCTGGCGCAGCAGCGCCGCCGCGACCGACGTGCCGAGCACGATCGGGTCGGTGGCCCACTCGTGCGCGTCGAGGACCGTCTTGCCGTCGAGACTGATCACGCGGGCGCGCAGCCCGATCCGGCCGTCCGGTTCGGTGCGGGCGTAGCCGGCGATCGGCGAGTGGCAGCTGCCCTGCAGGATGTGCAGCATCCACCGCTCGGCCTCGGTCTCCTGCCGGGCCCGCCGATCGCCGAGCGCCTCGGCCAGTTCGCGGGTGCCGGCGTCGTCGTCGCGGCACTGCAGCACGAGCGTGCCGGAGCCGACCGCCGGCACGAAGGTGTCCACGTCGATGGGGTGCGTCATCCGATCCTGCTGACCGATCCGGTACAGGCCGGACACCGCGAGCAGCAGGGCGTCGTACTCACCGGCGTCGAGCTTCGCGAGGCGGGAATTGGCATTCCCGCGGATCGGCACGGCGGTCAGGTGCGGGAAGTGCAGCGCGAGCTGGGCGATTCTGCGTACGGCGGAAGTCCCGATCCGGGAGCCCGCCGGCAGTTCGGCCAGTCGCCGGCCACCGGGGTCAATGAGACAGTCCCGCACGTCGTCGCGGGCCAGGTAGGCCGCGAGCACGGTGCCGGCCGGCGCCGGTCGGTCGCCGGGCACGTCCTTGACGCAGTGCACGGCCAGGTCGACCCGGCCGTCCAGCAGGGCCTGGTCGACCTCCTTGGTGAAGGCGCCCTTGCCGCCGAGGTCGGCGAGCGAGCCCTGCCACCGGTCGCCGCTGGTGGAGAGCGGCAGCACCTCGACGGTGACCTCGGGGCGGCGTTCGGCGAGCATCCGGCGAACGCGCTCGACCTGGGCCATTGCCATCGGCGAGGAGCGTGTTCCGATACGCAGCAGGCGTGAAGCGGACATAGCGGAAAGGGTAGCCCCTCCGTGGTCATCCCTGAGTACCGTGAACGGACATGGGCTCCCAGTCACGTGCCGACTTCATCGTTGACGTGCTCACCCGTGAGTTCGGCGAGCTCATGGCGATCGACCCGGCCGCGTTCCGCCGCAAATTCCGGAAGATGGCGGCCTCGCCGTTCGCGTTCTACCGGGGCAGCGCCTCGCTCTTCTACGCCGACCTCACCGGCGGCTTCCGCGACGACGGCTTCCTCGACGAGCGGACCAGCCGGGTCTGGATCCACGGCGACCTGCACGCCGAGAACTTCGGCACCTACATGAACTCGTCGGGCCACCTGGTCTTCAACGTCAACGACTTCGACGAGGCGTACGTCGGCCCGTTCAGCTGGGACCTCAAGCGGTTCTCGGCGAGCGTCGCCCTGATCGGGTACTCGAAAGCGCTCTCCGACGACAACATCACGGCGCTGGTCACCACGTTCGCCCGGTCGTACCTCACCGAGCTGCGGGCGATCGCGCACGGCGGTGACGACGCGATCGGCTCGATCACGCTGGAGAACGCGGACGGCGTGCTGCGCCGGGTCCTCCAGGAGGCCCGGCTCAACACCCGGGTCGACCTGCTGGCCGGGCAGACCACGATCGACGACTACGAGCGGCGGTTCTCGCTCGGCGACGGCGTCTACGAGGTCGACGCCGGTGTGGAGGAACGGGTGCGGGCGGCGTTCCAGCAGTACCTGAGCACGCTGCCGCAGCAGACCCGGCCGGTGTCCACCAACATCAAGGACATCAAGCTGCGCAAGGGCGTCGGGATCGGCTCGGCCGGGCTGCCGTCGTACAACCTGCTGCTCGAGGGGCACACCGAGGCGCTCGAGAACGACGTGATCATCTATATGAAGCAGGCGCAGGTGCCGGCCGTCGCGCGCTGGATCGACGACGACCGGGTCCGGTCCTACTTCAAGCACCAGGGCCACCGGACCGCCGAGTCGCAGCGGGCCCTGCAGGCGCACGCCGACCCGTGGCTCGGCTTCACCGAGCTGGACGGGGTGGGCCAGCTCGTCGCCGAGGTCTCCCCGTACGCCGCCGACCTGGACTGGTCGGACGTGAACGAGCCGGACGAGCTGACCGGGGTGATCGCCGACCTGGGCCGCGCGGTGGCCCGCATGCACTCGGTCGCCGACGACGAGTCCAGCCACGACCTGGTCGACTTCTCCACCGAGGAGGCGATCGTCGCGGTGGTCGACGCCGACGAGGCCGGTTTCGTCCGGCATCTGGTCGACTTCGCCCACCGGTACGGCGACCAGGCCCGCGAGGACCACCAGGACTTCGTCGACGTCTTCCGCAACGGCCGCCTCCCCGGCCTCTGAGTCACATCCGCTCGACCACGATCGCCCCGGCGCTGCGGCCGGCCGCCTCGGCGTCCGGCTCGAGCCGGGTGGCGAGCCCGCCCGCGGTGAGGTCGTGGACGAGGGAGGCGGTCCGGCCGCAGGTCACCTTCACGCTCTCGCCCCCGACGGTGGAAGGGCCGGCGGTGGAAGGGCCGGCGGTGAGGGTGGCGGCGCCGAATCCGACGCAGGCCGCCCGGATCCGGTATCGGCCCGGCTCGAGGGTCTCGTTGTCGCTGCCGCTGCCGTGGTCCATGAAGAAGCTCTCGGCGGCGACGCCGTCCCCGGGCAGCATCGCCGCCGCGGCCGCCTGGTGGCGGGCCCGGTCGGCGTCGGACAGCACCGGCACCAGACCGAAGACGGCCCCGCCGGCGCCGGCCGCCGGGGTGATCGTGACCGGCACGATCGCGCCGGGGTCGGGCATGGTCACCGGGATCGTCAGCACCGTCGTCTGCTCGCTGTCGCAGACGACTGTCGCCCGTGTCCCGGAGAACGCGACGTCGATCGAGCCGGTGCCCAGGCAGACCGCCTTGACGTCGTGGCGGCCGCCGAGCAGATTCCGGGTGGTGACGATCCGGCCGTCGCCCTCGTCGAATCTGGCGAGGACGGCGGGCTCCGGCATCGCCGGGTCGGCGCCGAGGGCACGGGCGACCCGCTCGGTGGTCGCGGACGCCGGCGGCCGGGACGGCGCGACCGGCGGGGCCGAGCCGTGCTCCGGTCGCAGCACCGCTATCAACCCGGCCACCGCCAGCACGAACGCCATCGCGAGCGCCGCCGCGAGGGCGGCCCGTCCCCGGTACAGCCAGGACTTCACGGTCCCGGTCGCGACACCCTCCCGGGCCGCGATCTCGGCGACCGGGATGTCGGCGAGGTAGTGCAGCACCACGGCTCTGCGATGCGCCGCCGGGAGGCCGTCGAGCGCGGCGAGCAGGGCGACCCGGTCCGGCCCGGGGCCGTCGGACTGCGGCTCGACGCGGCGCTGCCGGTTCAGGAAGCCGAGCGCGGTCCGGGCCCGGCGCCACCGGCTGATCGCCAAGTTCCAGGCGACCCGGCGGATCCAGGCGACCGGATCGTCGTAGTCCGCGACGGCGTCCCAGCGGACCAGGGCGCGGTAGAACGCCTCCTGGACCACGTCGTGCGCGTCCTGCCGGTCACCGAAGTGCGTCTGCAGGTGGACGACGAGGTCGGCGTAGTGGGCGGCGTACACCTCGTCGAAGCAGGGGCGCGCGGCGATCGTTGTCACGGCCACTACACGCCCGTTCCCGGCGGCCGGTTGCACCCGGCCGCCGGAAAATTCCTCACCGGGGGTGCAGGGCCCATCCGGTCTCGGCCCGCTCGCCGGGCGCGGCCCGATAGCGGGTCCAGAACTCCACGTTCCTGCCGAGCGCATCCGGGAGTTCGACGTCCTTCCTGAGCGGCGGCCACGAGCAGGCGACCGCGTGCTCGGCGAGAATCGTGCCGTCGTCGCCGCGGCGGATCTGGACAGCGTAGGTCCCGGTGCCCCGGCAGGCCAGCGCGAAGGTGTACCGCTCGTCCGCCGGGAACTCGGCATGCTGCGCCGATCGGTGGAACTTCCCGTCGAAGGGCTCCTCCTCCGGCGCGCCACCGCCGGCCCGGGCGCCGGTCTCCCGGCCGAGCACGGCCTGGACACTCGCCGCCTCGTCGTCGGGGGCGAGTGTCGCGTCGTCGTCGCCGGTCACCCGGATCGCGTAGCCGGCCTTCCCGCCGGCGCTCGTCGTGTCCTCGAGGCCGAACCTCAGCTCGGGCACCATGTACGCGTTGATCCTCCGGGTGATCGGGGCGGGGGCGGCCGAACAGGGCACCTCGATCCTGGCCAGCTCCCGGTCCTCGGCCATGTCGAACCGGTCACCCTCGACGTCCCCGGTCACCACCAGGGTGAACCGCCCGGCGCCGGCGCAGGCCACGGTGAGCGTGAGGCGCGACAGGTACATCCGCCGCTCGAAGCCGCCCGGCCGGACCGGTCCGGCCTGCTCGTACGCCGGCCGGTCGTCCCGGATCAGGCGCAGGGCCTCCGCCGCGAGCCGCGGGGCCGGGTTGAGCCCGGCAGTGGGCGACGCGCTCGCGGCCGGCAGGATCGGCGCCGCTTCCGGCTGCCGGGCCAGGCCGAACCCGCCCACGAGCGCCGCCGTCAGCGCGCCCGCGAGGGCCACGACCCCGGTGGTCCGGCGCCGGCGTACGGTCCGCCGCGCCGCCGCCGCGCCCGGTGGCCGGATCTCCCGCACCGCCGACGTCCGCAGATCGGCGAGAAGCTCCTCGATTCGGTCGGTCACCGCGCACCTCCGTTGCCGTCCTCGGCGAGAGCTCGGCCGGCCGTTGCCGGTTCAGGAAGTTCAGCGCGGTCCGGGCCCGGCGCCACCGGCTGACCGCCAGATTCCAGGCGACGCGGCGGATCCAGGCGACCGGGTCGTCGTACCCGGCGATGTGCTTCCACCGGGCCAGGGCGCGGCAGAACGCCTCCTGGCAGACGTCCTGCGCCTCCTGCCGATCACCGAAGTAGGCGTAGAGCTGCACGGCGAGATCCGTGTAGTGCGCGGCGTAGATCTCGTCGAACGAAGGCGCGGCGATCGGCTTCTCCGTATCAACTGTGGCGGTCACGGGGACTACACGCCCGGGCCACGCGGAACGTTGCGGACGTCTCGATGACCATAGGATGTGTCGCATGACGCCAGAAGAGGTCGGGGACCGCATGGTCAGCCTGCTGGCGACCGACCAGCTTCCGCTCAACGCGACGGCCGGGGTCTCCGGCGGCGGTCCCGGGCACGCCCGCGCCGTGATCGACGTGCCGCCGGCCCGCTGGTGGTTCGCCGCCGAGCTGGCCCGCGATCCGGGGGCGATCGGCTGCGACTTCTTCGACTGGCTCTCCGCCGTGGACGAGCTCGACGAGGGCTTCACCGTGATCGCCCATCTCTGGTCGGTGCGGCGCAAGCACGGCGTGCTGCTGCGGGCCAGGGTTCCGCGGGACGCGCCGGAGATCGAGTCGGTGGTGGACCTCTATCCGGGCGCCGACTGGCACGAGCGCGAGACGCACGAGATGTTCGGGATCGGGTTCGCCCGCCACCCCGGTCTGCGCCCGCTGCTGCTGCCGCCGGAGTTCGAGGGCCATCCGCTGCGCAAGGAGTTCGTGCTGGCGGCCCGGGTGGCGAAGCCGTGGCCGGGCGCGAAGGAGCCGGGGGAGTCCGAGGCCGGCGCCGCGAAACGCGCCCCGATGCGCCCGCCCGGCGTGCCCGACCCGAACGAGTGGGGTCCGATGAAGGGCAAGGTGCCGCCGCCCGAGCGGCCGGCCCGCCCCGAGCGACCGGCCCGTCCCGAGCGGACGGCGCGTCCGGAGCGACCGGCCCGCCCGCCGCGGGAGGAGAGCTGATGCCGCTCTGGCTCGACCTCCTCGTCCGGATCGTCGCCGTGATGGCCGCGTTCCTGGTCCTGCCGCTCGTGGTCGGCCAGGCCGAGCACAAGGTGATGGCGCACATGCAGGGCCGGGTCGGCCCGATGTACGCGGGCGCCTTCCACGGCTGGGCCCAGCTCGTCGCCGACGGCGTCAAATTCGTGCAGAAGGAGGACGTCACCCCGCGGGACGCGGACCGTGCCGTCTTCCGGCTCGCCCCGATCGTGGCGCTCTTCCCGTACCTCGTGGTGCTCTTGACCATCCCCCTCGGACCGGGCGGTCTGGTGGCCCAGAGCCTGGACATCGGCCTGTTCCTGGTCCTCGCGGTCCTCGGGATCGGCGTGGTGGCCGTCCTGATGTCGGCGTGGAGCTCGGCGAACAAGTACAGCCTGCTCGGCGGCGTCCGGGGCGCGGCCCAGCTGCTCGGGTACGAACTACCGCTGGTCCTCTCCGCCGCGAGCGTCGCCATGGCGGCCGGCACGCTGAGCCTGCCCGGCATTGTCGAGGCGTGGCGCCCGTGGTGGCTGATCTGGCAGGCGCCGGCCGCGCTGGTCTTCTTCGTGGCCGGGCTCGCCGAGATCCGCCGCCCGCCGTTCGACATGCCGATCGCCGACTCCGAGCTGGTCTTCGGCTACATGACCGAGTACACCGGCCTGCGCTTCGCGTTCTTCCTGCTCGCCGAGTACGTGGGCATCGTCGTGATCGCGGCCCTCACCACGGTCCTGTTCCTCGGCGGCTGGCACGGCCCGTTCGAGGAGCAGCTGGGCTGGCTCTGGACGCTGCTGAAGATCTTCGCGCTGTCCTTCGTGATCATCTGGCTGCGGGTGAGCTATCCGCGGCTGCGCGAGGACCAGCTGCAACGCCTCTGCTGGCTGATCCTGGTCCCGCTCGCACTGGCCCAGCTGGTCCTGACCGTCGCCGTGAAGGCCCTGACCTAGAGGTTGCGCGGCCGGATCTCCGTGATCGGGATCTCCATCCGCCACGGCTCGGCGAGCCGGATCGTGTCGCCGCCGCTGAAGGCTCCGGTCGGCTGGTAGACCCGATCTTCGGGGTCCAGCCGATAGGTCGTGACGGAGAGGTCGTTCTCCGTTTCGATCAGCCAGTAGAAGGGGATCCCGTGCTTGGCGTAGAGCGCGGGTTTCATGACGCGATCCATGCTCTGCGAACTCGGCGACACGATCTCCACGGCGAGCACGACATCGGCGGCCTGGAACTTCCCCCCGGGCTTCTTCGCGGCGTCGAAAGTCACGACCAGCAGATCGGGAATGAATTTCCGGCGAGAGCTCAGCACCACGTCGTTCGCCTGTGACACGAACAGGTGTTCCGGGCACCCCCGGGTCAACGCGGCCCCGAGCAGGATCACCAGGGCCTGGTGAGCGGTGGACGGTGACGGCGACACGTGGAGGATCCCATCGAGTAGTTCGCGACGCACCCCGTCATCCGGCAGGCCTTCGAGATCCTCGACGGTCCAGCCGTCCGCCGGCGGCACTTCGCTCAAGGAAGCGGTCATCGGGGCCTCCAGGGCGGGGTCGCTCTACCCGTCCGTCCACGGTACCGGAAATCTCGGGCGGGCCGAGGTCGCGTCACCCGGCCGGACCGGGCAGGATATGCCCTTGTGACTGATAACGGCGACCGCGACGTTCCCGGCAAGGGGCTGCTCGACGGGCTCGCGGTCACCTTCAAGACGATGACCAAGCGGTCCACCACCCAGCAGTACCCGGACGTCGAGCCCGATCTCCCGCCCCGCTCGCGCGGCGTGATCGCCCTGTCCGAGGAGAACTGCACGGTCTGCATGCTCTGCGCGCGCGAGTGCCCGGACTGGTGCATCTACATCGACTCGCACAAGGAGGAGGTGGTCGTCCCGGGCGCCGCGCGGGCGCGTCAGCGCAACGTGCTGGACCGGTTCGACATCGACTTCTCGCTCTGCATGTACTGCGGCATCTGCATCGAGGTGTGCCCGTTCGACGCGCTGCACTGGACGCCCGAATTCGAATACGCCGAGACCGACGTCCTCTCGCTGCTGCACGACAAGACCCGGCTGGGTGAGTGGATGCGCACGGTTCCTCCGCCCCCGGCCCACGACGTGCTGGGCGAGCCGAGCAAGGAGGAGGCCACGGCGGCGCGCAAGGCCGCGGGCCCGGGTGCGGCGACCGCCGCCAAGACCGCAAGACCCTCTTCCGTACGGGCGAAGCCCGCGTCGACCGAGCCGGAGGAGCAGTGACCGTCGCCGACGTCCTCCTGCTGGCGCTCGGCGCCCTCGCTGTCGGTTCCGGTGCCCTCGTCGTGACGAGCAGCCACCTGGTCCGGGCCGGCCTCTACCTGGTGGTCAGCCTCGGCGCGATCGCCGGCCTCTACCTCGTCCTCGGCGC
Source organism: Actinoplanes sp. NPDC023714 (assembly GCF_040639855.1). NCBI lineage: Bacteria > Bacillati > Actinomycetota > Actinomycetes > Micromonosporales > Micromonosporaceae > Actinoplanes > Actinoplanes sp. NPDC023714. The sequence goes on from NZ_JBFAAR010000008.1 coordinate 111,846, forward strand.
CGAGCTGGTCGCCTGGGTGCAGGTGCTCGTCTACGTCGGCGCGGTGGTGGTGCTGCTGCTCTTCGCGGTGATGCTGACCCGGGCGCCGATCGGGCCCTCGGCCGACCTGGACCGCCCGGCCCTCCCGGCCGCCCTGATCGGCGGCGGCACCGGCCTGGGCCTCGCGGTGCTCTTCGCCGACGCGTTCCACTGGGTGCGCTACCCGGCGCCCGAGCCGGAGACCGCCGAGCGGGTCGGTGAGCGGATCTTCGGGGCCTGGGTGCTGCCGTTCGAGGTGCTCTCGATCCTGCTGCTGTCCGCCCTGGTCGGGGCGATCGTGCTGTCCCGGCCGGACATCGGCGCCCGGAAGGGGGACGCCTGATGCACGTCGTCATCCCGTACGTCGTAGGCGCCCTCCTCTTCGGCCTGGGCGTCTACGGCGTCCTGCGCCGGCGCAACGCGATCCTCGTGCTCATGGCGGTCGAGCTCATGCTCAACGCGGTCAACCTGATCCTGGTGACCGCCGACGTGAGCCTGCGCTCGGCGCTGGAGGGCGTCACGATCGAGTCGTGGGCCCGGCCGGGTGCGGCCGACCCCGGCACCGGCGGCGTCTTCGCGCTCTTCGTGATCGTGCTGGCCGCCGCCGAGGTGGGCGTCGGCCTCGCGATCGTGCTCCAGTTCTACCGGATGCGCAGGGCGGTCATCACCGACGAGGTGCGGCTGGACACCGACGAGGAACGGGTGACCGGGTGAGCGTCGACGTGGCCGGGCCGCTGCTTCCCCTCGTACCCTTGCTCGCAGGCCTCCTCGGTCTCCTGCTGCCGCCGGGCGACGGCGCGGGACCACGCAGAAGGCTCGCCGCCGGAATCGGCATCGCCGGGAGCGCGCTGGCCCTGCTCCTCGCGATCAGGCTGCTGCTCGGGGACGGCGATCCCTTCGAGACCGGCTTCGAGATCGCGCACTTCGGCGGCTTCACGGTCAGCCTCGGCGTCGCGATCAACCCGGCCGTGGTCTACGTGGCTCTCGCGGTCGCCCTGGTCGCGCTGCTCGTCCAGATCTACTCGGTCGCCTACCTGCACGACGATCCGCGGTACGCCCCCTACGCCGCCCAGGTCAGCCTCTTCACCGGCGCGATGCTGCTGGTGGTGACGTCGCACGACCTGATCGTCATGCTGGTCGGCTGGGAGGTGATGGGCGCCTGCTCCTACCTGCTGATCGGCCACGACCGGCGGCTGCCCGAGGCGCCCGCCGCCGCGGTGAAGGCCTTCCTCGTCACCCGGGTGGGTGACGTCGGCTTCCTGCTCGGCATCGCCGTGCTGATCACCCAGGCCGGAAGCACCCGGCTCGCCGACGTCATCGAGCATCCGTACGACGGGAGCACGCTCACCGCCGCGCTGCTCCTGATCCTGGCCGGGGTGGCCGGCAAGAGCGCCCAGTTCCCGCTGCACACCTGGCTGCCGGACGCGATGGCCGGCCCCACCCCGATCTCCGCGCTGATCCACGCGGCCACCATGGTCGCGGCCGGCGTCTACGTGGTCTTCCGCCTCTACCCGCTCTTCGAGCAGTCGCCGGTCGCGCTGGGGACGCTCGGCGTGCTGGCCGCGATCACGATCCTGCTCGGCGCGCTCGCGGCCACCGCGCAGGACGACCTGAAGCGCGTGCTGGCCTGGTCGACGGTCTCCCAGATCGGCTACATGACCGCGGCGCTGGCCGTCGGCTCGCCCGCCGCCGCGCTGTTCCACCTGCTCACCCACGCGGCCTTCAAGGCGCTGCTCTTCCTCGCGGCGGGGGCGGTCATCCACGCGGCCGGCACCGGGCTGCTGTCCCGGATGGGTGGTCTGCGGCCGGCCATGCCGGTGACGTTCTGGTCGTTCGTGATCGGCCTGGCCGCGCTGGCCGGGGTGCCGCCGCTGGCCGGCTTCTGGTCGAAGGAGACGGTGCTGACCGCCGCCGCCCATGCGACCGAGGGCGGCGAGACGATCCCGGTCTGGGCCGGGTGGGTGGTCTGGCTGGCCGCGCTTCTCGCGGTCGGGATCACCGCCTGGTACGCGACCCGGCTGCTGCTCCGGGCCTTCTTCGGGGTGTCCCGCGCGCCCGGCCCGGACGGGCCGGCCTGGGAGGTCGGCTTCGACGACGCCCGCTACCAGGTCCCGGCGACGCCGCACGACCCGCCGTGGCTCATGCGCGCGCCGCTGCTCGTCCTGCTGGTCCCGGCCGCGCTGCTCGGGCTGGCCGCGTACGCGCCCGGCTTCCGCACCTCCCTCGAACTCGAGGACCCGCACCTCGGCGTCGCCGTGGCGCTGCCGATGCTGCTGCTCGCCGCGGGCGCCGGCGCCGCCTGGTGGATCTGGTGGGCGGTCCCCGGCGTCGACCCGGCGCTCGCGCTCGGCCCGGCCCGCCCGCTCTTCGCCTCCGGGTTCCACCTCGACGCCGTGCAGCACCGCCTCGTGGTCGTGCCGGTGCGGGCGCTCGCCCGGTACGTCACCGCCGCCGACGAGCGGGTGGTGGACGCCGCGGTCGAGGGCGCCGGCGAGGGGACCCGCCGGGCCGGCGGTGAGCTCGCCGAGGCGCACCGGGTCGCGGTGTTGCCGGTCGCCGCGGTCCTCGTCCTGCTGGGCGCCCTCGTGCTCGGCATCGTCGCGTGGCTGGGAGTGCCGGCATGACCCTCTCCACCGACTCCTGGTCGTTCCTGCTCGCGGCGATGCTCCTGGTACCGGCCGTCGGCGCCGCGGTGGTGGCGCTGCTGCCGGCGCCCAGGATCGTCGCGACCCTCTTCGCGGCCGTGACGTTCGTGCTCACGCTGACGCCGGTCGTCTTCTCCCGGGACCTTCTCTGGGTGAGCTACGGGGACCGGCCTCCCGCCGTGGTGCCCTGGCTGAACCTCGATCTGCCGTGGGTGCCGGCCCTCGGACTCGACTTCCACCTCGGCGTCGACGCGATCTCCTACCCGCTGATCGTGCTGACCGGGCTGCTCACGGTGCTCTGCTGCGCGTACACGGGCTCGCGGCCCCTGGCCGCTCTGCTCCTGATCCTCGAGGTCGGCGTCCTCGGCACCTTCCTGGCCCTCGACCTGATCCTCTTCTTCGTGTTCTTCGAGGTCGTCCTGCTCCCGATGTACGCGATCATCGCGGGCTGGGGCGGGCCGGGGCGGCGGGCGGCGGCGCGGAAGTTCGTGCTCTACACGCTGGTCGGATCGGTGCTGCTGCTGATCGCCGTGGTGACGGTGGTGTCGCAGGCGGGGACCGGAGATCTGACCGGTTCGTTCGATCTCAGCCGCCATTTGCAGTATTTCGTTTTCATCCTGCTTTTTGTTGCTTTCGCGATCAAGGCGCCGCTCTGGCCGCTGCACACCTGGCTGCCCGACGCGCACACCGAGGCGCCCACCGTCGGCTCGGTGATGCTGGCCGGCGTGCTGCTCAAGATGGGCACCTACGGCCTGATCCGGATCGGTCTCGGCGTGGCGCCCGAGGGTGCCGAATGGGCGTCGCCGGTGCTCGGCGTGCTGGCCGTCGTGGCGATCCTCGCCGGGTCGCTGATCTGCCTGCGCCAGCGCGAGCTCAAGCGGCTGATCGCCTATTCCAGCGTCGGGCACATGGGCTTCGTGCTGCTCGGCATCGCGACGCTGACGGTCACCGGCATCCAGGCCGCGCTGATCGGCAACATCGCACACGGCCTCATCACCGGCCTGCTGTTCTTCCTGGTCGGGACGCTCAAGGAGCGCGCCGGCACCGGCTCCCTCGACCAGCTCAGCGGCCTGCGCGAACAGGCGCCGCGGCTGGCCGGCCTGCTCGGCTTCGCGGCGATCGCCTCGCTCGGCCTGCCCGGCCTCGCCGGCTTCTGGGGCGAGGCGTTCGCGGTGGTCGCGGCGGTGCAGGCGGGCGGGCCGCTCTGGGTCACCTGCGGGGTGCTGGCCGCCTGCGGCGGCGCCCTCACGGCCGCCTATTTCCTGCGCCTGCTGCGGCGGGTCACGCACGGTCCGGCAACCCCGATGGTACGGGGCGCGAAGCCGTCCATCGCGGGTGTGGAGTGGTTCGCCTGGGGGCCGCTCGTGCTGCTCACCCTGGTGGTGGGCGTGGCGCCGGCGCTGATCGTGTCCGGAACCGACATCCCGATCCTGCGTCTCCTGGAGGCGGTCTCCCGTGGGTAGCCAGGTCGTAGGACACTTCTCCCTTATCCCGATTTATGCTGCCGCATCGACCGCGATTCTGGCGTTGCTGGCCGACCTCTTCACCGGTCGTCGCGCCGTCATCGTGGGTGTGACCCTGCTCGGTGCTCTGGCGACCGCAGTGTGCGCGGTCGTCGCCGTCGATGCTTCTCCCACCTTCTGCGCCGGCGGCGGCTGCTCCTGGGTGCCGTCCGGCGCGGCCGCGACAGTGGCCGTCCTCTTCGCCGGCCTGACCGCCGGCGTGCTGGCGTTCTCCCTGCCCGCCCTGCGTCTCGGCATCGCGCCGGCCGGCGAGTTCTGTTTCCTGCTGGCCTGTTCGATGACCGGCGGCGTGACGGTCGGCTACGCCGGCGACCTGATCACCCTGATCGTCGGCCTGGAGACGCTGACCCTGCCCCTCTACGTCCTGGTGGGCCTGCGCCGCTTCGCCCCTTCCGAACGCGTGACCACCGACGGCGCCGCCGCCTCGGTCACCTTCTTCCTGATCAGCGTCATCTCCACGGTGATCGCCCTGCTCGGCGTGGCCCTCAACTACGCGGCCACCGGCGGCGTACACCTGGCGGCCCTCACCGCCGCGGCCCCGCCCTTCGCCGCCCTGGCCGGCGTGGGCGCCGCCCTCCTGGTGATCGGCCTCGCCTTCAAGGTGGCCGCGGTGCCCCTGCACGCCTGGGCGCCGGCCACCTACGACGGCGCTCCCGTCCCGATCGCCGCCTACCTCTCGACCGCCTCGAAACTGGGCGGTGTCATAGCCCTGGCAGCCGTCGTATCCCGCCTCGACACCCGAGCCGTGGTCGCCGTACTGGCCATCCTCACGATGACCATCGGCAACCTGGTGGCGCTCCGCCAGACCCGCATGATCCGCCTGCTCGCCTGGTCCTCGGTGGCCCAGGCCGGCTACATCCTGGCGGCCCTCGCCCTCGGCGAACCGGGCGTCGTGGCAGCCCTCGCCTACGCAGCCTTCTTCGTGATCCTCGAACTGATCGCCTTCGGCGTCGTGGTGGCCCTCCGCGCCCCGGGCCAGGACGGCGGCACCCTGGACGACTACCGCGGCGCGGGCCGCCGCTTCCCCTGGCTGGGCGCGGCGTTCGTCCTGGCCCTGGCCGGTCTGGCCGGTCTACCACCCGGCCTGGCGGGCCTGTTCGCCAAGCTCTCGGTAGTCGACGCCCTGGTCGACGCGAACTGGACCTGGCTGGCCGGCGTCGTCGTCCTCAACGCGGTGATCGCGTTGGCGTATTACGTCCGGGTGGCGGCGGGCCTGTATTCATTGCCGGAGAGGGTCGGTCTGTCCGTGGCCGACCCGGTCCTCGTCGACGAGGCGCTGCACCCACACGGCCCGGTTCCCCGTCCGGTGGCAGTGACCATTTCCGCTGCCGTGGTGGTGGCGGTGGTGCTGGGGTTCGCGCCGCAGGCGCTGTTCGACGCCCTGTCCTGACGCGGAGGACTACAGGAGCGGACTACAACTCCGTCGCGAAAGCTACAGAGGTTCGAATCCTCTACCCGCCACCACTGGGAAATGGAGCCCCTCATCTGCGGAGACGAGGAGGCGCTCTTTCGACTGATCGTGCGAGTCCCGCTCTCCACGAGTGATCGCGCGGCGGCTCTCGGCCGGTCAGTAGCCCGGCTCGCCGCCGGCCGCGAGCCTCGCGGCCGCCTCGGCAGGCGAATCGCCGTAGCCCGGCCGCGCTATGGAGACGGACTGGAAGAAGTAGCCCTGCTCCTCGTCGGGGTCGTCGTCCGCGGGGAAGGGCCGCCAGAACGCCAGGTACAGGTCGAGTGCCGCGAAGCTGCAACCGGACTCGTACTCCCGCAGGTCGGCATACCGCTGGATACGCTCCACGACCTGCCGCGCGGGCAATCCGAAGACGTCGACGTCCCGATAGCGCACGACGTCGTGTTCACAAGGTCGCCAGAGCTCGATGGCGTTCACCCGGTTCAGAGTCGGACCGGCTGCGCCGAAGCCGAGACTGAACCGGAGACCGCTCGGCCGGTCCACGGCGAACTCACCGCGGGATTCCTGCGCCAACCGGCCGAGCGGCTGCAACGCCGAACGCGCCTCCTCCGCGGTCATGCCCAGGCGGAGCGGCCCGACGCCGATCGGCGGCTCCAGTTCTAACTCCATCGGGTGATCATCGCAGTCTTCTCCCGGTGGTGACGCCGGCGCCACAGAGGTCGGGGCTCAGCCACGCACCGATAGCGAAACCCGCGCAACGGCCCCCGCCACCCGCACGCGCCCGCGTCGTGCGGGCGGGCGTTGTGGCTGCGGTTGTGGAGGGGTTGAGCCCTCGTACGAAAAAGCAATACAACCGCTTCCCCAAGACCCGCGTCTATCTAGGTGACGGCAGGAACGGGGAGCGGGATGGATGAGGACTATCTGGCGTACGTGAACGGGCGTCTGCCTGCGCTGCGACGGCTGGCCTATCTGCTCAGCGGCGATCGTGATCAGGCTGATGACCTGGTGCAGGAGACGATCACGAAGTTGTATGCCCGGTGGCCTCGGATCTCGCGTGCGGACAATGTGGACGCCTATGTGCACACGATGATCGTCCGGGCTTTCCTGGACGAGAAGCGGCGGGGGTGGTGGCGGGTCGGGTTGTTCGCGGCCGCGCCGGAGCTCCGGGACGGGGCGGGGAAGCCGGGCATCGAGGAGCGGACGGTTTTGCGGGCGGCGCTGGCGCAGGTGCCGGCGAAGCAGCAGGCGGTTCTGGTGTTGCGGTTCCTGTGCGATCGGCCGGTGGCGGAGGTGGCCCGGATCCTCGGCTGCTCGGAGGGGACGGTGAAGAGCCAGACCTCGCACGGCCTGGCCGCCCTGCGGCGGCTGCTGGGTGAACCCGCCAAAAAAGACACCCGGAAGGCAGACACCCGGAGGAGCGTCCTGTGAACGAGGAAGAGTACGGCAACCTGCTGCTCCGGCCGCTCGACACGGGCGGGCCGGACGGGCCCAGCAAGGTCGATGTGGGTAGGGCGATGCGGGACGGGCTGCGGGTCCGCCGGGTGCGGGCCTGGTCGAGCGCGGCGGTGGCGGCCGGGGTGGCCGTGGTGATCACCGGTGGGGTGCTGGTGCTGCGCCCGCAGGCCGAGGAGATGACGCCCGCGCTGCCCGCGGATCCGACGCTGCCCCGGGCGTGCACCGCCGCGGCGCTGCCGACGGGCCGGGCCACGTCGGCGTCCGTGGAGGCCGGCGACCCGGGCGGCACCTATCTGGTCGGCAGCAGCGAGCCGGTCGACGGCGGCGACCACGACGTGCTGGTCTGGCGGAACGGCGAACTGGTCGCGACGGTCGCGCAGCGGAGCCCGAAGGTGTCGATGCAGGACATCAACGCCTCCGGTGTGGCGGTGGGGGCCACTGTCGCGGGCAACACGATCCCGTTCGCGTACCACGACGGCGAGATCACCCGGATGAAGGGCGTCGGGAACGCGGTCGCGATCAACGACGCCGGGGTGGTGGCCGGTGACACCGAGGGGGCGCCCGACGCGGCACGGCCGCAGCGCTGGTCGTCGTGGGACGCCGAACCCGAGCCGATGCCGCTGCCCGCCGGGATGGCCGGCGGGGAGGCCTACGACATCACCGAGGACGGGACGATCCTCGTCGGGTTGTGGGGGAAGCAGGACTCCGGGCCCTACCTCTGGCACGCCGACGGCTCGCTCGAGCGGATCCTGCCGCCGGTGGCCGACCCCGATCCCGGCAAGGGGAGCGGGGTCGGGCCGATCGCGATCCACTTCGGATGGATCTACGCGGAGAGGACGAGGGACGACGCCCGGTCGGCGCTCTACCGCTACGAGCCCGGCAGCCGGACCTGGCAGAAGCTCAGCGACGACAGGTACGCCGTGCAGGTGCCGGCCGTGCAGCGCCGGGGCGGCGGTTTCATCCAGGACGACCCGGCCGTCTACGTCGGCGATCGGGTGCTGAAGCTGCCGAAGCTGAAGAGGTACGACGACGACTCGTTCGGCGTCACCTTCATCAGCGAGAACGCCCGCGTCGCCGCCGGTTCGAACCTGAGCGGCGACGCGGCCGGCCGTCCGGTCGTCCCGGTCATCTGGCGCTGCCGCTGACCCTCTTCTCGATCTCCCTGCGCATCGACGGGGGCAGGGAGTCGGCGTCCAGGAGGCGCGGCAGCCGATCCTGGTCGTGCATGTAGATGTCGAACGCCTCGGCCACGGTCAGCCCGTGGCCGGGGCGTTCGACGACGTCCACCCGGTCGCCGGCGCGGATCGTGCCGGGCGTGATGATCCGCAGGTAGGTGCCGGTCCGGTTGGCCCGCGCGAACCGTTTGATCCAGCTCGGCTCGGCCATCCGGTGCTGGAACGTCGCGCACGGGATCCGGCCGAACGTCGGCTCGAGCACCACGCCGGACGGGAAGTGCCAGCGCTCGCCGATCACCGCGCCGAGGAGATCCAGGCCCTCGGTGGTCAGGTTCTCGCCGAACAGCCCGTTCGGCAGCGCACGGCCCAGTTCGGCTTCCCACCACGCATAGTCTTCTTTTGCGTACGCATAAACCGCCTGGTCGTCGCCGCCGTGATGCTTCGTGTCCCCGATGAAATCGCCGACCACGCCGCTGTGCAGACCCGTCGTCTTCGGGCCCGGGGGCCGGACCTCGATCGGGCCGTCGATCGGGCGTTTGCCGATCCCGGTGATCCCGGTGCCCTTCGCCGGATTGGGCTCGGACCTGCCGACGTTGACGGTGAGAACGGTTCCCTGCTTCTTCACAGGCCCCATACTTTCGCGATCCGGGCCAGGCTGTCAGTCCGGGTCGCCGGGTCGTAGACCGAGCCGGCCAGCATCAGCTCGTCCGCCCCGGTCCGCTCGACGAGCGCGTCCAGGCCGGCGACGACCTCCTCGGCGGTGCCGGCGTACTGGGTCCCGGGCAGCGACTGGTCGAGCTCCTGCGCCGCGGCGGTCTCCGGCGACACCATCGGGCCGAGCCGGCCGGTACGCAGGCTCATCATCATCACCCGGCTCGGACCGGCCAGGTACTGCGCCTCCTCGGTGGTCTCCGCGGCCAGCACCGACGCGCTCACCATGAGGTGCGGTGCCGGGTACCGCGGCGACGGCTGGAACCCGTCCCGATAGAGCCGGGCCGCGCCGTCCACATCGGAGCCCATCGCGAAGTGGTGTGCGTAGCAGAACGGCAGCCCCAGCGCGGCGGCCAGCTGGGCGCCGTAGGTGGAGGAGCCGAGGATCCAGATCTCCGGGTACGTCTCCGCGACCGGGGTCGCCGACAGCCGGGCCGGCGCCGCGGCCCGCTCGTCGCCGAGCAGCGCCATGACGGTCTGCAGGTGCTCCGGGAACCGCTCGACGGTCAGGTAGGGCGAGACGCCGCGCAGCGCCTGGGCGGTCGCCTGGTCGGTGCCGGGCGCCCGGCCGATGCCGAGGTCGATCCGGTTCGGGTAGAGCGCCTCCAGCAGCGCGAACTGCTCGGCCACCACGAACGGCATGTGGTTCGGCAGCATCACGCCGCCGGAGCCGACCCGGATCGTCGCGGTGTTCGCCGCGACGGCGCCGATCAGGACCGGCGGCGCGGTGGAGGCGACGGCCGGCATGTTGTGGTGCTCGGCGACCCAGAAGCGGGCGTATCCGAGCTCGTCCGCGGCCTTGGCGATCTCGATGGTGCCGCGGAGGGCGTCGGCGCTGCCGTGCCCCTCGCGGACCGTGGCGAGGTCGAGGACGGAGAGCGGGACACGGTTCATGAGAACGTCCGTTCGGGATGTGAGGATTGGAGGAGGTCGAAGCCCTCCCGGATCAGGGTGTGCAGCCCTTCGAGGCCGGTGGCGGCGTCCCACCGGGGGCAGGTGGTGTTGAGTACGGCGCGGGCGGCGTTGACCTGTACCTCGACCCGGAAGTCGTCGCCGGCCCAGTCGCGGACGGCATCCCAGAAGCGGTCGGCGATCTCGCGGGAGCAGCTTCGCAGCTCGGGCGAGGCCTTTAAAACGCCTTTGTGTCGATGTATCCGCTCGAAGACCACGCTGGTGTATTCCAGGATCAACTCGCGCAGGGAGATCCAGAGCGGCTCGCCGGCCGGCCGGGCGTCGATCAGCCGGGACCACAGCGCCGGGTCGTCCGGATCGGGGTCGAAGAGCACCGACTCCTTGTCCGGGAAGTAGTTGAAGAACGTCCGGCGGGAGATGCCGGCCGACGCCGCGATGTCGTCGACCGAGACCGCGTCGAAGCCGCGCTCGCCCATCAGGCTCACAGCGGTTTCGCGCACCGACCGCCAGGTCTCGAGTCTGCGCTGTTGCACCTCTCGAACGTACCTCGACTTGCACTCAGTGCAAGTGACGGCCGTTACTGCAGCCAACTCACAGCGTGCTCGGGATGGAACCGAAGGTGATCGACGTTCAGTGGAGTGCGGGTCACGAACCCGCGTCAACCATGAGGAGTGGATGTTGTCCAGCCACCACAACGGCCTCAAGACAGCTGCTCTGCTGGGTCTGCTCACCGGCCTGATCCTGGCCGTGGGCTACTGGCTGGGCGGTACCGGCGGCCTGGTGCTCGCCGTCGTCGTCTCGCTGGCCACCAACGCTTTCAGCTACTTCTACTCGGACCGGCTCGCCCTGCGCTCGATGGGCGCCCGGCCGGTCAGCGAGGCCGAGTTCCCCGAGCTCTACCAGATGGTGCGGGAGCTCGCGGGCGAGGCCGGGCAGCCGATGCCCCGGCTCTACGTCTCGCCGTCGATGCAGCCGAACGCGTTCGCGACCGGGCGCAACCCGGAGCACGCGGCCGTCGCCGTCACCGTCGGCATCATCCGGCTGCTGACCCTGCGTGAGCTGCGCGGCGTGATCGGTCACGAGCTGTCCCACGTCTACAACCGCGACATCCTGATCTCCAGCGTCGCCGCCGGGCTGGCCGGCATCATCACGATGCTCGCCCAGCTGGCGTTCTTCCTGCCGTTCATGAGCTCCGACGACGAGGACAGCCCCAACCCGGCCGGCCTGCTGCTCATGATGATCCTCGGCCCGCTCGCCGCGTCGATCATCCAGCTGGCGATCAGCCGCAACCGCGAGTTCCAAGCGGACGCGTCCGGGGCCACCCTCACCCGCGATCCGCTTGCGCTCGCCAGCGCACTTCAAAAGATCCATTCGGGTACGAGGGAACTGCCGCTTCCCGCCGAGGGACAGCTCGCGACCACCGCGCACCTGATGATCGACAACCCGTTCCGGGGCGGCGGCATGGCGTCCCTGTTCTCCACCCATCCCCCGATGGAGGAGCGGATCCGCCGCCTTCACCAGCAGGCGTCTCTCACGCGCCGGTGACTCCTGCCACCGCGGGCTCATTTCGGTTCTGTTAACCGGGCCTCCGGCGTTAGCCTCGGAACGCGTTTCACCCGTTACCGTCGCTGATTCCGGAGGCCTGCCCGTGACCGCGTTGCGTCAGTACCTTGGCGTGTGGGGACTACCGGGCGGCAAGGTCCTTCTGGTGGTCGGCATCCTGGCCCGGCTCGGCATCGGCATGACCCCGCTGGCCCTGCTGCTCCTGGTCGAGCAGGCCACCGGGCGCTACGCGGCGGCGGGCCTGGCCGGCGGCGTCTACGCCCTGGCCGGCGCGGCCCTCAGCCCGATCGCGGGCCGGCTCGCCGACCGGATCGGCGCGGCGCCCATCCTGGTGGCGACGGCGATCCTGCACCCGTTGGCGCTCGGCGCCCTGATCCTCGCCAGCCGCGGCGGCGCCGACGCCCTCACCTGGATCTTCGCGGCGTCCGCGGTCGCCGGCGCCACGTACCCTCCCCTGACCGCGGCGATCCGCCGCGCCTGGACCGACATGACCGCCTCGACGTCGCTGCGCGGCGCCGCGATGGCGGCCGAGACCTCCCTCTTCGAGCTCGTCTTCGTCCTCGGCCCGATGCTCGTCGCCGCCTTCATGGTGGTCACCGGCGAGCCGGCCGCGGCCCTGGCCAGCGCCGCGGTGGCCACCCTGGTCGGCACCCTGTGGATCGCCCGCCTCCCGGTCATGCGGCACCGAGCCGCACACAACCCGGAACACGCCGCGAAGGGCCTCGGCCCGCTCCGCGCCGGCGGCTTCCCGCACCTGCTGCTCTGCGTCACCGCCCTGGGCGTCGCCTTCGGCGCGGCCGGCGTGATCGTCCCCGCCTACGCCTCCCAGCACGGCGGCGGCGAGGGCCTGGGCGGCGTCCTCCTCGGCATCTGGGGCGTCGGCAGCGCGATCGGCGGCATCTGGTTCGGCACCCGCCGCCCCGCCATGGCCCTCACCAGGCAGTTCGCCTGGCTCCTGGCCGCCGTGGGCGCGAGCTTCACGATCCTGGCCCTGATGCCGAGCCCGCTCTGGCTGGGCGCGGCCCTGGTGATCGGCGGCGCCACCATCGCCCCCGCCCTGACCGTCGAGAACAGCCTGGTGGGCCGCCTCGCCCCGGCCGGCATGCTGAACGAGGCCTACACCTGGATGGTCACCGTCTCGGTCTCCGGCAGCGCGGCCGGCGGCGCCCTGGCCGGCGTCATCGTCGACCAGCCGGGAGGCCTGCCCTGGGCCTTCACCTTCGCCGGTTCGGTGGTCCTCCTGGCGGCGGCGGTGGCCGCGCTCCCGCAAGGTTCCATGGCCCGAGCCGACCGCCGCGTAGCCGAAACCCTGGCCGTCGAGGTCTCCTGACCTCGTCAGCCTTCGCGGCGTCCTATCGCCCACAGCCTCTCGAACTCCGCGCTCGAGATCACCTCGAACGCCGGCTCACCCTCCTCGACGACCTCAGGAAACGGCGCCTCCGGAACAACGCCGTACCGCCCCTCATAGGCGATCACCGCGTCGCCGCCACCCGCATCCCGCGCCGCGACGACCTCAGCCAGCGAGGCCGCGGCGACCACGGTGCCGTCGCGCACCTCCACATGACGTGCCGCCCACCGAGCCTCGTCAAGCTCGTCATAGCACCAGACCTCTTCGTCCGGCCAATACCAGCGGATGTACTCCACGGCGCCAGCCCTCGTTGTCGCAGCGTCGCTTCGCGGCTTGCCACCCGTCTCTCAGCGACGCACGAGGGACCGGGTGTCGAGCTCGAACCGGAACGGGTGCTCGGAGGTCAGGCTCGCACCGGTCTCCACGACCGCTTCCTCGACGTAGTGCCGGCCGTCGAGGCGGTTGAGCCGCAGTGTCAGCGAGTCCGGTCCCCCATGCTCGACCAGGAGGTACCACCCGATGCCGGCAGCCGCGTAGAGCTGCATTTTGAGCACACGGTCCATAGCGGCGTTGCTCGGCGAGACGATCTCACCGATCAGGAGCACCCGAGAGGCGTCAGCAGTGACGTCTTCCTCGTCCACGTCGACGGCGACCAGGTCGGGAATCACGATGCGACCGGTATGCAGCCGGACGTTGATCGCCTCATAGACGAAGAGCCCGGCCTGCTCGGCCCCGTCCTCGAGCGCGTTCGCCAGACGACGGGAGAGTCGCTGATGGCTCATGCTCGGCGCGGGGCTGACCACCAGGCTTCCATCGACCAGCTCAATCCGATTCGTCGTCTCGCCGAGCGCGAAAAACTCGTCCTCGGTCCATGGACCGACGTGGTCGACCACTCCCACGCTCATCGACGACGTCACCCCCACCAGCGGCTCATGAGAAGATGCTTCCACCCACGGTACGGCACCCCATGCGGCACGGCGTCCCTGGAAAGCGGCACGCTGAGCCCGACCCGACCGGGGGATAAGGAAGAGACGCAGACGGCCAGACGCCCTGAATCACAACGAAGAACGGCCCCGGCTCAGCGTTTCCGCTGGCACCGGGGCCGTTCCATTCCCTGTGGCGGGTAGAGGATTCGAACCTCTGTAGCTTTCGCGACGGATTTACAGGGAGCGCACGTTCAAGGGCTCATCATGCCGTCGACCTGCGGATCTCTTACCTTCGTTCTACTTGAACGGGAGGTGGCCCACGATCCGCCCACAAGTACGACGCGATACACGTGATGGCGATCATCGGTTGCCGTTGCTACTTATCCCGGTCTGAGTGCGGAGGTTTAGATCCTCGGCGTCCCTTGGAGCGCTTGTGACGTTCTAACTGATCAACAATGCGCGAAAGCGACTCGGTCGCGGATGCGATGACATCGGGTGGAGGCGTCTGCTGTCCGTGAACTAGTCGGTTTCTGAGCTGTCGCAGTAGGTCGATCTCCCTGAGAGCGTCAGGCCCGAGGATGTTGAGTGACGCAAGCTGCCTTGTTGTGGGAATAACAATCCTATTTCTCGCACCATCAGCTGGTAGCAATTCCTGCACGAGGGTCTCAAAGAGAATCCAGGTGGTGATGAAGTGGCCGAGTTCGAGGGTCGAACGACTTGATCCGGAGGTACGTTTCCGGCTGGAGTATTTGTCCTGAACCGTGCGGTAAATCTCGTATCGAGAAGGTTCTTCGGTTAGGAGTTCATCGACTACCTGTTCGGCCAGAGGGCGAAGTTCCACATTGCCGTGCAAAGCTTGAAGGTAGGGAGAAATCTTTTCGGGCGTGTCGATCTTCAGTCGTCGAATAAGCTCGAAAAGATGATCGACGCGTCCCAGCCCTGAATCGCTTACGGGTCCATCAAGGGTCTTCGAGGCGTGATCGATAAGGTATGCGGCAAGGTCATAGTGGTTCGCGAATCTTCGGCCAGAGATCGAGCTACGCGCTTTGCCTGCTTTTTGGAGTCGTTCGAGCGCTATCTCGCCTGTAAGAACAAGTCCGTTCAACTCGTCCAGAATCGCCTCTTCCTCGTCAGAGAGCGCACCTTCCAGAGGTTTGTATGCGAGGTCGTGTTCAACCTCGGCCCATGCATGCATTAGAACCGATGCAACTTGTATTTCAATTCGTGCGGCGGCGTAACGCTTGACGGATTCCGCCAAAGTCTCTTCTTTTAGGCGTATCCGGTAGTGTGCCGCCGAGTAGCCGGCGAACTTCTTTCCCGTCCGAGTCTTTCCATCTTCGGGAAATGTTTTTGGTGGAGCAAGGAGTTCGAATAGGTTTGTTACGGCTTGATCGACCTGGTCGCGTTCCCCTGGGAAATACAGCGCGATCCGCACGCCGGCAAGATCCGCGATGTCGTCGTATAGATCATCGACCGATCTATACTCCTTTTTGGCTTCGCGCTGTCTGCATTTTGCCTCTAGGCGACGAACATCCTTAGCTCGATGAGTAACAATCGCTCGTACGCCAGCAGCGTCCAGATCGGACTTCAGAAGGTTGGCAGCCAGGCGAGCCGCCTCGGCATAGAAGTCATACTCGCGGAGGTATCTCCCCACGAACTCTTCGACTGGATCCATGGACACTCCGGTATATCGCTTCGCTGAGACCTGACGCCGGGCAAGTTTGGTGCGTATCTTATATCCACAAGAGTCGAGAAAGGTCACTTCAGCGCTCCACCGATCCGTTGGTTCACGCCGGCATCATCGCCATCGATGCAGTTCGCGTACACGCGGAGCAGAACTGCGACGCTATGTCCAAGACGACGTGCTACCTCCGTTGCCGGTACTCCTGCGTTGAGCCACAGTGAGGCGGCGGCGTGTCGGAGGTCGTAGGGCCGTCGTGCCAGTGGAGAGGCCGCCTGGGCATGGTTGAGGGCCTGGGCGCGGGCAAGCTTCCACCACCGGTCATACACCGACTCAGACAGCGGACCGCCATGCAGGCCCCGAAACAGCCGGCCATCCGGTGCAGTGCGGTGCTCCCCGATGTGATGATGCAGCAGGGCGACGAGCTGCGGAGGAATCGGCACCACGCGGGTGTCCTGGCGAGCTCGGTGCTTGAGGCCGCGTCGCTCGTGAGGCATTCCGTCATCAGTCCAGGCCGTACCCGATCGAGGCGCGGTCTCAGCCAGCGTAATGCGGCCCCAGCCGTACTCGATCTTGTCGTGAAGACATGAGCTAGACGGAGGTGCGGTGACGTCCAACAGGTCGGCATCACAGTCCAAGCACCGACCGGGGAGTTCGCAGTCCGGCTGACGAAGGTCAGCAGCCTCAGACGGTCGGGTGCCGGCGTAGTAGAGGCAACCGAAGAACGCCCGTACCCGGTCGGCGCGTTTGCCGAGCGACTTCACGGCATCGAGCAGCGCCGCGATCTGGCCGGGATTGGCGACCACCCGCCGGTCGATGGCCGACGCGACCTGCGGGGCGGTCCACTGGATTCGGTCGATCGGGTTGGCGTCGAGGCGCCCGAGTTCAACCGCGTAGCCCACCGCGTTGTAGAAGATCGCCCGCTTGCGCCCGATGGTGCTAGCGGCGGCCGCTTTGCCGTCTTGCCGAACACAGAGCCCATCGAGAACCCGTCGGACGGTGGCGGTCGTCTCCAGTTCCGTGATCTGCGCCGAGGCCCGTTCCAGCCAGGTGAGAGCGGCGGCGTGTGCTTCCGGAACGTCGTCGTCCCAACGCATCGGGTTGAGCGCGTACCGGTACAGCGCCTCACGAAGCACCGCATCACTTGGCCGACCTCGCCGGCTCTTTGCCGAAAGCATGATGGTGACGTCTGTCAGCGCCTCCACGGTGCCACGCCGAGATTTGGCCGCTAGCCGAGGCCACTTGACCTTCATGTACTCGCGCACGTGGGCGTACCAGGTTACGGCGTTGAGTGCCCGCGTCTCCGCCATCGGGCGCCCGGTCTCCGTGTCGAATGGCTCCCCATTGTTAGCGGCCTTGATCAGCTCGGCCCGGAACGAGTTCGCAAGAGCCTTCGTCCGGAAGGTGTCCTCGAACCGCCGTCCGGCGACAGCCCACCGCACACGCCACGGCTTGGCCTTTCGGTCTTTGCGGCTCGTGATCTCCCATGTCTGGAACTCGAAGCTCTTCATGCCGCGCTCGATTCGAGTTCGCCAAGCCACTCGTGCAGCACGGCCCGTCGGATACGAAGTTCGCCGTTGGGCAGCTTGATCGCTCGGGGTGCCTTGCCGGTCTGCCGCCAGTAGAACCAGGTCGAGCGGGAAACCCGCAGCTCTGCCAGCACCTCGGGGACGGTCAGCAGGTCGTTCATCGGTCCTCCCCGTAGCCGGTGGTCGGTGTGCTGGCCTTTGCCGAGACATCTGCGGGCGGGTCGCTTCCGGCCCGTTGCCGAGCGCTGTTGAGTTGCACGCGGCGTTGGATGCGCTGGGAGATCGCGCGCAGGAGCCGGTGTTCGAGTGCTGGCAGGTCGGGATCGTCGTTGCGGGCCATCTCCCAGACGGCGGGCGGCTTTTCCGTGCTGTCTTCCGTGTCGTCGGTGGCGACGCCGAGCACCGCTTTGACCCAGGCGTGCGCGTCGGCGCGGTGGTCGGCGAGGGTCTTGCCGGACCAGTCGCGGGAGACCAGGACGCGCCGGCCGCCGATGCCTAGGGTCGTTTTCTGGTGCACGCGTCCCTTGCAGTGGCCGGGCCGGAGCCGTCCGTGTGCCTTCTTCGGCTGGACGCCGTAGAGCAGCCAGTTCGCGCAGCGTTCCGAGCAGGGGATGACGCGGAGTTCGTGCCAGAGCCGGTCGAGGTGGGCGCGTTGCGGGTCGCTGCTGATGGTGTGGCAGTCCACCGCGGATTTGGTGATGTACTTCGTGATGTAGCCGATCGTGCGTTCGGCGTCGCGGGTGCCGGTTTCGACGCCTTTGGCCTTGACCTGGGCGCCGAAGCGGACCAGGTGCGCCGGCTCAGCGTCCGGGTCGTCGTCGATGGCGTCCAGGGCCTCAGCCCAGGTCGGCAGCGGTCGTCCGGTGTCCGGGTCCATCCATGCTTCGGCGTTGGCGTCCCAGGTCGGCGCCCGGTCGATCGGGTACCGCAGCCGGTCGGCCGGCGGCCACCACACCTGGTGGTAGGTCGCGGTGGCGACCAGCTCCAGCATCGTCCGAGCGACGGTGCCCCGGATGGCGAAGTGCGCGTGCGGGGCGAGCCGCCGCTGCGGTTCGACACAGCCCGCGTACTGGACGTTCCAGCCCACGGCCCGGCGCAGGTTCTGCCAGTACCGGTCGAGTAGCCGGGGGAAGTGTACGGCGTCCCAGGCCGCGCGGCGGTAGTCGTAACGGGTCGGGTCGACCGGGGTGCCGAGCAGCGGGTCATCGTCGGTGTGCCGGCGACGGCAGGCGCACGGGCGCCCGGCGTGGATCGAGTGGACCGGGCCGTAGCTGTCCAGGGTCAGGGTCAGCCACATCGACGGCCGGTGCTCGACGCCGTCCGCGCCGGTGTAGGTGCGGCCGACGGTGCGCGGGTCGACCTTCTGTCGAGGCAGCTCGGGCACGTCCGGCCGCCGCTTGGTGGACCGGACTCGCCGAGGGGCGTTGTCGTCGTCGCCCTGGTCGTCGCTGGCGTGACCCGGTGCGATGCTGCCGCGCAGTCCTTCGGCGGAGATCTCCCGCTCGACAGCCCCGATGGCGAGGTCGATCCGGTCAAGCTCTGCCGCTCGGTCGTCAGGGTTCATCGCGGCGAGCTGGAGCGCGGCCCGCTCGAATTCCAGGTGTGCCCGTGCGGTGATCAGGTCGCGTTGCCGGGCGGTGGCCGGGGCCGAGCCGGGGAGTGGTTCGTCGGTGCGGTGCCAGCCCTCGCGGATCTGGACCTGTCGCAGCCTGCGTGCCCGCTTGGCGCACGGCGGGCACTTCGCTTCGAGGGTGGCGCCGCAGGGCAGGTCGATGAGTTCGGTTTTGCCGGTGGTCAGGTCGGTGCGGCGTAGGGCGATCGGGTGGATGCAGACGCCGTGGTCGATGGCGAGGTCTTTGAGCGCGTCGACGGCGCGGGGTTGGGCGAGGCGGGCGGCCCGGGAGCCCGGCCGAGGCGTCGTCGTCTCGGCCGGGGTGGGCAGGGTCGGGGTCGTCAACGGGTCACCTGCCCGATGACCGGGACGCCGTTGGGTCGGGTGATCGGCCGGGCTGGGATCGTTGCCGCCGGAGCCGGAGCCGGAGCCGGAGCCGGAGCCGGAGCCGGAGCCGGAGCCGGAGCCCTGTCCGTCTTGGGATTCGACGCCGTGCCGCTGAAGACGAGCTTGACCAGGGCCATGAACGCCAGGGCAGGTACCGCGGATAGCAGCCATCCGGATGGGCTTGGTTGCGCGACGGCGAGCTGAGCGGCCAGAGAGAGCGTGCCAGCGGCGATCAGGAGGGACAGCGGGTAGCCGATCGGCGCACCCACCCGGCGGCGCCGCTTGATCGTGAGCAGCGCCGCGACCGGGACGAGTTCAGAGATGACCGCGTTCACCCAGCCGAAGGCATCCGGGGTGCCAACCGGGACGTGCCGCATCGTCCAGTCGTGCACGTGCGAGAAGGACGCCCACCCCGCCGCCACCGCGACGATCGTGAGGATGGCGGTCAACGTCAGGCCCTCGATCCGTTGCGCGTCGAGCTTCATGCCGCACCTCCGGCCGGTTCGCCGTACAGGTCGGCCATGTCGCGCACGGTGTCGTCGTCGCAGTAGGTGTGCCGCACCCGCATCGGCGAAGGGTCGCCTTCCAGGACCACATAGCCGGTTCCGGGTTGGGTCTGCGGGATGCGGTCGCAGAGGGCGCCACGGTCGCGCATCCCGTCACCGAGCACCATGTCGACCTCGGCGGGTTCCGAGAGCCGCAGCCCGATGCGGGTCGGAAACAGGCCACGCGCCGGTAGTACCTCTTTGCGGGGGTCCTGGATCGCGGCGACGACGTGCACGCCGACCGCGCGGCCCTGGGTGAGGACGATGCCGAGCGCGGCCTTGATCCGGTCCTTGAGTTGCCGCTCGGTCAGGTAGGCGGTCAGGTTCGCTAGCTCGTCGATGACCAGGACGATCAACGGTTCATCCTTGGTCGGGGTGTGCTGGCGGGTCCGGCCGGCCAGCCGGGCCGCACGCTCCTGTGCTGTGTCCGCCGCCCGTTCGATCAGGGCAGCCATCTCAGTGAAGTCCCGCGAGGCGAACTTGGCGAACAGCGGCCGGCCGATACCGAGTTCCATGCCGCCTTTGGGATCCAGCCCCCATAGCTCGACCACACCGGCCGCCACGCCACCGGCGAGCGCGCGGACGATGGACCAGATCACCGAGCCCTTACCCGACCCGGTAGCCCCGACGATCAGCACCTGCGTGCCGAACAGCCGCAGCCGGTACAGCTCGCCGTCCTCCTGCACGGCGATAGGCAGGGCGGTGAAGTCCGGCAGGTACGGCACCGGCAGCGGCGGCACCGTTTCGTGGAGAGCGTCGCCGCGCATGAGGACCAGGACCACGGTCGCGTAGGTCGGTCCGGGCATGGCCTTGACCTGCCGCACCCCGAACGTGTGAGCCAACCGCTCTGATGCCTTGGCGAAGTCGTCAGGAATCTGCCCAGTCACCATCCGGACCGTGACCTCATCACAGCCCGCCCGGCACCGGACCCGCGCGATCTCCGGGATGATCGTGCGCTTGTCGTACGAGGTCGACAGCTTCGCTGTGACCATCGCTGCCGTCCACCGCCGCCGGTAGACCAGCCTGCGAACCCTCGCGAGGATCGGCCACCAGCCGAACCGCAGCCACGACGGCCGGTGCGCGAGCGCCCAGCCGGTCGCCGTCACCGCGATCCCGCCGAGCATCGCCGCGAGGGGTTGCCACCCATGGACGACGTAGAGAGCGGTCAGGAGTGTGATCGGCAGCGTGGCGTACCAGTGCCGGACGTAGCTCGTGACCAGCCAAGCGACCGCCTTGACGATCTCCCAGAGCACGACGAGCCAGATCGGGAGCTTGAAGACCGGGGTCCGGACGTTGAGCGGGGCGACCGGGATCGTCTCGCCCCGGATGATGTTGACCAGCGGCATCGCTACCTCGCCCCCTCGTCCTGGCGGAGCGGGTGAAGGGTCTTGAGCAAGTGCCGGATCTTGTCGATACGCTCGGCGTCGCTGACGCAGGGGATCTGCACGGCCCAGGCGTCGATGCGGCCGACGAGGTCGGCATAGCGGTAGGCGAGGTCCCAACCACGTTCATCGGTGGTCTGCTTCTTGCTAGCGGCGCAGTCCTCGCAGCGGTCGACGCCATCGGGCAGCGGCTTGAGTCGCGAGCAGCCGGTGCAGGTACGCCATACGGTGTTGTCTCGTGTCGTGACGCGGGCAGCGTCGACTACCTTGGGCATCGCAGCCCTCTCCTTCGCAGGTGGGTGGTTGAGCGGCCGGGGCGGGGATGACTTCTTGGCGGTTGTTGGCCCCGCTCCCGGACGCGACGAGATTTAGGCGGCTTTCGGCGCCCGCCCGGCGGACTGCGCTGCGGTCATGGCGGTCGCACGCACCGACCAGCCGAGCCGCGCACGGCACTTGGCGGCGGTGCCCTTGCACTTCTGCGAGTCCACGTACGGCGTCAAAGTGACGTCCGCGAACTCCACCATCGGCGGGTAGCCCGGCACGGCCGACGCTGGCGGGACCGGCTGCTGCGGCGCCACGACCTTGACCTTGAACTCCTTCGAGCCGCCGAATTTGCCTGCCTCCGGGTCGAGGTCGAGGAGCCGGACCAGCCAGACCCGCTCCCCGGTCTCCTTGTCGCGGAGCTGGTCGTCACCCTGCCCACGCTTGTCGAAGTCGGTGGCCGGCTCCACACCGAGGCAGAGCGCACCGTGCGGCACGACGTACTCCCACGGAACCGGCACCTTGATCGAGTTCGGAATCACCGAACGACTCCTTCCGTCGGGACTTGACTACTTGACTAACCAAGTTGGACAGAAGACTACACATGGACAGCATGGCTAGCCAAGTGAAATCAGGGGCGAAGAGAGAAAAGTTCTTCGATGCCTTGCGGTGGCGGCGCGCCGACAAGATCAACCGTGAGCAGCGGGGATGCCCCAGCATTGCGAACCACCAGCAGAAAAGTCAGCACACTAGAGCCCGGAGTTAGAGCGAGAAGCGTCGATTCCCGAACGGTCGCGGGCCGCAGCGACATTCGCTCGACAACGTCAGCCGCCGCGAGGCGCCGATGCCGCTCCAGGTGATCGAGCACGCCCTCACGGAGCGGGTCTGTCGCGGCGAATCCGGTCCCTACCGCCGCAACGGCTGGTAGGTGGACTGTCGAGAGCGCCGACCACTGCACCTCGTCGCCATGCATGATCCGCCGGCGGGCGATCACCGACCGTCCGGCCGGAATGGCGAGCAGCTTCGCGATCCGCTCCGAGGCCGGCGTGCGAACGGCGCCGACAAGAGTGCCATTCCCGATCTCCGGCGCATGCAGCGCCTCGTGTGTTCGCGCCGGCGGCGAGGGTCGGCGGCGCGTAGGTGCACCAAGGACGAGTCGGCCCTTGCCTTGCACGCCCTCCAGGTAGCCGCGTTGTCGCAGGTACTCCAGAGCCCGGACCACCGTCGAGCGGGACGCGCCGAACTCACGCACCAACTGCGACTCGCTGGGCAGCATCGCCCCAAGCGGATACGTGCCTCGCGCGATCCGCTCCTGTAGTACGTCGATGATGTGCGCGTACTTCGCCGAACTGGAGCCAGCGGGCATGCCGGTCATACCGCGCCTCCTGCGGTGACCGCGCGCAAGCGGCAAGCGTCGACGTGCACGAGAGCTTGCAACCATCGCAGCCGGTACCCGGCATGGGACAACTCGTCGCCCTCCACCCAGACCCAGCAGCCGCCGTACCAGCGCGAGATGTCGAGCCGCACCCGCCGCACGAACAGGACCAGGGCGGCATCGCGATAGCGACACGAGCCAGCCGGAATACACAACACGCGACCGGTGAGCTGATCAGCCGGAATCGGTAGGTGCGGCGGCATAGAGATCGACAGCCCGCTCACCAGTGGCCCCTATTGGCGAAATGTGGACCGGCGGTCACCGGTTGCACCGCGACGGCAAGCCCGAGGTCCGCGAGTTGGCGCGCGACGCACGGATAGACGATCGCGGGTCGGCAGTTCAGGCACCAGCCGTCCGGGCCGGGCTGATGATCGGCGTACAAGCGCCGAGCCAGCCGCCAGATCAGCGGGCTGACGCAGCCGGCAGGGGGATCAATCGGCGGTGTCTGCCCGCCGAAGTCGAGCGGTTCGGGCATGACGGGACCTCCGCAGCAGCCTGGAGAGGCGCCGAGGTGGGGACCCTGTGGGTTTCGTGAAGCCAGCCCACCCCGGCGCCGACCGCCCTCCCGAACGAGGTCAACCACAGCGGGATGCGGCTGAGCAAGATCCAGCGAGGGCGACTTGACTAGCTTGGCTAGCCAGATCGACCGTAAAGCTGTCACCACATATACGCAACCCTCAACGTCCCGAATCACCTAACCTGGCTAGCCAGGCTTTAAGCTGTCGACTGTGAACGTTGAAGCGCGCGACCTTGACGACTTGGAGCCGGACGACGCCCGCCCGGCCTCCCAGCAGATCGCGAATGTGCTGCGCGCGGCGATTCTGACTCGACGCTTCGCACCCGGCGAGCGCCTGCCCTCACAGACCGATCTCGCCGAGCGCTACGGAGTGGCCCGCGAGACCGTCAAGACCGCGCTGCGCATCCTGCGCGAAGACCGGCTGATCATCAGCCGGCAGGGAAGTGGCGCGTTCGTCCGTGCCCAGACGGATCGGCCCGTGGGGTTGCGCCCGCACATTGAGGCGGCGTTCGAGCAGGCCCACATCAGCATCGACTTCGCGGGCTTCTCCAGCGAGACCCTGCACGGCGCCATCCAGGAGCCGTTAGACAAGATCCGCGCAGGTCGGCTTACCCCCGAGTCGATCGCGATCCGCATCCTGCTGCCGGACCTCAGCCGGCCATCGATCGTGCCCTCCCGCGCCGAACCTGCCGGAGATGACCCGGCTGTGCGCGAGCGCGCCGCCCGCATCGCCCGCCGGCACACCGAGGCGATCGTCGAATCGGTGGGGGAGCTGGCAACGCTTGGACTTGTCCGCAACGCCACCACCGAGATCCGCGCGTACGGCACCACGGTGCTGTCCAAGCTGTACATCGTCAACCGGGAGGAAGTGTTCTTCGGCTTCTACCCGGTCGTGCGCAACACTGTCTCGGTCGACAAGCAGGCCGTGCCGATCTTCGACGTGCTGGGCAAGGACGTGCCGCTGTTCCACTACGCCACCAGTGGCGATGACGGTGACGCCGGGGATCAGTTCGTGCAGCAGTCCCGCGCCTGGTTCGACAGCGTGTGGGACACCATCGCCCACGAGTACACCCCGTGACACTCGCCGAACTGATCAGTCAGGCCCATCACCTGCTGATCGACTTCGACGGTCCCATCTGTTCCGTTTTCGCCGGTTACCCGGCTGTTGCCATCGCCGACAAGCTGCGCGAGATCATCCGCCGGCACTGCGGCGGCATGCTGCCACCCGGTCTGGCAGAACTGCACGGCGACCCGCTCCGCCTCCTGGTCGACGTCGCGCAGCTCGGAGACGACGAGCTGACCAGAAGGGTCGCAGACGCCTGCCGCGACGCTGAAGCGACTGCGGTGAACTCCGCCGCCGCTACACCAGGCGCCGATGAGGTACTTCGCACCGCATCAGGAAGTGGCCGCCGGGTAACCGTGGTCAGCAACAACGCCACCGCGGCCATCGGTGACTACCTCCAGGCCCACGAACTGAGCCCTCACGTTGCAGGAATCGCCGCCCGCTTCGACGGCATGAACCCACGCCTACTCAAGCCGCATCCTTTCTTGGTGCAACGTGCCATCGACGGTGCTGACGAGCCGAGTAGCCGTGCTCTCTTCATTGGCGATTCCATTACCGACATCGAGGCTGGTATCGCGGCCGGAATCCCCACGATCGGGTACGCGAACAAGCCGGGGAAGCACCAGAGACTCACCGACGCCGGTGCCACCGTCGTGATCGACTCCATGCGACTGCTGGCCGCCGAGCTGCGCTCCACGACAGCCAGACCAGCGCAATGACCTATCGGACAGCAGTGCCAGCTGACGTGCTTGCGAATGTTCGCCGCCGCTGGCCAGGAGCAGCCGAATCCTGGGCGACGCAGGCCGAAATGCAGCTCCGTGAGCTCTGCGAGCGTTACCGAGCGACACCGCGTGAGGTGCTGTCGGCACGTTACGGGTTCGTGGTGGCAGTCGACACCGCTGACGGTCCGCTGGTCATCCGCAGTAGCCCCGACCCACACGGAAAGGATCAAGCAGCCGTCGCCGTCGCGCTCGCCGAGCTGGGCATTGCTCCACGGGTGCACGAGGCGTTCAGTACCGAGCACGGCACCTGGACTGTGCTGGACCAAGTCCTTCCCGGTACGCCACTCAGCCAAGCCGATCCATCCGCAGTTGACCCCCAAGCGCTGTTTACTCCGTTGGCAGCCATGGCGGATCAACCGCCACCCACGGTGGATATGCCGTCGATCTTGGATTGGTTACGGGATCGTCTGGAAGACGATCACCTCGCTGATCTGCGCCCCGGTACCACCGTAGCCTCGGTCAGCGAGCGTAGGGCCGCGCTGGAAGTTCTCGCAGACCTAACTCGCGACCACATCCCTGCTCTCTGCCATGGCGATACCTCCAGCGGAAATATCCTCGCCCATGCCCCTAACCGTTGGATGTTCATTGATCCGCGCGGCATGACTGGCGAGCACTCCTACGACGTTGCGGTGCTCGCGCTTCGTGTCAGCACCGTCTACAGGTCGCCGGACCTTACCGATGTGATCGCTTCTCTGGCGCAGACGGACATCGAGCGCCTGCGTGCTTGGATGAAGATCGCCCAGGCCGCACGCGTATAGGCGCCCGCCCACGTGTCAGATGTCCGCAGACGATCCCTCTGCGGGATTCGTGAACCGTGCCGTCTTCATGGGCGTGTACCACTGTGGATGGAGCTGGCTCTCCATCTCGATCGCCCACGGAACAAGATGACTACTCAAGTAGTCAAGTTGCGTCGGACGGTTGGTTCGAGACGATCCTGTTGAACGCTCGCAAACGAGGAGTAGCCATGGTCGGGCAAACGGGCCGCAGAGACCGTGCCGGCGGCTTCACCCTGCTGATGCTGTGCACGACAGCATCGGTCCTGCTCCTCGGTGTGGCTCTCCTGGTGGCGGTCTCTGAAGAGGTGGCGGATGCGACGCTGTTCAGCCGCGCCGGGATCATGGCCCTGACGATCAGTGCTGCCGTCGTGGTCTGTGCCGCTGCCGTGATCGCTCGACACCGGACGGGGCCTCCGGTGCGTACGGTGGCCGTGGTCTTGTCGATCGTCGCCGCAGTCCTGGTCGGATGTGTCGGGTTTCTCTTCCTGTTCTCCGCGACCCCGCAGCTCTCCGCAGGGCTGTTGCTGGTCGTCGCGGCCGTGCTGATCGCCATGTGTGGGCGGGAGGCCGCGCACACCTCCGAAGCCGGGGAGGGACGCTGAGATGCAACCGGATGTGATGCAACGCCTTCAGGGACTACAGCAGCGCGCCACCCAGCTCGGTCAGCTTGCGGGGGAGCTGGCGTCGGCCGCGCCCGTGCGCTCGGAGGGCTATGACGCGAGCGGACGGGTGCTGGTGGTGCTCGGCCAGGACGGGTTGCCGACCGAGATCCGCGTGCACGAACGCTGGCAGGAGCGGCTGGAGCCTGACCAACTCGGCGCCGCGATCCTGGACGCCGCCTCTGATGCCGGGCAGTCAGCCATCCGGGCGTGGACCGGGAGGCTGGACGAGAGCCGCTGGTGGCGTCGGCAGCGGGACGCGGACGAGGGCGTTGCGATCCCGGACGGGGAGGCGCTGGTGGGGCCGCCGCTGGGACGGCCACAGCATGACGGCGAGTTCAACGAGCAGATCGTGAACGCTTTGCAGGCGTCGGTACGCCAAGCCGGCCGGCCGCGTCCGTCCGGCGAGGTGACGGGCACGGACACCGGGCAGCACGTCGCCGTGACGCTGACCGGCGGCGGCATCGCTGGATGCTTCATCGACCCGTGGTGGGCACGCGACCGTACAGGGGGCGCCATCACCGAGAGCGTATCCATCGCGCTTCGGCGAGCAATGCACGAATTAGCGGCCCCCGCGCTCCCGAGCGCCGATCTCGACGCTCTGGTGGGCGACGCCCTCGCCACGCTGAACGCCGTCGTCCATCAGCGGGCCAGTGGCGGTGATCAGTGATGGGATTGCCCAGTTCAGAAGAGGTCTCGGTCGCCACCGATGCCCTGCGCACCGAGGCGACAGCGTGGCAGGTCCAGGGCGAGAAGCTCAATGCGCTCAGCGCCCAAGTCGAGGCCATGGACTTCGGTCGGGTCGAAGCAGGCCTCTTCCAGATCATGGTGAGCCCGTACAACGACGTGATCCGTGCCGTTACCGCCCGCTGCGCGGAAGGCGCTGTCGCGATGGCGGAGATGGCCGGCACGCTGCGCCGAGTCGCGGACGTGTACGAGGCGGAGGACCAGGCCGGCGCGCACCGCATCAGGAATGTCTACTGAACCCAGGAGCCGCGATGTTCAGCATGGCGCAGTACGAGGCAGTGATCAGTGAGATCGAGGAGGGGACGAAGACCTTCGAAGCTCGGCTCGCCGAAGTCATTCCCGCCGCCGACCGAGTCTCCAGTCAGTGGTATGTCGGCGAGGTCCTCGGCGACCTGCTCCAGTGGATTGCCCGCAAAACGGTCGAGGTGGGGACAGAGATCCTGAACTTCATCCTGGACGTGCTCAAGGGCGCCACCGCACCGATCTTCATGTTCGTCGACGGCTACAAGTGGACGGACTTCAAGGGCGCGGCCAATGGCGTCTCGGCCGACCTCACCACTCAGAACCTGGTGATCGACGACTCGGATTGGTCGGGCAAGGGGCACGACTCGTACCTCACTGCCGCTGCGGCTCAGTCCACCGCCGCCGGCCGCATCGGCTCCATCGCCAAGGCCGCGTCTGACAATTTGCTGTTGTGTGCCACCGCAGGCCTGGCGTTCTACATCGTGGTCGCCGGCGTGGTCGCCAAACTGATCGCTGAAGTGGTCGCCGCGACCACCGCCATCAGCACGGCCGTGTTCTCCGCCGTCGGCGCGATGATCTTCCTGGAGTCCGGCGCCGTCAACACGGCCGCCATCGTCACAGCCGTCGGCGTCCTCGCCGCCTTCCTCGGGACGCAGGTCAACGCCCTGGTCACCCTGCACAGCGAAGCCGTCGACCCCACGAGCTTCCCGAACAGCGCTTGGCCGAAGTCAAACACAGCCCAGTACAACGACGGCACAGTCAAAGACGGAGACGCGGACTGGTCCCTCAAGAGTAATTAGCAGAGTCCCCACAGCACCTGGAGGGAAGACGCTTTAGCAGAGGCGTAGCCAGCGGTCACGCGGGCAAAAAGGGGTTGTCCGCTCTGCCGTTATGCTGGTCCGGTCTGGGCGCGGTAGCCGACTATGGCATCAAAAATCCCGACCACCTATCGAAGGCGGGTCGGGATTTTGGGTCTAGTTCGACGGAGTCGAGGTGCTAGATCCCCTGACGGTTGCCACAAGCCCAGCGCTCGGGGATCGAAAGAGGCCCAAAGTGACAGAGGGTAGGCCAAGCCTCGAAGCAACGCTATGCAACGCTTCCCGAATGAACGGGAAGACCACCTTTATTCCGATGCGATCGATAAACCAGGTAATAGCTGCTTCGTTGACGCCTTCAAAATGATCCAGCTGGTATACGGTAACGATTCCGATCTCAAAATCTGCGACTTTTTCGGAATCTTTCTCTAGTGGTGCTGCCACATCGAACTTGAGCTCAAATCCATCGCTAGTCCGTCGATACCCTGCGGAGATTGTAAACTCTAACTCGATGTTTGCCGGATCCACGGTCTGAAAGAGTTCAGCCGCGAGCTTCACCGTGCGTACGTCTAGCAACTCAGCCGCGAGGAGGAGGCGGAAGCCTTCTGGCTCTGCCTCCTCCAATGCGGGCTCGACGGCAGTTTCAGGCATCAGGACTTCACTCGCTCACTTCGGGGTGAGCTAGAGAGGTGGCTGTCCCGATTAATGGGTGAACGCACTCCCAGATGCACCGCAGAGGACTTTCCGGTCGCGACAGCTATGTATTCGCCTGATGACGGGTTTACCGGCTTCGCTTTCGACGGCATTGCCGGTTCTGCCGACGTGCGGACGACCATCTTGGAGATGGCTTCCCACTCTGTGTCGAGATGCTCCTTGGACTTCAAAAGCGCAAGGTTGACCTTAGCTACCTGTGAGTCAGAGAGAAATTTCTCGTCGCCGTCACTAATACCGTAGTGTTGTTCAAGCCATTCGCTTACTCTCGCCCAACGCCAGACGCGTGAAGATCCAGGTACGCCCGCAGGCGGAGGGAAGCCTCCCGGGCCGCGGGAACCTTCCGACCAAAGGCGAACTGTCTCCCGGTTCATCCCAACGCGGTGAGCAATGTCCGAGACGCTGACCAGGTCGAGATCTACCTCTCGCACACAAGCGCCTTGCACAGCGTTCTCAAGCTGGCGTGCTACCTGAACAACGTGTCCCTCGGGATCTTGCTCGGTCTCGGAGTGCAAGATAGCAATCACTCGGTCACCCACCTGCGTCCAGCCTAGAGACGGCAAGACTTGCCCCAAGCGGCAGAGAACGTCATCGTCCTCCAGGTCAACACCTTCAACGAACAGCGGGATTCGGTACATAGCCCTCACCTGCTCGGCTCCCTTCCCGAAACCTAAGCATAGGTACAGTGTTGGCAGTTGCCAACACGTTACGTCCGAGGACCCCGTAATTTCACTCCGAGGGCAAACGACGACGCAGGTCAGCAAGGTGCGTTCGCGCAGCTTGGAGTCGGGTGACGAGTTGCTGGACCCGGGTGTTCGCCGGAGGTAACGTTTTAACTTCGGCCTTGACCTCGGAGGCTGTCTGGTCGGCCTCGGCTACAAGGCCCAAGGGCTCCGTGGCTGGCGACATGCCGATGATTTCGAGTTCGGCGGAGGCCTCTGCGAAGGCGACACGGGCTTCGAGATCCGTCTGGCCAGCTTGCTCCATGACCGACTCGATCTCCCCGGAGCTGACTTCGGCCTCGGTCAGTAGATCCTCCGCTCGCCCCCAGAGGTCGGCGGCGGCATCAGCACTCTCCGCTGCGTCCAGCAGGTGACCAGCTGCGCTGATCAGCGACTCGACTTTCCCCATCTTGATGAAGGCGCCACCAATGATGGCAGCCTGCCCCGCAGACAAGTGAGTGCATCGATCCACCAACCGCCCAGAGTCCTTGGCTACGCTCTCCCCGGCTTCCCCCGTAGAGAAGATCACCAGCGAGCAACCTGGACCATCCTCGGGCCGTCGACAGTAGAGCTTGCCCCACATGTGAGCGGAGCTCCCGCCGGACTTCAGGTGCCAGCCGGCGTCTCGGGCCTTCCCCAGCGCTTTGCGCCACCAAGACTTCGGGTGTGACGGCCAAGGATCGTCAGGGCCGTACCACCTCGTTTGCCCGCCGGATGACACTCGCGCGTACCCCTCAATCAAGCGGACATTCACCGGAGGCTCAACGCGGAGCCGGATCCAGAGGATGAGTCTAACTCGACAGGCATCGAACGCACGTACGGCTTGAGCGTTGATTTGGGCTCGTCCGCGCTACTCGCGGGTAGTCCGTACGATTCGGACTCTGGTGCGCGGGCTGCTGGTTGAAATTCAAGATGTTCTGAGATCGGCCTCACGGCTGCTGCTGAGGTTTTGAAGATCGCGCTGATTTTTGGGTGTCGAACCTCCACGTGCGACCCAAGGCTGCTGGAGGGGTTCCTTGAGGCGGAGCTCCAAGTTGAGCAGATGGTGCAAGATCCGTCCAGCAAAGGAGGGCGAAACGGTATGTAGTCGGACTAAAAGGCCTTGACATCGGCGGTTACGCTCGACCACGTCGCTCCGCGATGCCTTGCACCCAACGGGCGTGGTCGAGCGTAACCGCCGGGCGCGCGCGCGATTATACTGATCGTCTGCGACTGAGTCAAATCCGCTGGTCAGATCGTATCACTTGACAGCACCAGTAGGCTCGCTCTGTCGCTCCGCGATGCCATGCACCCAACGGGCAGAGCGAGCCTACTGGTGCTGCAAACAGAGGCGAGCAAGAGACTGCCATGCCGATGTAGACGCCAACTTGGAACGGCGTCGAGCCTCGTTCCCTCGTGCCGTAGCCGATCAGGGGCGAGCTAGCAGGAGCGCCTCACTGCTGCCGAGACTTAGTGGCGTATTTTCCGGGGTGGCGAGCGGCAACGAAGTCTGTCTAGTCCCACCTGATGCTTGACGTTTCCGTCCCATCTGTTGCTTGACGGTTGGTCTAGGTCTGGGTGCCTATTGGTCTGTCGCGGCTCGTGGCGCAGCGGCTGGGGCGGCAGCGCCGCAGTGTGGCTGGTACCGGTTCTCGACTATCGCGCGCCGTACCTCGTCCGGGGGTATCTCGAGGTTGCGGTAGGCGACGGCTGCTGCCGATGCTGCTGCCGCAAGGTGCCGTTGGTGGTTGGCGTGGTCAGCCGCGCCCGGCAGGCGATCGACGATCTGATCATGAATGCGTGCGCCGTTGCGAGCTGTTTCGGCCATCAGCTCGGCAGCCTCCGCCAGGCGTTCGCACGTTGCCTTCCAGGAGTCCGGCGGCGGCCGGTTGCTTCGGCTCATCTAGTCAGTACAGCCGCGCCGGCTGAACATCGCCACTGGTGGACCCGGCAGGTAGCCGCACGGGCGAGTGCGACTGGGTGGGACCTGCACCGTTCCCTGCCGCCTGGTGCCGCGCCTACACTCACAGAGGTGACGGATGACGAGATTCGTCGGAGCTCACTGGACGAGCGGGAGAAGCGCGCGGCCGAATGGGACGCCGCCTACGAGGTACGGCAGCGTGACGCCGACAAGCGGGACATCGACGCGGAACGGCGAGAGTCGGCTGCGGTCTTGCGCGAGGAGGCAGCCGACGTACGCGATCGCATCGCGGACGAGCGTGACCAGGCCGCCGACCGGCGTGACCAGATAGCCCGGGAACGGGACGCCGCGTCCCAAGCTCGGCAGCGCGATGCCGACCAGCGGGAGATCGACGCGGAGATGCGGGACTCGCAGGCCGCCATGCGTGACCAGGCGGCTGACGAACGCGGCAGGATCGCTGACAAGCGGGACAGGGCCGCCGACCGGCGTGACCTAGCAGCCCGTGAACGTGACGAAGCCGCCGAGCAGCGTGACCAGGCAGCCCGGGAACGTGACCAGGCCGCCGACCGGCGTGACCAGACAGCTCGTGAACGGGACCTCACCGCAGACAGGCGCGACCAGGCCGCCGACAAGCGCGAAGCTGACTTCGATC
The DNA here is from genome assembly GCF_040639855.1 of Actinoplanes sp. NPDC023714. Classification (NCBI taxonomy): domain Bacteria; kingdom Bacillati; phylum Actinomycetota; class Actinomycetes; order Micromonosporales; family Micromonosporaceae; genus Actinoplanes; species Actinoplanes sp. NPDC023714. The sequence goes on from NZ_JBFAAR010000008.1 coordinate 143,949, forward strand.
AGCGAGTGATCGACGACGAGATCGCCCGCTGGGATGCGCCACCTCGCAGTTGATCCGGATGGCCGCAGCGCGACCGACAGGGGCATCCGCGTGCCAGGAAACGCTTGCCCAGCAGTGCCCGCCAGTGCTAATCCCGGCTCTCCGACTTCGCGCTGCCGCACAGCTCGTGATCAAGAAAGCCGAACGGTGATCATGTTAAGCATCCGGTGGGACGTGAGTGTCAAGCATCAGCCGTGACGGGACAAGCGGCAACGAAGTCTTATTGCCGAATTCTTCTCTCCTGGATCAAGGCGCCGCGCAAGCGCGGCGCGGGCCGGCCGCGCTCGGCCTGCTGGCGGCCTTCGGCCGGCATCGGCCGACGCGCCGGCCGAGTGTTCTCGGCGTTGCGAGCGCATGAGCTCGGGACTGGAAGTCGTCAACCAACGGACGGCAGCGAGATAACGCTCGGGAATGTCCTGGAGTGGATCAGACCGCACGATCTAGCGTTCGAGGATGCTGAGTGGAGGACAGGTTGCGTTGGCGGCAGCCAGGAAGCCGGACTGGGGCGATGTTCCGACTTGGGCGGGCGCCGGTGTGGCGGCGTTGGGACTCACCGTCTCCATACTGGCCTTGTACTTTGCGGCCAAGGCAGCTCTAGCCGCACGTGACATCTACAAGATTGAGTCCGCGCGGGACCGGCTTAGCGAGAACGACCGAGCGGCCCGTGAAGAGGAAGCCGAGAAGGAGCAGGCGGCCAAGGTGGCCTGTTGGCTTGAGCCTTCCGGGCAGAAGGTCCGTATTGCTGGCAGCGACACTTCACGTTTCTTGATCCTGTTGCGGAATGCCTCTGACCTCCCGGTGTACGACCTCATCGCCTACTACTGTTACCCGGACGGCGATGCCTACAAGGTGGTTGATGAGTACGTCAGGCCAGTTTTAGCGCCCGACGCGACAGACAAGATCGATCCGCCCACGAAGCTGCTCTACAAAGTTGGGACCGAGGCGATGGCGCGGGGGCGTGCCGCCCTGACGTTCCGCGACGCAGGCGGTCGCAGTTGGTGGAGACACCCAGATGGGCGACTCGAACGCCGGGAAGATGATGTTCTTCCCTGGGCTGTATCGCCGCTGAGTGCCAAGAAGGTGTACCTGATCCCACTGGGGGCGCCTCCGGGCTATGTCCCTGGACCGGATGACGAACTTGCGTGAGCCCAGCGGGCGACGGGCAGCCGCAAAGTCAAAGGCCAGCCGATTGATCCTGCCGAATTTCGAAGGGCGCCGTTGCTATCCGTGCCTTCGGCGGAGATCTCTGGCTTCTGGGATGGGTTCCATCCCGCCCACCATCGACCCAGGCGAAGCCGAGCAGTCCTGCCCCTGGGCGCCAAGGTCGTTCGTCCGGTGGGGCGCTCCACCTTGTCACCCAGGGGCAGGACTGCTCCACGGGTGTGGGTCGACGGCGGACGGGATGGCGTGGCGCCGGGGGTGGGGAAGATCAGCAAGACATGATCCTTCTGCCCACGATCCGCCCACCACTACTCGTGGATAGCCGGACTCGACTGGACTCAGCTAGATCAAACGAAGAAGGCCCCTCCCTGCCGTTTTGGCTGGTGAGGGGCCTATCTTTCCCAGTTGTGGCGGGTAGAGGATTCGAACCTCTGTAGCTTTCGCGACGGATTTACAGTCCGCTCCCATTGGCCGCTCGGGCAACCCGCCTGGGAACCACCGCGGTCTCCCGCAGCAGCGGACATCAGAATAGCCGTACCGCGGAGCCGCCTCGCAACCGGGTACGGTCGGCATGTCGCGGGAGCTCAATCACCCCGCAAAACATCACCGACGCAGGAGTCTGATCATGGCAGCCAACCCGTCGTTCGACATCGTCAGCAAGGTCGACCGGCAGGAGGTCGACAACGCTTTCAACCAGGCGGAGAAGGAGCTCGCCACCCGGTTCGACTTCCGGGGCACGGGAACCGTCGTCGCCAAGTCGGGGGAGGCGTTCACCATCACGTCGGAGACGGAGGAGCGGGCCACGGCCGCGCTCGACGTCTTCAAGGAGAAGCTGGTGAAGCGCAACATCTCGCTGAAGTCGCTGGACGCCGGCGAGCCCCGGCAGTCCGGCAAGACGTACAAGATCGATCTGAAGGTCGTCGAGGGCATCGACTCGGACAAGGCCAAGGCGATCAGCAAGAAGATCCGCGACGAGGGCCCGAAGGGCGTGCAGCCGCAGATCCAGGGCGACCAGCTGCGGGTGACCGGCAAGAAGCGCGACGATCTGCAGGCCGTCATCGCCCTGCTCAAGCAGGAGGACTTCGGCGTCGCGCTGCAGTTCACCAATTACCGCTGATCCCGCGGTGCGAGGCCGCAGACTGAAGCGGTGCTGCTGGTGGGCGGTCTGGTCGGGTCGGCGCTGCTGCTGTTCGGCGCGCGCGTCCTGGTGACCGGCCGCGCGCCGGCGCTGATCGGCCGCTCCTTCCGGTGCGATCGGGACGCCGGCGGCTACCACTTCCTCTTCGGCGCGGCACTGGTGATCTTCGTGGTGGGGGCCCGCCTTCCGGGTGAGGCCTCCGGCACGATCACCGCGCTGCTCTCGATCGCCCTGGTGGCGACGGCGGTCGTCCGTTTCCGCCCACGAGCGCGCCGGACGAGCGACGACTGAAAGATCAAGATCAAGATCCGGGCCCAAGGGTACGAGGGAAGATGGGCGCCATGGATCTGATGGACGCTGTGCTCTCGTTCGCCCTTCTCGGCGCCCTTCTCACCATCACTCCCGGCCTGGACACCGCGCTGGTCCTGCGGGCCGCCGTCACGATGGGCCGCGGGCCGGCGTTCGCCACCGCGTTCGGCATCGGCGCGGGCGCGCTGGTCTGGGGTGCCGCGGCCGCGGTCGGCGCCGCCGCGCTGCTGGCGGCCTCCTCGTTCGCGTACACGGCCCTGCGGGTGGCCGGCGCGGCGTACATGATCTTCTTGGGCTTGAAGATGGTCCGTGGGGCTCTCCGCCGGGACCGGGTGGACGAGAGTCCCGAGGTTGCGGAGCCGTCGCCCACGCTGTGGAGCACGTTCGGGCGCGGTTTCCTGACGAACCTGCTGAACCCGAAGGTCGGCGCCTTCTACATCGCGGTGATCCCGCAGTTCCTCCCGGAGGGCGCCTCGCCGCTCGGCGTGGGCCTGCTCCTGGCCCTGGTGCACGACATCGAGGGCCTGCTCTGGTTCACCGTGATCATCATGGCGGCGCGGGCGGCGCGCGGGTTCCTGGCCCGGCGCGCGGTACGGCGTAGCGTCGACGCCGGAACCGGTGTGGCCCTGCTCGGCTTCGGCCTCCGCCTGGGTCTGTCCGGCCGGTAGTAGGCAGGCCGCTGGTAAGTAAGAAGGAAAGAGAGAGGGAGGCGCGCGGTGATCGATCCGGTCGTGGACGCGGAGTGGCTGGCGGCGAACCGGGACGGCGTGGTGCTGGCCGACGTCCGGTGGTACCTCGACGGCCGCTCGGGACTTCAGGCGTACGAAAAAGGTCACCTGCCCGGCGCCGTCTTCATCGACCTGGACACCGCGCTCGCCCGGCACGGATCGGCGGCCGAAGGCCGGCATCCGCTGCCGGAACCGGACGTCTTCGCCGCCGCGATGGCCGCCGCCGGGATCGGGGACGAGACCCGGGTGATCGCGTACGACGACGCCGGCGGGGTGATCGCGGCCCGGCTCGTCTGGATGCTCCGCGCGACCGGCCACGACGCTGCCCTGCTGGACGGCGGCGTCAAGGCCTGGACCGGCGATCTCGTCACCGAGGTTCCCGAGGTGCGGCCGGCGACCTTCACGGCCCGGGACTGGCCCGCTGCCCGGATCGCCACCCTGGAGGAGGCCGTGACCGGCCCGGTCGTGCTGGACGCCCGGGACCGTTCCCGCTTCCGCGGCGACGAGGAGCCGGTCGACCCGCGTCCCGGGCACATCCCGGGTGCCCGCAATCTGCCGTGCCGGGAGAACCTGACCGCGGACGGCCGCTTCCTGCCCGTGGCCGACCTGCGGGAGCGCTTCGCGGCGGCCGGCGCGGACGGCTCGGCCGAGGTCATCTCCTACTGCGGTTCCGGCGTGACGGCCTGCCACAACCTGATCGCGATGGAGCACGCGGGCCTGGGCGAGGGCCGGCTCTTCCCGGGGTCGTGGTCGCAGTACGCGAACACCGGCCGCCCGGCGGCGACCGGCGACTGATCGGCGGTCAGACCTGGGTGTCGAGCCAGCGCTGATGCGCCTCCCACGCGGCCTGCTTGCTGCTGCCGACCGCGGCGCCGATCTGGGCCCAGGAGGCGCCGGCGCCCCGGGCCGTCCGGATCATCGGCTGACGCCCGTACCCGGCCTTGCGGATCACCACCTCGCTCAGCGCGAGCATCTCCAGCGCCTCGGCCCGGGTGAGCGCGGGGGAGCCCTCGGGGTCCATCGCGGCGAGCGCCTCGCGCATCCGGAGATCGTTGTACCGGGACGTCGCCGTCACGAGGGTGTGCTGGGCTTCGAGCTCCTCCGGTGTCGTCACGCGACGATGGTGTCGTCAGGTTTGCTTGACGTCAAGCAGCCCTGACGAGAAGAGGCGAATTGCCCTCACTTCTCACCGTAAATCCGGCGTAAAGCCCCCAATTCTTGGGCTGCGGGTCGCGAGATCGACTCAACCGTTCGGCCATTGTTTCGTGAAGTGTGGGTTCGACCCGCCGATCGGCGCTGCCTGTCGCACAAGCGGTGTGGCAACATCAGGACACCGATCCGGAATTGCTGCACCAACAGGAGCCACACATGTCTGCAAAGAAACTGAGCCGCCTTGCCGGTTTGGTGCTTGTGCTGGCAGCTGTTCTCGGCGGAATCGCCGCAGGCCAGACGGCTTCTGAAGAGTCATCGGCAGTTCGTTACACCACCCTCGACTACGACTGGTCCTGATCCGACCCACAGAGGAGCGCCATGGCCGGCCGTTCACGCTCCCGGCGGCGTTCCGCTGATTACGCGTGGCTGATCACGGGCTCACTGGCTCTCTTCGCGCTCGCCTGCACCGTCGGGTTCTGGATCAACTTCCCGCCCCGGCCCGGCGACTGGCTGCCCGCGCTGCTCGTCCTCGCGCTCTATCTGGTCACCCAGTTCGCCGAGTTCAACGTCGTGATCCGGCGCAGCGGCTTCACCGTGACGGTGACCGAGGTGCCGCTCGTCCTCGGGCTGTACTACGTCTCGCCGGTCCTGATGATCTTCGTGGTGATCATCTGTGCGCTCTGCATGCAGCTGCGCGCCACCATGGTGCCGGTCAAGGCGTGGTTCAACGTCGCTAAGCAGGCGGCCTGCATCTGCGCCACGCTGCTGGTGATCCAGGCGTTCCCGCCGATCGTCAACGCCGGCCCGGGCACCTGGGGCATCCTCGCCGTGGCCGTCGCGGTCAACGTGCTGATGCAGGTGGCCTGCCTGGCCGGGGTGATCAGCGTGGTGCAGGGCGTGCGCGCCGGCGCCGACGTGATCCGGGCCAGCTTCTCCAACCTGCTGATCTCCGGCGTCAACGTGGCGGTCGGCCTGCTCTTCCTGATCGCGCTCGAGTCGACCCGCTGGTCGGTCATCCCGCTGGCGGTGCTGGCCGTCGCACTGACCCTGCTGCTCCGGTCGTTCGCGGGCGTCTTCCGGCAGCACCGCACGCTCGCCGACGTCTACGAGCTGACCCAGGCGGTCCGCAACGAGAGCTCGGACAGCGCGCTGCCGGACGTGCTGCTCGGCCGGGTCCGCGCCCTGATGCGCTCGGAGTACGCGACGCTCTGGCTCGCGCCCCAGGAGCGCTACCCCGAGGTGCTGCTCACCGCGAAGGTGGACGACCGCGGCCTGCTCGACCTCTCGCCGGTGCCCGCCACGATCCGGGACTACGCGGTGTCCGAGAACCGGGTGCTGGCGGTCGGCTCCCGCTTCCCGGACACCGAGCACCTGCTCGACCAGCTGCGCTCGACCCGGGCCAAGGACGTGCTGGTCGTCCCGCTCCGGTCCGGCCAGGCCATCATCGGCACGATCGAGGTGGTGAACCGGCTCGGCGAGAACCGCAGCTTCCGGGACAGCGACATCCAGGTCCTCGAGACGATCTCGGCGCACGTGGCGGTGGCGGTGGAGAACTCCCGCCTGGTCGACCGGCTGCGCCACGACGCGTACCACGATCGGCTGACCGGGATGCCGAACCGCCGGCGGATCGTCGACGCCCTGGCCGAGTCGGTGAAGGTGCACGCCGAGCACGAGGTGGTCGCGGTCGTCCTCTTCGACGTGGACGGCCAGCGCAACGTCAACGAGTCGATGGGTCACGCGGCCGGCGACAAGCTGCTCTCCGAGGTCGCGGCCCGGCTGCGCGGCATCGCCGACTCGGGCGCCCTGGTCGGCCGGATCGGCGGCGACGAGTTCGTGGTGACGCTGCGGGCGGAGAGCCTGGAGGCGACCATCGCGCTCGCCACCCAGATGAGGGAACGGCTGCGCGGTCCGCTCGCGGTGGGCTCGCTCACCCTCGACGTGGACACCGCGGTCGGCGTCGCGGTCTACCCCGACCACGGCAGCGACCCGGAGACCCTGCTCCAGCGCGCCGAGCTGGCGGCGAACGCGGCGAAGGCCCTTCCGTACGGGGTGCAGCCCTTCCATCCGGCCCTGGAGTCCCGGGCGGTCCGGCGCCTCGGCATCGCGGCCGACCTGCGGCGCGCCCTCGACAACGGGCAGCTGGAGGTCTACTTCCAGCCCATGGTGACGCTCGCCGACCGGCACGTGGTCGGGGTGGAGTGCCTGGCCCGCTGGGCGCACCCGGCGCACGGCGAGGTCGCCCCGGAGGACTTCGTGGCGGTGGCCGAGCACACCGGCCAGCTGGCCCGGCTCACCGAGGTGGTGCTCAGCGCCGGCCTCCAGCGCTGCCGGGACTGGGCGGACGCCGACCGGCCGCTCGCCATCGCGGTGAACCTCTCGGCGCGGACCCTGCTCGACTCCCGCTTCCCCGAGCTGGTCGAGGAGATGCTCGGGACCTACCGGGTGGATCCCGGCCTGGTGACCTTCGAGATCTCCGAGCCGGGGATGCTCAACGACATCGAACGGGTCCTGCCCACCCTCTACCGGCTGCGCGACCTCGGGGTGCGGCTCAGCGTCGACGACTTCGGCACGGGCGCCTCCTCGCTGGCCTACCTGCGCCAGTGGCCGGTGCACGAGGTGAAGATCGACGACAGCTTCGTGCAGGGCATGGCGACCGACTCCGGCGATCTCGCGATCGTCCGGGCGGTGGTCGGCCTGTCCCGTGAGTTCGGGCTCACCGTGGTTGCCGAGGGCGTGGAGAGCGAGCTCACCCTCGACCTGCTCGAGGAGATGGGCTGCGAGCTGGGTCAGGGATACCTCTTCAGCCGGCCGCTGCCGTTCGAGCGGCTGGAGGCCTGGCTGGCCGCGCAGACCGAGCCGGAATCCACGCCGACCGGCGAGGTCCGCAGGCTCCGGGCCGTGATCTGACCTGGGCTTTCCCGGACATGGGGGTACCGATTTCACCCCCGGTCCAAGGCCGTGTAGTCTTACTTCTGCAGCGAGCGAGAGATCGCGAAGCGGCAAGCCCCCTTAGCTCAGTCGGCAGAGCGTCTCCATGGTAAGGAGAAGGTCTACGGTTCGATTCCGTAAGGGGGCTCTTCCGGGTTCGTTCCCGCCCCGCAGGCGATGAACTATGAGCCTGGCTCGGCGGTGTAGCTCAGATGGCAGAGCAAGCGGCTCATAATCGCTGTGTCGCCGGTTCAAGTCCGGCCACCGCTACTTGGTAAAATCCCTGGTGGTTCCCCGTCCCGGGGCCCACTTTGCAGATCGGCGGCTCAAGCGTCTACGCTGGTTCGTCGACAGTTAGAACCCCGTTAGCAGGAAGGCACCCCGCCGTGGCCAAGGCGACCGACGTCCGTCCGAAGATCACCCTGGCGTGTACGGAGTGCAAGGACCGGAACTACATCACCAAGAAGAACCGGCGTAACGACCCGGATCGCATCGAGCTGAAGAAGTTCTGCCCGCGCGACGGGAAGCACACCCTGCACCGCGAGACCCGCTGATCCAGCGGTCACAGCTTTCACCCTGCGCCGTCCGGAGTCATCCGGGCGGCGCAGAGTAGTTTGTGGGGCATGTCCCTGGACCAGTCCTTCGTCGGCCGTGTGTGGCCGGCCACCGAGCCCTATCTCGTGGGCCGGGAGAAGATCCGAGAATTCGCCCGGGCGATCGGCGCCACCGACGCCGAATACCACGATCCCGAGGCGGCCCGTGCGGCCGGCTACGCCGACGTGGTGGCCCCGCCCACGTTCCCCGTGGTGTTCACGATGGCGGCCAGCCGGCAGATCATCTCCGACCCGGAGCTCGGCCTCGACTACACCCGCGTGGTGCACGGCGACCAGAGGTTCGCGTACGCGCGACCGGTCGTCGCCGGCGACGCGCTCGTCTGCGTGAACGCGGTCGAGGACATCACCAGCCGCGGCGGGCACGAGTTCATCACCACCCGGACCGAGGTGAGCACCGAAGCCGGCGAGCCGGTCGTGACGGTCTGGTCGAAGCTGGTCCAGCGGGGCGAGGAGGCCAAATGAGCGAGCTTGCGAGCGAATCAGCCAGCGCAGTCAAGACATGCCGGCACCGGAGCGCAGCGGAGGTGACGGTATGAGCGAGGTTCTGGAGCCGCAGACCTTTAGGGTCACCCGGGCCGATCTGGTGCGCTACGCGGGCGCCTCGGGCGACTTCAACCCGATCCACTGGAGCGAGCGCCAGGCGACCGGCGTGGGCCTGCCCGGCGTCATCGCGCACGGCATGTTCACGATGGCTCTGGTGGGCCGCGCGGTCACGGCGTGGGCCGGCGCCCCGGACGCGGTCGTCGAGTTCAGCGTGCGGTTCGCCCGCCCGGTTCCGGTGCCCGACACCGACGAGGGAACCGAGGTCGTGGTGAGCGGCACGGTGAAGGAGATCACCGAGGACGGACACACCCGGCTGAGCCTCTCCGCCACCTGCAACGGCGACAAGGTACTGTCACTGGCACAGGCGCTCATCAGGAAGCGGTAGCCCGGGTTGGGATTCGGCCGGGCGTACCCGTACACTGGTGCGCCGTGGGGCTCTGAGTCTTCAGTGGCGCAGGTCCCGCGAAGGGGTGTAGCTCAATTGGCAGAGCAGCGGTCTCCAAAACCGCAGGCTGCAGGTTCAAGTCCTGTCACCCCTGCGCATTCCTCCTCGACGTGCCCGCCCGGTGCGCGGTTCGCACAACTTCCGCGTCCGGTCGAGCCCTGACGGGATCATGAAGACCCACCGACGACGGAAGTAGGGCGAAGTGGCCGAGAAGGACCGGCCCGGTGACGACGTCCCGGGCGACGACGAGCTCCGCGCCGACGCCGCCGCCGGTGACGATGTTCCGGACGACGTCGCGGACAGCACGACCGGCAGCGGCGGGACCGCGCTGGCCGAGCGTTCGGCCGACTCGGAGGGCAGCCCCAAGGCCAAGAAGCGTCGCGGTGGTCCGTTCGGCCGCGTCGGTGGCTTCTTCCGCGAGGTCGTCAGCGAGCTCCGCAAGGTCATCTGGCCGACGCGCAAGGAACTGCTGACCTACACGAGCGTCGTGATCGTCTTCGTGGTGGTCGTGACTGCGATCGTGTCAGGCTTGGACTACGTCTTCGGGAAGGGCATCCTCTGGGCCCTCGGCTGATCAGCCGAAGAGCGCCGACGACCCGCGAGGGCCGGCCCGCCCCGGAGAACCGAACCGAAGAGACCTGATCTGGAGAAGTGAGCGAGCGTGCCTGAGTACGACGACGAGACCGCGCAGTTTGCTGACGAGCAGTCGTCGCTGGTCACCGACGAGTCGGTGGAGGCGGCCGACGAGCCGGTCGCCGCCCAGGCGCCCGAAGCGGACGAGGACTACGACCCCGTCAAGGAGCTGCGGCAGAAGCTGCGCTACGCGCCCGGCGACTGGTACGTGGTGCACTCCTACGCCGGCTACGAGAACAAGGTCAAGACCAACCTCGAGACCCGTATCACGAGCCTCGACATGGAGGACTTCATCTTCCAGGTCGAGGTGCCGACCCGCGAAGAGGTCGAGGTCAAGAACGGCAAGCGCAACCAGGTGCAGGCCAAGGTCTTCCCCGGTTACATCCTGGTCCGGATGGACCTGACCCCCGAGTCCTACTCCTGCGTGCGCAACACGCCGGGCGTGACCGGGTTCGTCGGCGCCACCGACCGGGTCGACCGTCCGGCCCCGCTCTCGCTCGACGAGGTGCTGAAGTGGCTGGCCCCGGCGGTCGCGGCCGAGGAGAAGAAGGCGAAGCCCGAGGTCAAGGTCCTCGACTTCGAGGTCGGCGACTCGGTCACCGTCACCGACGGCGCGTTCGCCTCGCTGCCGGCCTCGATCAGCGAGATCAACGCCGACCAGCAGAAGCTCAAGGTCCTGGTTTCGATCTTCGGCCGGGAGACCCCGGTCGAGCTGAACTTCAACCAGGTCACCAAGATCTGATCGTCCCGACGGGGCGATGTCAGTGGGAGGGACCGCGAAGGAAGCGGTCCCGCCATCAACCACAGGAGTAAGTGAAATGGCACAGCGCAGCAAGGCCTACCGCAAGGCCGCCGAGGCGATCGACGCGACCAAGCTCTACGAGCCCTTCGAGGCCGTGAAGCTCGCCAAGGAGAGCAACCCGGTCAAGTTCGACGCGACCGTCGAGGTCGCCATGCGCCTCGGCGTCGACCCGCGCAAGGCCGACCAGATGGTCCGCGGCACCGTCAACCTGCCGCACGGCACCGGCAAGACCGCCCGCGTCATCGTGTTCGCCCAGGGCGCGAAGGCCGAGGAGGCCGTCGCGGCCGGCGCCGACGAGGTCGGCACCGACGAGCTCGTCGCCCGGATCCAGGGTGGCTGGCTGGACTTCGACGCCGCGATCGCGACGCCGGACCAGATGGCCAAGATCGGCCGGATCGCCCGCATCCTCGGCCCGCGTGGCCTCATGCCGAACCCGAAGACCGGCACCGTGACCATGGACGTCACCAAGGCCGTCAACGAGATCAAGGGCGGCAAGATCACCTTCCGGGTGGACAAGCACTCGAACCTGCACCTGATCATCGGCAAGTCGTCGTTCTCGCCGGAGCAGCTGGTCGACAACTACGCCGCGGTGCTCGACGAGGTCCTCCGGGCCAAGCCGTCCGCCGCCAAGGGCAAGTACCTCAAGAAGGTCACCGTCGCCACCACGATGGGCCCGGGCGTCCAGGTCGACCCGAACGCGCAGAAGAACCTGAACCCGAGCACCACCGAGGCCTGATCCACGGCCGCACCGCACTGAAGGCCAAGCCCCCGGGGGACACCCCCGGGGGCTTTGTCATGGCAAGCTACCGGCCATGCGTTTCGAGGGGATCTGGTTCCGGTACGCCCGCCGTGCCCCCTGGGCCCTGCGCGCCGCCGAGGCCACCGTCGAACCCGGGCAGATCGTCGTGGTGCTCGGCGCGAACGGCGCCGGCAAGTCCACCCTGCTCCAGCTGGCCGCCGGCGTGCTGCGTCCGGTGCGCGGCGCGGTCCGGGACCGCCCGTCCGTGGTCGGCTGGGTCCCGGAGCGTTTCCCGGCCGCGCAGCCGTTCACCGCGGCGGCCTACCTGCGCTCGATGGCCGCGGTGCGGGGCCTGCCGCCGGCCACTGCCGATCCCTGGATCGAGCGCCTCGGGCTCGCCGCGCACGCGGACACCCCGCTCACCGGCCTCTCCAAGGGCACCGCGCAGAAGGTCGGTCTCGCCCAGGCGCTGCTCGCCCCGCCGGGCCTGCTGGTCCTGGACGAGCCCTGGGAGGGCCTGGACGCCGCCTCCCGGACGCTGATCCCGGAGATCGTCGCCGAGGTGACCGCGGCCGGGGGAGCGGTCCTGGTGAGCGACCACCGGGGCGAGATCGCGAATCTTCCGGGCGCCCTGCACTGGACCGTCACGGCCGGTGAGCTGCATCCCGCCGTGCCGCCCGCCGGGAGCGAGGCCCCCGAGGAGGACGAGCTGATCGTCGAGGTGGCGGTGCGGCGGCAGGATGCCGCCGCCGCGGTGGTCCGGCTGCGTGCCTCCGGTCACCGCGTCTTGGGCGTACGAGAGAAGCAGCGCGCCGATCAGGAGGACCGATGACCGCCCTGGCCCGGATGCGCGTCGCCGGCTTCGCCCGCAGTGGCCGGGCGCTGGCCCCGCTCGTCGCGGTGCTCGCGATCCTCTCGGTCCTCTACGGCGGCGGCGCCTCCCCGGCCGCGGCCGCCTACGGATATTCGGCCGTAGCGCTCTTCCCGGTGCTGGCCTGGATCACCAAGCTGGTCCTGGACACCGAGCCGGACGTGCAGCGCCGGCTGGCCCGGATCGCCGTGGGCCCGGCCCGGGAGGCGGCGTCCGGGCTGCTCGCGGCGGCCGTGATCGGTGCCGGTGTGTGCCTGCTCACGATGCTGGCGCCGGTGCCGTTCCGGGCGATCCGCGGCCCGATGCCCGGCACCGGCGAGCCCTCGCTGCTGACCGGCGTGCTGCTCGGCGTGGTCGCGCACGGGCTGGCGCTGGCCGCCGGGCTGGCCCTCGGCGCGCTGGCCGCCCGCGCGGTCACCCTGCGGGTGCTTCCGGGCGTCGCCGTGCTGGTGAGCGGCTCGGTACTGACCATCGTGCTGGGCCTGAAGGGCTCGATCGCCCCGTGGCTGGTACCGCCGGTCATGGCGTTCGCCCGGTCGCTGAGCGGGCAGACCGCACCGCCGGCCGCGACGGTCGCCGGGCTGGTGGGCTGGACCGTCCTGTGGTGCGCCGCCGCGCTGGCCGTCTACGCCGGGCTGCGCCGCGCGCGCTCGTGACGGGCCCGATTTGGTTTTTCGCGGCGGGTCCGCGTACTGTTGCTTCTCGAAGTTCCACCCATAGACCGCTGGTCGCCGCAGTGACCGTCACCACGACGGACGCCGCGGCCGAAGGTCCCGCACGAGCGGGCGACCTGCGCAGGGACAGGATGTGTTCTCGGGCCACGTTCGCGTGGACCCTGATCTCGCCCCGTGCCCTGCGCCGGGGCGTTTTGCTTGTGCGGACTCTTCTGCCAGTGGCTTGAGCACTAGGAGAGGAGGGACATGGCGGACAAGCCGGTCCGGGCCGACAAGGCATCGGCCGTTGCCGAGCTGACGGATCACTTCCGTGGCTCCGCGGCCACCGTGTTGACCGAATACCGCGGCCTCACCGTGAAGGAGCTCACCGAGCTCCGTCGCGCGCTGGGCACCGAGGCCAAGTACGCGGTCGCGAAGAACACTCTCGCGAAGCGTGCGGCCACCGACGCGGGCATCGAGGGCCTCGACGCTCTGTTCACCGGTCCTACCGCGCTCGCCTTCGTGAAGGGTGATGTGGTCGAGGCGGCCAAGGGCCTCCGTGCCTTCGCCAAGGCCCACCCCGTTCTCGTCATCAAGGGCGGTGTCTTCGAGGGCAAGGCTCTCACGGCGGACGAGGTCAACAAGCTCGCTGACCTCGAGTCCCGTGAGGTTCTGCTGGCCAAGCTGGCCGGTGCCCTCAAGGCCGGCCTCAGCAAGGCCGCTGCCACGTTCCAGGCGCCGCTCTCGCAGGCGGTGCGCACCGTGGACGCCCTTCGGGCTGAGCGTGAGAAGGACGGTTCGGCCGAGGCCTGAGCCTCTTCCGGACCTGTTAAACGTCAAGCAAGAACTTAGGAAAGGTTGCCAGACATGGCGAAGCTCAGCACCGACGAGCTGCTCGACGCGTTCAAGGAAATGACCCTCATCGAGCTCTCCGAGTTCGTGAAGCAGTTCGAAGAGGTCTTCGACGTCAAGGCTGCCGCTCCGGTCGCCGTCGCGGCCGGCCCCGCCGCCGGTGGCGCCGCTGCCGAGGCCGAGGCCGAGAAGGACTCCTTCGACGTCGTGCTCGAGAGCGACGGCGGCAAGAAGATCCAGGTCATCAAGGTCGTGCGTGAGCTGACCGGCCTGGGCCTCAAGGAGGCCAAGGACGCCGTCGAGGGTGCCCCGAAGGCGATCCTCGAGGGTGTCAACAAGGAGAAGGCCGAGGCTGCCAAGGCCAAGCTCGAGGGCGAAGGCGCCAAGGTCACCCTCAAGTGATCTAACGCTCCTCAGCGTTTCTCGTCGATGGCGGAGATCCATGTCGGATCTCCGCCATCGGTGTATTCCGCCGGGGTTTCGGCTGCTCACACCCGTGGGCGACAAATCTTGTCAAAGCTCGCTTTTCATGCGTTAAGGTCCCTTTGGTGCGCCCGGCGGATGACCGCACCGGTCCGACCCGCGGCACAGCCCTTGACTGTGTGTCCCCTGACAGGCACGCTGACATCAGCAAGTTTCCGCGCTTGCGACAGCCGCCCTGTGGGTAACCGGTTTGATGAGCCGGGTCCCCGCAGACCGGCACCCGAGGGAGAGTTGCCGCGTTTCTGAGCGGCCCCACCGCTGGTGGGGACACGTTCCGTGGGCCACCTCAGGTGTGGGCTGGACAGCGGTTAGCCGAGCGGCTACACTGCTAGTTTGCGCTGCCTTCTGTCTTGATGCCTGTCGGGATATCCATGTGGATAACTTCCCGGGGGCTCATTGGAGTGCACGCAGACCAGTTGCACCAGCAACTCAGCCGCATAGCAGCACCGGTCCTCGGAAGGACGCATCTTGGCAGCTTCCCGCCCTGCGAAGACCAGCCGTACGTCGAGCGCTTACGCACCCCGCCGGGTCTCTTTCGGCCGGATCACCGAGCAGCTAGAGGTCCCCAACCTCCTCGCCCTCCAGACGGACTCCTTCGACTGGCTGGTCGGCAACGAGGCTTGGCAGGCCCGGACGACGGACGACCCGCACGCCCACTCGGGCCTCGCAGAGATCCTCGAAGAGATCAGTCCCATTGAGGACTTCTCCGGCATCATGTCGCTGTCCTTCTCGGCTCCGCGATTCGACGAGGTCAAGGCCTCGATCGAGGAGTGCAAGGAGAAGGACCTGACCTACTGTGCCCCGCTGTTCGTGACCGCGGAGTTCACCAACAACACCACTGGCGAGATCAAGAGCCAGACCGTGTTCATGGGTGACTTCCCGATGATGACCCCCAAGGGGACGTTCGTCATCAACGGCACCGAGCGGGTCGTGGTGAGTCAGCTCGTCCGTTCGCCGGGCGTGTACTTCACCAAGGAGCCGGACAAGACCTCCGACCGCGACCTCACCAGCGTCAAGGTCATCCCGAGCCGGGGTGCCTGGCTGGAGTTCGACATCGACAAGCGCGACACCGTCGGTGTCCGCATCGACCGCAAGCGCCGGCAGGCCGTCACCGTCCTGCTGAAGGCGATCGGTTGGTCCGCCGACCAGATCCGTGAGCGGTTCGGCTGGTCCGAGCTGCTCATGACGACGCTGGAGAAGGACCACATCGCCGGGCAGGACGAGGCCCTGCTAGACATCTACCGCAAGCTGCGCCCCGGCGAGCCCCCCACCCGGGAGAACGCGCAGACCCTGCTCGACAACCTCTTCTTCAACCCGAAGAGGTACGACGTCGCCAAGGTCGGCCGGTACAAGTTCAACAAGAAGCTCGAGATCGACGTCCCGATCGTCCGGGGAACGCTTTCCGAGGAAGACATCGTCAAGACCGTGGACTACCTCTGCCGGCTGCACGCCGGTGAGGAGGGCTACGAGGCGGACGACATCGACCACTTCGGCAACCGCCGTCTGCGCACGGTCGGCGAGCTCATCCAGAACCAGGTCCGCGTCGGCCTGTCCCGGATGGAGCGCGTCGTCCGCGAGCGCATGACGACCCAGGACGTCGAGGCGATCACGCCGCAGACCCTGATCAACATCCGTCCCGTCGTGGCGGCGATCAAGGAGTTCTTCGGCACGTCGCAGCTGTCGCAGTTCATGGACCAGACCAACCCGCTCGCGGGTCTGACCCACCGTCGCCGTCTCTCGGCGCTCGGCCCGGGTGGTCTGAGCCGTGAGCGGGCCGGCTTCGAGGTCCGTGACGTGCACCCGTCCCACTACGGCCGGATGTGCCCGATCGAGACCCCGGAAGGCCCGAACATCGGCCTGATCGGCGCTCTCTCGACGTTCGCGCGGGTCAACCCGTTCGGCTTCATCGAGACGCCGTACCGCAAGGTGGAGAACGGCATAGTCACCGACGAGGTGCACTACCTCACGGCCGACGAGGAAGACCGCTTCATCAAGGCCCAGGCGAACGCCGCTCTCGCGAGCGACGGCACCTTCGCCGAGGACCGCGTCCTGGTCCGCCGGAAGGGCGGTGAGGTCGACTACGTGCCCGGCACCGAGGTCGACTACATGGACGTGTCGCCGCGGCAGATGACCTCGGTCGCGACCGCGATGATCCCCTTCCTCGAGCACGACGACGCGAACCGTGCCCTCATGGGCGCGAACATGCAGCGTCAGGCCGTGCCGCTGGTCAAGGCGGAGGCGCCGCTCGTCGGCACCGGCATGGAATACCGTGCCGCGGTCGACGCCGGTGACGTCGTCGTCGCCGAGGTCGGCGGTGTGGTCGAGGACCTCTGCGCCGACTACGTGACGGTCCACCAGGACGACGGCCACCGCCGTACCTACCTGCTGCACAAGTTCCGCCGCTCGAACGCGGGCTCCTGCGTCAACCAGAAGCCGGTCGTCTTCGAGGGTGACCGGGTCGAGGCCGGCCAGGTCATCGCCGACGGTCCCTGCACCGACGAGGGCGAGATGGCCCTCGGACGCAACCTGCTGGTCGCGTTCATGTGCTGGGAAGGCCACAACTACGAGGACGCGATCATCCTGTCGCAGCGCCTCGTGCAGCAGGACGTGCTCACCTCGATCCACATCGAGGAGCACGAGGTCGACGCCCGTGACACCAAGCTGGGTCCGGAAGAGATCACTCGCGACATCCCCAATGTCAGCGAGGAGATGCTCGCCGACCTGGACGAGCGCGGCATCATCCGGATCGGCGCCGAGGTCGTCCCCGGCGACATCCTGGTCGGCAAGGTCACGCCGAAGGGCGAGACCGAGCTGACCCCCGAGGAGCGGCTGCTCCGCGCGATCTTCGGTGAGAAGGCCCGGGAGGTCCGGGACACCTCGCTGAAGGTGCCGCACGGTGAGACCGGCACCGTCATCGGTGTCCGCACGTTCTCCCGCGAGGACGGCGACGAGCTGCCCCCGGGTGTGAACGAGCTGGTCCGGGTCTACGTCGCCCAGAAGCGCAAGATCCAGGACGGTGACAAGCTCGCCGGCCGGCACGGCAACAAGGGCGTCATCTCCAAGATCCTGCCGGTCGAGGACATGCCGTTCCTCGAGGACGGCACCCCGGTCGACATCGTGCTCAACCCGCTCGGTGTGCCCTCGCGTATGAACATCGGCCAGGTCCTGGAGACCCACCTCGGGTGGATCGCCAAGACCGGCTGGCAGATCGACGGCGAGGACGAGGACTGGAAGCGCCAGCTCCGCGCCATCGAGGCCCACGAGTCCCCCGCCGACAGCAACGTCGCGACCCCGGTCTTCGACGGCGCCCAGGAGGAGGAGATCAAGGGTCTGCTCGAGTCGACGCTGGTGAACCGGGACGGCAAGCGCCTGGTCAACGGCGACGGCAAGGCGCAGCTGTTCGACGGCCGCTCCGGTGAGCCGCTGCCGGACCCGATCTCGGTCGGCTACGTCTACATCCTCAAGCTCAACCACCTGGTCGACGACAAGATCCACGCGCGGTCGACCGGTCCGTACTCGATGATCACGCAGCAGCCGCTCGGTGGTAAGGCGCAGTTCGGTGGCCAGCGGTTCGGTGAGATGGAGTGCTGGGCGATGCAGGCCTACGGTGCGGCCTACGCACTGCAGGAGCTGCTGACCATCAAGTCCGACGACGTCCTGGGCCGCGTGAAGGTCTACGAGGCCATCGTCAAGGGCGAGAACATCCCGGAGCCGGGAATCCCGGAGTCGTTCAAGGTGCTTCTCAAGGAGCTCCAGTCGCTGTGCCTGAACGTTGAGGTGCTCTCCAGCGACGGCGTGGCTCTGGAGATGCGCGAGACCGACGACGAGGTCTTCCGGGCCGCGGAGGAACTCGGCATCGACCTGTCGCGGCGCCCGAACGAGGGCGTCAGCAGCGTCGAAGAGATCTGACGGTCGAACGTCCCCGGAGTGAGAGCTCCGGGGACGTTCCCGCCGGCCTGGAATTCACCCGAGCAACGAAACACGAGGGATAGACCAAGTGCTCGACGTCAACTTCTTCGACGAGTTGCGTATCGGCCTGGCGACCGCCGACGACATCCGTCAGTGGTCGCACGGCGAGGTCAAGAAGCCCGAGACGATCAACTACCGCACCCTCAAGCCGGAGAAGGACGGACTCTTCTGCGAGAAGATCTTCGGTCCTCAGCGGGACTGGGAGTGCTACTGCGGTAAGTACAAGCGCGTCCGGTTCAAGGGCATCATCTGTGAGCGCTGCGGCGTCGAGGTGACCCGGTCCAAGGTCCGCCGTGAGCGGATGGGGCACATCGAGCTGGCCGCGTCGGTCACCCACATCTGGTACTTCAAGGGCGTTCCGAGCCGGCTGGGCTACCTGCTGGACCTCGCCCCGAAGGACCTCGAGAAGATCATCTACTTCGCTTCGTACGTGGTGACTAGCGTTGACGCCGAGGCGCGTCACCGCGACATGTCCACCATCGAGAACGAGATCTTCGCCGAGAAGCGCCAGTCCGAGAACGGCCGCGACTCGGAGATCGAGAAGCGCGCCGCGAAGCTGGAGCAGGACCTCGCCGAGCTCGAGGCCGAGGGTGCCAAGGCCGACGTGCGCCGCAAGGTCAAGGAGGCCGGCGAGCGCGAGATGCGCCAGATCCGCGACAAGGCGCAGCGCGAGATCGACCGGCTCGACGAGGTGCTCGACACCTTCCGCAAGCTCGACTCCAAGCAGCTGGTCACCGACGAGCTGCTCTACCGCGAGCTCCGGGACCGCTTCGGTGAGTACTTCACCGGCGGCATGGGCGCCGAGGCCATCAAGGCCCTGCTCGAGAACATGGACCTGGACGCCGAGGCGGAGAACCTCCGGGAGATCATCCGCACCGGCAAGGGCCAGCGGAAGATCCGGGCGCTCAAGCGGCTCAAGGTCGTGGCGGCGTTCCTGAACACCCGCAACTCGCCGCTCGGCATGGTCCTCGACTGCGTCCCGGTCATCCCGCCGGACCTGCGCCCGATGGTGCAGCTCGACGGTGGCCGCTTCGCCACGTCCGACCTGAACGACCTGTACCGCCGCGTCATCAACCGCAACAACCGCCTCAAGCGACTGATCGACCTCGGCGCGCCCGAGATCATCGTCAACAACGAGAAGCGGATGCTGCAGGAGGCCGTCGACGCCCTGTTCGACAACGGCCGCCGTGGCCGGCCGGTCACCGGTCCGGGTAACCGCCCGCTCAAGTCGCTCTCCGACATGCTCAAGGGCAAGCAGGGCCGGTTCCGTCAGAACCTGCTCGGCAAGCGCGTCGACTACTCCGGCCGTTCCGTCATCGTCGTCGGCCCCCGGCTCAAGCTGCACCAGTGCGGCCTGCCGAAGCAGATGGCGCTGGAGCTGTTCAAGCCGTTCGTGATGAAGCGCCTGGTCGACCTGAACCACGCGCAGAACATCAAGTCGGCCAAGCGGATGGTCGAGCGTCAGCGCCCGGTCGTGTGGGACGTGCTGGAGGAGGTCATCAGCGAGCACCCGGTGCTGCTGAACCGTGCTCCGACCCTGCACCGCCTCGGCATCCAGGCCTTCGAGCCGCAGCTGGTCGAGGGCAAGGCGATCCAGATCCACCCGCTCGTCTGCACGGCGTTCAACGCCGACTTCGACGGTGACCAGATGGCGGTCCACGTGCCGCTGTCCGCCGAGGCCCAGGCCGAGGCGCGGATCCTGATGCTGTCGTCGAACAACATCCTCAAGCCGGCCGACGGCAAGCCGGTCACCATGCCCACCCAGGACATGGTCATCGGCCTGTACCACCTGACCCACCTCACGCCCGGTGCCAAGGGCGAGGGCCGGGTGTTCAGCTCGGACGCCGAGGCGCGGATGGCGTACGACAACGGCGAGCTGCACCTGCAGGCGCCCGTGAAGATCCGCCTCCACGAGGTCATCGGTGTCGACAACGGCGCCAAGGGCGAGAAGTGGGAGGCTCCGGAGGACTGGACCGAGGGCGAGCCCGTCCTGGTCGAGACCACCCTGGGCCGCGTGATCTTCAACGAGACGCTCCCGGTCGGGTACCGGTACGTCAACTACGAGATCCGCAAGGGTCAGCTGTCGGCGATCGTCAACGACCTCGCCGAGCGCTTCCCGAAGGTCGTCCTCGCGGCGACCCTGGACGCGCTCAAGGAGGCCGGCTTCCACTGGGCCACCTGGTCCGGTGTGACGATCGGCATGGGCGACGTCATCGGTCCTCCGCGCAAGCCGGAGATCCTGGCCCGCTACCAGGTCGAGGCCGACCGCATCGACAAGCAGTACCAGCGTGGTCTGATGACCGCCGAGGAGCGTCGCGGCGAGCTCATCGAGATCTGGACCAAGGCGACCAACGAGATCTCCAAGGAGATGGAGACCGCGCTGCCGCAGGAGAACCCGCTCTGGGTGATGATCAACTCCGGCGCCCGCGGTAACCTTCTCCAGCTCCGGCAGATCGCCGCGATCCGTGGTCTGGTGGCCAACCCCAAGGGTGAGATCATCCCGCGGCCGATCACCTCGTCGTACCGCGAGGGTCTGACCGTGCTGGAGTACTTCATCTCCACGCACGGTGCCCGTAAGGGTCTGGCCGACACCGCGCTGCGTACCGCCGACTCGGGTTACCTGACCCGTCGTCTGGTGGACGTGTCGCAGGACGTCATCATCCGCGAGGAGGACTGCGGCACCGACCGCGCGATCCCGATGGCGGTGGGCGAGCGGGAGCCGGACGGCACCCTGGTCGTGCACACCCACGCGGAGACCGGCGTCCACGCCCGGACGCTGGCCGACGACATCGACGACGCCGACGGCAACCGCGTCGTGTCGCGTGGCGACGACCTCAACTCGATCCTGGTCGACAGGCTGGTCGCCGCGGGCGTGGAGAACGTCCGGGTGCGCAGCGTGCTGACCTGTGAGTCGAAGCTGGGCGTCTGCGCGGCCTGCTACGGCCGTTCGCTGCCGACCGGCAAGTCGGTCGACATCGGCGAGGCGGTCGGCATCATCGCGGCCCAGTCCATCGGTGAGCCCGGTACGCAGCTGACGATGCGTACCTTCCACACCGGTGGTGTCGCGGGTGAGGACATCACCCAGGGTCTGCCCCGTGTCCAGGAGATCTTCGAGGCCCGCGTGCCCAAGGGCAAGGCGCCCATCGCCGACACCCCGGGACGCATCCGCATCGAGGACGGCGAGCGGTCCCGCAAGATCATCGTCATCCCGGACGACGGCAGCGACGAGATCGTGTACGACAAGATCTCGAAGCGCGTCAAGCTGCGGGCGCACGACGGCGACCACGTCAACGTCGGCGAGAAGCTCACCGAGGGCACCATCGACCCGCACGAGCTGCTCCGCATCATGGGCCCGCGCGCGGTCCAGGTCCACCTGACCAGTGAGGTCCAGGAGGTCTACCGCTCGCAGGGTGTGCTCATCCACGACAAGCACATCGAGATCATCATCCGCCAGATGCTCAAGCGGGTGACGGTCATCGACTCCGGCGCGACCGAGTTCCTGCCGGGCGTGCTGGTCGACCGGGCGCTCTTCGAGTCGGAGAACCGCCGTCTCGTGGGCGAGGGTGGCGAGCCCGCCGCCGGCCGTCCGGTGCTGATGGGTATCACCAAGGCCTCGCTGGCGACCGACTCGTGGCTCTCCGCGGCCTCCTTCCAGGAGACCACCCGGGTGCTCACCGACGCTGCGATCAACTCGCGCAGCGACTCGCTGGTGGGCCTCAAGGAGAACGTCATCATCGGTAAGCTCATCCCGGCCGGTACCGGTATCAGCAAGTACCGGAACATCCGGGTCGAGCCGACCGAGGAGGCCAAGGCCAAGGTGTACTCGATGACCGGGTACCCCGAGACCGACTACGGCTTCGGGCCGGCCAGCGGCCAGGCCGTGCCGCTGGACGACTTCGACTTCGGGTCGTACCGCTAAGGGTTCTCGAGGAAGGGCGGTCGCGCTTGGCGCGGCCGCCCTTCCGGCTTTCTAAGATGTAGGGGTGACCACCCTCCCCACGGTGCCCACCCGCCACCCGATGGATCCGGAGCCGATCCCCTCCACGAAGTCGCGTGCGGTCTTCGCGCTGGGGCTGATCGGCCTGCTGACCGGAGTGTTCGTCGGCGGCGTCATCCCGGCCACCCTGGCGCTGCTCCTGGCCCGTCAGGCACACCGCGAGGCGTACGCGGCGGGGGGCTATCTCACCGGCACCGCGTGGATCAGGCGCGGCCGCAGGTTCGCCTGGGGCGGGCTCGTGCTGGCCCTCGGCACCCTGGTGGTGGCCGCCATCGCCGGCCTGCTGCACCTGGCCGCCGTGCCCGGGGGACAGGACTTCGCGCCCGGCACCGACTGAAGCCGGGATGCGCCCCGGCTCGTACGGGTGACATGCTCTTCTCATGACCCAGCCGCCGCAGTCCTTCTACGGCCCGCCCGCGCAGCCCTACTACGGCCCGCCCCCGGTCGCGCCGCCCTCGGCGGGCTGGGAGCTGGAACGGGTCGACGCGGTCGGCGGCACCGGATTCGGTCTCGCCCAGCTGCGTGTCGTCCCCATCACGTCCGGTCTCGCGATCGGCTCGCTGGTGGCCGGCATCGGCGCGGTCCTCGTCTCCACGCTGGCGATCTGCTTCAACGCGGTCGGCGCGAGCGACGGCTGGGGAGTCTGGGTCGGCGGCGCCTTCACGCTGCTCAGTGTTCTCGCGGGTGGGGGAGCACTGGCCGCCGGGATGATCGCCCTGCGGCAGATCCGGCGGTCCGGGCAGACCGGCCGGGTGAGATTCACCGGCCGTGGGGTCGCGATCGCGGGGATCTGCTGTGGCGCGGCCGGCGCGGGAATAGGACTCATCGGTCTGTTGCTGGGACTGGTGTTGCAGATGTCGTGAGAGTCCCCCCGCACGCCCTGGTTCCGGCACCGCGGCGATGCCGCGTCAGGCCACCCGGTACACTGGTATACGGAGATGTCCATCGTGGGAACCTGGTCTGATTTTGACCTGGGTGCCTGAGGTGGGTAATCTTCTCCTTCGTGCCCGGGCTCGCCCGGGCAACTCGTGCGTGCACCCGATTCGGTTCGTACGACGGGTTAGCGGCACGACGGGCCGGAGCTCGGTGAGAGCGCCTGTCCCGACAAAGACAAAACCCGGTGCGCGTGGATCTCCCACGCGTAGCGGGACCGTGAGCCGGACGACACGCCCGACCGCGGGTGTCGGACTCCCCCTCTGGGGCGGGGCCGGCACACAGAGGCAGAAATACTCGGTGCGGCCGTAAAAACAGGAAGCGGCCGAAGGGAGCGGAGAAACCCGGTGCCCACGATCCAGCAGCTGGTCCGCAAGGGCCGCCAGGCGAAGACGAGCAAGACGAAGACGCCGGCGCTGAAGGGAAGCCCTCAGCGGCGCGGCGTGTGCACGCGCGTGTACACCACTACCCCCAAGAAGCCGAACTCTGCGCTGCGCAAGGTCGCTCGTGTGAAGCTGAGCAGCCAGATCGAGGTGACGGCGTACATCCCGGGCGTCGGCCACAACCTGCAGGAGCACTCGATCGTGCTCGTGCGTGGCGGTCGTGTTAAGGACCTCCCGGGCGTCCGCTACAAGATCGTTCGTGGTTCGCTGGACACCCAGGGTGTCCGCAACCGCAAGCAGGCCCGCAGCCGTTACGGCGCGAAGAAGGAGAAGAGCTGACATGCCGCGTAAGGGACCCGCTCCGCGCCACCCTGTGGTCGCAGACCCGGTGTACAACTCCCCGCTGGTAACGCAGCTGGTCAACAAGATCCTGATCGGCGGCAAGCGTCAGCTCGCCGAGCGCATCGTGTACGGCGCTCTCGAGGGTGCCCGGGACAAGAGCGGTGGCACCGACCCGGTGGTCATCCTCAAGCGCGCCATGGACAACGTCAAGCCGACCCTCGAGGTCCGCAGCCGCCGTGTCGGTGGCGCGACCTACCAGGTTCCGGTCGAGGTCCGCACCCCGCGTCAGACCACCCTCGGTCTCCGCTGGCTGGTCCAGTACTCGAAGGCCCGCCGCGAGAAGACCATGATCGAGCGTCTCCAGAACGAGCTGCTCGACGCCAGCAACGGCCTCGGCGCTGCGGTGAAGCGGCGTGAGGACACCCACAAGATGGCGGAGTCCAACAAGGCCTTCGCGCACTACCGCTGGTAAGACCCTGCTGAGGCCCGGCGCATAGCCGGGCCGTGGCAGTCGTACCGGTTCCCCGAGACGACGACGAAGAAAAGTAGGGATGGAAGTGGCCGCCGCAGACGCGCTTGCCAACGTACGCAACATCGGCATCATGGCGCACATCGATGCTGGTAAGACCACGACGACCGAGCGAATCCTGTTCTACACCGGCATCACGTACAAGATCGGTGAGGTCCACGAGGGCGCCGCCGTCATGGACTGGATGGAGCAGGAGCAGGAGCGCGGTATCACCATCACTTCCGCCGCCACCAAGTGCGAGTGGAAGGGTCACACGATCCAGATCATCGACACGCCCGGCCACGTCGACTTCACGGTCGAGGTCGAGCGGTCGCTGCGTGTGCTGGACGGCGCGGTTGCGGTGTACGACGGCGTTGCCGGCGTGGAGCCCCAGACCGAGAACGTCTGGCGTCAGGCGGACAAGTACAACGTCCCCCGGATGTGCTTCGTCAACAAGCTCGACCGGACCGGCGCCGACTTCTTCCGCTGCGTGCAGATGATGATCGACCGGCTGAACGCCACCCCGCTGGTCCTCCAGATCCCGATCGGGCTCGAGGGCGACCACATCGGCGTCGTCGACCTGATCGAGATGCGCGCCCTCACCTGGCGTGGTGAGACCCAGAAGGGTGAGGACTACGCCATCGAGGAGATCCCCGCGGATCTCGCCGAGCAGGCGGCCGAGTGGCGCGAGAAGCTGCTCGAGACGCTCGCCGACGTCGACGACGCGGTGATGGAGAAGTACCTCGAGGGCGAGGAGCTCTCGGCCGAGGAGATCAAGGCCGCCATCCGGCGCGCCACGATCGCCAGCAAGGCCAACCCGGTGCTCTGCGGCTCGGCCTTCAAGAACAAGGGCGTCCAGCCGATGCTCGACGCGGTCGTGGAGTTCCTCCCGTCGCCGCTGGACATCCCGGCCATCGAGGGCACCGCGACCGACGGCGAGACGCCGCTGCAGCGGAAGCCGTCGAACAGCGAGCCCTTCTCGGCCCTGGCGTTCAAGATCCAGACCGACAAGCACCTCGGCAAGCTGACCTACGTCCGCGTCTACTCGGGCACGCTCGAGTCCGGTTCCCAGGTGGTCAACTCCACCAAGGACCGCAAGGAGCGGATCGGCAAGATCTACCAGATGCACGCGAACAAGCGTGAGGAGCGCTCGACGGCCCAGGCCGGCGACATCATCGCGGTGCAGGGTCTCAAGCAGACCACCACCGGCGACACGCTCTGCGACCCGGCGAACCCGGTCATCCTCGAGTCGATGACCTTCCCGGAGCCGGTCATCCAGGTCGCCATCGAGCCGAAGACCAAGTCGGACCAGGAGAAGCTGGGCACCGCGATCCAGCGTCTCGCCGAGGAGGACCCGACCTTCCGCGTCTTCAACGACGAGGAGACCGGGCAGACCATCATCGCCGGCATGGGCGAGCTCCACCTCGACATCCTCGTCGACCGCATGCGGCGCGAGTTCAACGTCGAGGCGAACATCGGCAAGCCGCAGGTGGCGTACCGCGAGACGATCCGCGGCACGGTCGACAAGATCGACTACGTCCACAAGAAGCAGACCGGTGGCTCCGGCCAGTACGCGAAGGTCGTCGTCAAGGTCGAGCCGCTCTCGCTCGAGGCCGACGGCCCGACCTACGAGTTCGTCAACGCCGTCACCGGTGGCCGTATCCCCAAGGAGTTCATCCCCTCGGTGGACGCGGGTGCGCAGGACTCCCTGCAGTACGGCGTCCTCGCCGGCTACCCGCTGGTGGGTGTGAAGTTCACGCTGCTGGACGGTCAGTACCACGAGGTCGACTCGTCCGAGATGGCGTTCAAGATCGCCGGCTCCATGGCGATGAAGGAAGCGGCCCGCAAGGCCGACCCCGCTCTCCTGGAGCCGATGATGGCCGTTGAGGTCACCACCCCTGAGGACAACATGGGTGACGTCATCGGCGACCTCAACTCCCGTCGTGGCATGATCCAGTCGATGGAGGAGCGTCACGGCGCCCGCGTCGTGAAGGCTCTGGTGCCGCTCTCGGAGATGTTCGGCTACGTCGGCGACCTGCGGTCGAAGACTGCCGGCCGGGCTAGCTACAGCATGCAGTTCGACTCCTACGCCGAGGTTCCGCAGAACGTGGCAAAGGAGATCATCGCCAAGGCTACGGGCGCTTAATCCCCCGCCGGACGCGTTGAGGCACGTGCGGTCCGTCGAGGACCGCACGTGCACGAGCAGTCGACAGAGTCCTGAGCGCCTTATCGGCGTGCCGGGCGAAAAGTAATGATCAGTCCACAGGAGGACACCAGTGGCGAAGGCGAAGTTCGAGCGGACTAAGCCGCACGTCAACATCGGCACCATTGGTCACATCGACCACGGTAAGACGACGCTGACTGCGGCCATCACGAAGGTCCTGCACGACGAGTACCCGGACCTCAACCCCTACACGCCGTTCGACGAGATCGACAAGGCGCCGGAGGAGAAGGCCCGCGGCATCACGATCTCGATCGCGCACGTCGAGTACCAGACCGCGTCGCGTCACTACGCGCACGTGGACTGCCCCGGCCACGCCGACTACATCAAGAACATGATCACCGGTGCCGCGCAGATGGACGGCGCGATCCTGGTGGTCGCCGCGACCGACGGCCCGATGCCGCAGACCAAGGAGCACGTGCTCCTGGCCCGCCAGGTCGGCGTTCCGTACATCGTCGTCGCCCTGAACAAGAGCGACATGGTCGAGGACGAGGAGCTCCTGGAGCTCGTCGAGCTCGAGGTCCGCGAGCTGCTCAGCACCTACGAGTTCCCGGGCGACGACCTGCCGGTCGTGCGCGTGTCGGCGCTCAAGGCGCTCGAGGGCGACCCGGAGTGGACCGGCAAGCTCATGGAGCTGATGAACGCGGTCGACACCGCGATCCCGCAGCCCGAGCGTGAGACCGAGAAGCCGTTCCTCATGCCGATCGAGGACGTCTTCACGATCACCGGCCGTGGCACCGTGGTGACCGGTCGCGCCGAGCGCGGCATCCTCAAGCCGAACGAGGAGGTCGAGATCGTCGGTATCCGCGAGAAGTCGACCAAGACCGTCTGCACCGGCATCGAGATGTTCCGCAAGCTGCTCGACGAGGCCCGCGCGGGTGAGAACGTCGGTCTGCTGCTCCGCGGCATCAAGCGCGAGGACGTCGAGCGCGGCATGGTCGTCGTGAAGCCGGGCACCACGACTCCTCACACGGAGTTCGAGGGTCAGGTCTACATCCTCTCGAAGGAGGAGGGCGGCCGGCACACCCCGTTCTTCCAGAACTACCGCCCGCAGTTCTACTTCCGCACCACGGACGTCACCGGCGTCGTCACGCTGCCCGAGGGCACCGAGATGGTCATGCCCGGCGACTCCACCTCCATGTCCGTGAAGCTGATCCAGCCGATCGCCATGGAGCAGGGCCTGAAGTTCGCGATCCGTGAGGGTGGCCGCACCGTCGGCGCCGGAACGGTCACGAAGATCAACAAGTGATTGACGGTCGCTCACGGCTGAAGGCCGTGAGCGACCTCATTGGTGACCCCGATTGGTAATGCTGGAGTTAATCCGGCATACTAGTCAGGTTGCGTCCGCGCGGGGTGGGTGACTGATTGAGGCAGTACTGCTTCAGTTGCCCACCCTCGCCGGGTGTCCGGGTGTGGTTCGTTTTCGCCGCCCGACACCCTTAGATCCCCGTGATCGACCGGCTTCAGGCAGCTGAGGCGGGATCAGAGTGCCCAGCATTCTGAAGCAAGGCGCGACACGCCCGACCGCGGGGGTCGGACAACGCAGGATCAACGGTCCTGCGGGCATGCGGAGGCCACCCGCTTCCGCACGTAGCGGCATCGAGAGAAGGAAACAGAAGCCACCATGGCGGGACAGAAGATCCGCATCCGGCTCAAGGCCTATGACCACGAGGTCGTCGACTCCTCGGCGCGGAAGATCGTCGAGACGGTGACGCGTACCGGGGCGCAGGTCGCGGGCCCGGTGCCGCTGCCCACGGAGATCAACCGTTTCTGCGTGATCCGTTCGCCGCACAAGTACAAGGACTCGCGCGAGCACTTCGAGATGCGCACGCACAAGCGTCTGATCGACATCATCGACCCGACTCCGAAGACGGTCGACTCGCTCATGCGCCTCGACCTGCCGGCTGGCGTCGACATCGAGATCAAGCTGTAGGGATCGCGACTAATGGACAGGCAAGTTAAGGGGATCCTGGGCGCCAAGCTCGGCATGACCCAGGTCTGGGACAACAACAAGGTCGTCCCGGTGACCGTGGTTCAGGCCGGCCCGTGCGTCGTGACCCAGGTCCGCACCGATGAGAAGGACGGCTACTCCGCTGTCCAGCTGGCGTACGGCTCGATCGACCCGCGCAAGGTCAACAAGCCTGAGGCCGGCCACTTCGCCAAGGCGAGCGTGTCGCCGCGGCGCCACCTCGTGGAGCTGCGCACCGTCGACGCCGGCGAGTACGAGCTCGGCCAGGAGGTCACTGTCGAGGCCTTCGCCGCGGGCGCGTCCATCGACGTGACCGGCAAGACCAAGGGCAAGGGCTACGCCGGTGTCATGAAGCGGCACGGCTTCCACGGTCTGCGCGCCAGCCACGGTGTCGAGCGCAAGCACCGCTCGCCCGGCTCGATCGGCGCCTGCGCGACCCCCGGCCGCGTCTTCAAGGGCGTCCGGATGGCCGGCCGCATGGGTGGCCGTCGCTTCACCGTGCAGAACCTGACCATCCAGGCGGTCGACACCGAGCGCAACCTGATCCTGGTCAAGGGCGCTGTGCCCGGCCCCAAGGGCGCGCTGGTCCTGGTCCGTACCGCGGCGAAGAAGGGCGGTGCCAAGTGAGCTCGGTTGACGTGATCAACGCTGAGGGCAACAAGGCCGGCTCGGTCGAGCTGCCGGGCAACGTCTTCGACGTTCAGGCGAACATCCCGCTGATGCACCAGGTCGTCGTGGCGCAGCTCGCCGCGGCCCGCCAGGGCACGGCGAAGGCGAAGACCCGCGGCGAGGTCGCCGGCGGCGGCAAGAAGCCGTACAAGCAGAAGGGCACCGGTCGCGCCCGCCAGGGCTCGATCCGCGCGCCGCAGTTCACCGGTGGTGGCGTCGTGCACGGCCCCGTGCCGCGCGACTACAGCCAGCGGACCCCCAAGAAGATGAAGGCCGCCGCGCTCCGTGGCGCCCTCTCGGACCGGGCCCGGGACGGCCGCGTGTTCGTAGTCGAGTCCTTCGTCACCGGCGAGAAGCCGTCGACCAAGGCCGCCGTCGCGACGCTGCGCAAGGTCGCCCAGACGACCAAGGTCCTCGTCGTCCTGGACAGCCAGGACGAGCTGAACTGGGTCTCGCTGCGTAACGAGCCGACCGTGCACCTCATCGAGGCCGGCCAGCTGAACACCTACGACGTGCTGGTCGCGGACGAGGTGGTCTTCACGAAGGTCGCGCTCGACGAGTTCCTGGGCGGTTCCGCCGAGACGTCCGAGGAGGGCGACAAGTGAGCACGATCGCCGACCCGCGCGACATCATCGTCGCCCCGGTGGTCTCCGAGAAGAGCTACAGCGTTCTGGACCAGAACTGGTACACGTTCCTCGTCCACCCGGACGCGAACAAGACCCAGATCAAGATCGCTGTCCAGCAGATCTTCAACGTCCGCGTGCTGTCCGTGAACACCGCGAACCGCGAGGGCAAGCGCAAGCGCACCCGCACCGGCTGGGGCCAGCGCAAGGCCACCAAGCGCGCGATGGTGAAGCTGGCTGACGGGGACCGTATCGAGGCCTTCGGCGGCCCGGTCAGCTAAGGGGTTCATGAATCATGGCTATCCGTAAGTACAAGCCGACCACGCCGGGCCGCCGCGGCTCGAGCGTCGCCGACTTCGCTGAGATCACCCGGTCGACGCCGGAGAAGTCTCTGCTGGTCCCGCTGCCCAAGAAGGGCGGCCGCAACGTCCACGGCCGGATCACCACCCGGCACCAGGGCGGCGGTCACAAGCGCCAGTACCGGCTGATCGACTTCAAGCGGAACGACAAGGACGGCGTGCCGGCCAAGGTCGCTCACATCGAGTACGACCCCAACCGCACCGCTCGCATCGCGCTGCTCCACTACGCGGACGGCGAGAAGCGCTACATCGTGGCGCCGAAGGACCTCAAGCAGGGTGACCGGGTCGAGTCGGGCGTTGGCGCCGACATCAAGCCCGGCAACAACCTGCCCCTGCGCAACATCCCGGTCGGTACGACGGTCCACAACGTGGAGCTTCGTCCCGGCGGTGGCGCCAAGCTGGCCCGCTCGGCCGGCGTCGGCATCCAGCTGCTCGGTCGCGAGGGTGTCTACGCCACGCTGCGTATGCCCTCCGGCGAGATCCGTCGCGTCGACGTGCGCTGCCGCGCCACCGTCGGCGAGATCGGCAACGCCGACCAGTCGAACATCAACTGGGGCAAGGCTGGTCGTATGCGGTGGAAGGGCAAGCGCCCGACCGTCCGTGGTGTCGCCATGAACCCCGTCGACCACCCGCACGGTGGTGGTGAGGGTAAGACCTCGGGTGGTCGCCACCCGGTGAACCCGGCGGGTAAGCCTGAGGGCCGTACCCGTCGCAAGGGCCAGCCGAGCGACAAGCTGATCGTTCGCCGCCGCTACGCGACCCGCAAGCGCGGGTAACGGGAGTAGAAGATGCCTCGCAGCCTGAAGAAGGGCCCGTTCGTCGACGACCACCTGCTCAAGAAGGTGGAAGTCCAGAACGAGAAGAACTCGAAGAACGTCATCAAGACCTGGTCGCGGCGCTCGACGATCATCCCCGACATGCTCGGGCACACGATCGCCGTGCACGACGGGCGCAAGCACGTCCCGGTGTTCGTCACCGAGGCCATGGTCGGGCACAAGCTCGGCGAGTTCGCTCTGACCCGCACGTTCAAGGGTCACGAGAAGGACGACCGCAAGAGCCGTCGTCGCTAAGCAGATACACGGATTAGAGGATCAAGGAGCTACAGCGATGCCAGTCAAGGGCGACGCTCCGGTGCTTCCGGGCGCGCGGGCGGTTGCGCGGCACGTGCGCATCTCGCCGAGCAAGGCGCGCCGGGTGGTCAACCTCGTCCGCGGTCTGCCCGCGAAGGAGGCGCTCACCGTCCTGCAGTTCGCACCGCAGGCCGCCAGCGAGCAGGTTTACAAGGTGCTCGCCAGCGCCATCGCGAACGCTGAGAACAACGAGCGGCTCGACCCCGACGCACTCCTCGTGAGCGAGGCGTTCGTCGACGAGGGTCCGACTCTCAAGCGTTTCCGTCCGCGGGCGCAGGGCCGGGCGTACCGGATCCGCAAGCGCACGTGTCACATCACCATCGCGGTCGAGGCGGTCCAGGCGGCCCGCCCGGCGAAGAAGGCCGCTGCCAAGAAGGCGGCGCCGAAGGCCGAGTCCCAGAGCACGGAGGGTGCCGAGTAATGGGTCAGAAGGTTCACCCCACCGGGTTCCGCCTCGGCATCTCCACCGACTGGAAGAGCCGCTGGTTCGCGGACAAGCTCTACAAGGACTACATCGGCGAGGACGTCAAGATCCGCCGCATGATGTCCAAGGGCCTCGAGCGCGCCGGCATCTCCAAGGTGGACATCGAGCGGACCCGTGACCGGGTACGCGTCGACATCCACACCGCCCGGCCGGGCATCGTCATCGGCCGTAAGGGCGCGGAGGCCGACCGGATCCGCGGCGAGCTCGAGAAGCTCACCGGCAAGCAGGTCCAGCTGAACATCCTCGAGGTGAAGAGCCCCGAGTCGGACGCTCAGCTCGTGGCGCAGGGCGTCGCCGAGCAGCTGTCCAGCCGGGTCAGCTTCCGCCGGGCGATGCGCAAGGCCATGCAGTCGGCCATGAAGAACCCGATCTGCAAGGGCATCCGGGTGCAGGTCTCCGGCCGCCTCGGCGGCGCGGAGATGAGCCGCACGGAGTTCTACCGTGAGGGTCGCGTTCCGCTGCACACGCTCCGCGCGAACATCGAGTACGGCTTCTTCGAGGCCCGTACCACGTTCGGCCGGATCGGCGTGAAGGTCTGGATCTACAAGGGCGACGCCGTTCCGGGTCGCGAGGTCGCCACCGAGGCGCCCGCTCGTCCGCGGCGTGACCGCGCCGAGCGCCCCGAGCGTCCGCGTCGTGGCCGTTCCGGCTCGTCCGGCACGACCGCGGGCGGCACCGAGGCCGGCCGTGCGGCTGCCCAGTCGCGCGTCTCCGACGGTGACAACGTGAACGACGCGGCCGTTGCCGCGGCTCCGGCCGTGGCCGAGACGCAGCAGGAGGGCTGACACATGCTGATGCCGCGTAAGCCCCCGAAGGGCTTCCGCAAGCCGCACCACCCGGACCGCAGTGGCGCGTCCAAGGGCGGCAACCGGGTCGTCTTCGGCGAGTTCGGTATCCAGGCGCTGGAGCCCGCGTACGTGACGAACCGGCAGATCGAGTCGGCGCGTATCGCGATGACCCGTCACATCAAGCGTGGCGGTAAGGTCTGGATCTCGATCTTCCCGGACCAGGCACTGACCAAGAAGCCGGCCGAGACCCGCATGGGTTCCGGTAAGGGTTCTCCCGAGTGGTGGGTGGCGAACGTCAAGCCGGGTCGCATCCTCTTCGAGATGTCGTTCCCGAACGAGACGATCGCGCGTGAGGCGATGCGCCGCGCGATCCACAAGCTCCCGATGAAGTGCCGCATCGTGACGCGCGAAGTGGGTGAAAGCTGATGGCAGCGGGCGTTAAGGCAGCCGAGCTCCGCGAACTCTCCGAAGAGGAGCTGGTTTCGCGGCTGCGGGAGGCCAAGGCGGAGCTGTTCAACCTTCGTGTGCAGCGCGCGACCGGGCAGCTCGACAATCACCGTCGGCTCCAGGTCGTTCGCAAGGACATCGCGAAGATCTACACGATCATGCGTGAGCGCGAGCTGGGGCTCTCGGTTGCGCCGGATGAGGTGACAGCATGAGTGAGAGCACAGCTGCACCGCGCGCCCAGCGCAAGGTGCGTGAGGGTCTCGTGGTCAGCGACAAGATGGACAAGACCGTCGTGGTCGAGGTCGAGGACCGGGTCAAGCACGCGCTGTACGGCAAGGTCATCCGCCGTACCCGCAAGCTGAAGGTGCACGACGAGCAGAACGCGGCGGGCATCGGCGACCGGGTTCTGATGATGGAGACCCGCCCGCTGTCCGCGACCAAGCGGTGGCGAATCGTGGAGATCCTCGAAAAGGCCAAGTGAGTGCGCTGGGGCCGGTCACGGCCGGCCCCAGCCGCCCACATAGTTCCGCCAAGCTTCGGGGGAGCGACCCGAAGAACTGGCAGACATAGGAGACAGACGTGATCCAGCAGGAGTCGCGACTGCGCGTCGCCGACAACACGGGTGCCCGGGAAATCCTGTGCATCCGCGTACTCGGCGGCTCCGGTCGCCGTTACGCGAGCATCGGCGACGTCATCGTGGCCACGGTCAAGGACGCCATCCCGGGTGCCGGTGTGAAGAAGGGTGACGTCGTCAAGGCGGTCGTCGTCCGCACCGCCAAGGAGAAGCGCCGTCCCGACGGCTCGTACATCCGTTTCGACGAGAACGCCGCCGTCATCATCAAGGACGGCGGGGACCCCCGCGGCACCCGCATCTTCGGCCCGGTCGGGCGCGAGCTGCGCGACAAGCGGTTCATGAAGATCATCAGCCTGGCGCCGGAGGTGCTCTGACCGTGAAGATCAAGAAGGGCGACACGGTCGTCGTCATCGCCGGCAAGGACAAGGGTGCCAAGGGCAAGGTCATCGCGGCCTTCCCGCGGCAGGACAAGGTCCTGGTCGAGGGCGTCAACCGGGTCAAGAAGCACGAGCGCATCCGCACCAACCAGCGGGGCTCGAAGACCGGTGGCATCGTCACTCAGGAAGCCCCCATCCACATCTCGAACGTGCAGGTGCTGGACGACCAGGGCAAGCCGACCCGGATCGGTTACCGGATCGACGAGAACGGCACCAAGGTCCGCATCGCGCGTACGACCGGTAAGGAACTCTGATGACTGCCGCCACCGAGACCAAGACGCTGCCGCGCCTCAAGACCAAGTACCGGTCCGAGGTCGTGCCGGCCATCAACGAGCAGTTCAAGTACGGCAACCCCATGCAGATCCCCGGCCTGGTCAAGGTCGTCGTGAACATGGGTGTCGGCGAGGCCGCTCGTGACGCCAAGCTGATCGACGGCGCGGTGCGGGACCTGACCACCATCACCGGTCAGAAGCCGCTGGTTCGCCGGGCGACCAAGTCGATCGCGCAGTTCAAGCTGCGCGAGGGCATGCCGATCGGCGCGAAGGTCACCCTTCGCGGCGACCGGATGTGGGAGTTCCTGGACCGGCTGCTCTCGATCTCCCTGCCGCGTATCCGCGACTTCCGCGGTCTCGACGGCCGGAAGCTCGACGGGCACGGCAACTACACCTTCGGCCTGACCGAGCAGTCGGTGTTCCACGAGATCGACCAGGACCGGATCGATCGTCCGCGGGGCATGGACATCACGGTGGTCACCACCGCGAAGACCGACGACGAGGGCCGGGCGCTTCTCAAGCTCCTGGGCTTCCCGTTCAAGGAGAACTGAGCATGGCGAAGAAGGCCCTGATCCTGAAGGCTGCCGCGAAGCCCAAGTTCGCTGTGCGTGCCTACACCCGCTGCCAGAAGTGCGGTCGCCCGCACTCGGTCTACCGCAAGTTCGGCCTCTGCCGGGTCTGCGTGCGGGACATGGCCCACCGTGGTGAACTCCCCGGCGTGTCCAAGGCCAGCTGGTAACCCATCCAACCGCCCCGCCCGCCGCTCGTCAGCGGAGTAGTGGCTGGGTTTGTGCAACACCGCTTCGCCGTAGGCCCGCCCGCGGGAACCCCGGCGAGAAAGGTTGACGAATACCCATGACGATGACGGACCCGATCGCAGACATGCTCACGCGTCTGCGTAACGCCAACCAGGCGTACCACGACAAGGTGACGATGCCCTACTCGAAGATCAAGGCGAACATCGCCGAGGTCCTCAAGGCTGAGGGTTACATCGCCTCGTGGTCGTCTGAGGAGCCCGAGGAGGGCGCGGTCGGCAAGCGTCTGGTCGTTGAGCTCAAGTACGGCCAGAACCGTGAGCGCAGCCTCGCCGGCATCAAGCGCGTCTCGAAGCCCGGCCTGCGGGTTTACGCCAAGTCCGACGAGCTTCCCCGCGTGCTCGGTGGTCTCGGTGTCGCGATCATTTCGACGTCCCAGGGACTGCTGACCGACAAGCAGGCCCGCAAGCGGAGCGTTGGCGGGGAAGTCCTCGCCTTCGTCTGGTAACTGGAGACTTAGACATGTCGCGAATCGGACGTAAGTCGATCCCGGTCCCGGCCGGAGTCGACGTCACCATCTCGGGTCAGACCGTGAAGGTCAAGGGCCCCAAGGGCGAGCTGTCGCACACCGTCGCCGAGCCGATCACGGTCTCGCAGGACGGCGGAGAGCTGCACGTCAACCGCCCCAGTGACGAGCGCAGGGCCAAGGAGCTCCACGGCCTCTCGCGTACCCTCGTCGCCAACATGATCATCGGTGTCACCGAGGGTTACAAGAAGACCCTCGAGATCAACGGCACCGGTTACCGCGTCACCGCCAAGGGCAAGGACCTGGAGTTCGCTCTCGGTTTCTCGCACCCGGTGAACGTCGTGCCGCCGGCGGGGATCACGTTCTCCGTCGAGAAGCCGACCCAGTTCACCGTCACCGGCATCGACAAGCAGCTGGTGGGCGAGGTCGCCGCGAACATCCGCAAGATCCGCCCGCCGGAGCCCTACAAGGGCAAGGGCGTCAAGTACCAGGGCGAGGTCATCCGCCGCAAGGCTGGAAAGGCAGGTAAGAAGTGACCGCCACGCTGCTCAAGCGCCGCAACGGCGGCGGGGTCTCCGCCGCGCGTGCCGTTGGCAAGGCGCGTCGGCACTTCCGGGTCCGCAAGAACGTCCGCGGCACTGCCGAGCGTCCCCGCCTGGTCGTCACCCGGTCCACGCGGCACATCACCGCGCAGATCATCGACGACCTCAAGGGTCACACCCTGGTGTCGGCGTCCACGCTCGACAGCTCGATCCGTGGTGGCGAGGGCGCCAAGAGCGACCTGGCCGGCAAGGTCGGCGCGCTCCTGGGCGAGCGGGCCAAGGCCGCGGGCATTTCCAAGGTCGTCTTCGACCGCGGTGGCAACAAGTACGCGGGCCGGATCGCCGCGCTTGCGGACGCCGCCCGCGAAGCCGGACTCGAGTTCTAGGAGGAATTGACCAATGCCTGGTCAGCAGCGCCGAGGCGGCGGGTCCGGCGGTAACACCGAGGGTGGCAACCGCCGTGACAACCGTCGCGAGGGCGGCCGCGGCAACGCGCCCGTCGAGAAGACCCCGCACCTCGAGCGGGTCGTCGCGATCAACCGTGTCGCGAAGGTCGTCAAGGGTGGTCGTCGCTTCAGCTTCACCGCCCTGGTGATCGTCGGCGACGGTGACGGCACCGTCGGCATCGGCTACGGAAAGGCCAAGGAGGTGCCCGCGGCGATCGCCAAGGGCGTCGAGGAGGCCAAGAAGCACTTCTTCAAGGTCCCGCGGATCGGTGCGACCATCCCGCACCCGATCACCGGCGAGGCCGCCGCGGGTGTCGTCCTGCTCAAGCCGGCTTCCGCCGGTACCGGCGTCATCGCCGGTGGCCCGGTGCGCGCCGTTCTGGAGTGCGCCGGTATCCACGACATCCTGTCGAAGAGCCTCGGCTCCTCGAACCCGATCAACATCGTGCACGCGACGGTGGCCGCGCTGAAGGGCCTCGAGTCGCCGGAGAAGGTCGCGGCTCGCCGTGGCCTGCCGGTCGAGGACGTGGCGCCGGCAGCGATGCTGGCGGCGCGTGCGGAAGCGGCGGTGCGCTGATGGCACGCTTGAAGGTCACCCAGGTCCGGTCCGGTATCGGCCGTAAGCAGAACCAGCGGGACTCCCTGCGGTCTCTCGGCCTGAAGCGGATCAACGACGTGGTGGTCAAGGAGGACCGTCCCGAGATTCGGGGCATGATCTTCGCCGTGAACCACCTCGTGAGTGTTGAGGAGGTCGAGTAATGGCGATCAAGGTCCACCACCTCCGCCCGGCGCCCGGTGCCAAGACCGAGAAGACCCGTGTGGGTCGCGGTGAGGGCTCCAAGGGCAAGACCGCCGGTCGCGGTACCAAGGGCACCGGAGCCCGCAAGAACACTCCGGCGTCGTTCGAGGGTGGGCAGATGCCCATCCACATGCGCCTGCCGAAGATGAAGGGCCTCCGGAACAAGCCGCGCAACAAGGTCGTCTTCCAGGTCGTGAACCTGGACCGCCTCGCCGAGCTGTTCCCGAACGGCGGCGAGGTCGGCCCGGCCGAGCTCGTCGAGGCCGGCGCTGTCCGCAAGGGCCAGCCGGTCAAGGTTCTGGGCTCGGGCGAGCTGGGCAACGTGTCGCTGACCGTTTCGGCGCACGCGTTCAGCGAGTCGGCCAAGGAGAAGATCGCTGCCGCCGGTGGTTCCGTCACCGAGCTGTAGTACGTGAGAACGGCGAGAGGCCGTGGCACCGGATCCGTCCGGCGCCACGGCCTCTCTGCTTTGAGCCCCCTGTGCGGCTCTGTGAGGCTCCGGCTACGCCCGGCAGCGGTCGGAACACAGCCGTAACATCCGGGCGGTCCAGGGACGTTCTGAGAGGCTTCCGCTGGAGTAGTGTGAAACCGGCCGGGAACGGGTGACCGGCCAAGGTGGAGCATGCCCAGTTCTTGCACGCCTGGTTCGACCACGAACCCGGACAGTTGTGTTGTACTGGGGCATCGGAGAGTGCCACGCCGGTGGTTGAGTTCTCGGCGTTGCTGATACAGTGCTCCGCTGGCGGCCTCTACGGCTGCCCAATGATGTGTGCCCGAACTTCCGGGATAACGCAACCCAGAGTGTGGCGACCACGCAGGAGGATCAGTTGTTGTCCGCCTTCTCGAGCGCGCTTCGGACGCCTGACCTGCGGAAGAAGCTACTCTTCACGGTAGCGATTATCGCGATCTACCGTCTCGGTGCCACATTGCCCAGCCCCGGTGTGTCCTACGCCAACGTGAAGGCCTGTCTGGCGCTCACCGAGGCTTCCGGCAACGGCGTGCTGAACCTGCTCAACCTGTTCTCCGGCGGTGCGCTGCTGCAGCTCTCCGTCTTCGCGCTGGGCATCATGCCGTACATCACGGCGTCGATCATCCTGCAGCTGCTCACGGTCGTGATCCCGCGGCTCGAGCAGCTTCGCAAGGAGGGTCAGACCGGCCAGGCGAAGATCACGCAGTACACCCGCTACCTGACGCTGGGCCTCGCGGTCCTCCAGGCGTCGGCGTTCGTCGCCCTGGCCCGCACCGGCCAGCTCTTCGGCAACGTCTGCGACCAGGACAACCCGGCCTACCAGATCATCCCCGAGGACACCGGGCTGCCGATGTGGCTGACCCTGACCGTCCTGGTGATGACGATGACCGCCGGCACCGGCGTGGTCATGTGGCTCGGCGAGCTGATCACCGACCGCGGCGTCGGCAACGGCATGTCCGTCCTCATCTTCACCTCGATCGCGGCCCGCCTCCCCGGCGAGGGCTGGACGATCAAGACCTCCAGCGGCACCGGCAAGTTCCTGCTGGTGATCGGCCTGGTCCTGGTGATCATCGCGCTCGTCGTCTTCATCGAGCAGGCGCAGCGCCGCATCCCGGTGCAGTACGCGAAGCGCATGATCGGCCGGCGGATGTACGGCGGCACCTCCACCTACATCCCGCTCAAGGTCAACCAGGCGGGTGTCGTTCCGGTCATCTTCGGGTCCTCGCTGCTCTACCTGCCGCAGCTGTACCTGCAGTTCTTCGACCAGAACAACCTCAAGGGCTACCAGATCTGGATCCAGAACAACCTGGCGGATCCGACGAGCCCGATCTACATCGGCCTCTACTTCCTCCTGATCATCTTCTTCACGTACTTCTACGTGTCGATCACGTTCAACCCGACTGAGGTCGCGGAGAACATGAAGAAGTACGGTGGGTTCGTTCCGGGCATCCGTCCGGGCAAGCCGACCGCCGACTACCTGGACTTCATCCTCAGCCGTATCACGCTGCCGGGCGCGCTCTACCTGGCACTGATCTCGGTTCTGCCGAACTTCTTCTTCATCTGGCTGAACCAGCAGCAGTACCAGAACTTCCCGTTCGGTGGTACCGCAGTGCTGATCATGGTGGGTGTGGGTCTGGAGACGGTGAAGCAGATCGAGAGCCAGCTCATGCAGCGGAACTACGAAGGGTTCCTCCGGTAGTGGGGACGCGGGGCCGGGGGGCTCTGGCGTCGTCGGTGGGCGTGGTTTCTTCCCGAAGCGAGGCGATGTAGGTGCGGCTGGTACTGGTGGGCCCTCCGGGGGCCGGCAAGGGGACCCAGGCTGAGTTCATCGCCGCCCATCTCGCCGTACCGAAGATCTCGACCGGGGACATCTTCCGGGCCAACGTGTCGCAGGGGACGCCGCTCGGCGTCGAGGCCAAGCGGTACATGGACGCCGGGCAGCTGGTGCCGGACGAGGTGACCATCAACATGGTGCGCGACCGGCTCGCCGAGCCGGACGCGTCCGACGGCTTCCTGCTGGACGGGTTCCCGCGGACGGTGCCGCAGGCTCAGGCGCTGGACAAGCTCCTCGCCGACCTGGGCACCGCGCTGGACATCGTCATGGAGCTCGTGGTCGACGACGACGAGGTGATCCGCCGGCTCTCGGGCCGGCGGACCTGCCGTGGCTGCGGGAAGATCTGGCACGTCGAGTTCGACCCGACGAGCAAGGACAACATCTGCGACCGCTGCGGCAGCGAGCTGTTCCAGCGCGACGACGACAAGGCCGAGACGATCGCGAACCGGCTGGTGGAGTACGCGGACAAGACCGCGCCGCTGGTCGACTTCTACGGCGCTCAGGGCAAGCTCGTGGGCATCGACGCGACCGGCCCGGTGGAGGACGTCACCGTGCGCGCGATCGACGCCCTGCGTTCGTACGGCGGCTGAGATGGCACGGAACGAGCAGAGCATCCAGCTCAAGACGCCGGAGCAGATCGAACTGATGCGGGCGGCCGGCCTGGTCGTGGCGGCCGCGCTGGACGCCATGCGTGACGCGGTCGCGCCCGGTGTCTCGACCGCCGACCTGGACGCCATCGCCGAGAAGGTGATCCGCGACGCCGGGGCGATCCCGTCGTTCAAGGGCTACCACGGCTTCCCCGCCTCGATCTGCGCCTCGGTCAACGAGCAGGTGGTGCACGGCATCCCGAGCGCCGAGCAGATCCTCCGCGAGGGCGACCTGATCTCGCTGGACTGCGGCGCCATCCTGGAGGGCTGGCACGGCGACTCGGCGATCACGGTCGGGGTCGGCGAGACCGACCCGGCGCTGCTGCGGATGGCCGAGGTCGCCGAGGACGCGATGTGGGCCGGGATCGCCGCGGCGGCCCGGGGCGTCGCGAACGGCCGGGGCCGGCTCACCGACATCTCCTTCAACATCGAGAAGTCGATCCGCAAGGCCGGCCGGTACGGGATCGTGGACGGCTACGGCGGCCACGGCATCGGCACCGAGATGCACCAGGACCCGCACGTGCTGAACCACGGCAAGCCGGGCCGGGGCGTCAAGGTGATCCCGGGCATGGCCCTCGCCATCGAGCCGATGATCACGATGGGCTCGCCGCGGACCGTGGAGCTCGACGACGGCTGGACCGTGGTGACCCGGGACGGGTCCCGCGCCGCGCACGTCGAGCACACGATGGCCCTGCTCGACGACGGCGTCTGGGTGACGACGGCCGTCGACGGCGGCCGCGCCCGCCTGGGCGAGCTCGTGACGGCCCGCCAGCCGTAGCCCGCACTGGACGCCGGCTGGCATGCTGGGGCCATGGGGCGTGAGGACATGCGGGCGGCCGACGCCGATCGGCAGCGGGTCGCGGATCAGTTGAAGACGGCGCTCGACGAGGGCCGTCTCGATCTCGGCGAGTACGACGAGCGCATCCAGAAGGCGTACGGCGCCCGGACCTACGGCGAGCTGGACGGGCTGCTGACCGACCTCCCCGGGACGATCCCGGCGCAGAGGTCCCAGGTCCAGCCGGCCGCTCCCCAGCACCTCGCCGAGCCTGAGCAGTCCGGGCAGCCTCACCGCAAGGGCGGGGTCGGGCCCATGCTCAGTATCTTCGTGATCTGCACGCTGGTCTGGGCCATCTCGAGCGTGGCTTCCGGGGAGTTCCACTACTTCTGGCCGCTCTGGGTTCTCATCCCGGTGGCCTTCGCCGTTCTGGCGCGACTGAGAGATCGGGACAAGCGACGCGACTGATCGGGACAAGCGACGCCTCTGAGGCGATAAAGTCGTACATGTCCGGCAGTGACACGCCCGACCCCGGGTTACGGAACCCTCGGTTTGTCGTCCCTGTGCCGGGCGCGTAGACTAGCTTGCTGGCGCGCAGCGTCGACTCTCCCATGTCCTCAAGCGCTTCGAGGACGGGTGAGCCGCGGCTGGTCCGAGCTCTCCAGAGGGCTCGGAAACGACGTTGCACAGCCTGCCCCAGAACCCGATGTCAGGTAGCGGAGGACATGCCTAAGAAAGACGGAGCCATCGAGATCGAAGGCCGAGTGATCGAGCCCCTGCCGAACGCAATGTTCCGCGTGGAGCTCGCCAATGGTCACAAGGTCCTGGCACACATCTCCGGCAAGATGCGGCAGCACTACATCCGCATCCTTCCCGAGGACAGGGTCGTCGTCGAACTCTCGCCGTACGACCTGACCCGTGGGCGCATCGTCTACCGCTACAAGTAAGCAGCGGGTCGCGGGGTTTTCTATCCCGTCTGACTGAGAGTTAAGGCAAACCGTGAAGGTCAAGCCGAGCGTCAAGCGGATCTGCAACAACTGCCGGGTCATCCGGCGGCACGGCCGGGTCATGGTCATCTGCAGCACCGACCCGCGCCACAAGCAGCGTCAGGGCTGATTTCAGCCTCGTCGCAGGATCCGCACCACAGCACAAGCTCGTCCAGCCGCGAAGCATTCGCGTGAGCGGCTACACCCCCGGTCGGAGGCCGGGGCCCGCCTGGGCAGGCGGGGCCGGACGGGCACAGACCTCCGAGAGAACTCTGAGGAGCAAGCCCACTTATGGCTCGTCTCGTCGGCGTTGATCTCCCCCGCGAGAAGCGGATGGAGATCGCGCTTACTTACATCTTCGGCATCGGTCGCACCCGTGCCGTCGAGGCACTGACTGCTACCGCGATTGACCTGAACAAGCGCGCCAAGGACCTCACGGACGAGGAGCTGGTCCAGCTCCGCGACTACATCGAGGCCAACTTCAAGGTTGAGGGTGACCTTCGCCGCGAGGTCGCCGCGGACATCCGCCGCAAGGTTGA
Source organism: Actinoplanes sp. NPDC023714 (assembly GCF_040639855.1). NCBI lineage: Bacteria > Bacillati > Actinomycetota > Actinomycetes > Micromonosporales > Micromonosporaceae > Actinoplanes > Actinoplanes sp. NPDC023714. Next base: position 186,462 of record NZ_JBFAAR010000008.1, read on the forward strand.
GATCGGTTGCTACGCCGGCATCCGCCACCGCAAGGGCCTGCCCGTGCGGGGTCAGCGGACCCGGACCAACGCTCGTACCCGCAAGGGCCCGAAGCGCACGGTCGCCGGTAAGAAGAAGCCCGGTCGGAAGTAATAGGAGCGCACTGACTTATGCCACCGAAGGCACGCGCAGGGGCCGCAGTCAAGAAGGTCCGGCGCAAGGAACGCAAGAACGTCGCCCACGGGCAGGCGCACATCAAGAGCACCTTCAACAACACCATCGTGTCGATCACCGACCCGACCGGTGCTGTGATCTCCTGGGCCTCGTCCGGCCAGGTGGGCTTCAAGGGCTCCCGCAAGTCGACCCCCTTCGCCGCGCAGCTGGCCGCCGAGGCCGCCGCGCGTCGTGCCATGGAGCACGGCATGCGCAAGGTCGACGTCTTCGTCAAGGGCCCCGGCTCCGGCCGGGAGACCGCTATCCGTTCGCTGCAGGCCGCCGGCCTCGAGGTCGGACAGATCTCCGACGTCACGCCGCAGCCGCACAACGGTTGCCGTCCGCCGAAGCGTCGCCGGGTCTAAGGGGGATTGACTGATGGCTCGTTACACCGGTGCTGACTGCAAGCGCTGCCGCCGCGAGAAGATGAAGCTGTTCCTCAAGGGCAGCAAGTGCGACGGACCGAAGTGCCCCTTCGAGTCCCGTCCGTTCCCGCCCGGCCAGCACGGCCGTGGCCGGACCAAGGAGACGGAATACCTGCTTCAGCACCGTGAGAAGCAGAAGGCCCGTCGCGCGTACGGCGTCCTCGAGAAGCAGTTCCGCGGTTACTACGAGGAGGCGGTGAACAAGCCGGGCAAGACCGGTGAGGTTCTCCTCCAGATCCTCGAGACCCGTCTCGACAACGTCGTCTACCGGGCCGGCTACGCCGCGTCCCGCGACATGGCCCGGCAGCTGGTCAAGCACGGCCACTTCCTGGTCAACGGTTCCAAGGTCGACATCCCGTCGTACCGGGTCAAGGAACACGACATCGTCACCGTGCGTGAGAAGTCGAAGGAAATGACCCCGTTCGTGGTGGCGCAGGCCCAGGCCGGCTCCCGCCCCGTTCCGGCGTGGCTCGAGCCGATCCCGGCCGAGATGAAGATCCTGATCCACTCGATCCCGGCCCGCGCTGTCATCGACACGCAGGTCCAGGAGCAGTTGATCGTCGAGCTCTACTCCAAGTAGCAGCTCCTGGGGCGCCGGTCTTGCGACCGGCGCCCTGATCCAACGGACGGCCATCAAATAGTGGGTGGCCCGACAGAAAGAAGAACAGCGTGCTCATCAGCCAGCGGCCGACCCTCTCGGAGGAGTCGCTCAGCGAGACCCGCTCCCGGTTCACCATCGAGCCTCTGGAGCCGGGCTTCGGCTACACCCTCGGTAACTCGCTGCGTCGTACCCTGCTGTCGTCCATCCCGGGCGCGGCGGTCACCAGCATCAAGATCGACGGCGTGCTGCACGAGTTCACCACGATCCCCGGTGTCAAGGAGGACGTGGTCGAGCTGGTCATGAACGTCAAGGAACTGACCGTCAGCTCCGAGCACGACGAGCCGGTCAGCATGTACCTGCGCAAGCAGGGCCCCGGCGACGTGACCGCCGGCGACATCCAGCCCCCGGCTGGCGTCTCCGTGCACAACCCCGACCTGAAGCTGGCCACCCTGAACAGCAAGGGCCGGCTCGACATGGAGCTCACCGTCGAGCGGGGCCGTGGCTACGTCACGGCGGCGCAGAACAAGAGCGCCGGCGCCGAGATCGGCCGCATCCCGGTCGACTCGATCTACTCGCCGGTTCTCAAGGTGACCTACCGCGTCGAGGCGACCCGTGTCGAGCAGCGCACCGACTTCGACCGTCTGATCATCGACGTCGAGTCGAAGGCGTCGATCTCGCCGCGGACCGCGCTGGCCTCGGCCGGCTCGACCCTCGTCGAGCTGTTCGGCCTGTGCCGGGAGCTGGACGAGACCGCCGAGGGTATCGACATCGGCCCGTCGCCGCAGGACGCTCAGCTGGCCGCCGATCTGGCCCTGCCGATCGAGGAGCTGGACCTCACCGTCCGGTCGTACAACTGCCTCAAGCGCGAGGGCATCAACAGCGTGGGCGAGTTGATAGGGCGTACGGAGGCCGACCTTCTGGACATCCGGAACTTCGGCCAGAAGTCGATCGACGAGGTCAAGATGAAGCTCGCCGGAATGGGCCTGGGACTGAAGGACAGCGCGCCGTCCTTCGACCCGGCGCACGTCGTGGACTCGTTCGGCGACGTGGATTACGACACCGACGACTACCGCGAGACCGAGCAGCTGTAATCCTGGCTGCCGCGCCATAACTCTGCCTGCCTGAGGCGGCTCCGCCGCACTGCAATAAGGCATATCAACGAGGAGCATCGGAAATGCCCACGCCCACCAAGGGTGCCCGCCTCGGCGGCAGCCCGGCACACGAGAAGCTCATCCTGGCCAACCTGGCCACCGAGCTCTTCCGGCACGGGAAGATCAAGACCACCGAGACGAAGGCCAAGCGGCTGCGTCCGCTGGCCGAGCAGCTCATCACGAAGGCCAAGCGCGGCGACCTGCACGCCCGTCGCCGGGTGCTGACCGTCGTGAAGGACAAGGACGTCGTGTACGCCCTGTTCGAGCAGATCGCTCCGCGGTACACCAACCGTCCCGGTGGCTACACCCGGATCACCAAGACCGGTCCCCGCAAGGGCGACGCCGCTCCCATGGCGGTCATCGAGCTGGTCGAGGAGCTGCAGGTCGCGGCCACCACCGCGCCGGCGAAGTCGGCCCGCAAGGCCGCTGCGCAGCAGAACAAGGTCGAGGCGCTCGCGCCCGAGGACGAGGCGCCCAAGAGCGCTCCGGCCGCGGACACCGACGCCGACCAGGACGCCGAGGCTCCGGTCAACGCGTCCGGTGACAAGGGTGCCGAGGGCCCCGGCGACCAGGCCGAGGGCGACGACACCAAGGCCTGAGTTCCACGTTGAAAGGCCCGGTGCCCACTCAGGGTGCCGGGCCTTTCGCCTGTCCGAAGATCAAGACCTGTCCGAAGATCAAGACCTTTTTTCGTACGAGGGAAGCGCCGCGGGATGACCGGAACCATCCGCCTACGACTGGACGTGTCCTACGACGGCGCCGACTTCTCCGGATGGGCGGTGCAGCCGGGACGCCGTACCGTTGCCGGGGTCTTGATCGAAGCGCTGGGCCGGCTGGTCGGACCGGACACTCCGCTAGGCCTGACCGTCGCGGGACGTACCGATGCCGGTGTGCACGCCACCGGCCAGGTCTGCCACATCGACCTGCCCGCCGACGACTGGGACCGGCTCGGCGGCTCCCTGGTGCGCCGGCTCGCGGCCCTGATGCCGCCGGACGCCCGGGTGCGCGCCGCCACCGAGGTCCCGGACACCTTCGACGCCCGATTCTCGGCGACCTTCCGCCGCTACGAGTACCGCGTCACCGACGACCCGTGGGGCCCCGAGCCGCTGCGCCGGCACGACACCCTCGGCTGGGTGCGCCCGCTCGACCTGGACCGCCTCAACGCCGCGGCCGCCGGCCTGCTCGGCGAGCACGACTTCGCCGCCTTCTGCAAGCGCAAGGAACACGCCACCACCATCCGCGCGATCAGCCGCCTCGACTGGCGCCGCGACCCGGACCGCATCCTGGTGGCCACCGTCCAGGCCGACGCGTTCTGCCAGGCCATGGTCCGCAGCCTGGTGGGCGCCATGCTCTTCGTGGGCGACGGCCGCCGCGAACCCGAGTGGCCGGCCCGCCTGCTGACCCTCCGCGAGCGTTCCAGCGAGGTCACGGTGGCGGCCGCGCACGGCCTCACCCTGGTGGCGGTCGGCTACGCCGACGAGGCCGACTATGCCGCGCGAGCCGAAGCGACGCGCCGCCTGCGGGCCTGACTCAGCGGCCGGCGAGGGTGTTCGCCAGGTGGGTGTCGAGGACCTCGGTCATGATCCGGGTGACCGCGGGGTCGTCGTTGGGGACCAGTTCGTCGCCCGGACTGAGGATCACGCAGTAGAGCAGGTAGTGGTCGTGGGTCCGCCAGATCACCGGGGTCCCGGGCGTGGTCCCGGCCCCGCTCAGGACGGCGAAGCCGCCGTCGCCCGTCTCCACCTGCTCGCGGACCCGTTCGCCGGCCGAGGCGGCGCTCTGGGCGTCCGGGAGGGTGAGGACTCCGGCGGTCACCCGGTAGTCGGCGTAGGGCACGGTGAGGGAGGCGCGGACCGCCTGCGAACATCCGTACCCTCGAAGCACTGACCGCAGCCCACCCGTGACCGCGACCGGGCAATCGGCCTCGACCCGCGCCTCGCCCACCCGGAAGAGGGACGCCCGATCGGGGAAGATCTCGGCCGCGGTGAGGGGAGTGCGGTCGGGGGCACCCGGATCGGTGGCCGGCCGGTTGCCGTCGTCGGCGACGACGAGAAACGCCAGCATCACGACGATGCCGAGCACGATGAGCGAGGCCAGCCCGTGGGTGAGCATGCGGGCGGCCTGGTGGGGCTCCCGCCGGAGGTGCCGCTGCCTGCGGGGTCGAGGGGTGCGATGCTGTCCGGCCGGTCCCGGGAACGGTCTCACGACCAGGGCGTGGGCGGAGCGCGTCGGGGTGGCGTACCGCATGGACCCCAAGCTAGGCGGGGACGCTGATCTATGAACGCACAGGTTGTCCGGCACCCCGCCGTCTCGCCGCTCGTTGCGCGGCGGGAGACTGGCCGGGTGAGTGCCGACCATTACTTCTCCGCCGAGCCGGATGCGCCGCTGCGGCGCGGCGAGATCGAGTTCAGCGTCGCCGGCAAGGACTACCGGCTCGCCGTCGCGTCCGGGGTGTTCTCGGCCGGCCGGCTGGATCCCGGCACCGCCGTGCTGCTGCGCAAGGCGCCCCTGCCGGACGCGACCGCCGCCGGGACGTTCCTCGACCTCGGCTGCGGCTACGGGCCGATCGCCTGCGTGCTGGCGACCGAGGCGCCGGCCGCGACGGTGTACGCCGTGGACGTGAACTCCCGGGCCCGCGAGTTGACCGCCGAGAATGCACAAGCGCTTCGGGTACGGGTCGCCGCGCCGGACGAGGTTCCGCAGGACGTGACGTTCGACCAGATCTGGAGCAACCCGCCCACCCACGTCGGCAAGGCGGAGCTGCACGGGCTGATGGAGCGCTGGCTGCCCCGGCTCGCCCCGGACGGCGTGGCCTGGCTGGTGATCAACCGGAACCTGGGCGGTGATTCGCTGCACACCTGGCTCACCGGTCTCGGCTGGCGGGTGGAGCGTATCGCCAGCCAGAAGGGCTTCCGGGTGCTCAAGGTCGGCCGAAATTCGGCTGACTGACGGTCGGCCACCGGGGAGGATGCCGCCATGGGTTACGTGGATGTCGCCGGCGTCGGATTCGTGCTGCCGGATGGGCGAGAGCTCTTCTCCGACGTGTCGTTCCGGGTCGGCGAGGGCGCGAAGGTGGCGCTCGTCGGTCCGAACGGGGCCGGCAAGACGACGCTGATGCGCATGGTGGCGGGCGACATCCCGACACAGTCCGGGACGATCGCGCGCTCCGGCGGGCTCGGCGTGATGCGCCAGTTCATCGGGATGATCGGCGATGACCGTACCCTTGAAGATCTTGCCTTGTCCCTGGTCTCTCCCGCACTCGGCGCGGCAGGCGAGCGGGTCCGCAAGGCGGCCGCGGCCCTCGACGAGACCGAGAAGAGCCAGATCGCGTACGCGAACGCCCTGGCCCACTGGGGCGAGGTCGGCGGCTACGAGGCGGAGGTCCTGTTCGACACGGTGACCGTCGCGATCCTCGGCAAGCCGTGGGAGGAGGCGAAGGACCGGATCGTCCGGACGCTCTCCGGCGGCGAGCAGAAACGGTTCGCGCTCGACCTGCTGTTCCGCGGCGGTGACGAGGTGCTGCTGCTCGACGAGCCGGACAACTTCCTCGACGTCCCGGCGAAGCGCTGGCTGGAACAGCGGATGCGCGAGTCGTCCAAATCGGTCCTCTACGTCTCGCACGACCGGGAGCTGCTGGCGCAGACCGCGGACCGGGTGGTGGCGGTCGAGGGCGGCGGCGCCTGGACGCATCCGGCCGGGTTCGCGTCCTGGCACGAGGCCCGCGGCGACCGGCACGAGCGGATGGAGGAGCTGCGCCGCCGCTGGGACGAGGAACACGAGAAGCTCCGCGAACTGGTCTTCACGCTGAAGAACAAGGCCGCCTACAACGACGGGCTGGCCTCCCGCTACCAGGCCGCGCAGACCCGGCTCCGCAAGTTCGAGGAGGCCGGCCCGCCGCCGCTGCCGCCGAAGGACCAGGCCGTGAAGATGAACCTGCGCGGTGGCCGTACCGGCAAGCGCAGCGTCATGTGTGAGCAGCTCGAACTGGAGAACCTGACGTTCCCGTTCGACCTGGAGATCTGGTACGGCGACCGGGTCGCCGTGCTGGGCGCGAACGGCACCGGCAAGTCGCACTTCCTGCGACTGCTCGCGGCCGGCGGATCCGAGCCCGACCTGGAGCACAAGCCGGTCGACGGCGCGCCGCTCACCCACGTGATGCACGACGGCAGGGCCCGGCTCGGCGCCCGGGTGCGCCCCGGGCACTTCTCGCAGACCCACGACCGTCCCGAGCTCATGGAGAAGACGCTCGTCGAGATCCTCTGGCGCGGCGACGAGCACCGGTCCGGTGTGGACCGTGCCGGGGCCATGAAGGCGCTCAACCGGTACGAGCTCGCGGCGCAGGGCGATCAGCGGTTCGGCACCCTGTCCGGCGGGCAGCAGGCGCGGTTCCTGGTGCTGCTGCTGGAGCTCTCCGGCGCGACCCTGCTGCTGCTCGACGAGCCGACCGACAACCTCGACCTGGCGTCGGCCGAGGCGCTCGAGGAGGGGCTGAAGGCGTTCGACGGCACGGTGATGGCTGTCACCCACGACCGCTGGTTCACCCGCTCCTTCGATCGTTTCGTGCTGTTCAGGGGCGACGGCGAGGTCGTCGAGGTTCCCGAACCGGTTTGGGACGTGCGCTGAGCTGGCTGGCTCCGCTTCGCTCCGCGGCGATTGCCTTGTAACCGGTGAGATCGGACGCGGTTTCCCGACACCCGCAAACCCCACGGGTGCCGGGAAACCGAGTCCGATCTCACCGGCGGCAATCGCTAGCGTTCATGTGATGGGTCGGGTTAGGGTCCGACTAGTAGAACAACCCCACGGGAGTCCGGGCACCGGGCTGAGAGGGGGGCTGATGCGGCCCCCGACCGTCGAACCTGATCCGGGTCATGCCGGCGCAGGGAGGAGTGCTTCATGCACGGTTTCTTTCCGTTCCCCCGGCTCCACGTCATCACCGACTCGCTCGACGTCGTGCGCGGCGTGGCGGGCCACGAGGACGTGGCCGTCCAGATCCGGGTCAAGAGCACCGACGCGGTCGCGTACGCGCTGACCGTCGCGGCCCTGGAGATCCTCCGGCCGGCCGGCACGATGTGCCTGGTCAACGACCGGGTGGCGGTCGCGCTCGCGGCCGGGGCGGACGGCGTCCACCTCGGTGAGGACGACCTCCCGGTGGAGGCGGGCCGCAGGGTGCTCGGGCCGGACGCGGTGATCGGCGCGACGTGCCGGAACCCGACCGCCGCCCGGGCCGCGGTGGCCGCCGGCGCCAGCTACCTCGGCACCGGGCCGGCGTTCGCGACGTCCACGAAGGACGGCTTACCGCCACCGATCGGGCCGGCCGGGGTCGCCGCGGTCGTCGACGCGGTGCCGGGCACGCCGGTGCTGGCGATCGGCGGCATCACCGCCGACCGGGTGCCGGTCCTGCCGTCGTACGGCGTCGCCGCGATCGGCGCGTTCGTCGCCGACCCGAAGCGCGCGGTCGCCGAGTTCCTCGAAGCGCTCCGATGAGGGTCGCCGTCGTCGGCGGCGGGATCATCGGTCTCGCCATCGGCCGTGAGCTGCTGCGCCGGAACGCCGACGTCACCGTCTACGACCCCGCGCCGGCCGGGACCGGCGGCGCCTGGCACGTCGCGGCCGGGATGCTGGCGCCCGGTGGGGAGTCGGCGTTCGAGTTCCCGTTCCTGGAGCCGTTGCTGGCGGCGTCGAACGAGCTGTGGCCGGCCTTCGCCGATGAACTCGGAGATGTCGGTTATGACGACGCCGGCACGCTGAGTGTCGCCCTGACCGCCGACGATCTGGCCGAGGCGCGGCGCGAATGGGCGCACCAGAAGCTGACGACACTCACCGGATCGCAGGCGCGTGATCTCGAGCCTGCTCTGTCCCCTCGGGTCCGGGCAGGTGCCTTCGCTCCCACCGAGCGTCAGGTCGATCCGCGCAAGGTGGTGGCGGCGTTGCGAAGAGCGCTGAATGGCCGCATTGTGCGTCGGAACATTTCGAATTTATCCGAAATGGAAGGCAGGGTCATTGTTGCGGCCGGCTGCGGGACGGCCACACTCACCGGCCTCCCGATCCGCCTGGTCAAAGGCCAGATCCTCCGGCTGCGCGGCGAACCGGGCCTGCTCAAGCACGTCGTCGACGGCGCTGCCGACGGCCGGCACGTCTACCTCGTCCCGCGCGCCGACGGCGAGGTCGTGGTCGGCGCGACCCAGGAGGAGCGGTCCGACCGGGCGATCACCGCGGGCGGCGTGCACGACCTGCTGCGGGCCGCCCTCGACCTGGTGCCGGGCCTCTCCGAGCACGAGATCGCCGAGTGGACGGTGGGGCACCGTCCCGGGACCCCGGACAACGCGCCGATCATCGGTGCCCTGAACGACCGCGTCATCGTCGCCGCCGGTCATCACCGCAACGGGGTGCTGCTCGCCCCGATCACCGCACGGCTGGTGGCGGATCTGGTGCTGACCGGCGCCGCGGATCCCCTGATCGACGCTTTCACCCCCGGGAGGTTCGGATGCGCCTGACGATCAACGGCCAGGACCGGAGCCGGTCCGAGTCCTGCACGGTCGCGACCCTCGTGGCCGAGCTCATCGCCGCCCAGCGTGGGGTGGCCGTCGCCGTCAACGGGACCGTGGTGCCGCGCTCCACCTGGGGCGAGGTCGACCTCGCCGACGGTGACCGGGTCGAGGTCCTCACCGCCGCGCAAGGAGGCTGAGATGTCGTTCCTCCCGGACAACGGGCTGATCCTCGGCACCGGTGGCGCGCAGAGCCTCGCCGCCCTCGAGGAGGCGATCGAGGCGTCCGAGACTACGCTGGTCACGGTGGCGCTGCGCCGGGTCGACGCGGCCGGGCCGGGCCTGCTGCCGATGCTCGACCGCCTCGGCGTTCGGGTGCTGCCGAACACCGCGGGCTGCTACACGGCCGGCGACGCGGTGAAGACCGCGCAGATGGCGCGCGAGGCGTTCGAAACCGATCTGATCAAGCTCGAGGTGATCGGCGACGAGCGGACGCTGCTGCCGGACGGCGTGGAACTGCTGAAAGCGGCCGAGGCGCTGGTGGCGGACGGGTTCACGGTCCTGCCGTACACCACCGACGACCCGATCCTGGCCCGCCGCCTCGCCGACGCCGGATGCGCCGCGGTGATGCCCGCCGGCTCGCCGATCGGTTCCGGTCTCGGGATCTCCAACCCGCACCACATCGAGCTGATCCGGCAGAGCGTCGACGTGCCGGTGGTCCTGGACGCCGGGATCGGCACCGCCTCGGACGCGGCGCTCGCCATGGAACTCGGCTGCGACGCGGTACTGGTCGCGAGCGCGATCACCCGGGCCGACGACCCGGCGGCGATGGCCTCGGCGATGCGTCACGCGGTCGCGGCGGGTCGTCTCGCCCGTACCGCCGGGCGCATCCCACGCCGGTTCCACGCCCTCGCGTCCACTCAAGACGACGGCATCGCGCAATGGTGACGCCGGGCGGGCTCGTCGTGCTCACCGACCGGCGGTCCGCCGCCGGGCCGCTGGTGGAAGTGGTCGCGGCGGCGGTCCGCGGCGGCGCCGAGTGGGTCGTTCTCCGCGAGAGAGATCTTCCGTACGCCGACCGCGCCGCTCTCGCGTCGCGACTGCGGAGACTACTGCCGGCCGGGCGGCTGATCGTCGCGGGACCGGACCCGCTCGGCGGCGACGCCGTGCATCTGTCCGCGGCCGATCCGCTGCCGGCCGGGGTTCCGCTGGTCGGACGCTCGTGGCACGGAACCGAGCCGCTGTCCGATGTGGATTACGTGACCCTGTCACCGATCTACCCGACCGCCACGAAGCCCGGCTACGGCCCGGCTCTGGGCCCGGCATCCGCCGCCGCGACGGCCGGTCCGATGCCGTGGCTGGCCCTCGGCGGCGTCGACTCCGCCGCCCGGGCAGCCGAGTGCGCCGAGGCGGGCGCCGACGGAATCGCGGTGCTCGGAGCCATCATGCGAGCCGCCAACCCTCAACGCGTAGCGAGCGAGCTGGCCGGCGCTTTCGCCGCGGCCAAACGCCGCCCCCGCGACCCCTCCCGCACCCCTGCCCCCGACTCCCGCGACCCCTCGCGCACCCCTGCCCGCGATCTTGTTGATCTGTGCAGGGACGGAGCTGCCCCAATCAACAAGATCGGGAGTGGAGGGCTGGGGTCGCTCCCGCCTCCTCGCGATCTTGTTGATTCGTGCAGGGACGGAGCAGCCCCAATCAACAAGATCGGGAGTGGGGAGCTGGGGTCGCTCCGGCCTGGTCGCGATCTTGTTGATTTGGGTGGGGGCGGGGCTGCCGGGATCAACAAGATCGGGAGTGGGCGGGTTGTTAGGGAAGGGGCCGTGGGGGAGGGGGTGGGGACGTGGTGACGCCGCCTGTTGTGCTGACCATCGCCGGGTCGGATTCTGGTGGGGGCGCTGGGATTCAGGCCGACCTCAAGACCTTTGCGGCTCTGGGTGCGTTCGGCACGTCGGTGATCACGGCGATCACCGCGCAGAACACGCTAGGGGTCACTGCTATCCACGGGGTGCCGGCGGACATCGTGGCGGCGCAGCTCGACGCGGTTCTCTCCGATCTGCCGGTAGCGGCCGTGAAGGTCGGCATGATCTCGGATCCGGCGGTCGCCAAGGTGATCGCGGAGCGGGCCGGTGACCTTCCGAACCTGGTGATCGACCCGGTTCTGGTGGCGACCGCGGGCAGCCGGCTCGGCGAGGCGGCCGTGGTCGGGGTGCTCCTCCCGTACGCCATGGTCGTGACCCCCAATCGGCACGAAGCCGGCGCCCTCCTCGGAAGGGTGATCGAAACGGCCGAGGAGATGGCCTCGGCCTCGGCCGAGCTTGCGGACCTCGGGCCACGCGCGGTCGTCGTGACCGGAAGTGAGCTCGCGGTCGACGTGCTGCGGCACGGCGGTGAGACCTCGCTGCTGCGCGGCGAGCCGGTGGCGACCCGGAACAACCACGGTTCCGGCTGCACCTTCTCGTCGGCGATCGCGGTGCGGCTGGCGGCCGGCGATCCGATTCCGGACGCGGTCGCGGCGGCCAAGGAGTACGTGCATCGCGGGCTGCGCGGCGGCAGCTCGTGGCGACTCGGGGCGGGACCCGGGCCGCTGGATCACTTCGGCTGGGCCGTCTAGGTCCTCCTTTTAGCCCGGTGCGCGGCCTCGTGCTGCCTCGCGCCGCCGTTTTTATCCTGATTTGGGGAGGTATGGGTATGCGACGCAAGGTCTATGTGGACGGTGTCCCGTTCACCGAGGTGGTGCTGAGCAACGACGAGCCGCCGGTGCGCCTCTACGACACCTCCGGTCCCGGCAGTGATCCGCTCGTCGGGCTGCCGCCCCTGCGCAAACCGTGGTGGACCGGGAAGACGCAGCTCGCGGCGGCCCGGGCCGGGATCGTCACGCCGGAGATGGAGTTCGTGGCGAAGCGCGAGGGCGTGCCGGCCGAGGTGGTGCGCGAGGAGATCGCGGCCGGCCGGGCCGTGCTGCCGGCCAACCGCAACCACCCGGAGTCCGAGCCGATGATCATCGGGTCGCGGTTCCTCGTGAAGGTCAACGCGAACATCGGCACGTCGGCGGTGACCTCCTCGGTCGCCGAAGAGGTGGAGAAGCTGACCTGGGCGACCCGGTGGGGCGCCGACACGGTGATGGACCTGTCGACCGGGCCGCGGATCCACGAGACGCGCGAGGCGATCGTCCGGAACTCGCCGGTGCCGATCGGGACCGTGCCGATCTACCAGGCGTTGGAGAAGGTCGGCGGCGATCCGCTGAAGCTGACCTGGGAACTGTTCCGGGAGACCGTTCTCGAGCAGGCCGAGCAAGGCGTGGACTACATGACGATCCACGCCGGGGTGCTGCTCGAATACGTGCCGCTGGCCGCCGAGCGGGTGACCGGCATCGTCTCCCGCGGCGGCTCGATCATGGCGGCCTGGTGTCTCGCCGAGCACCGGGAGAACTTCCTCTACACCCACTTCCGGGAACTCTGCGAGATCTTCCGGGAGTACGACATCACGTTCTCCCTCGGCGACGGGCTCCGGCCGGGGTCGATCGCCGACGCCAACGACGAGGCCCAGTTCGCGGAGCTGCGTACCCTCGGCGAACTGACCCACATCGCGTGGGAGTACGACGTGCAGGTGATGGTCGAAGGCCCCGGCCACGTGCCGATGCACAAGATCAAAGAGAACGTGGATCTCCAGCAGGATCTGTGCTCGGGCGCGCCGTTCTACACCCTCGGGCCGCTCGCCACCGACATCGCGCCGGCCTACGACCACATCACCTCGGCCATCGGCGCAGCGATGATCGGGATGTTCGGCACCGCGATGCTCTGCTACGTCACCCCGAAGGAACACCTCGGCCTGCCCAACAAGGAGGACGTCAAGGCCGGGATGATCGCCTACAAGATCGCGGCGCATGCGGCCGACCTCGCGAAGGGTCACGCCGGGGCGCAGGAGTGGGACGACGCGCTGTCCCGGGCCCGGTTCGACTTCCGCTGGGAGGATCAGTTCGAACTGGCCCTCGACCCGGAGACGGCCCGCGCCTACCACGACGAGACGCTGCCGGCGGCGCCCGCGAAGACCGCGCACTTCTGCTCGATGTGCGGCCCGAAGTTCTGCTCCATGAAGATCAGCCACGAGCTGCGGGCGGCCGGGATGAAGGCGAAGAGCTCGGAGTTCGTGGACGCGGGCGGCCGCGTCTACCTGCCGGTGGCGCCGTCCGCCTGATCCTCGCTGCTCGCCGCGCTCGGCGTCGCGCTCGGCGTCGTGCTCGGCGTCGCGCTCGGCGTCGTGCTCGGCTTTGCGTGCGGCAGGAAGTCGTAGATCGGTTCGTGGTGCGCCTCGGGCTCGGGGGCCGGGGCGCCTACGGACTGGTTGAGCTCGGCGAGGGTCTCCATGGCCTTGCGCTCGGCTTCCGGCTTGAGGCGGATGGGGCGCTGCAGCGGAGGTTTGTCGTCGGCCGGTTGTTCGTCCTTGGCCGGGTCTTCGGCCTTCGCTGGCTCGGAGGTCTTCGCCGGCTCGGAGGTCTCCGCCGGCTCGGCGGCCTTCTTGCGGGGGCGGCGGGCGCGCTTCTTCGGTGCTTCGGGTTTGAGTTCTTCGACGGGCTCTTTCGCTGCTTCCGGCTCCGGTGTCGAGCTTTCCAGGGGTGAGGGCTCCGGCGTCGAGGGCTCCGGTTTCGAGGGCTCGGTGGGCGAGGAGATCTCCTGCGTGGGCTGTGTGGGCTGCTCCTCCGCGAACTCTTCCTTCGCCGGCTCGGGCTCGGGCTCGGGCGGGAGCGGGGCGGCCTTGGCGGCTCTGCGGGCGGGCGCCCGGCGGGCCGGCGCCGGCTTCGTCTCCGGTTGCGGCGGCCGGGGGACGGCCGAGGCGATCCGATAGCGGTAGGTCACCCCGTCGTCGCGGACCACGAAGTCGTCGGCGCCGTCCGGCCGGGTCCAGGTGAGGATCATCTGGCCGTACTTCTCGGCGAGCTTCACCAGGGCCGGGAAGCTGTCGACGATCACGACCGGTTTGCCGGGCGGGCTCGCCATCGGCTCGACCGGGACGAGAAGGTGCGGGTAGCGGCGTTCGATCTGGTTCCGGGTGCGCAGCGGCACGCGGCGGAAGGCCGTCGTGGCCACGGCCGCAGCCCCGATGAACGCGGCGAGCAGCAGGATGACCGCATACTTACGCGCTTGCGCGGCGGTGAGGAGATCCCTTCCGAGAAGGGAGATCTGGCGGGGGTACGCCTCGCCGCCCGATGTCGCGGCCGATCGTTCGACAAGGAGGCTCTGCGCGCCGCCGGCGAGAGCGAGCTGGACGTCGTTCAGGGTGAACGACAGCGTCGGTTCGAAGGTCGAGCCGTCGTCGTGACGGACGAGCGCGGTGACCGTCGCGGTGATGGGACCGATGTCCGAGCCGATCGCCTCACTCGCTTTCTTGGCACGATCCTCGAAGCCGTCGAGATCGAGCGAGACGGTGCCGACGAAGCGCTGTGCGGTGAACTTTTTGGCCTGTGCCAGCGGGATGGTGGAATGCCAGCCGGCCGACGACGAGAGCCGGGCACTCACTTCGACCTCGCCGGGCTTGCCGAGATACTGCATCCGCAGGACGACGAAGTCGGCGAGATTCCGGTAGATCGGATCGGGGGAGTACGCGGTGGTGCCGTCGTAGGCGGCGCTCCGCGGCACGTCAGCGGAGTAGGAGAAGGTCATCCGCTCGCCCGCAGCCGAAGAGGGAGCGGTGATCTGGGTCGCCGGTTTCATCCATCCGAGCACGCCTAGGGCGAGACCGAGAACGGTCAGCACGGCGGAGAACGCGGCGACGGCGCGGATGGCGGGATGCAGCCGACCGGCCGCCTTGGCCACGGCCGTCACCACCGCCCACGAGCCGCCTTGGCCAGACATGCCCTTCGCTCTCTTCTTCTGCCTGCCGCGCGGAACGTCCCGGCGGGTTCTCGCCGTGGCCGTGGCTGCGCCGCCACTGGCGATCAGGAATCCGAACATCCCGAGAGCGGTGGGGCTGAGCAGTGGTTTCAGCCATCTGCCGCCCTGGGGGACGTGCAGAACCGCGCGGCCGATGAGCTCATCCGCGGTGGGGTTGAGCGAGTCGGCCGACGGGTTGTTGTCTCCTTGGAAGACATAGCCGGTGAGCGGGTCGCCGCCGATGATGCGGTGGAGTGTCTCAATGCCTCCGACCCCATGGTATGCGGCGATCTGCCCCACTTCGTAGGAATCGAATTTGATCAGGAAGACCAGATCGTCCGCGTAGTACGTGGGGTTCATGCTCACCCCGTGAGTGACGACGTAGGAGAGTCGGTGTGTGCCGACCGCCCAAGCACCGATGGCCGCCATCATGAAGATGGCGGCCACGGCGATACGTCGGAACCTCGGAATGGCTACTCCGTGATGTGACGGCTCAATGCTGCGGTAGCAGCCATGGTGTCACCCGGGAGAACCGTCCGGAGGCGTTCTGGATCAGGCGACGACGACGCTCACGTCGAGGTCGGTCACGGCGGTGAGGTAGTCGGTGCCCGTGTTGGCGACCGTGCAGTTCCACACCGTGCCGCTGGAGTAGGTGCAGGTGAGCGCCTTCGACGTAGCTGCGTTGTTGCCGCTGTCGGTGCCCTTCAGGACTCCGGACACCGTCGAGGTGGTGGGAAGGGTCATGCCGCCGGAAGCCGTCAGGTCGAGGGTCGCGCCGACGATCTTGTTAGCGTCCGTGGCGTCAGCCTTCAGCTTCGCCGAGGTGAGGACTGCGCCCTCGACCGTCATGGTGGTGGTGCCACCGCCAACGATCTTGGTGAAACCGCCGCTGTTGGTCACGCCGGAGGCGGTGAAGGCGGTGCTTCCGGCCGCGACGACACCGGCGACGGCAATTCCACCAAGCAGCTGCAGCATGTTGCGCATAGAAGGTTTCTCCCCAAGGTCGGTAGCCCAGCCGGCCCGTAAGGCCCCGTGGCTTTGCGTCCCCGGCTTGCGCCGGGTTTGCTCTTTCGCCGTGAGCGGTTGCTCGCTGACGCCAGGTTGTTCGGCTGGGGTTCCGGGGGGCTGAGCGGTCGCGGAGACTTTTTCTGAAGAAACCGCACCTGATAGCGGGTGGGGTGCTAACGGGGTGCGAGGCGGCTTTTCGAAACGGTGAAATGGGGGCGGGGCGACCGTCGGGAGGACGGCTGCCCCGCGTACGAAGAAAGGTTTTAAAGCTTGTAGAACGTCACGTAGTGGTCCGGCGTGAAGTAGGCGACGCGCGTGCTCCGGTTCACGACGATGCGGTAGGCGTCCCGGGAGGCGCCGCGGGCGCGGGAATAGACGTCGTATTCGCTGTACGTGGCGGACGGCAGTTGACCTTCGCGGTTGTAGAACGTGCCGCCGGTGTAGTTGTAGTTGCCGTACGGCCAGGAGTACCAGCCGGCGCTCGTCGGCCAGCCCAGGGACTGCCAGCCGGTGAACGCGGTGCGCGCGGCCGAGCAGCGGCTGATCGTGCAGCTGTTGTGTACGGCGGCCTGAGCCGCGTCGGTGCCGGTCGGCGCGACGACCGCGGGCGCGACCAGAGCGGTGCCCGACAGGGCGAAGACCAGGGCGACGCCTGCGAAGAGGCGGCCGATTCGGGACAGCGGGCGGGATTGCCGGTCGGTGCGCATGATCGGACTCCGATGCCGTGGGGGATGACCCGGACATCGAATATCGTCACTTTCGGGCGGGGGTTGCGGTACCTCCCGGACCGATCATTTCATCGGCGTCCATCGACGCTTCATGCGCCGCCCAGGCCGTTCACCCAGTCGACGTACTCCGACTCCTGGCGTCCACCCCGGCCGCGCTGCGGCGGCGGGCCGCTGATCGAGGTGGGCTCGACGACCGGCGGGCGCGGCGTGATCCGGGGGTGCTCGGCGGTGTCGATGCCGGTCCGGGGACCCGGGTTGCCGGTGGCGAAACCGTCGAACGAGCCGGCTGGGGACGCCGGTGGGTTCTCCGGGCCGGAGCGGCGGCCACGCCAGCCTCGGCGCTGGCTCGGCGCCGCCTCCTGCTGACCGGAGAAGCGGGGCGCGGGCTCCTGCGGCCGGCTCGGGGAGAAGCGGCCCTGGGCGGGCGCTGCCTGGGGCGCGGCTGCCTGGTGCGTGGCGGCATGCGCGGGGCCGGCCTGCGACGGGCCGGCCTGCGACGGGCCCTGGCCGAACGGCGTGCCGGTGCCGGAGGTGAACGGCGAGTTCGGCGCGTTGGCCGGGGCCTGATTCGCCAGGTCGGCAAGGGGGTGAGGACGGTCGGCAGGCGGGTGCGAGCGGTCGGCGTGGGGGTGCGGTCGGTCGGCAAGCGGGTGCGGGCGGTCCGCGACCGGGTGCGGGCGGTCGGCGGCGGGGATGACGCCGGTGTCCGAGGGGCGTAGCTGGGCCTCCGGGCGCTGCGCGGCGGCGGCCGCCGCGGCGGCGATGGCCGACTGCTGGGCGGGTGCCGGCGCGTCGCGGCGGGGCAGCGGCGGCGCGTCGGCGGCAGGGGTGGCGGCAGGGGTGGTGGCGGCGGTGTCGGAGGAGGATGCCGCGGCCGCGCCCTCCCGTTCCGGCGCGCCCCGCACGATCACGGCGAGCACCGAGCCGAGCACGCCGGCGCCGCTGGCGACCATCGCGCCCCAGTACGGGTTGAGCGCGAAGCCGGTGGTCTCGCCGGGTCCGGCGATCAGGTAGGCGAGGGTCAGCAGCGCCGGACCGGCCAGGCCGGCGAGCGCCACCGTGGCGGTCGACATCCGGCGGCCGCGGGCGAGCCAGCCGAGGATCACGCCGGAGAGCAGGGCGAGGACCGGCATGGTGACGAAGTCGGTGTGGTCGGCGACCGCTCCCGGGATGAGGCTGCCGCCGAGTACGCCGAGCCGGACCTCGCCCGGTGTGCGGCCGGGCAGCAGCGACGGGGCGATCGAGACGAGCGCGACGATCCAGGCCAGGACGGTCAGCGTGGCGAGGCTCCACCGGGCGACGGCCTTCGCGGCGGCGGCCCAGGCGGCGAAGATGCCCACGGCGGCGCCGAGGACCGCGCAGACGCCGATCACGAAGACCGGGTTGACGCCGGCGACCTGGGCGGCGCGGGCCGGCTGCATGGTCAGCGGAAGCACCGCGAGGGAGCCGAGACCGGCGGCGAGGCCGAGGCCGAGCGCTCCACCCGTACCGATGGGCTGCGGCAGCCATCGGGGCCGGAAGCCGGTCCCGACGATCGCGCCGACCGCGGCAGCGGTCATCGCGAACCAGGCCACCCACGCGAGCTGTGACGTCCATTGGTCACTCGCAGTGACGTCCAGATCCCGATCCAGGTGCACCACGCCGAGCCCGTAGGCGAGGCCTAGCTGACCTGCGCCGACGACCGCAGCGGCGCCGGTCGTCGTGGCCAGTAGCTTCACCCAGCTCCGAATTGCCATGCCGCGCACGTTACGGAATGTTCCGGGTGACGCGCCAGTCCGGGGACCGCTTATTAAGACACCCTAAAGTCTGGATCTTAAGCATCGAACTGTGTCACTATCTAGGCCGTCACTACGGGTGATCGCGAGGCGACGTACGGGCATTTGCCACACGCACCGTCCGCAGTGGACACTATTCCGCGCCGGACAACGAGTCCGTCGCGTCGTGCCGATCCTTGCGAACGTGAGACCTTCGCGAGGTCACGGGACGGGAATCCCAGTGGCTGGAACGGTGACGGTGGCTTCACGGAAGGTCGCGGGTGAGACATTCGCGCACGTCAAACCGGACGTCGCTGCCTCGGTACACCTGTGCGCGCGATTTCCGGGGGGACAGCCGAGTATTTTCCGGGCGGATCCACCCTTCCCAAAGGGTCGGCCGTTCTGGTGAAATCGCCGCCGTGCCGGATTCGGCGCGGGCTTTGCTGCGGGCGCCGGACGGGGCCGGGCCGCGGCCCCTGATGCGCCGGCCGTCCGGCCGGATCCGCCGGTTTCGCCGGAGGCGAGCGGGGACGACCACGAAGGAGATGTCGTGAGCACGGGATCCTCGGCCCAGGCTGCACGACGCGGTGGCCTTCCGTGGCTGCGGGACGCGAGCATGCGCGCCAAGCTGGCAGCCCTCATCTTCATTCCGCTCGTCGCGGTGCTGGTCCTCGCCATCGTCCGGCTCGGCGAGGTCGGTGAGCGCGCGAGCGACACCGGCCGGGTCGCCGACCTGACCGCCCTCGGCACCGACCTGTCCCGGCTGACCGATCTGGTGCATGACGAGCGGATGGCCGGTCTCGCGTACCTGGCCGTGCCGGGCGCCGCCGACACCGGATACCGCGAGGCGACCAAGGCGGTCGACGCCCAGGCGCAGACCTTCCGGGCGCACCGCGCGGAGATCGAGGAGATCCCGGCGCTGGTGGACGAGCGCCTCACCGCGATCGAGACCGTCCTCGGCACGCTGCCGGAGATCCGTGGCGCCGTCACCGGCCGCGGCGGCCAGGTGCCCGAGGTGGCCAGCCGGTACGGCGACGCGCTCACCGGCATGTCCGGTTTCGATAACACCCTGAGCCGCGTCGCCGACCCCGGGCCGGTGGCCGACGGCCTGCGGACGCTGGCGGCCTTCAGCAGGATCCAGGCGGCGGCCGCGGAACAGGCGGCGGTGACGTTCTCCGCCCGTACGTCGGGGGGTCTGGACGCCACCCGGCAGCAAGCGATCGTCGCAGCCCAGGCCACCCGCCGGGAGGCCCTGGCCGACCTCCGGTCGGTCGCGGCCGGACCGCAGACCGCCCTCGCCGAGACGGTGCTCCAGGACGACGCCGTGGCCCGGGCCGACGCCCTTTCCGGCCGGCCGGACGAGCTCGCCGCCACCGCGCCGAACGACGTGGTCGACGCGTTCGGCACGGTCACCGAACTGCTCCGGGCCGCCGACGTCCAGCTCGGTGAGCAGGTCGTCGCGGTCGCCGAGGAGAGCAGTTCGGACAGCGCCCAGCGCGCCACCATCGAGTTCGTGCTGGTCCTGATCGTGCTGATCCTCGCCGTCGCGGTCGCGATCTACCTGGGCCGCTCGATGCACATCGCGGTGCGCCGCCTCCGGGAGGGCGCACTCGCGGTGGCCAACCGGGATCTTCCCGACGCCGTGACTCGTTTGCAGGATGTGGAGAACCTGGGCGAGGGCGGCGTCGACCGGATCGTCGCGCAGACCCGGGACCCGATCCGGGTCACCGAGGACGACGAGTTCGGCCAGGTCGCCGAGGCGTTCAACATGGTGCACCGGGAGGCCATCCGGGTCGCGGCCGAACAGGCGGCGCTGCGGACCAGCGTCTCGACGATGTTCCTGAGCCTGGCCCGGCGCAGCCAGACCCTGGTCGACCGGATGATCGGCGAGCTCGACCAGATCGAGCGGATGGAGGAGGACCCGAAGCGGCTGGCCCGCCTCTTCGAACTCGACCACCTCGCCACCCGGATGCGCCGCAACGACGAGAATCTGCTGGTCCTGGCCGGCGCCGAGGTGGGCGCGCCGCGCCGCGAGGACGCGCTGCTGATCGACGCGATCCGGGCCGCGCAGTCCGAGGTGGAGCTCTACCACCGGATCGAGTTCGGCTCGATCGACACCGACGTGCTGGTCACCGCCGCGGCGGTCAACGACGTCGTACGCCTGATCGCCGAACTCCTCGACAACGCCACCCGCTTCTCCCCGCCCTCGACCGTCGTCATGGCGCACGGCGGCCGGGTGGGCGACCACGCCGTGATCTACGTCGAGGACCGCGGCCTCGGCATCTCCGCCGACCAGATGGAGCAGATCGACCGCCGGCTGCACGAGCCGTCCGAGGTGGACGTCGGCACGTTCCGCCTGATGGGCTTCGCGGTGATCGGCCGGCTCGCCGCCCGGCACGGCATCCTCGTCGAACTGCGCGCCGGCAGCGAGGGCGGCACCATCGCCGAGATCACCCTGCCGTCCGACGTCGTGGTGCTGCCGGGCGCGCCCGCCGCGCCGGCCCCGAGCCGCGCCGCGAGCTGGACCCGCCCCGGCCCGCCACCCCAATCCGCCGGGACACGCTCCGCCGGGACGCCGCGCAATGCCGGCGGCATGCCGCGCATCGAGGTACGGCCGCCGGTCCGCTCGGCGCCGATGCCGGCCGAGCCGCTGTTCCGGCAGGCGGTGTCGCTGAGCGGTCCGGTGTCCGATCTGGATCTGGCGCCCACGCCGGATCGGCCGCCGCTGCCGGCTCGCACGCCTTCCTCGCCCGCGCCCGCTTCCGCTTCCGCACCCGCTTCCGCACCCGCTTCCGCTTCCGGGCAGGCGGGGCCGGGCGGGCGGCTCGAGCAGTTCTCGGCGTGGGGATCGCCGGCGCCGTCTGCGCCGGACCCTTCGCCGGCCTGGGGAACGCCGCCGGACCGCATCCAGCTCGAGATGCAGACCAACTGGTTCGACCGGGCCGCCGAGGAGCAGGCCAACCTGGGTATGCCGACCGCCGGCTACGCCCCGGCCCCCGTCTCGGCGACCCCTTCCGCCGGATTCTCCGCCCCCTCATCACCCGCCGCCGGATCCCGCGCCTCCGCCCCTTCGGCCGCCGTGCCGTGGGCGACCCCGGCCGAAGCGCCCTGGGCCTCCCCGGCCGCCGCGTCCTGGTCTCCGCAGGTCTCCGCGCCGCCACTCTCAACCCCGCCGGTCAGCGCGCCCCCTGCCCCCACCCGCCCGGCAAGCGCCCCACCGGTCCCATCGGCCCCAGCGGCCCCACCAGCCCCACCGGCCCCAGCGGCCCCACCAGCCCCACCGGCCCCAGCGGCCCCACCGGCCCCCAAGCCCCAACCCGCCGCCTCCTCCGTCCCCAGGCCCCGCGAAGCGCCCGAATCCGAGGACCGCTGGCGCACCAGTGCCGACGAAGGCTGGCAGCGGGCGATGGCCGCCGCGATCCCCCAGGACGCCGGTACCACCCGTTCGGGACTGCCGAAGCGGGTGCCGCAGGCGCAACTGGTCCCCGGCGGGGTGCAGACCACCCCGCGGACCCAACATCGTCGCAATCCGGATGAGGTTCGAGGGCTGTTGTCCTCGTATCACCGTGGAGTGCAGCGAGGGCGGACGGACGGCGTTGCCGATTCCGCCGCGTCAGTTCCTAAGGAGAACGATCAGTGACCAGGCCCCCCACCATGCAGGACATGGGCTGGCTGCTCAGCAATTTCGTGGACAGCATCGCCGGCGTCGCGCACGTCGTCGCGGTCTCGGCGGACGGCCTGCTGCTCGCGTCGTCGCGTGACCTGCCGGCGGATCGGGCGGATCAGCTCGCCGCGATCACGTCCGGCGTGGTCAGCCTCACCGACGGCGCGTCGCGGATGTTCAGTGCGGGAAAGGTGCAGCAGACCATCATCGAAATGGATAGCGGTTATCTTTTCCTGATGTCCATCAGCGACGGTTCGTCGATGGCGGTCCTGGCGGCGCGCAGCTGCGACGTCGGTCAGGTCGGCTACGAGATGGCCCTGCTGGTGGAGCGGGTCGGCGCGGCGTTGTCGCCGGCGCCACGCGAGGCCGTCAGCTATTAGACGCCGGGCGGACCGCCCTGGCGGAGACGAGGTGACCGCGACATGACAGAGCCGCACGATCCCCGGGGCAACCTGGTGCGGCCGTACGCGGTCACCCGGGGCCGGACCGAACCGATCCGGGACATCCCGATCGAGGCGGTTCTGGTGGCGAGTGTGGCGGCCGTGCAGGAGTCGCGGTTCGCCGGACATGACAAGTACCGCATCGCTGTGCTGTGTGAGCCGAAGGCCCAATCGCTCGCGGAACTCGCGGCGCTGACCCGGATGCCACTGGGGGTCACCCGGGTGCTCGTCGCCGACATGGTCGCCGACGGGTTGTTGACGTTGCACAGTGCCGCTCCGAAGAAGGGCTTCACGGAGCGGATGGATCTTCTGGGAAGGGTGTTGAGTGGACTACGCAAGCTCTGAGGGGGCCGGAGCTCGTCCCACGGAGATCACCTCCGCCAAGATCGTCATCGCCGGTGGATTCGGCGTGGGCAAGACGACTCTCGTCGGTGCCGTCTCCGAGATCGAGCCGCTGACCACGGAGGCCGTGATGACCACGGCCGGAGAGGGCATCGACGACGCGTCCAAGGTGCCGGGCAAGGGCTCGACCACGGTGGCGATGGACTTCGGCCGCATCACGATGGCCGAGGACCTGATCCTCTACCTGTTCGGCACCCCGGGACAGACCCGCTTCTGGTTCATGTGGGACGAGCTGATCCGCGGGGCGGTCGGTGCCGCGGTACTCGTGGACACCCGTCGCCTCACCGACGCGTTCGCGCCGCTCGACTACTTCGAGAACCGGCATCTGCCGTACCTGGTCGCGGTGAACTGCTTCGACGGAGCGCCTCGTTACGAGCCGGAGGAGGTCCGTGAGGCACTGGCGATCCCGAAGCGGGTGCCGCTGCTCATGTGTGACGCACGGCACCGCGAGTCCGTCAAGGCCGTGCTGATCGGGGTGGTCGAGCACGCGATGGCGACCCTGGTGGCCGAGCACGAGGGCCATCCGGCGACGGTGGGATAGAAGATCCATGTCGTGGCGGGGTGGTGGGTACGGACCGCCGCTCCCGCCGAGGTGCCCGGCACGGCGTCGCTGCGCTTGCCGAGCCGGGCCACGTGCGTGAGTGGTTGCGCCCCTCTTCTCTCAGTCCCCGCTCAGACCGGAATCCGGTAGCCCCGCTTCACCACGGTCTGCACCACGCCCGGGACGGCCAGGCCGGCCCGCAGCCGGGCCACCGCCATCTCCACCGCGTGCTCGTCGGCGCCGCGGGGGAGGGCCTGCAGCAGCGCGGCCCGGGAGAGCACCCGCCCGGGTGAGGCCGCCAGTTCGCGGAGCACCGCCATGGGCGCCGGCGCGAGGGGCCGCAGCTCCCCGTCGACGATCGCGGCGTGGCCGCGGAGGGTCAGCGAGTGCCCGGCCACCTCGAAGCTCACGGCACGTTTCGGCAGCTCGTCGACGATGGCCCGGACCAGCGCGCTGAGCCGGGCCCGCCCGGGCGTCACCACCGGGATGCCCTGCCGGCGCAGCGGGGCCGCGGTGACCGGCCCGACGCAGGCGGCCAGGACGTCGCCGCGCAGCGAGTCCACCACGGTGTCGGTGCCCGTGCCGGCGGCCCGGAGCACGGCCTGCACCGCGGCGGCCGAGGTGAACGTCACGGCGTCCACCAGCTTCCCGATGATCAGGTCGACGAGCCGGTGCAGCGGTGCCGGGTCGGTGGGCGGCGCCCAGCGGTAGACCGGCACCTCGATGACGCGTGCCCCGGCCCGCTGCAGGGTCTCGGTGTATTCCGGCTGGCTCTCCCCGTGCAGCTGGAGCGCCACCGTGAGGCCGGCCAGCCCGCGCGCGGTCAGGTGGTCGACGACCTCCTCGAACCCCTCGCCCTCGGGGGTCCACCGCTCGTGCAGGCCGGCCGTCCGGACCGCGGCGCGGGCCTTCGGGCCGCGGGCCACGAGGTAGGCCCGGGACAGCACCGCGCGCAGCGGATCGCCCAGGCCCCAGCCCTCCGCCGCCTCCATCCAGCCGCGCATGCCGATCCCGGTGTTGACCAGCACGACGTCGGGTGGATCGTCGAGGCAGGCCCGGGTCGCGGCCCGCAGTTCGGCGTCGTCGGCGATCGGCACGATCCGGAGGGCGGGGGCCAGCACCACGCGGGCGCCGCGCGCCTCGAGCAGCGCGGCCAGCTCGTCCTTACGACCGTCCGCGGTCACCCCGATCGTGTATCCGGACAGCGCCGCCGCAGGCTCCGCCAGCGCGGCCGCGGTCAGCACAGCCCGGCGCCCGCCCGGCGTCCGGTCCGTCATCCCACGCCCGGGTGAAGAAGTTCGAGAAGTCGCGGCGTGGCCGAACGGTCCACCGAAGGGCACGCCCGAAGCCCGCCGTCCTCAGCGTCGACCCGCTCCCATGTCACGCCTGCGTTCTTCGCCGTGCCTCCGTCCGGGACACGCCGCGACTTCTCCCCGCCGAACCGGCGAGCCGGCCCGGCGGACATCGTCAGGTCCGTCCTCAACCCTGACGATGGTCCTTCCATGGTGCGCCCGGGGAAGCGGTATCGGCCAATCCCGTCCCGCATCTCTGGGTGAACACCACCGTCGGCCATGAACGGAAGCGTGCCGGTGCCGAATTTCGGCAGAGCGTCCCATTTGTTTCAAGCCTGCTAAGTCGAGATAGAGTGGTTCGGGCGCACCCGCCTCCGGCGTGTCGGCGGC
This sequence comes from Actinoplanes sp. NPDC023714, assembly GCF_040639855.1. Taxonomy (NCBI): domain Bacteria; kingdom Bacillati; phylum Actinomycetota; class Actinomycetes; order Micromonosporales; family Micromonosporaceae; genus Actinoplanes; species Actinoplanes sp. NPDC023714. The sequence goes on from NZ_JBFAAR010000008.1 coordinate 211,406, forward strand.
GCGGAGTATGCTTGCCACGTTTGGGGTTCCGCCAGGGCTGAGTGTCTGCAACCAGGATGCTCGCCGGTTCACCCGTGCCTTGACAACGGCGCCCTGATCACAGCCTGTTTTGACCACTCGACGCGCATCCGGGTATTGTTGCCTGCTGTTGTGCGACTGTTGCGAGTGGTCCCTCTGCGGGGTCGCTTGACGCATCGGCTGATGTGACCAGCGCGCGCCCCCAGACCGACGACGAGACAAGGTAATTCTGTGCGTACGTACAGCCCGAAGCCGGGTGAGATCGAGCGTCAGTGGCACATTATCGACGCTTCTGACGTCGTTCTGGGTCGCCTGGCCACCCACACCGCGAACCTTCTTCGCGGCAAGCACAAGCCCACGTTCGCCCCGCACGTCGACACCGGCGACTTCGTGGTGATCATCAACGCCGGCAAGGTCGCCCTGACCGGCAACAAGCGGCAGACCAAGGTCGCCTACCGCCACTCCGGCTACCCGGGTGGTCTGAAGCAGGTCGGCTACGAGGAGCTGCTCACCAAGCGCCCCGAGAAGGCGATCGAGCTGGCCGTCAAGGGCATGCTCCCGCACAACAAGCTCGCGCGGCAGATCATCAAGAAGCTGAAGGTGTACCCGGGCGCCGAGCACCCGCACGCCGCCCAGCAGCCCCAGCCGTTCGAGATCAAGCAGATCGCGCAGTGAGCGCGGGAGAAGGCAGCAGCATGACCGACATCACCGAGCCGGAGACCGTCGAGACGGTCGAGACGGTCGAGGCCGTCGAGGAGCCCGCCGCTGAGGCGGTCGTCGTCGTCGAGACCCCCGCGCCGGCCCCGGTCCGCGCTCCGCGTCCCGGTGACCGTCCCGTCCAGACCGTCGGCCGCCGCAAGGAGGCCATCGTCCGGGTGCGCATCATCCCCGGCAGCGGCAAGATCACCTGCAACGGCCGTGACCTCGAGAACTACTTCCCGAGCAAGGTGAACCAGCAGCTCATCCGTGAGCCGCTCGTCACCACCGAGCGCGCCGAGCAGTTCGACGTCATCGCGAACCTGCGTGGCGGCGGCATCACCGGCCAGGCCGGTGCGCTGCGTCTCGCGATCGCCCGCGCCCTCATCGCGCTCGAGCCGGACGACCGGCCCGCGCTCAAGAAGGCCGGCTTCCTGACCCGTGACGCCCGGGTCAAGGAGAGCAAGAAGTACGGTCTCAAGAAGGCCCGTAAGGCTCCGCAGTACTCGAAGCGCTGATTTTTGCGCCGCTTCTGACCGACGGTCGAGTGCACCCCTGCTCCTGGGGGCGTGCTCGGCCGTCGTTGCGTTTCACCTCCCTCCCCAACCAGCCGTTCCGGTGATCGGAGAACGGCCGCGCTCTGCGGCAGGCTGTTCTGCACGTGTCACCGGCGAAAGGAAGCCGCCATGGGGCGACTCTTCGGCACCGACGGCGTTCGCGGACTTGCGAACGGCGATCTGCTCACCCCCGAACTTGCCCTCTCGGTCGCCGTCGCGGCCGCCCGGGTACTGGTCGAGACCGACGGCAGCCACCAGCCGGTGGCGATAGTCGGGCGCGACCCGCGCGCGAGCGGCGAGATGCTGGAGGCCGCCGTCGTGGCGGGCCTGACCAGCGCCGGCGCCACCGTGGTCCGGGTCGGTGTGCTGCCCACGCCCGCTGTCGCGTACCTGGTGGCGGAGACGAACGCCGACCTCGGCGTGATGCTCTCGGCGTCGCACAACCCCATGCCGGACAACGGCATCAAGCTCTTCGCCGCCGGCGGCACGAAGCTGCCGGACGAGCTCGAGGAGCGCATCGAGCAGGCCGTCGCGGACGGGCACGGCCAGGTCGGCCGGCCCACCGGCGCCGGCATCGGCCGGGTGCACGACCTGCTGGACGGCGCCGAGCACTACATCAAGCACCTGGTCGGCTCGCTGTCGCAGCCGCTCGCCGGGATCAAGGTCGTGGTGGACTGCGCGAACGGCGCGGCGAGCGAGGTCGCCCCGATCGCCTACCGCGAGGCGGGCGCCGAGGTCATCGCGATCCACGCCGAGCCGGACGGCCTCAACATCAACGACGAGTGCGGTTCCACGCACCTCGACAAGGTCCGCGACGCCGTGCTGCGCGAGGGCGCCGACCTGGGCCTAGCCCACGACGGCGACGCCGACCGGTGCCTCGCGGTCACCGCGACCGGCGAGGTCGTCGACGGCGACCAGATCATGGCGATCCTGGCGCTGGCCATGCGCGACGCCGGCACGCTCACCGACGACACCCTGGTCGCCACCGTGATGAGCAACCTCGGCCTGCGGATCGCGATGAAGCAGTCCGGCATCACGCTGCTGGAGACCAAGGTCGGCGACCGGTACGTGCTGGAGGAGCTGCAGAACGGCGCCCTCGCGCTCGGCGGCGAGCAGAGCGGGCACATCGTGATGCCGGCGTTCGCCACGACCGGCGACGGCGTGCTGACCGGCCTGCACCTGATGGCTCAGATCGCGGCGACCGGCAAGTCGCTCGCCGACCTGGCCTCCGTGGTGCACAAGCTGCCCCAGGTGCTGATCAACGTACGGGTCGGCGACCGGGACGCCGGAGCGTCGGCGCCGACCGTGCAGGCCGCGGTCGCGCTCGCCGAGAACGAGCTGGGCGAGACCGGCCGGGTGCTGCTGCGCCCGTCCGGCACCGAGCCGCTGGTCCGGGTGATGGTCGAGGCCGGTAGCGAGGAGAAGGCGCGCAGCGTGGCCGAGCGGATCGCCGACGAGGTCCGGGCCGCCAGCCCGGCCTAGCCTCGGGCGACGGTGACGCCTCGGGCGACGCCTCGAACAGCGCCTCGGACGACGCGAAAGGGCCGGCTGCGGAAGCCGGCCCTTTGCCATCTGCGGAATCAGGGTCTCTTGAGCCGGGCGACCGCCTCGTCGATGACCTCGAGCCGCTTGCAGAAGGCGAACCGGATCAGGTGCCGGCCGGCCTCCTCGTGGTCGTAGAAGACCTGGGTGGGCACGGCCACGACGCCGCTGCGGGACGGCAGCTCCCGGCAGAACTCGATGCCGTCGACGCCACCCAGCGGCCGGATGTCGGCGGTCACGAAATAGGTGCCCTCGGAGGGCAGGACGGCCAGGCCCGCGTCGGTGAGGCCGGCCACGAGACGGTCCCGGCGCTCCCTCATGCTCGCCGCGAACCCGGTGAAGTACGAGTCGGGCAGCCCCAGCGCGACCGCCACGGCCGGCTGCAGGGGGCCGGCGTTCACGAACGTCAGGAACTGCTTGACCCGCAGCACCGCGGAGACCAGCGACGCCGGGCCGGTGGCCCACCCGACCTTCCAGCCGGTGCAGGAGAACGTCTTGCCGGCCGAGGAGATCCGCAGCGTCCGCTCGCGCATCCCGGGCAGACCGGCGAGCGGCACGTGCTCGCCGCCGAACACGAGATGCTCGTAGACCTCGTCGGTGACGGCGTAGACGTCGTGCTCCCGGCACAGCTCCGCGACGAGGTGCAGTTCCTCCGAGGTGAAGACCTTGCCGGTCGGATTGTGCGGGGAGTTGAGCAGCACGAGACGGGTCCGCGTACCGAAAGCCGCTCTCAGCTCCTGCTCGTCGAACTCGTATCGTCCGGATGGTCCGGGGCGCAGCGTGACCGGGCGTCGCACCGCGCCGGCCAGCGTGATCGAGGCGGCGTAGCTGTCGTAGTACGGCTCGAAGCAGACCACCTCGTCGCCCGGCTCGCAGAGGGCCAGGATCGCGGCGGCGATCGCCTCGGTGGCGCCGGCCGTCACCGCCACCTCGGTGTCCGGATCCCGGGTGAGACCCCAGAAGCGCTGCTCGTGCGCGGTGATCGCGTGCCGCAGCGCCGGGATGCCGGCCAGCGGAGGGTATTGGTTCGCGCCGTTCGCCAGCGCCTCGGCGGCCGCCGCGAGCATCTCCGGCGGACCGTCGGTGTCCGGGAAGCCCTGCCCGAGGTTCACGGCGCCGGTACGGGCCGCGAGCGCGGACATCTCGGTGAAGATCGTCGTGCCGAACGGCCGCATCCGTGAGACGAGGGGATCCACTGGGCTCCTAGTCGAAGACGAGCTGGTTGCAGGTCGTCGAGGCGTACGGTCCCGATCCGGTCTGTTTCGCGACCTCCTTGCCGTCGACGGTGGCCCGGCAGGTGATGTCGCCGGAGGCGGCGTCGGTGCGCTGCGCGGAGACCGAGACGAGCGCGACGCCCTTCATCGTGGTGGTGACCTTCCACGGCAGTTTCACGCCGCTCACCACCTTGGGCGCGGTCCCGAGCTGTTCGGCGTAGAGGATCTCGGCCGGGCCGTCCCCGGTGACCTCGTAGGTCACCGAGATCTCCCGGTTCTGGTCGGCCCCGGGCAGGCCCGGCAGGTCGGGCGGCAGCGTCGGCAGGTCGGTCGGCAGGCCGGGGATGTCGGTCGGCCACGGCGCGTCCGGCAGCGTCGGGTCGACGATCGGGGCGACCGCCTCCTGCGCCTTGTCGGTGATGCTGCGGACGATCAGCACGCCGGAGGTGACCACGCCGCCGCAGAGCAGCAGCGAGATCGCCACGATCAGTGCGATCAGCGGCGCCTTGCTCTTCCGGGGTGGCGGGCCTGCCGCGTACGGAGAAGGTTGCTGAGGCGGATAGCCCCCCTGGCTGTAGTCGGGCGCGTAGCCCGGCTCGGGGGCGTAGCCCGGCGGCGCATAGTTGACCGGCTCGTAGCCGACCGGGGGGAACTGCGAGGTCGGATCCGGGCCCGGCGCGTAGGGGGCCGTGGGGTCCGGTGGCGGGGTGGCCTGGCCGGGAGTGAACTGCGGTGGCCGGGGCGGCTGGCGCGGCTCGCTCGGATCACTCGGATCGGTCATCTGTTCCCTCCCGGTGAGGCGCTGCCGAAGCCTCCCTCCCGGTGAGGCGCTGCCGTAGCCGACGGTACGCCAGCGGCGCACCTGCGGTGTCACCCACCCGTACGGGCTGTTCACCTTTCGTCCGGCAAACCACGCTTGTGCAGTACACGGCGCTGCGGTGCCCACTTCCGATCATAAGTCGTGCTCGAAAGTGCCCCTCCCGAGCATGACGTTTGAGCGAAAGTCGGTTAGGCTGCCCGCCATGTGTGGGATCGTGGGTTACGTAGGAAGCCGCCCGGCGTTGAGCATCGTCCTCGATGGGCTCCGCCGCCTGGAGTACCGCGGATATGACTCCGCGGGCGTGGCCGTCATCGACGGCGACGAGGTCCGGACCGAGAAGCGGGCCGGCAAGCTGGCCAACCTGGAGAAGGCGCTCGCCGAGCGCACCGGCGACGGCATCGCGTCCGGGATGACCGGCATCGGCCACACCCGCTGGGCCACGCACGGCGGTCCGACCGACCGCAACGCCCACCCCCACCTCTCCGCCGACGGCCGGGTCGCGGTCATCCACAACGGCATCATCGAGAACTTCGCCCGGCTGCGCGCCGAGCTCGAGGCGGACGGCATCGAGTTCCGCAGCGACACCGACACCGAGTGCGCTGCCCACCTGCTCGCCGCGGAGATCCGTGCGCTGCGCGCGGCCGGCGGCTTCGAGGGCCCGGCCCTGCTGGCCGAGGGCATGCGCCGCACCGTCCGCCGGCTGGAGGGCGCGTTCACGCTGCTCGCCGTCGACGTCGAGGTGCCCGACGCGGTGGTCGCGGCCCGGCGCAACTCGCCGCTCGTGGTCGGCCGCGGCGACGGGGAGAACTTCCTGGCCAGCGACGTCTCCGCGTTCATCGAGCACACCCGCGAAGCGATCGAGCTGGGCCAGGACCAGGTCGTGCTGATCACGCCGGGCGGCATCGAGATCACCGACTTCGACGGCGCCCCGGCGACCGGGCAGGAGTTCCACGTCGACTGGGACCTGTCCGCCGCCGAGAAGGGTGGCTACGAGTACTTCATGCTCAAGGAGATCGCCGAGCAGCCGCAGGCCATCGCGGACACGCTGCTCGGCCGGCTGAGCGACCGCGGCGAGATCATCCTGGACGAGGTGCGCCTCACCGACCAGGACCTGCGCGACGTCGACAAGGTGTTCATCGTGGCGTGCGGCACGTCGTACCACGCCGGCATGGTCGCCAAGTACGCCATCGAGCACTGGGTGCGGATCCCCTGCGAGGTGGAGCTGGCCAGCGAGTTCCGCTACCGCGACCCGATCCTCGACCGCTCCACGCTGGTGATCGTGATCAGCCAGTCCGGCGAGACGATGGACACCCTGATGGCGCTCCGGCACGCCAAGGAGCAGAAGGCCCGGGTCCTCGCGATCTGCAACACCAACGGCTCCACCATCCCGCGCGAGTCGGACGCCGTGCTCTACACCCACGGCGGCCCGGAGATCGCGGTGGCGTCCACCAAGGCGTTCCTGACCCAGCTGGTCGCCTGCTACCTGATCGGCCTGCACCTGGCCCAGGTCCGCGGCGTCATGTACGCCGACGAGGTCGCCGCCGTGGTCGAGAAGCTCCAGGCCACCCCGGACAGCCTGCGCACCCTGCTGGACGGGATGGAGGACGTCCGGGAGCTGGCCCGCGACCTGCGTACCGCCTCGACGATCCTGTTCATCGGCCGGCACGTCGGCTTCCCGGTGGCCCTGGAGGGCGCGCTCAAGCTGAAGGAGCTCGCCTACATGCACGCCGAGGGCTTCGCGGCGGGCGAGCTCAAGCACGGCCCGATCTCGCTGATCGACGACGGCACCCCGGTCGTCTGCGTGGTGCCGTCCCCGGCCGGCCGCGGCGTGATGCGCGACAAGGTCGTCTCCAACATCCAGGAGGTACGCGCCCGCGGCGCCCGCACCATCGTGATCGCCGAGCAGGGCGACGAGGGCGTCCGCGCCTACGCCGACCACCTGATCGAGGTCCCGCACACCCCGACCCTGCTCGCGCCGCTGATGACCACGGTGCCGCTGCAGATCCTGGCCTGCGAGATCGCCGCGGCCCGCGGCCACGACGTCGACCAGCCCCGCAACCTGGCCAAGTCCGTCACGGTCGAGTGACCGTCCTCGTCACAGCGCCGGGGCCGCGCGTGCGTTGATCCCATCCCGGCGCCGGCCATCGTCATGCGGCCGGCGCCGGTCTCATCTCACGGTCGCCGGCTCCTGACCTGTCACGATCCGGGCCAGGCCGTCGAGCGCGGGCCGGCCCGGATCCCAGTAGCCGAGGTGGCCCGCGTCGGCCTGGCTCGCGAAGACCCGGCCGCCGAACCCCGGATCGCTCGGATTCGGCCCGAACCAGAGCTCCCGCTCCGGCCGCCCGAACGCGAGCACCGGCCCGGCCACCGGAATGCCGGCCACCGTCAGATCGTGCGGCAGGCTCCGGGGCGAGACGGCCGCGTACTGGATCACGTCGCTCTCCGACGTCGTCGCCCAGACCCGCCCGGCCGGCACGGTCAGCTCACCGGCCGAGCCCACTCCGACACCGGGCGAACCCACGAAGACCACGTCGTCCGCGGCGAGCGGTCCGGCGGCCGCCGCGCCGACCACCACCGAGCCGTAGCTGTGACCGAGAACGGTCAGATGCGCCGGCGTCCGGTCGTGGGTCGCCCGCAGCTCCTCCTGGAACCGCCGCAGCCCCTCCCCGCCCTCCCGGGCCTGCCGGTCGGACCACGCCTCGTGCAGGAAGTCCGGCGCGTCGTAGTCGAGCCACAGCACCGCGCTCGCCGCCTCGGCCGGGTTCACCTCGGCGGCCCGGTCCGCCACCCGCCCGGCCCGGGTCAGTTCTCCGCCGAGCGACTCCAGGTCACTGGTCATGCCCGGGACATGGGTCAGCACGTGCCGGGCCCGGTCCGGGTCACCGAGCGCGACGACCGCCCGGCCGTCTCCCGAGACGTCAAGACCGATGAGGTACGGCCGGAGCCCCGCGTCGTCGTCCAGCCGCGCGCTCAACTCGTCCAGCCCGTTCCGCAGCCCCCGCCGCGCCCCGTCGGCCGCCCGCGCCCGGTGATCGTCGAGCAGCAGCCGGTTCGCCAGGTCGCGGTCGGCGACCGGGATGCCGCCGGTCGACGCCAGCCATCCCGGTTCGGTGACCAGCAGCCGGTTCCGCTCGCCCGGCGAGAGACCGTCCCACCACCGCCGGACCACCTCCGGCCCGTCCGCGCACCCGGGCCGCCCGAGACTCCCCGCGCCGCTCCCGGAAGCCGATCCGCCCGCGGAGACGACGCCGCTCCAGGAGGCCGATCCGCCCGGCGAATCCGCCGCGCGGGCCATCGATTCGAGGCGGGCGGCGGCTTCGGCGTCGGCCCGCGCGGCGACGTCGAGCGCCGCGGAGAGGTCGGCCACGACCGTGGGGAGATCGGGGGACGGGCCGTGCACCGTACCCGAATCGTCGATCACCAAGCCGGCGCCTCCGGCACGGCCTCGCGCCCGGCCGAGCAGCTCGCGCGCTCGCGCGAGCGCCGCCGCGAACTCGCTCAACGCCTGATCGGCACGCCAGCACAGCACCCGGAACATCGCGATCCGCCGCCGGAACCCGGCGATCAGGTTCGTCGCCGCGGCCACCGCCGGCCCCGACCAGGCCGCCCGCAGCCGCGCCACCAGCGGCCCGAACTCCGCCCCGAGCGCGCCGGCCATCGCGGCCCACCGCCGCCAGGCGAGCGCGGCAGCCCGCCACCGAGCCGGATCGGTCACCCGCAGCCGGGCATAGATGGCAGCGCTCATGGCCGGCGGGCGAGGCGGAAGCGGTTCGCGGCTCGCGCGTCTGCCTCCTCATAGGCCGCCGCCGAGGCACGGATTCTCTGCGCCGTCTCCGTCACCTCGCGGCCCAGCTGCGCCAACTGCTGCCGGACCGCCTCGGCCGCGAGCATGCCGGCGCTCGTGGTCGCCCAGCGCGGAACCGGATCGGGCTCCGGCGCTGAGCGGGCTGCCTCCGCCACCCGATCCGCCGTGTCGGCGGCGGCCGCGGCTATTCCGGTCAAATCGACGGAGTCGGCCTGGAAAGGAGCCTGGAAAGAGTCGGACGAATTCATCGGGTGCCTCCCATGAGCGCACGACGGAACGGGACGCACCGAAATTAGGCCCGTCCACAGGCCGTCGGCCCGCCCTGTGGACAACGGCGACCGGCCGATCCGGCCGCCCGTCCACAGGGCTTGCGCGCGAACGGCGACCCGGCTACCGGAGTCCGACGGCGGAGGCGCGGGCACGGCTAGGGTGACCGGTGTGATCGTGTCTGTCGGCATCGACGTCGTCCTGGTGGACCGCTTCGCCCGCGCCCTGGAGCGAACGCCGCTGCTGGGGGACCGTCTGTTCACCGAGCCGGAGCGGCTGACCGGCTCCGGCAACCCGCGCTCGGCCGAGTCGCTGGCCGCCCGGTTCGCGGCGAAGGAGGCCGTCGCGAAGGCTCTCGGGGCGCCGGCCGGACTGCGCTGGCACGACTGCGAGATCGTCACCGATCCGGACGGGCGGCCGTGGTTGACGGTCTCCGGTACGGTCGCCGCCGCGGCCGCCGAGCGCGGTATCCATCGATGGCATCTCTCGCTGTCCCACGACGGCGGGATCGCCTCGGCGATGGTGGTGGCCGAGACCGGTGAGCAGCAGGTGTAACGAAGGGGAGAACGCGTGCGGCAGGCATGGCGGACAGCCGACGTTCGGTCGGCCGAGAAGTCGCTGATGGCGACCCTTCCGGAGGGCACGCTGATGCAGCGCGCCGCGGCCGGCCTGGCCCGCCGGTGCGCGCTGCTGCTGGAGGAGTCCGGCGGCGTCTACGGCGCTCGTGTGGTGCTCCTGGTCGGCAGCGGTGACAACGGTGGTGACGCGCTCTACGCGGGCGCCTCGCTGGCCCGCCGGGGCGCGCAGGTCCGGGCGCTGCTGCTCACCCCGGAGCGGGTGCATCTGGCCGGTCTCGCGGCGCTGCGGGCGGCCGGCGGTTTCACCACGCTCGAGTTGCCCTCCCGCGCCGATCTCGTGCTCGACGGCATCGTCGGTATCGGTGGCAGCGGCGGCCTGCGTCCGCCCGCGGCCTCCGTCGTGGGCAGGCTCGGATCACTGCGATCGCGTACGGGTGACCGTCCCGTGGTGGTGGCCGTCGACACGCCTTCGGGGGTCTCGGTCGACACCGGCGACGTCCCGGGCGAGGCGGTCGACGCGGACGTCACGGTGACCTTCGGCTGCTTGAAGCCGGCTCACCTGATCGGCCCGGCCGCGGTCCGTTGCGGCGCAGTCGAGCTCGTCGACATCGGCCTCGGGCCCTCGCTGGTCACCGGCCCGGCGGTCCGGGTGGCCGAGGCGTCCGACATCGCCGGATGGTGGCCGGTGCCCGGCCCGGCCTCGGACAAGTACACCCGCGGCGTGGTCGGCCTGGCGACCGGCTCGGCCTCGTACCCGGGCGCCGCCCTGCTCTCCACGGCCGGCGCGCTCGCCGGGCCGGCGGGCATGGTGCGGTACGCGGGCAGCGCCCACCCCGAGGTGGTTCGCGCGCACCCGTCGGTCGTGGTGTCGCCCCGGGTCGCGCAGACGGGTCGCGTACAGGGCTGGGTCTGTGGCAGTGGCCTGGGAACCGGCGACGTGGCGCGCACCGAGCTCCGCAGTGTCCTCGCCACCTCGCTGCCGGTGCTGCTCGACGCGGACGCCATCACCCTGCTGGTCGGCGGCGAGTTCTCGGAGGATCTGCGCCGGGACGCCCCGGTCGTGCTGACCCCGCACGACGGCGAGTTCAAGCGGCTCGCCGGCGAGGTGCCGGGCGCCGACCGGGCCGGCGCGGCGGCCCGCCTGGCGGCCTGGACCAACGCGGTCGTGCTGCTCAAGGGCGACCGGACGATCGTGGCGACCCCGGGCGGCGAGATCTGGGCGAACCCGACCGGCAGCCCGGCGCTGGCCACGGCCGGCAGCGGCGACGTGCTGGCCGGCCTGCTCGGCTCGCTGCTGGCGGCCGGTCTGCCGGCGGTCCGGGCCGCGGTGGCCGCCGCCTACGTGCACGGGCTGGCCGGCCGGCACGCGGCGAAGGACGGCCCGGTCACCGCGCCGGACATCGCCGCCGCGATCCGCCCGGTCCTGCTCGACCTGCTGGGGTGACCGGAACTGTCATAGGCCGTCAGTAGGGTTAGAGGTATGTGGCAGGCCGAAGTCCGCGTCGATCTGGACGCGATCCGGGACAACGTCGCGGCGTTGCGCGCCCGCACCTCCGCCGAGGTGCTGGTCGCCGTCAAGGCGGATGGTTATGGGCACGGCTTGGTCCCGGCCGGCCGGGCGGCGCTCGCCGGCGGGGCCACGTGGCTGGGCGTCGCGACCCTCGACGAGGCGCTCGCGCTGCGCCGGGCCGGTGTCGAGGCGCCGGTCCTGGCCTGGCTGCTGAGCCCGGGGCTGCCGCTGGTCACCGGGGTCGAGGCCGGCGTCGACCTCAGCGCCGCCACGCCCGACCTGATCGACGAGCTGGTCGCCGCGGCGCGGCAGGCCGGCCGGGTCGCCCGGGTCCACCTGAAGCTCGACACCGGCCTGGCCCGCGGCGGCTCGCCCCGGGCCGAGTGGCCGGCGCTGCTCGAGTCGGCGGCCAAGGCGCAGGCCGGCGGCGACCTCGAGATCACCGGGGTGTGGAGCCACTTCGCCTGCGCCGACGAGCCCGGCCACGAGTCGGTCGACCGGCAGCTCGCGGCGTTCCACGAGGGCCTCGAGCTGGCCGGCCGCTTCGGGATCAGCCCGCGCTACCGGCACATCGCCAACTCGGCGGCCACCCTGAGCCGCCCCGACACCCACTTCGACATGGTCCGGGTCGGGATCGCGGCCTACGGCCTGTCGCCGATCGCGGGCGAGACGTTCGGCCTGCGGCCGGCCATGACGGCCCGGGCCCGGGTGGCCCTTGCCAAGCGGGTGCCGGCCGGTCAGGGCGTCTCCTACGGCCTGACCTACACGACCTCCGCCGAGACGACCCTCGCCGTGGTGCCGCTGGGCTACGGCGACGGGGTTCCGCGGCACGCGTCGAACGCCGCCCCGGTGCGGATCGGCGGCACGACCGCCCCGATCGCCGGCCGCGTCTGCATGGACCAGTTCGTGGTCGACGTGGGCGACGAGCCGGTCACGGCCGGCGACGTGGCGATCCTGTTCGGCCCGGGCGACGCCGGCGAGCCGACCGCCGACGACTGGGCCGCCGCCACCGGCACCATCAACTACGAGATCGTCACCCGCTTCGGCAGCAGCCGGGTCCCGCGCATCTACGACGGAGAGACCAGCCCCGACGGCGGCGAAACCAGACCCGGCGGCGAGATCGGCGCGACCAGCCCGAGCGGCGGCGGGACCAGCGCAGGCGGCGAGAGCGGCATCGGCGGCGAGGCGCGGCACGGTGCGCAGGGCGGGGAGGTCCGGGCGTGAAGCGGGCTGCGAAGACCGCCGGCATATTCGGCGCCGCGGTCGGTGTGGCGGCGGCCGGCCTGGCCACGGCGTTCGCGGTGGAGCGGGCCCTGGTGCGGCGCTCGGTCAAGGCGCCCGGCGACCCGCACGTCGACGAGCCGTTCGGCGATCAGCCGTTCGACCGGGAGCTCACCGTCACGGCGGCCGACGGCACCGACCTGCATGTCGAGATCGTCGAGCCGGAGCAGCCCACCGGCAAGCCGACCATCGTGTTCGTGCACGGCTTCGCGCTCGACATGGGCACGTTCTACTTCCAGCGCAAGGAGCTGGCCGAGCGCGGCGAATACAAGATGGTCTTCTACGACCAGCCCGGCCACGGCCGCTCCGGCAAGCTCCAGTCGGGCACCTACGACATCGCCGCGCTGGGCCGCTCGCTCGCCGCGGTGCTCGAGGAGACCGTCCCGGACGGCCACATCATCCTGGTGGGCCACTCGATGGGCGGCATGACCATCATGGCGTTCGCCGAGCAGTTCCCGGAGTGGTTCGGCAACCGGGTGACCGGCGTCGTCCTGATCTCCACCTCGGCCGGCCTCTTCGACAAGACCGGACTCGGCGTGACGAACCTGGTGGCCCGGGCCAGCGCGCCCTGGTTCCCGCTCTGGGACCGCGCGGCGAAACTCGGCGGTGGCACGATCGACCGCGCCCGGGTCGCCTCGTCCGACCTGGCCTGGCTGCTGACCCGGCGATACGGCTTCGGCGAGGCGAAACCCAGCGCCACGCTGGTCACGTTCGTGGAGAGCATGAACTCGAAGACGTCGGTGGAGACGCTGACGAAATACCTGCACACGCTCTACACGCACAACCGTTTCCCGGCGCTGTCGGCGCTGCGCGGGGTGCCGGTGCTCGTGGTGGTCGGCGACCGTGACTACCTCACCCCGGTCACCCACTCCGAGGAGATCCTCAAGCACCTGCCGCAGGCCGAGCTGCTGAAGATCGAGAACAGCGGCCACGTGGTGATGCTGGAGAAGGCCGACCAGGTCAACGCCGCACTGATCCCGTTCCTGGAGAAGATCACGTGAAGCTGAGGACCGTCGACGACACCAAGGACTTCGGCCGGCGCCTGGCCGGCATCCTGCGGGCCGGCGACCTGCTGCTGCTGACCGGCCCGCTCGGCGCCGGCAAGACCGCCCTGGTGCAGGGGATCGGCGCCGGCCTCGGCGTGCAGGGCGCGATCACCTCGCCGACCTTCGTGATCGCCCGGGTGCACCGCGGGCCGCTGCCGCTGGTGCACGCCGACGCCTACCGGCTGGGGGAGCGGCCCGACCCCCGTGCCGAGATCGACGACCTGGACCTGGACGCCTCGGCCGACGACGCGGTGACCGTCGTCGAGTGGGGCGCCGGCCTGGTGGAGCAGCTCAACGACGAATACCTGCAGGTCCGCATCGACCGGCTGGACGACGACACCCGAGTGATCGACCTGGTGCCGCACGGCGGCGACTGGGCACACCGACTGGAGAGCCTGTGAACCTGATCGAACTGCTGCCGGCCGAGTGGCGCGCCGAGCTGACGCCCTTCCTGGACGCCGAGGCGACCGCGAAGCTGGGCGAGTTCGTCGCCGCGGAGTATGCGAACGAGACCGTCTACCCGCCGGTGGAGGACCTGTTCGCGGCCTACCGGCTGACCCTGCCGGCGCAGACCAGAGTGCTGATCCTGGGGCAGGACCCCTACCACGGCCCCGGCCAGGCGCACGGGTTGAGCTTCAGCGTCCGCGAGGGCGTCCGCAAGCCGCCGTCGCTCGGGAACGTGTTCAAAGAGCTCGCCGAGGACGTCAACATCCCGAAGCCGGTGAGCGGTGACCTGACCGGCTGGGCGAAACAGGGCGTGCTGCTGCTCAACGCGGTCCTGACCGTCCGGGCGGGCAAGGCCGGCTCGCACGGCAACAGGGGCTGGGAGGCGTTCACCGACGCCACGATCCGGGCGCTCGACGCGCGTGACGAGCGGGTCGTCTTCCTGCTCTGGGGCAGCTACGCGAAGAAGAAGGCGGCCCTCGTCACGAACCCGGTCCACGCCGTCATCGAGGCCGGGCACCCGAGCCCGCTCAACCGGGCGGGCTTCCTCGGCAGCCGCCCGTTCAGCGCCGCCAACAAGGCCCTCGCCGACGGCGGCCGCCCGCTGATCGACTGGGACCCGAGGGCCGCCGGGTAAGGTCAGGTGTGCTCGTTCTCGCTCTGGACACCGCCACACCCGCCTCGACGGCGGCGCTCGTCGAGGTGACCGCCGACGGCCTGTTCGGCGTCGCGGAAAGCCGTACCGTCGACCCCCGCGCGCACGGGGAGAAACTCGCCCCGGAGATCGCCGCGGTGCTGGCCGAGGCGGGTTACCGCCCGCGCGACCTCACGGCGATCGTGGCGGGTCTGGGGCCGGGCCCGTTCACCGGCCTGCGGGTCGGGCTCGCCACGGCGGCGAGCATGGGGCAGGCGCTCGGCATCCCGACGTACGGTGTGTGCTCGCTCGACGGCCTCGGCCGGGCGGCCGGTCCGGGCCGCGTGCTGATCGCCACCGACGCGCGGCGCCGTGAGGTGTACTTCGCGACATATCAGGACGGTGACCGGGTGAGCGGCCCCGAGGTGGCGAAACCCGCCGACGTCGGCGTCGAGGGCGTGACCCGGGCGGCGGGGGAGGGTGCTCTCAAGTACGGGGACCTTTTCGGCGTACCCGTGGAGGAACATCTCCTCTATCCACCCGGCGCCGCCCTGGTGGCGCTCGCCGCCACCAGGATCCGTGCCGGGGCGGAGAGTGAAGTGCTGACGCCTCTCTATCTGCGCCGGCCCGACGCCGTCGAACCGGGCGCGCGCAAGCCGGTGCTGACCTGATGTTGATCGAGCGGTTCCGCTGGTGGCACATCGGTCAGGTGCTGCCGGTCGAGGAGGATCTCTTCGGCGCCGAGAAGTGGTCGGCCGCGATGTTCTGGAACGAGCTGGCCCAGGGCCACTACTACCTCGTGGCGACCGAGGACGAGACGGTGCTCGGCTACGCGGGTCTGTCCGTCGTGGACTCCGAGGAGTCCTGGGTGCAGAACATCGCGGTGCGGCGGGACACCCAGCGGCGCGGGGTGGGCCGGCAGTTGCTGGAGGCGCTGCTGGCCGAGGCGGCCGCCCGCGGGGTGCGCAAGACGCTGCTCGAGGTGGCCGTCGACAACGCGCCGGCGCAGCGGCTGTACGCGAGCTACGACTTCGAGCCGGTCGGGATCCGGCGCGGCTACTACCAACCCAGCAACACGGACGCCCTGGTGATGATGCGCGATGCGTGACGAACCCCTGGTCCTCGGGATCGAGACCTCCTGCGACGAGACCGGTGTCGGCATCGTGCGCGGGCACACCCTGCTCGCCGACGCGCTGGCGTCCAGTGTGGATCAGCATGCGCGGTTCGGCGGCGTGGTGCCCGAGGTGGCGAGCCGCGCCCACCTCGAAGCGCTGGTGCCGACCATGCAGCGGGCGCTCGACGAGGCCGGCGTGACCCTCGCCGACGTCGACGCGATCGCGGTGACCAGCGGTCCCGGTCTGGCCGGCGCGCTGCTGGTCGGCGTGGCGGCCGCGAAGGGCTACGCGCTCGCCGCCGAGAAGCCGATCTACGGCGTCAACCACCTGGCCGCGCACGTGGCGGTGGACACCCTGGAGCACGGCCCGCTGCCCGAGCCGGCGATCGCGATGCTGGTCTCCGGCGGGCACTCCTCGCTGCTGCTGGTCGACGACCTGACGGCCGGCGTGACGCCGCTCGGCGCGACCATCGACGACGCGGCCGGCGAGGCCTTCGACAAGGTGGCCCGGCTGCTCGGCCTGGGCTTCCCGGGCGGCCCGATCATCGACCGGACAGCGCGCGAGGGCGACCCGCGGAAGATCGCGTTCCCGCGCGGCCTGACCGCGCCGAAGGACCAGGCCGAGCACCGTTTCGACTTCTCCTTCTCGGGTCTCAAGACGGCGGTGGCGCGCTGGGTGGAGGCGAGGGAGCGGGCCGGTGAGCCGGTGCCGGTCGCGGATGTCTCGGCGAGCTTCCAGGAGGCGGTCTGCGACGTGCTGACCGCGAAGGCGATCGACGCCTGCCGGACCAACGGCGTGAAGACGCTCGTGATCGGCGGCGGCGTGGCGGCGAACTCGCGGCTGCGGTTGCTGGCCGAGGAGCGGGCGGCGAAGCACGGGATCGCCGTGCGGGTGCCGCGGCCGGCGCTCTGCACCGACAACGGCGCGATGGTGGCGGCCCTCGGCTCGCACCTGGTCGCGGCCGGGATCGCTCCCAGTCGTCTCGACCTCCCGGCCGACTCGGCGATGAGTTTGACCGAGGTCAGTGTCACGGGGTAGGAAGCGAGCATGATCGCGCGGATGTGGGAGGTACGGGCCTCGCGCAGCGGCTTCGACGAGCTGCTGAGCTGGGTCTGTGACACGGCGGTGCCCTCGCTGGAGGTGCTGCCACAACATGTGTCGAGTGACGTCTATTCGTCCACCGATCAACGCATCGTCGTCATCACCAAATGGCGTAACACCCCGGAGGGCATGCCGACTCCGCCGGAGAACCTGGTAGCACGCACTCCGCACGTCTGGGATTTCACGCCCGTCGATCGCTGAGCGGTCGCAGACCTCGCAGCCCGGCCTTACCGTCGGGCTCTGATGCATATATTGCCCGAGCCGGATCCCGGCCTGCCCGACTCCCGGTCCGCCGCCCGATATCTGTTCTGGTTGGTCCGGCGTTCCCGCCTGACGGTCGCTGCGGCGGCCACTCTCGCGATCATCTGGATGGGGTGCCAGTCGCTGGCGCCCGCCATGGTCGGCCGCGCCGTCGACGCCGCCGCCGGCAAGGACGGCGCCGGCCTCGCCCGCTGGACGCTCCTGCTGCTCGGCGTCGGGACGATCCAGGTGATCACCGGCATCATGCGGCACCGGTTCGCCGTCTCGAACTATCTGGGCGCCGCGTTCCGTACCGTCCAGGTCGTGGTCCGCCAGGCCAACCGGCTCGGCGCGACCCTGCCGCGCCGGCTCGACACCGGCGAGGTGGTGGCGATCGGCACCTCGGACATCAGCCACATCGGCGGCGCCGTCGACATCGTCTCGCGCGGCATCGGCTCGCTGCTCGCGGTCGCCATCATCACGGTGCTGCTGCTGCGCATCTCGGTGCCGCTCGGCATGATCGTGCTGATCGGCGTGCCGATCATGATGCTCGTGGTGGGCGCGCTGATCGGCCCGCTGCACCGGCGTCAGCGCGAGTACCGCGGCCGGCAGGGCGAGCTGACCGGTCAGGCCGCCGACCTGGTCTCCGGTCTGCGGGTGTTGCGCGGCGTGGGTGGGGAGCCGATCATGGCGGCGCGCTATCGCGCCGCGTCGCAGAGGCTCAGAGCGGCGGGGGTACGGACCGCGCGGGTCGAGGCGTTGCTCGAGGCGGCCCAGGTGCTGCTGCCCGGGGTGTTCCTGGTGCTGCTGACCTGGCTGGGGGCGCGGTCCGCCTGGGCCGGCCGGATCACCGTGGGCCAGCTGGTCTCGTTCTACGCGTACGCGGCGTTCCTGGTGGCGCCGCTGCGGCAGCTCACCGACGCGGTCGACCGGATCACCCGCGGGCACGTGTCGAGCCGCCGGGTGGTCGCCATGCTCGAAGTGGACGGTGAGCCGGCCGATCCGGGCGAGCCGGCGCCGCTGCCCGCCGCCCGCCTCGCCGACTTGGACGACCCGGAGTCGGGGGTGCGCGTCCCGGCCGGCCGGTTGACCGCGATCGTGGCGGACGTCCCCTCCGACGCGGCCCGGATCGCCGACCGTCTCGGCCGCTACGCGGACGGCGCCTCGATGGGCGGCGTCCCGCTGGCCGGCGCGTCGATGGCCGAGGTGCGCGAGCGGATCCTGGTGGCCGACAACGAGGCCCGGATGTTCGCCGGCCCGCTGGTGTCCGATCTGGATCCGTACGGCGCGGGCACCCTGCCGGAGGCGCTGGAGGTGGCGGACGCGACCGGCGTCGTCGACGCGCTGCCCGACGGCGTGGACACCGTGGTCGCCGAACGCGGCCGGTCCTTCTCCGGCGGCCAGCAGCAACGGCTCCGGCTGGCCCGGGCACTGGTCGCCGACCCGGAGATCCTGATCCTGGTCGAGCCGACGAACGCCGTCGACGCGCACACCGAGGCGATGATCGCGGACCGGTTGCGGGCGGCGCGGTCCGGTCGTACCACGGTGATCTGCACGTCCAGCCCGCTGCTGCTGAGCCGGGCCGACCGGGTCTGCTACGTCGAGAGTGGACGCGTCGTCGCCGCGGGCCCGCACCACGTCCTGCTCCGCACCGCGCCCCGGTACGCCCGGATGGTCCTGCGCGAGGAAGAGCCGTGACCCGCCCGCTGCCGGTGGCGAGCCGTGGCCAGGCCCGCCGGTACGCCCGCGAGCTGCTGCGCCGCCATCCCGGCATGTTCCGGGCGGCGGTCGGCCTCAACGTGGCCGCCGCGCTCGCCGCGCTCGCCGGCCCGCGCCTGCTCGGCGACCTGGTCGAGGCGATCGAGGATCACGAGCCGATGGCCGACCTGAACCGGATCGTCCTGGCGCTGGCCGGATTCGTGCTGCTGCAGACGGTCCTGACCCGGTTCGCGCACGTGGCCTCGGCGCGGCTCGGCGAGCGGGTGCTGGCCCGGCTGCGTGAGGAGTTCATCGCGCGGGTCGTGACGCTGCCGCTCGCCACCGTGGAGGCGGCCGGCAGCGGCGACCTGCTGACCCGGGCCACCCGGGACGTGGACGCGCTCTCCAAGTGCGTGCGGTTCGCCGTGCCGGAGACGATGATCGCGGTGATCACGCTGTTCCTGGTGGTGGGCGCGCTCGTGATGGTGAGCCCGCTCTTCGCGATCCCGCTGCTGATCGGGATGCCGATCCTGCTGGCCGGCACCCGCTGGTACCTGCGCCGGGCGCCGGCCGGCTACCTGGAGCAGAACGCGGCGTACTCCGAGGTGACCGAGGGGCTGACCGAGACGGTCGAGGGCGCCCGGACCGTGGAGGCGTTGCGCCGCGGGCGGCAGCGGATCGCCCGTACCGATGCGGACCTGGACCGGACCTGGAAGGCCGAGCGGCACACGCTCTTCCTGAGGACCGTCTGGTGGCCGGTGATCGAGTCGAGCTACGTCCTCCCGGTGGTGTTGACGCTGGTCGCGGGCGGCTGGCTCTACCTGCGGGACGCCGTGACGCTGGGGCAGCTGACGGCCGCGGTGATCTACGTGCAGCAGCTCGTCGACCCGCTCGACCGGCTCTCCGGCTGGCTCGACGAGCTGGAGGTCGGCGCCGCCTCCCTGGCCAGGCTGCTGGGCGTCACGGCGAAGCAGCCACCACCCGTCGGAGCGGCCCGCCCGGACGGGCGCCGGATCGAGTTGCGGGGGGTGCGGTTCGCCTACCGGGCCGACCAGGAGGTGCTGCACGGCATCGACCTGGTCCTGGAGCCGGGGGAGCGGCTCGCCGTGGTCGGGGTCTCCGGCGCCGGCAAGTCGACGCTGGGCCGGCTGCTCGCCGGCGTGCACCAGCCGACCTCGGGCAGCGTCACGGTGGGCGGGGTGCCGCTCGCCGCGCTGCCGCCGGAACGGCTGCGCGCCGAGGTCGCGCTGGTGACCCAGGAGCACCACATCTTCATGGGCACGCTGCGCGAGAACGTCGCGCTGGTGCGTCCGGGCGTGCCGGAGGGCGAGGTACGGGCGGCCCTCGCCGCCGTCCACGCGCTGGGCTGGGCCGACAGCCTGCCGGACGGCCTCGCCACCGCGGTCGGGGCGGGCGGCCTGCCGCTCACCCCGGCGCAGGCCCAGCAGGTGGCGCTGGCCCGGCTCGTCCTGGCCGACCCGCACACCCTGGTGCTCGACGAGGCGACCGCGCTGCTCGACCCGCGGGCGGCCCGGGACCTGGAACGGAGCCTCGCCGCGGTGGTGCGCGGGCGGACCGTCGTGGCGATCGCCCACCGGCTCTTCTCGGCCCACGACGCCGACCGGGTCGCGGTCGTCGAGGACGGGCTGATCACCGAGCTCGGCTCGCACGACGAGCTGCTCGCGGCGGACGGCTCGTACGCGGCCCTGTGGCGGTCCTGGCAGGGCGGCCCGGAGAAGCCGGAGATGCAGGAAGGGCGCACCACCGGTGCGCCCTTCCATGTCAGCTGAACGGTTCGGGTCAGAAGCCCGGGCCGTGCTGGTGGCCGTGGCCACCGTGGCTGTGACCGTGACCGCCGGCGGCGGCCGGAGCGGCCTCGGCCGGCCTCTCGACCACGAGGCTCTCGGTGGTCAGCAGCAGACCGGCGATCGAGACGGCGTTGGAGACCGCGTTGCGGGTCACCTTCACCGGGTCGATGATGCCGGCCGCGGCCAGGTCGACGTACTCGTCGGTGGCCGCGTTGAGGCCGTGGCCCCAGCCCAGCTCGCCGACCTTGCCCACCACGACGTAGCCGTCGTGGCCGGCGTTCTGCGCGATCCAGCGCAGCGGCTCCACCAGCGCCTTGCGGACGATGCTGACGCCGATCGCCTCCTCGCCGGTCAGGCCGAGGTCGCCGTCGAGCTCCTTGGACGCCTGGGCGAGCGCGGCGCCGCCACCGGGGACGGTGCCCTCCTCGACAGCCGCCTTGGTCGCCGCGATGGCGTCCTCGATGCGGTGCTTGCGCTCCTTCATCTCGACCTCGGTGGCCGCGCCGACCTTGATCACCGCGATGCCGCCGCCGAGCTTCGCGAGACGCTCCTGGAGCTTCTCCCGGTCCCAGTCGGAGTCGGACGCCTCGATCTCCTTGCGGATCTGGGCGACCCGGTCGGCGACGTCGGACTTGTTGCCGCCGCCGTCGACGATCGTGGTGTTCTCCTTGTCGACGACGATGCGCCGGGCGCTGCCCAGCGACTCGATGCCGACCTGGTCGAGCTTGTAGCCGAGCTCGGGGGCGATCAGCTCGCCACCGGTCGCGATCGCGAGGTCCTGCAGGATCGCCTTGCGGCGGTCACCGAAGCCCGGCGCCTTCACCGCGGCGACCTTGATGGTCTTGCGGAGCGCGTTCACCACGAGGGTGGAGAGGGCCTGGCCCTCGACGTCCTCGGCGACGATGAGCAGCGGCTTGCCGGCCTGCAGCACCTTCTCCAGCAGCGGGAGCAGCTCCTCGATGCTGGAGATCTTCTGCGTGGTCAGCAGGATGTACGCGTCCTCGAGGACGGCCTCCTGCGACTCCGCGTCGGTCACGAAGTTCGGCGAGATGAAGCCCTTGTCGAACTGCAGGCCCTCGGTCACGTCGAGCTCGGTGGCAAGCGCCGAGCCCTCCTCGACGGTGATGACACCGTCGCGGCCGACCCGGTCCATCGCCTCGGCGATCAGCTCGCCGATGGTGGCGTCCTGGGCCGAGATGGTGGCCACGTTCGCGATCGCCTTGTGGTCGGCGACCTCGACGGCCTTGGCCAGCAGCGCCTTGGACACGGCCTCGGAGGCCTTGTCCATGCCGCGCTTGAGGCCGATCGGGTTGGCGCCCGCGGTCACATTGCGCAGGCCCTCGCGGACCAGCGCCTGCGCGAGCACGGTCGCCGTGGTGGTCCCGTCGCCGGCGACGTCGTTGGTCTTCGTCGCCACCTCCTTGACGAGCTGCGCGCCGAGGTTCTCGTACGGGTCGGTGAGCTCGATCTCCTTGGCGATGGTCACGCCGTCGTTGGTGATCGTGGGAGCGCCGAACTTCTTGTCCAGGACGACGTTACGACCGCGCGGTCCGAGGGTGACCTTGACCGTGTCGGCGAGCGTGTTGACCCCGTGCTCCAGCAGGTGCCGGGCGTCGTCAGAGAAACTGAGAATCTTCGCCATCTATGGTCCCTTCACGCACCAGCGCCCTGCCCCGAGTCATCGGAACAGGGCGCTGGCGCAATCAGTCAGGTCTTACTTCTCGATGACCGCGAGGACGTCGCGGGCGGAGAGCACCAGGTACTCCTCGCCGGCGTACTTGACCTCGGTGCCGCCGTACTTCGAGTAGAGGACCACGTCGCCGACCTTGACGTCGAGCGGAACCCGGTTCCCCTTGTCGTCGATCCGGCCGGGGCCGACAGCGAGGACGGTGCCCTCCTGCGGCTTCTCCTTGGCGGTGTCGGGGATCACGATGCCGGAAGCGGTCGTGGTCTCAGCCTCGTTCGCCTGGACCACGATGCGGTCCTCGAGCGGCTTGATCGCAACCTTGGTCGCGGTAGTCACGGGCATACCCTCCTGGGTACAGGTTTCGCCGGCCTTGATCCAGGCCGGTCTGATGCCTCATGCCACCGGGCGGGGCCGTCGTCGCGGGTGCCGGTCCGCCTGGTGCCTAACCGCACGGGCGGGCCGCGCGGCT
Source organism: Actinoplanes sp. NPDC023714 (assembly GCF_040639855.1). NCBI lineage: Bacteria > Bacillati > Actinomycetota > Actinomycetes > Micromonosporales > Micromonosporaceae > Actinoplanes > Actinoplanes sp. NPDC023714. Next base: position 233,936 of record NZ_JBFAAR010000008.1, read on the forward strand.
GGCACCCTCATGTTGAGAGTGCTAACCGGAGACTATTCCGGAACTAGCACTCCGTCAACCAGAGTGCCAGCCTGTCACGCCAGGGAGAATGCCTGTCGTGACCCCTGAGTTGCTGTCCCGCTTGCGAACCCCCGCCGGAGCCGAAGCCCTGGCCGTGGCGGCCGGGCTCGATGACGCCGAGCCCCTCGCCGCCGCCTCGGCCGTGCGTGCCCGGGGCATCGGCGCGGACCTCGCCGCGGCCGCTCTGACCCAGGCTAGTTTGCGCAGGCGGGCGGCGATGAAGTTCGGGCCGGACGCGGCCCGGATGTTCTTCACCCGGCCCGGCCTCGAGCAGGCCACCCGGGCCCCGGTCGCGGCGCGGCGGGCGGCCCGGCTGGCGGCCGCGGGCGTGCGGTCCGTCGCCGATCTCGGCTGCGGGCTCGGCACCGACGCGTTCGCCGCGGCCCGGCGGGGCATCCGGGTGCACGCCGTCGACGCCGATCCGCTCACCGCCGCGGTCGCCGCCGCCAACGCCGAGGCGCTCGGGCTGACCGGCCTGGTCACGGTGGAGTGCGCGGACGCCACGTCGGTCCGGGTCGAGGCGTTCGACGCGGTCTTCGCCGACCCGGCGCGCCGCCAGGCCGGCCGGGGCCGGGTGTTCGACCCGAAGTCGTACTCGCCGCCGTGGGACTTCGTCGCGGCGCTGCCGGAGCGGGTGCCGCGGACCGTGCTGAAGCTGGCGCCCGGCATCGGCCACGACCTGCTGCCGCCGGGAGCCGAGGGGGAGTGGGTCAGCGTCGGCGGCGACCTGGTCGAGGCGGCGTTCTGGTGCGGGCCGCTGGCCGGGGCGCCGCGGCGGGCGACGCTGCTCGGCGCCGACGGGTCCGGGGAGGCCGGGCTGACCGGCTCGGGGACCGCGGCCGCGCCGGTGGGGCCGGTCGGCGCCTACCTCTACGACCCGGACCCGGCCGTGGTCCGCTCGCACCTGGTGGCCGAGTTCGCCGCGACGGTCGGCGGCCGGCTGGGCGACCCGGAGATCGCGTACGTGCACACCGACGACCCGGTGGACACGCCGTTCGCGCGCCGGCTCGCGGTGACCGACGTGCTGCCGTTCTCGCTGAAGCGGCTGCGGGCGCTGCTCCGGGAGCGGGGCATCGGGCGGCTGGAGATCCGCAAGCGGGGGTCCGCGCTCGTCCCCGACCAGCTGCGCAAGGACCTGCGCCTGTCCGGCCCGAACGGCGCCGGCATCGTGCTGACCCGGGTGGCGGGCGCGCCGGTCGTGCTGATCACCCAGTAGCTTTCCCTCATGGCGAAGAAAGCGGCCGGCACCCCCGCGACCGTCCTGCTGACCTCCGAGCGGGTTCCGCACACCCTTCATCCGTACGAGGTGTCGCCGGACGCGCCCCACTACGGGGCTCTCGTCGCCGCGTTCCTCGGGGTCGAGCCGGCCCGGCTGTTCAAGACGCTGATCGCCGAGGTGGACGGCGCGCTGGTGGTCGGCGTCGTGCCGGTGACCGGCGATCTCGACCTGAAGGCGCTCGCCCAGGCGGCCGGGGGCAAGCGGGCGGCCCTCGCCGACCGGGCCGCGGCCGAGCGCAGCAGCGGCTACGTGCGGGGCGGGATCAGCCCGCTCGGGCAGCGGCGGCGACTGCCGACCGTGATCGACGACACCGCTCCCGCTCTCGACCTGATGTACGTCTCGGCCGGCCGCCGTGGGCTGCAGGTCTCCCTCGCCCCGGCCGATCTCATCCGGCTGACCAGCGCGATTGTGGCCCCGATCCGGAGCTGAGCGGCGGCATCCTAGCTTCCGTACGGATACGTCCGTTCTCCCGGTATACGCCAACTCCGTAGCTCGAAACTACCGAGCGTCACCCTGCGTGTCCCCCGGGGAGTATTCCGCGCACCGAGGTACCCGCTGGTAACCGCGCCGTGTTGCCGGATTGTTATCCCTCGTTACGAGATAGATCTCCGTTGCGGCTTGTGTTCTCGGCCACCATCGGAATACGTTGCCGGGCACAACAAACCGGTTCCTCATCCATCGGCGTCACAGGGCGAGCGTCACCTCTCCATCCGCCGCGACCCCTGACAAATCCGAACCAAGGCCCCGGATTTACCCCCCGAAAGGACATAAGGAATGCGTAAGGGACTGTTCGCCCTTGCCGCGGCTGGCCTGCTGGCCACCGGAAGCATGGCCGCGTGCGGCAGTGAGAGTGGCGACAGCGGCAGTGGCAGCGGCGACAGCGGCTCCTCGGCCGGCAAGGTCGGCGTGATCCTGCCCGACACCAAGAGCTCCGCTCGCTGGGCGACCGCCGACCTGAAGTACCTCACCGACGCCTTCAAGGCGGCCGGTGTGGAGGCCGACATCCAGAACGCCCAGGGTGACAAGACCCAGTTCCAGACGATCGCGGACGGCATGATCTCCAGCGGCGTCAAGGTTCTGATGATCGTCAACCTGGACTCCGGCACCGGTAAGGCCGTGCTGGACAAGGCGAAGGCCGCGGGCATCGCGACCATCGACTACGACCGCCTCACCCTCAACGGTGGCGCCGACTACTACGTGTCGTTCGACAACGTCGAGGTCGGCAAGCTGCAGGGTCAGGGTCTGATCGACTGCCTGACCGAGAAGAAGGCGACCAAGCCGGTCGTGGCGTACCTGAACGGTTCGCCGACCGACAACAACGCCACCCTCTTCAAGGAGGGCTACGACTCGGTCCTCAAGCCCAAGTTCGACTCGGGTGAGTTCGTCAAGGGTCCGGACCAGGACGTTCCGGACTGGGACAACGTTCAGGGCGGCACGCTCTTCGAGCAGATGCTGACCACGAACAAGGACATCAAGGGCGTCCTCGCCGCCAACGACGGCCTCGGCAACGCGGCCATCCAGGTGCTGAAGAAGAACAAGCTGAACGGCCAGGTCCCGGTGACCGGTCAGGACGCCACCGTTCAGGGTCTTCAGAACGTCCTCGTCGGCGACCAGTGCATGACGGTCTACAAGGCCATCAAGGACGAGGCGGACGCCGCCTCCGAGCTGGCGATCGCGCTGGCCAAGGGCCAGGCGCCGACCTCGGCGACCGGCTCGGTCACCGACCCGGAGTCGAAGAAGGACGTCAAGTCCGTCCTGCTGAAGCCGCAGTCGATCACCAAGGCGAACGTCAAGGACGTCGTGGCGGACGGCTTCGTCACCAAGGAGGAGCTCTGCACCGCGGACTTCGCCAAGGCCTGCACCGACGCGGGCATCAGCTGACGCCTCGGTAGTCAGCGCCTGAGTTCGGCGCCGCCCACGCACGCCGTGGGCGGCGCCGGAGTCGGTTCTCGACAAACCCGCGGTCGGCGGAGCCACGATGAGGTGGCGGAGCCGCGACGCAACCGGTCACCGAACGAAGGAGAACCATCAGTGGCCGCGACACCCCTTCTGGAGCTGCGCGGGATCGACAAGAGCTTCGGTCCCGTCCAGGTCCTGCACGACGTCGGCCTGAACGTCTACCCGGGCGAGGTCACCGCCCTGGTCGGCGACAACGGCGCCGGTAAGTCCACGCTGGTCAAGTGCATCAGCGGCATCTACTCGATCGACGCCGGCACGGTCACCTTCGACGGCAAGGAGGTCGCGATCCACTCCCCGCGCGACGCCTCCGCGCTCGGCATCGAGGTCGTGTACCAGGACCTCGCCCTCTGCGACAACCTGGACATCGTCCAGAACATGTTCCTCGGCCGGGAGAAGAAGTCCGGCATCGTCCTCGACGAGGCGACCATGGAGGAGATGGCCGGCGAGACCCTCCGCAGCCTGTCGGTGCGGACCGTCAAGTCGCTGCGCCAGCTCGTCTCCAGCCTCTCCGGCGGCCAGCGGCAGACCGTGGCGATCGCCAAGGCCGTGCTCTGGAACAGCCGGGTCGTCATCCTCGACGAGCCGACCGCGGCCCTCGGCGTGGCGCAGACCGCGCAGGTGCTCGAGCTGGTCCGCCGGCTCGCCGACAACGGCCTCGGCGTCGTCCTGATCTCGCACAACATGAACGACGTGTTCGCGGTCTCGGACCGCATCGCGGCGCTCTACCTCGGCCGGATGGCGGCCCAGGTGAAGGCCTCCGACGTGACCCACTCCCAGGTCGTCGAGCTGATCACCGGCGGGCGCAGCGGCAACCTCGGCCTTCCGCCCGAGAAGCCCTCGGAGTTCATCGACATCACGCCGGGAGAAGCCCAGTGACCACGACCACGACCACCACGGCCGGTGGCATCCAGGCCGTCAAGCCCACGGTCGGGAGCCACATCCGCGACTACTGGGCGCGGGTCCGCGGCGGCGATCTCGGCAGCCTCCCGGCCGTCCTCGGGCTGCTCGTCCTCACGCTGATCTTCGGCGTGGCCCGGAGCGACACGTTCCTCAGCGCGCTCAACTTCGCGAACCTGTTCAACCAGAGCGCGCAGGTCGTCTTCATCGCCATGGGCCTGGTCTTCGTGCTGCTGCTCGGCGAGATCGACCTCTCGGCCGGTTTCGCGAGCGGCGTGTGCGGCGCGGTCATGGCCATCCTGCTCACGAACGAGGGCCTGCCCTGGTACGTGGCGATCCCGGCCGCGATGCTCACCGGCATCGTGATCGGCCTGGTGCTCGGCCTGCTCGTGGCGAAGCTCGGCATCCCGTCGTTCGTCGTCACCCTGGCCGCGTTCCTCGCCTTCCAGGGCGTGCTGCTGACCATGCTCAAGGGCGGTCAGAACATCTCCGTCACCGACGAGTTCGTCCGTTCGCTGAACAACGACAACCTGTCGGTGGCCTGGAGCTGGGGCCTCACCGTCTTCGCGATCGCCGGGTACGCCGCGGTCCAGCTGAACCGCTACCGCAGCCGGAACGCCCGGAACCTGGTCGCCGACCCGCTCGGCATCGTCCTGCTGCGCGTCGGCGGGCTCGCGGTGCTGCTCGTCGCGGCGACCGCGGTGCTCACCCAGGAGCGGGCGATCAACCCGGCGATCAACTCGCTCAAGGGCGTGCCGATCGTCGTGCCGATCATCGCGATCGCCATGATCATCTGGAGCTTCGTGCTCGGCCGCACCACGTACGGCCGGCACGTCTACGCGGTCGGCGGCAACGCCGAGGCGGCCCGCCGGGCGGGTATCACCGTCGACCGGATCCGCATCTCGGTCTTCGTGATCTGCTCGTTCATGGCCTCGATCGGCGGCATCCTGGTGGTCAGCCGGGCCAGCTCGGTCGACCCGAACACCGGTGGCAGCAACATCCTGCTCTACTCGGTCGGCGCCGCGGTCATCGGCGGCACCAGCCTCTTCGGCGGCAAGGGCAAGGTGATCAACGCGGTGATCGGTGGCGCGGTGATCGCCGTGATCGACAACGGCATGGGTCTGATGGGCTTCAGCTCCGGTCAGAAGTACATCTTCACCGGCCTGGTGCTCCTGGCGGCGGCGAGCGTCGACGCCCTGGCCCGGCGCAGAGCCTCCGCAACGGGAAGCTGATGCGTGCCGGCCCCAGCCAGGAAGAGGTACGCCGGCACAACCTCGGGACCCTGTTGCGCTACGTGCACGTGCACGGCGCGACCTCCCGGGCGGAGTTGACGAACCGGCTCGGCCTCAACCGCAGCACCATCGGGGCCCTGACCGCCGAGCTGATCAGCGTGGGCCTGGTCAGCGAGGCGGCGCCACGTGAGACCGGCCGGGCCGGACGACCGTCACTGGTCGTCCGGCCCGAGTCCGGGCGGGTGTACGCGTACGCGCTGAGCATCGAGGTGGACCGGCTGCGCGCGGCGCGGGTCGGACTCGGCGGCCGCATCCTGGAGCAGTACGAGACCGAGCGCCCGCCCGGGATGAGCGCCGCCGACGCGGTGCAGCCGCTGGCCCGGTTCATCCGGCAGATGCGCGCCGGCGTGCCCGACGACGCCAAGTGCGTGGGCAGCGGGCTCGCGGTGGCCGGCATGGTGCGCCGCCAGGACGGCATGGTCCGCCTCGCCCCGACGATCGGCTGGGTCGAGGAGCCGGTCGGCGAGGCGCTGCGGGCCGAGCTCGGCGAGTCCGGCCGGTTCACCATCGGCAACCACGCGGACGTCTGCGCGCTCGCCGAGCACGCCCGGGGCGCGGCCGTGGGCTGCGACAACGTCATCTATCTGTACGGGGACGTGGGCGTCGGCGCCGGGATCGTGGCGGGCGGCCATCGGGTCACCGGCCACGGCGGATACAGCGGCGAGGTCGGTCACATGGTCGTCAACCCGTACGGAAGACCCTGCTCCTGCGGCTCGCGCGGCTGCTGGGAGACCGAGATCGGCGAGCACGCGTTGCTCCGGCTCGCCGGCCGGTCCGACCGCAGCGGGCAGGACGCGGTGCTCGCCGTCGTCGACGCCGCGATGCGCGGCGACAGCCAGGCACAGCACGCGCTGCGGCAGGTCGGCGACTGGCTCGGCTTCGGCGTCGGCAACCTCGTCAACATCTTCAACCCGGAGGTCGTGATCTTCGGGGGCACGCTGCGCGACGTCTACCTGGGCGCCGCCGCGCAGATCCGCAGCCGGCTCAACGCGGTCGGGCTGCCGGCCTGCCGCGAGCACGTCCGGCTGCGCACGCCCGAGCTCGGCGCCGACGCCGCTCTGATCGGCGCGGCCGAGCTCGCCTTCGAGCATCTGCTGGACGACCCGCTGCTTTCCTGAAACCCGCCCTCCGGGGGTCATCGCGGAAGATCTATGCTGCCCGCCATGCCCCCGCGTCGTACCCCTCGTGCCTCCCGTCGAGGCGCGGGATGATCAAGCAGCTCGAGGTGGACGGCGTGCCCGCGGTGCTGGCGCCGGTCACCGGGGAAATGCACGCCGGCCTGGTCTTCCGGGTCGGTGTCGCGGACGAGCCGCTGGTCCGCCGGGGCGTCACCCACCTCGTCGAGCACCTCGCGGTGCACGGCCTTGGTGACACCGGCTCGCACGTCAGCAGCAGCACCGGGGTCGAGCACACCTTCTTTCACGTACGAGGGTCCGCCGCGCGCATCGCCACCTTCCTGAACGGCGTCTGCGCCGCGCTGCGCGACCTGCCGGCCGGCCGGATCGACGCGGAGAAGGACGTGCTGCGCGCCGAGAGCGCCGGCCGGACGCCCGAGCCGCGCTCGATGTGGCGGCACGGGGCCCGCGACTACGGCATGCCCAGCTTCGGTGAGCGCGGCCTCGACGGCCTCGCCGCCGAGGACCTGCACGCCTGGATCGCCCACTACTTCACCAGGGAGAACGCCGCCCTCTGGGTGGCCGGCGACGAGGTGCCGCCGGGCCTGCGCCTGGACCTGCCCGAGGGGGTGCGCCAGCCCGCCCCGGTGCCGTCCTCGGCGCTGCCGGTCACGCCGGCCTGGTTCGCCGCGCACGGCGAGGAGCTCGCCTGGGACACCGTGGTCCGCCGGGAGGCCCGGGCCGCCGTCTTCGCCAACGTGCTGGAGCGCCGGCTGGCCCGGGACCTCGGGTGCGAGGTGCGGACCGAGTACGAGCCGCGCGCGTCCCGGACCGCCCGGATCACCGCGGTCGTGCCGGACGGCGGGGCGTCGGTGGACGGCCTGACCGGGGTGCTGGCCGCGATGCGGGACGGCCGGATCGAGGCGTCCGACGTGTCCACCGTGGTGGAGCTGACCTGCGAGGGCCTGCGGGAGTCCGAGGGGCGCGGCCGGCGGCTGCCGGGCCAGGCCTTCAACGTGCTGGCCGGCCGGGGCGTCCGCGGCGTCGACGAGGCGATCGCGGAGGTCCGGTCGATCACCGTGGACGACGTCGCCGAGGTGTCGGCCGCCGCGTACGGCGCGGGCCTGCTGATGGCGCCGGTCGGGACGGTGAGCGGCCCGGACGGCTGGACCGCGGCGCCCGGATCCTCGGCGTCGGCGGTCTCCGGCCGTACCCGCCGGGCCCGCCGCAATCGCACCCGGCGCCTGGTGCACGGCGAGGACGGGGTGAGCCTGCTCGACGGCGATGCGATCCGCACCGTGCGGTACGACGCCTGCGCCGCCGTGCTGGCCTGGCCGGACGGCGGACGGCGGCTGATCGGCCACGACGCGATCGCGGTGCCGGTCGAGCCCGCCCTCTACCGGGACGGGGACGCCGCGGTGGCCGACATCGACGCGCGGACGCCGGCGGCGCTGCGGGTCGCGATGCCCCCGCGCGACCCGGACACGATCCCGCAGGCGCCGCGCGGCTGGTGGCCGAACGGCTGAGGGTGGGATCATCGTCGCACGCATGCTGATCAGCCTCTATGCTGCGCGCCATGTCTCAACCCTCCGACGTGGTGTTCGACCCGGCCGCCGCGTACCCGGGCATCACCACGCTGCGGGCCGCGCTGGCACGCCGGGACTGGGCCGGCGCCCGAGCCGTGCTCGACTCGGTGTCCCCGTCCGACCGGACCGCGCTGATCCGTACCTGCGGCGACGAGAAGGACCTCGAGGACTTCCTGCGATACGTGCTGCGCGCCGATCCCCGGGACGGCGCCGCGGCCGCGCTGCTCGGATTCCACCTGGTCCATCTGGGCTGGGAGATTCGGACGGCGGCCTGGGCGAAGGACGTCACGAAGGAGCAGTGGGCCGGATTCCGCGAGCACCTGCGCAAGGCCGAGCTCGTGCTGATCGACGCGGCCGCGTACAACCCGGGTGACCCGGCGGTCTGGACGAGCCGGCTTCTCTCCGCGCGCGGGCTGTCGCTCGGCATCGCCGAGATCCGGCGGCGTTACGATCGGCTCAACGCGGCGGTGCCGCACCACCTGCCCGGCCAGATGGAGCTCTGCTACTCGCTGGAGCCGAAGTGGTTCGGCAGCTGGGAGGAGTTGCACGCGTTCGCCCGGGACTGCGCGCTCGCGGCGCCGCCCGGCAGCCCGCACGGCGGGCTGGTGGCCGAGGCCTTCTTCGCCCGATACGGCGCGGCCGACGACGACGCCGAACGCGCCCGCTTGGTGCGGGACCCGCAACTGCAGGCCGACCTTCAGCGGGTCGCCCACCACAGCGTGCTGCACCCGGGGTTCGCCCGCGAGTACGGCTGGGTGCGCGCCGCGAACGCGTACGCCACCCTGTTCACCCTGCTGGCGGAACGGCCCGCCGCCGCGCGGATGTTCGGGCTGCTCGGCAACCTCGCGACGGTCGACCCGTGGGGTCCCTCGGAAGAGAACGCGGCATCCAATTTCCGCAAGGCGCGCGCTTGGGCCCTGGGAGGAGCGCAATGATCAAGCAGACCGAGGTGAGCGGCATACCCGCCGTGATCGCCCCGACCACCGGCCCGATGCACGCGGGCCTGGTCTTCCGGGTCGGCTTCGCGGACGAGCCGCTGGCCAAGCGCGGCATCACACACCTGGTCGAGCACCTGGCGCTGCACGCGTTCGGGGTGGCCGACTACCACTACAACGGCGCGACCGGCACCGAGTACACCTTCTTCCACATGCAGGGCGCCGAGGCCGACATCGTGGCGTTCCTGAACGGGGTCTGCCGGGCGCTCAACGACCTGCCGATGCACCGGCTCCCCACCGAGAAGGAGATCCTGCGCACCGAGGAGAACACCCGGGGCGAGGGTCCGACCGAGGCGCTGCCGCTCTGGCGGCACGGCGCCCGGGACTACGGCGTGGCCACGTACCCGGAATGGGGTCTCTCCGGCATCAGCCCGGACGACCTGCGCGCCTGGGTGAGCCACTACTTCACGGTCGAGAACGCCGCGCTCTGGATCGCCGGACCGGCCGTGCCCGCCGGGCTCGAGCTCACCCTGCCGCACGGCGAGCGCCGCCCGGCCCCGGCGCCGTCGTCGGCCCTCCCGGTCCGGCCCGCGTTCTTCCCCGGCCCGTCCAACGTGGTCGCCTGGGACGCCGTCGTCGAGCGCTCCACCAGCGCCGGCGTCTTCTCCGGGGTGCTGGAGCGGTCGCTGTTCCGGTCGCTGCGGCAGGAGAGCGGGCTGTCCTACACGGTGCAGGCCGCCTACGAGCCGCGCTCCGGCGGCCGGGCCGTGGTCACCGCGTTCGCCGACGCGCTGCCGGAGAAGCAGGGCGCCGTGCTCGGCGGGTTCGTCGACGTGCTGGCCTCGCTGCGGCTCGGCCTGATCGACGACGCCGACGTGACCGCCGTGGTGAACCAGCGGGTCGAGGAGCTGACCCGGGCCGAGGAGAACGGGACGCGGCTGCCCGGCCAGGCGTTCAACCTGCTCGCCGGCCGCCCGGTGCAGAGCGCCGCGGAGCTGGTCGCCGAGGTGCGCGCGGTCACCCGGGACGACGTCGCGGCGGTCGCCGCGGCCGCGTTCGCCGACGGGCTGCTGATGACGCCGGGCCGCACCGGGGCCGACTGGGCCGGGTACACGCCGGCGCCGAGCGACTCCGACCGGGTGGCCGAGGGCAACCGGTACGGCTCGATGGACGACCCGGAGCTCTCGTTCGTGGCCGGCGAGCGCGGGGTGAGCCTGGTCAACGACGGTTCCGCCGCCACCGTCTTCTACGACGAGTGCGCGGTGCTGCTGGCCTGGCCGGACGGCGCGCGGCGGTTCGTCGGGCACGACGGCATCCAGGTGCACTTCGAGCCGACGCTCTATCCGAACGGCCACGCCGTGGTGCCGGCCCTCGACGCGCGGGTGCGCCCGGAGCTGCGGGCCACGATGCCGTCCCGCGACCCCGACCGGATTCCGAGGCCCCGACCGGCGCAACCCGCGGCTGCCACGTCCGGTGGCGGTGGCCGGACCTGGCCGGTGATCGTGCTGGTGGTGCTCGCGCCGGTGCTGCTCTTCTTCGGCTTCCTCGGCCTGATCATGGGCCTCACGGCGTTCGACGACGACGTGGACGTGGCCCTGGAGATCACCATCGCGGTGATGTTCCTGTCCTTCGCGGCGCTCGCCGGCTGGGGCGTCTTCTGGGCCGTCCGGCGCCTGCGCCGCTGACACGTCCCGCGCCGCGGGGGGTGGGCGACCGATTCCGACGGGTGACACAGAATACGAACACGGCGCCGCCCGGACCGGGCGGCGCCGTCGGCGGGCACCAGGTGAGGGTCGGAATCGGTTGTCCGGAAGCCGCACACTTCGTCCGACTCGAAAACGCAAGTCGCTCATACGGTGGCTTGCATGTCCACCAATGCGGTTGAAGAACCGCTGAACCACCCGGCTCGGTCCTCCGCCGAGGACCGCGCCGCAAGCCGTTTGGTGTCGCCGCGCGCCGGGCGGCGTCAGGCCGCCGGTGCCTGCCGCTGCGCGGGCACCGCCGTCTTGTGGGGCCGGCCGAGGCGCGCCTCGAGCCGGGCAAGGTCGACTCGTCCGTGACGATCCGCCAGGTCCTCCCAGCCGACCGCGAGCAGCCGCAGCCGCTCCGATTCGCTGAAACCTCCCCAAACTCCGTACGGCTCGCGAACCGCCAGAGCGTGCGCGGCGCACTCCGCCCGGACCGGGCAGGCGCCGCACATGGTCTTGGCCTTCGCCTCGCGGCGATTGCGGGACGACCCGCGCTCGCCGTCGGGGTGGAAGAACTGCGCGCTGTCCCGGCCACGGCAGAGTCCCAGCCTCTGCCAATCCCAAAGGTCGGCGATGGGCCCGGGCAGTCTGCGAACGTTCGACATCAACACCCTCCTCCCGCGCGGCACCGCGGAGCGTTCGTCATGAGGGCCTGTGCCCAGGCCTGTGCTGGCGGGTGTACCCCGGCGATCGCCGGCTCACACGCAACATGTCGATGTCTTCGCGAGCGGTATGGCAAAGGGGTGGCAAGTCATACCCATCTTTCCCATTTTTTCCATCTAAAGCGCGTAATGCTGCGGCCCTCGCGTGATCTCCTCTGAGAGAGAAGGAGGATCACTGTGCGTACCGTCCTCGTGTGCGTCCGAACCCCGCTGGCGGCCCAGACCGTCGCGTCGACCGCGGCCCGGCTCGGCATGACCGGTGTCGTCCGGACCGCGGTCAGCGAGACCGAGGCCATGATCCGACTGGCGGAACGGCCGGCCGAAGTGGTCCTGGCCGACACCGCCGTGACCCGGCCCGACAGCGTCGGGTTCACCAGGCGCGTGCTCGCACGTGCCCCCCAGGCTCAAGTAGTGCTCTTCGGAGCTGAGGACCCGCGGGTCGCGGCGGCCGCGGTCGCCGCGGGCGCCCGTGGCGTCATCCGCGGCGTCGAGCACGATCTGGTCAGCGTCGTCGCCAAGGCGCTGCTCCTGCTGCTGTTGCCGGTGCGCCCGCAGGGCATGCCGATCAACGGCGCGAACGCTCAGCCGGCCACCGTGGCCGGTGGGGTGCGCAACAACAACTCGCCGGCGGCCCGGGGCCAGTACGCGCCCGGCATGGGCATCCCGAACGCCGCGGCCGTCCCGGCGATGCTCGGCCCGAACGCGCCGATGGTCCCGGCGCAGCGCGGCGACGCGCCCATCGACCCGGCCACCGGCCGGCCGATGGTGGCCTGGCCCGGCAACGAGGCCGGGGTGGGGATGGGCGAGGCGGCCCCGGCGGGCCGCAGGCTCACCCTGACCGAGCGGGAGCTACAGGTCCTGCGCGGGATGGCGGACGGCAAGAGCAACGCCGAGATCGGCCGCGAACTCTTCGTCTCGGAGGACACGGTCAAGACGCACGCCAGGCGTCTGTTCCGGAAACTGGGTGCGCGCGACCGGGCACACGCGGTCGCTGCCGGTTTCCGAGCAGGCCTGGTCGCCTGAAACACCAGAACACAGGGACTTAGCTTCCGGTAAGGGCGTAGCCCCAGAGCACGTGCAAAAACGCCGCCGTTGAGGAGGCGTGTGCTTTTCCGGCGCCCGCGGGGTTTGCGGGTGGCGGGAAAGTGCGCGCCTCCTCAACGGCCGAAAAGGCGTTTTTGCCCAGGCGAGCGAAGCGAGCCCAGCAAGCTCAGCTCTGCTCGTCCTCAGAACCCTCGGTGAGGGTGTCGTGCACGCCGTCCGCATAACCACGGGCGTATTCCCACGTCACGTAGTGGTCGGGATCGGGGTCGTAGGCGGGCTCGTGCACCCGCGGGCGCCCGCTGTCGAGCAGGTGACGCAGGTTTCCCCGGAGCAGATCCCAGTCGAAGTAGTGCGGCTCGTGGCAGTCCTCGCACTCGATGACCAGCCCGCGGATGCCCGTCGGACTGAGCAGTGCCTGGTAGATCTCCAGGTCGGAGAGGTCCTCCAGGACGTCCTGCCGCTCGTCCTCGGTCAGCGGTTCGGTCTCGCCGTCCTCGTTGAGGTCGTCGAGTCCGGCGGCCGGGTCGGCGGGATCGCCGTTGAACGGGTCGATCGGCTCTTCTTGCACCCCCATACCGTACTCACCTCCGGCCGGGGTGTGCTGGCCCGCACGTTCTGTCCGCCGCCCGGGTGCCCCCTCCGGGATGGGTAGGATGATGGACTCCGCCTCTTCTCTAGGGATGATTTGTGGAAACTGACAGCGCCCGCACCGTTCCGCTCGGTCTGACCTTCGACGACGTGCTGCTGCAGCCCGGTGAGTCGGACGTCGTTCCCAGCCGGGTCAACACCGTGACGCGCCTGACGCGGAACGTCGAACTCTCCATCCCGCTGCTCTCCGCGGGCATGGACACCGTGACCGAGGCGCGCATGGCGATCGCCATGGCCCGCCAGGGCGGCATCGGCGTGCTGCACCGCAATCTCTCGGTGGAGGACCAGGCGACCCAGGTCGACCTGGTGAAGCGGTCCGAGTCCGGCATGATCACCAACCCGGTCACCTGCAGCCCGGACGACACCCTGCGGCAGGTCGACGCGCTCTGCGGCCGCTACCGCATCTCCGGCGCCCCGGTCGTCGACGCGAACGGCGTGCTGGTCGGCATCGTCACCAACCGTGACATGCGGTTCGTCAGCGACCTCGACGCGAAGGTGCGCGACGTCATGACGAAGGCGCCGCTGATCACCGCGCGGGTCGGCGTCACCAAGGACGAGGCGCTGGAGCTGCTCGCCAAGCACAAGGTGGAGAAGCTGCCGCTGGTCGACGAGGCCGGTCACCTGCGCGGCCTGATCACCGTGAAGGACTTCACCAAGTCCGAGCAGTACCCGAACGCCGCGAAGGACCCGCAGGGCCGGCTCCGGGTGGCCGCCGCGGTCGGGGTCGGCGACGACTCCTACAAGCGGGCGCGCGCCCTGGTCGACGCCGGCGTGGACGTGGTCATCGTCGACACCGCGCACGGGCACCAGCGGGCCGTGCTCGAGATGGTGGCCCGGCTGAAGAAGGACGTCCCGATCGACATCGTGGGCGGCAACGTGGCGACCTTCGCCGGGGCGAAGGCTCTGGTCGAGGCGGGCGCCGACGCCGTCAAGGTGGGTGTGGGTCCGGGCGCCATCTGTACGACCCGGATCGTCGCCGGCGTGGGCGTGCCGCAGATCACCGCGATCATGGAGGCGAACCGCGCCTGCGCGCCCGCCGGTGTCCCGGTCATCGGCGACGGCGGCATCCAGTACAGCGGCGACATCGCCAAGGCGATCGTGGCCGGCGCGAGCACGGTCATGCTGGGCAGCCTGCTGGCCGGCTCCGAGGAGAGCCCCGGCGAGCTGATCTTCATGAACGGCAAGCAGTTCAAGTCGTACCGGGGGATGGGCTCGCTCGGCGCGATGCAGTCCCGCGGTCAGGCCAAGTCGTACTCGAAGGACCGCTACTTCCAGCAGGATGTGAACGAGGACAAGCTGGTCCCGGAGGGCGTCGAGGGCCAGGTGCCCTATCGTGGTCCTCTGTCCAGGGTGGCGCACCAGCTCATCGGCGGGCTGCGCGCGGCCATGGGCTACGTGGGCGCGGAGACCATCCCCGACCTGCAGGAGCGGGGACAGCTCATCCGGATCACGGCGGCCGGGCTCAAGGAGAGCCACCCGCACGACATCCAGATGACGGTCGAGGCTCCCAACTACCACTCCCGCTAGAACCCCGTCCAACCACCCCCACCCGCCGCCCCATATAAGGACTGAAGGCGTTTCCAGCCATGCGTGACGTAGTGGAGATCGGCCTCGGTAAGACCGCGCAGCGCGGCTACCACCTGGATGACATCGCGATCGTTCCGAGCCGCCGCACCCGCGACGTGGACGACGTGTCGACCGAGTGGAAGCTCGACGCGTACCCATTCAAGATCCCCTGCGTCGCGCACCCGTCGGACGCCACCCAGAGCCCCGAGTCGGTGATCGCCCTGGGCCGCCTCGGCGGCCTGGGCGTGCTCAACGCCGAGGGCCTCTGGACCCGGTACGAAGACCCCACCAAGATCCTCGAAGAGCTGGCCGCGCTCGGCGAGGACTCCGACGCCACCAAGCGTCTCCAGGAGGTCTACGCCGAGCCGATCAAGCCGGAGCTGATCACCGAGCGGGTCCGGCAGATCCGCGCGTCCGGCGTGACCACCGCGGTCCGGGTCTCCCCGCAGCACACCCTCGCCCTGGCGCCGGTCGTGCTGGACGCCGGCGTCGACCTGCTGGTGATCCAGGGGACGCTGGTCTCGGCCGAGCACGTGTCCACCACGGACGAGCCGCTGAACCTCAAGGAGTTCATCGCCGACCTCGACCTCCCGGTCATCGTCGGCGGCTGCACCGACTACAAGACCGCGCTGCACCTGATGCGCACCGGCGCGGCCGGCGTGATCGTCGGCGTCGGCGCCGACGAATGGTCCACCACCGACACCGTCCTCGGCATCCGGGTCCCGATGGCCACCGCCATCGCCGACGCGGCCGCCGCCCGCCGTGACTACCTGGACGAGACCGGTGGCCGCTACGTGCACCTGATCGCCGACGGCGGGCTGTCGACGTCGGGTGACATCGCCAAGGCCATCGGCTGCGGCGCCGATGCGGTGATGCTCGGGGAGCCGCTGTCGCTCGCCGAAGGGGCGCCGGCGGGCGGGGCCTGGTGGCACTCGTCGGCGAGTCACCCGGCTCTGCCGCGGGGCGGGTTCTGCATCGCCGGCGAGCCGGACGGGACGCTCGAAGAGGTGCTCTACGGGCCGGCCGACCGCCCGGACGGTCAGCTGAACCTCTTCGGCGGTCTGCGGCGGGCGATGGCGAAGTGCGGTTACCGCGACGTCAAGGAGTTCCAGAAGGTCGCCCTCGTCCTGGACAAGTAGTGGGGTGTCACGGGGCCGGGGGTTTCTCGGTCCCGTGCAGCCAGTCCTGGAAGAACTTCGTCAGGTCTTTGCCGGAGGCTTGTTCGGCTGCCTCGATGAACTGGTCGGTGGTGACGTTGCCGTCCTTGTGGTCGGCCGTCCAGGTCTTGACCAGGGTGGTGAAGGCCTTGTCGCCGATGGTTCGGCGCAGGGCGTGGACTGTCATGCCGCCTCGCTGGTAGACGGCGGAGCCGAACAGGCGGGCCGGGGTGGGGTCGCCGGGGATCTCGGCCCAGTTGAAGGTGTTGTAGGTGGTCTCGAAGATCTCGTCGGCGGTGGCCTCGCCGGAGTGCTCGGACCAGAGCCACTCGGCGTACGTGGCGAAGCCCTCGTTCAGCCAGATGTCCTGCCAGCGGGTCAGCGCCACGCTGTCGCCGAACCACTGGTGGGCCAGCTCGTGCGCGACCACGCCCGGGTTCTCGCCGTTCGTGAAGAAGGTGTTGCCGTAGACCGGCCGGGACTGGGTCTCCAGCGCGTACCGGATCTTCTCCTCGTCGACGACCACGCCGCCGTTCGCGTCGAACGGGTACGGGCCGAACCGCGTCGCCAGGAAGTCGGTGATCTCGCCGGTCCGGGCCAGCGACCGCGCCTCCGGGCCGTTCGCGGGATAGGACGCCGGGATCGCGGTGACCATCGGCAGTCCGTTGTGCTCGGTCGTGGTGATCCGGTACTGGCCGATCACGACGGTCGCGAGGTAGCTCGCCATCGGCGAGTTCTCCGACCAGTTCCAGGTGGTCCAGCCGTCCGCGGTGGACCGCTCGCCGGGGACGCCGTTGCTGAGCACCTCGAGGCCGTCCGGGACGGTCATCGCGAGCTTCAGGGTGGCCTTGTCGGACGGGTGGTCGTTGACCGGGAACCAGGTGCTCGCCGACTCGGGCTGGCCGAGCGCGATGCCGCCGTCGGGGGTCCGCATCCAGCCGCCGTTGCCGAGGACCTTGTTCTCCAATTGGCCCGGGGTGCCACCGTACGTGACCACGACCGTGAACCGGGTGCCCGAGGTGATGCCGGCGCCGGGCGTGACGACCAGTTCGTTGCCGGAGGCGGTGCTGGTGGCGGCCGCGCCGTCCACAGTGATCTCGCGGGCCTTCAGGTGGGCCAGGTCCAGGTTGAACCGGGACAGGTCCTGGGTGGCTGTCGCGGTGATCGTCGCGGTGCCGTCCAGGGTGCCGGCCTTCGGGTCGTACTTGAGGGCCAGGTCGTACCCGGCCACGTCGTAGCCGCCGTTGCCGTACGCCGGGAAGTACGGGTCACCGGCGCCGGGAGCGCCGGGCGCGAACGAGACGGCGGGCGACGGGCTCGGTTCCGGATCGTCCGTCTTCGAGCCCGCCGAACAGCCGGCCGCCAGCATGAGGACGGCCAGCGCGCCCATTCCCCGTCGAATCATGCATCCGAGGGTACGTTCTACAGCTTGTCGACCAGCTTCGGATGGTCGGCGAGGTAGTCGTCGGCCTTACCCTTCACGAGCGCCTTGAGGAAGCCGCTCCCCTCGGCCTTGAGCTGCTCACCGAGGTATTTCCCGCCGCTGGAGACGCCGGTGCCGGGCAGGTCGACCAGGGTGATGTTCTCCGGGGTGAGGTCGCGGAGCGCGTACGCGTACTCGAAAGGCGTACGCCCGCCCACGTAGACGAGGGACTCGCCGACCGCCTCGATCACGTCGCCCAGCTTGGCCGGGTCCATGATGTCCTGGGAGAGCGCCTTCGTGAAGATCGCGCTGACCATCTGCCGCTGGTGCCGCTGCCGGTCGTAGTCGCCGTTCGGCAGCCCGTACCGCTGGCGCGCGTAGTCGGTGGCCTGCCAGCCGACCAGGTGCCGCTCGCCGGGCTGGTAGACCATCTGCGGCCCGGTGTGGTCGCCGCCGCCGGGCGCGAGCGGCCGGTTCGAGCCGTCCGGCTTGTGGTGCCGCGACTTCACCCTCTGGTCGATCGTCATGTCGATGCCGCCGAGCGCGTCGACGAGCTTCGACAGGCCGGCGAAGGTGAGGACGGCGCCGCCCTGGAACTCCTTGATGCCGGTGTATTCGCTGAGCGAGCGCGTCAGCAGCTCGTACCCTTGCTCCACGCTCTTCTTGGTCTTCTCGCCCGGAATCCGCGAGCCGCGGCTCATCGCCTCGGTGAGCTTGTGGCGGCCGCCCGCGAAGCCCGCCTTCTTGTAGGCGGGCATGTCGACGCGGAGGTCGCGGGGCAGGGAATAGAGGTATGCGGACTTCAGGTCGGCGTTGACGTGCAGCAGCATCACCGTGTCGGCGTGCGGTTCCCAGCCGGGGATGCTGACCCGGGTGTCGACGCCGACGAGGACCAGGTCGAGCGGTCCCTCGATGTCGGCGCCGGGGGAGACCGACGGGGCGGCCGAGGCCGGCGGCGCGGCCGGCTGCGAGGCCGCCGCGGAGCTCGCCGGCTTGGCTGCCGGGCTGTCCGAGCTCCGATTCATCGCGATGGCGACGCCCACGCCGGCGAGCAACGCCACGATCGCACCGGCGATCACCGCCCAGGTGATCTTGCTGTTCCGCATAGCGGAACAGTAAAGGACATCGTTGTAGTGCTCAATGCCCGTACATATCTCGTTCAATGAAACCGGTATTGCGTTTTAGAAGATCACCAGTACGCTGGCCCGGCGATTCGCCGACCCCCCGGCGGTCGCGACGGGGAGGTCTCGAAGTATGAATTCTTCCAGCCGGCGCGTTCTCGCCGGCATCATCACCGCGGGCCTGGCGGCCGGCGTGGGTGTGGCCGGCGTGGCCGGTCCCGCCCAGGCGTGGGACGCCAAGCAGGTCCGGCTCGTGGTGGGCCTCAAGGCCGGCGTCGACCCCGACGCCTCACTGTCCACACTGTCCGGCTTCGGGATCAAGAACCTCTCCGGTGGCAGCGCGCTCCGCTCCGCCCTGGCCGAGGTGCAGGCCAAGCCGCTGGAGGTGCCGGCCTCGCAGAAGGCGTCGGTGATCACGGCGCTGCGGAAGGACCCGAACGTCGCGTACGTCGAGGTCGACCCGACGGCGAAGTCGTTCGCCGTCACGCCGAACGACCCGATCTACTCCGGCGGGCACCAGCCCGAGCTCGGGCAGATCAAGGTCCCCGGCGCGTGGAACACCACGACCGGGGCGGCGATCAAGGTGGCGGTCGTGGACACCGGCGTGTCCTCGGTCGGCGACCTGTCCGGCAAGGTGCTCAAGGGCTACGACTTCGTCAACAAGGACAGCAACGCGTCCGACGACGGCGACTTCCCGCACGGCACCGTGGTGGCGTCGCTGATCGCCGCCAAGACGAACAACGGCTCCGGCATGGCCGGCGTCTGCGCGCAGTGCCAGATCCTCCCGGTCAAGGTGCTCGACAGCGAGGGCTCCGGCAGCTACGCGGACGTCGCGGCGGGCGTCATCTACGCGGCCAAGCAGGGCGCGAAGATCATCAACCTGTCGCTCGGCGGCCCGGACAGCTCGTCGACCCTCCAGAACGCGATCGCCTACGCGAACGGGCGCGGCGCGCTCGTCGTGGCGGCGGCCGGAAACGAGGGCACCGGCCAGCGGATGTATCCGGCGGCCTACGGCGACGTGCTGGCGGTCGGCGGCACCGACACCCGGGCCGGCGACAACCGCCGTGTCGAGTTCTCGAGCTACGGCGCGAGCTGGGTCGACGTGGCGGCTCCGGCCATCACGGCCGGCATGCGCAACAACGGCGTGTACTGCTGGGACGGCAACACGGCCGCCTGCTGGGACTGGTACTACAACGACTACGAGGTGCAGGGCACCTCGTTCTCGGCCCCGCTGGTCGCCGGCGTCGCCGCGCTCGTGCAGTCGAAGAACCCGTCGTGGAGCGGGTGGAGCGTGCAGCGCGCCATCCTCAACACGGCCCGCCCGATCGGCGGCTGGGTGGCGAAGGGCCTGGTGAACGCGGAGGCCGCGGTCACCTACAAGGGCACCGACACCGCGAAGCCGACCGCCGGGATCGGGATCGCGAAGAACACGCTGGTCCGCGCCTCCCGCACGATCAGCCCCACCCGGCTGTCGGACCCGGGCGGCTCGGGCATCCGCAACGTGGATCTCTACGTGAACGGCAAGTGGCACAGCTGGGACTACGTGTCCCCGTTCGCGCCGAAGCTGAACACGGCGGGCAAGAACGGCCCGATCAAGATCCAGCTGCGGATCACCGACAAGGCCGGCAACGTCGGCTGGACGCCGCACACCTGGGTGGTCGCCGACAACACGGCTCCCAAGGTGACGATCACCAAGGCCCCGAAGAACAAGGCCAAGGTGAAGGGCACCGTCACGGTCAAGGTGAAGGCCAGTGACAAGTACAAGGTCGCCAAGGTCCAGCTGCTGGTGAACGGCAAGGTCGTGGCGACCGACACGAAGGCCGGCTACAGCCTGTCCTTCAAGGTGTCGAAGCAGAAGAAGACCATGAAGGTCGTCGTCCGCGCGTACGACAAGGCGGGCAACGTGAAGAAGCTGGCGACGCGTACCTACTACCGTCGCTGATCGCAGTGTGCCGAGGCCCCACCGCTGGTGGGGCCTCGGCGTGCCGCCGGTAAACTCGCCGGGTGAGTACCCCGCGTCCCGTGCTCGTCGTCGACTTCGGCGCCCAGTACGCCCAGCTGATCGCCCGCCGGGTCCGTGAGGCCCGTGTCTACTCGGAGATCGTCCCGCACTCGATGCCGGTGGCCGAGATGCTGGCGAAGAACCCCGCCGCGATCATCCTGTCCGGTGGCCCGTCCAGCGTCTACGAGCCGGGCGCCCCGTCGCTCGACGCCGGGCTGTTCGACAGCGACGTGCCGGTCTTCGGCATCTGCTACGGCTTCCAGGCGATGGCCCAGGCCCTCGGCGGCACGGTCGCGCACACCGGCTCCCGGGAGTACGGGCGTACCCTCCTCGCCGCCCAGGGCGGCACCCTCCTCCGTGATCTGCCGGCCGACCTGCCGGTCTGGATGAGCCACGGCGACAGCGTCGCGGTGGCCCCGCAGGGATTCGCGGTCACCGCGTCGACCCCGGGCGCCCCGGTCGCGGCCTTCGAGGACCTCACCGCGAAGCGGGCCGGCGTGCAGTTCCACCCCGAGGTGGCGCACACCGAGCAGGGCCAGGAGATGCTCAAGCGGTTCCTCTACGACATCGCCGGCATCGAGCCGACCTGGACCGCCGGCAACATCATCGACGACCAGGTCGCCGCGATCCGCGAGCAGGTCGGCGACAAGCAGGTCATCTGCGGCCTGTCCGGCGGCGTCGACTCGGCGGTCGCCGCGGCCCTCGTGCACAAGGCCATCGGCGACCAGCTCACCTGCGTCTTCGTCGACCACGGCCTGCTGCGCTCGGGCGAGCGGGAGCAGGTCGAGAAGGACTACGTCGCCGCGACCGGCATCCGGCTCGTGGTGGTCGACGCCGAGGAGCAGTTCCTCGGGCACCTGGCCGGCGTCACCGATCCGGAGCAGAAGCGCAAGATCATCGGTCGCGAGTTCATCCGTACGTTCGAAGCGGCCGCCCGCGACCTGGATGCCGAGCGGCACATCGAGTTCCTGGTCCAGGGAACCCTCTACCCGGACGTCGTCGAGTCCGGCGGGGGCACCGGCACCGCGAACATCAAGTCCCACCACAACGTCGGCGGTCTCCCGGACGACCTGCAGTTCGCGCTGATCGAGCCGCTGCGCACCCTCTTCAAGGACGAGGTCCGCGCGCTCGGCGCCGAGCTCGGCCTGCCCGAGGCGATGGTGCAGCGCCACCCGTTCCCGGGCCCCGGCCTGGCGATCCGGATCATCGGCGCGGTCGACCGCGATCGGCTCGACATCCTGCGCCAGGCCGACCTGATCGCCCGCCAGGAGCTGACCGCGGCCGGCCTCGACCGGGACGTCTGGCAGTTCCCGGTGGTGCTGCTCGCCGACGTGCGCAGCGTGGGCGTCCAGGGCGACGGCCGCACCTACGGCCACCCGGTCGTGCTGCGCCCGGTCTCCAGCGAGGACGCCATGACCGCCGACTGGTCCCGGCTGCCCTACGACGTCATCGCCACCATCTCGAACCGGATCACCAACGAGGTTCGCGAGGTCAACCGGGTGGTCCTGGACGTCACGAGCAAGCCGCCGGGCACCATCGAGTGGGAGTGACTCTCGGTAGTGGATCAATAGCTCAGGGCGGGTAAAATCGCCCTGAGCTGCGATTACTCACTGCTATCCCACTGTCAGGAACCTGACAGAAGTTCTTGAGAGTTAACATATTCCGGGCAGAATGCCGCCGTGACCCCCGCACTGGAACCGCTCCGCAGGATCGCCGCCTACGCCGTCGCCCGCGACGACGAGGGCCGCGTCCTCCTGGTCCGGGCCTCGGCCAAATCCGGCACCCCCGGAGTCTGGTCGCTGCCCGGCGGCGCCGTCGACCACGGCGAAGACCCCAATCACACCGTCGTCCGCGAGACCGCGGCGGAGACCGGGCTCTCCGTCGCCGTGACCGGGTTGCACGACGTCCTGGCCGACATGCGCTCCATGCCGCACCGAGGCGTCACCATCCACACCGACCGCCTGATCTATTCGGTGTCGGTGCGCGGTGGCAACCTGATCGACCGGGTCGGGCACTCCACCGACCTGGCCCGCTGGCACACCCTCGAGGAGGCCTCGCAGCTCAAGCTGCGGCCGTTCGCGGCGGACGCGCTCGGGCTCCCGGCCGCCTCCCGGGACCTGCGCCCGGATGTGCCGCCGACGTTCCCGTCCTTCTATGCCTATGAGGGGCCGGACGGGCTGCACCGGGCGCAGCGCTTCGCGGCCTACGCGATCGCCACCGATCCGTACGAGAACCTGCTGCTCACCCGGATCTCGCCGGGATACCCGGGCGCCGGCTGCTGGCACCTGCCCGGCGGCGGCACCGACTACGGCGAGCAGCCCGGCCCGGCGCTGATCCGCGAGCTCGTCGAGGAGACCGGCCAGGAGGGCCGGATCGTCGAGCTGCTCGGCGTCGCGAGCCACCGGGACGCCGCCTCGCTCGGCCCGGAGGGCTACCCGATCGACTGGCACGGCGTCCGCGCGTTCTACCGCGTCGTCGTCGACCACCCGACCGAGGTGACCATCCACGACGTGGGCGGCTCGACCGACGAGGCCCGCTGGATGCCGCTCAAGGACGTGGCCGGGCTGGCCGCCGAGCAGCTCACCGAAGTCACGGCGGACGCCCTGCGCGCGGCGCGACTAATCTGATCATGTGATTCTTCGGAGAAGGGCGGCGGCGTACGGCGTCTGCCGCGACACCGGTGGCCGGGTGTTGCTCACCCGCGGATCGGATCTCGCGGCGTTCCCCGGCGTCTGGTCGCTGCCCGGCGGCGGCATCGACCACGGTGAGCACCCGGACGACACGATCGTCCGGGAGTTCGCCGAGGAGACCGGGCTGTCGGTGCGCATCGTCGCGGTGCGCGCCGCCACCGCCGACCTCACCCTGCTGCCGGACGACTCGGTCGAGCACACCGACCGGATCCTCTACGAGGTCGAGGCCACCGGCGGCGACCTGCGCGACGAGCTGGACGGCACGACCGACCTGGCGGCGTGGGTGGCGCCCGCGGACGTGGCGGGGCTGCCCATGCTCCCGTTCACCGCGGAGGTCCTGGGCGCCGGCCGCGGCGCTCCCGTCGTACCCCGCCCCGAAGTTGAATTTCAAAGGCCGCCGGGCCCGGTGCAGCGGTTCGGCGCCTATGCGCTGGCCACCGACCCGGACGGACGGGTTCTTCTCACCCGGATCGCCGAGGGTTACCCGGGAGGGGGACGGTGGCACCTGCCGGGCGGCGGCACGGACTTCGGCGAGACGCCCGAGGAGGCGCTCGCCCGGGAACTCGTCGAGGAGACGTCGCAACGCGGCCGTGTCGTCGACCTTCTGGGTGTTTCCCACCGCTATGACCCGGCTGCGCTCGGTCCCGAGGGCGTTCCCCTCGACTGGCATGTGATCAGAGTGTTCTACGAGGTCAGACTGGACGAACCGACTCCCGCAGCGGTGACCGAGGCGGCCGGCGGATCGACGTCCGAGGCCGCCTGGTTCGCTCCCGGCGAGCTTTCCGGCCTCCCTCTCACCGAGCTGTCCCGGGAGGCGCTCGCCCGGAAGGGCTAAAATCTGGGGTACGGAAGGCCGAGAGTGGATGAAACTCTTGGACGCCGGTGTTGTTCTTAAGGATCATGCGCCTCTCGCCAAGGCCGTCAGGGGTGTGCGAAGGTGTAACCCGCATTTCGCCGGTCTCCGGCGGAACCACCGAACTCCATGGAGGAAGCACGTGCCGAGTACCCCTTGGCGCCGGCGTCGATCGACGGATAGTCCCCGTCCCGCCGGGCGTCGTTGGGCTGGCCGGCTGCGCCGCGGCGGGACTCTCGCTCGGCAAGCCCTGTTGGTTCGGGTGGGCCGCCGCTCCGCCGAGACCGGTCGCGCCGCGACCGCGACCCGTGCCGAGGTGCTTTACACCCCGGCCCTCGCCGTTCCCGCGGTGCCCGTCACCGTGACCAAGCCCGAGGTCGAGGCCGAGCCCGACGCGATCTCGCTGCTCCCCGGCGAGCACACCATCTCCCGCAAGGCCAGCTTCGCGCTGGTCAACGCGTGCACCCTGGCCAGCCTCGCGCTGGGCCTCATGGCGATCTTCCTGGCCATGGACGGCGACGTCCGGATCGCGGCCGCCTGCCTGGTCGCCTGCGTCGCGTTCGACGGCCTGGACGGCGCGCTCGCCCGCAAGCTGGGCGTCTCCAGCCCGTTCGGCGCCCAGATGGACTCGCTGGCCGACATGTGCTCGTTCGGCCTCGCCGCGCCGGTCGTGGTCTACGCCTCGCTGGCCGACTCGGTCCCGCCGGCCGCCGCCGCGGTCGCCTGCGCGTTCGTGGCCGGTTGCGCCGCGATCCGGCTGGCCCGCTTCAACGTCTCGCCGAAGGACGGCCGGTTCTTCAGCGGCGTGCCGACCACCCTGGTCGCGGCGGTGCTGGCGCTCACCGTGCTGATCGGTCTCGACCTGCCCGGCGTGGTGCTGCTCGGCGGCGTGACGCTGCTGGCGTTCGCGATGGTGTCGAGCTTCCCCTACGCGAAACTCGCCCGGATCGTGAAGCTGCCGCCGTGGCTGCTCCTGCTCCCGATCGTCGGCGCGCTGATCCAGCCGCAGATGGCGTTCGTGCTGATCGTCGCGACCTACCTGGCGAGTGGCCCGGTGCTCTGGATGCGCGCCAAGCGCGTCTGACCCTTCCCACATCTGAGTCTTCCCATGAGAAAAGGGCCGCACTTCGGTGCGGCCCTTTTCTCATCCGCGGATCACTTCCAGCGGGCGATCACCGTGGTGCCGCCGACGACGCGCTCGTGCGGGGTGACCAGCGCCTCCGCCTTGTCGGCGGGCAGGTAGACGTCGGTGCGCGAGCCGAAGCGGATCAGCCCGTACCGCTCGCCGCGCGCGAGCAGGGTGCCGACCGGCGCCCGCTGCACGATCCGGCGGGCGATCAGGCCGGTCCGCTGCGCCACCGCGACCGTGCCGTGGTCGGTGTCGAGGACCGTGTAGGCGGCCACGTTGTGCTCGGCCGCGGCGGTCATCGCGTTCGCGTAGCCGCCCTCCTCGACGAAGTAGTCGGCGACCCGGCCGGCCACCGGCGAGCGGTTCACGTGCACGTCGAAGACGGACAGGAAGACCGCGATGCGCAGGAACTCGCCCGGGCCGAAGCGCTCGTCGTGCATCCGCTCCACCGACAGCACCTTGCCGTCGGCGGAGGCGACCACGGCGGACGGGTCGGTCGGGCCCTCCCGCTCCGGGTCCCGGAAGAACGCCGCGACCGGGGCGGCGGCGAGCGCCGGCAGCAGCCAGAGCTTCGACTTCGGCCGGGCCCGGCGGGCGAGGGCGGCGAGGCCGAGCGCGATGCCGGCGGCGGCCACGCCGTTCGAGTCGATGTGCATGGTCCGGGTGACCGGCACGCTCGAGGTCCGGTAGGCGGGGGCCAGGGTCGCGGCCGTCGACACCGCGGCCGGCGAGAAGCGGAGCTTGTGCACCCGCAGCGGCGGCTGGTTGCGGACGACCAGGTCGGAGCCGACGCCGAAGAGGGCGCCCTGGCGGAACAGCTCGGCCGCGGCGCCGCCGGTCCGGCCCGGAACGGCCGGGGTGGCGACCGAGAGCACGCCGCCGTCGGAGAGGTACTTGCCGAGCCGGTCGAGCAGGGTCCGGGTCTCCTCGGCGGTGCCGGTGAGGGGCTCGGCGGCGATCACGACGTCGGCGGGCTGCGCCTCGTCCAGCGACTCGACGATCCTCACCCGTTCGGCGACCCAGCTGCCCAGGCCGGTGATGTGGCCGCGCAGCAGATCGGTGCTGCTGTGCTCACCGGGGACGAGGGTCAGGGTGTCACCGGGCAGCAGCGCCTCGACCGCCGCCGCGACCACCGCGGAGGCGTGGTCGGCGCCGATGAGCAGGGCGGACGTGGCCGCGTTCTGCCGGGCGAACTCGGCGGTCAGGATACGGGCGGCCCGGGCACCCACGCCGGGTACAGGCGTGGTGGTCACGGCGGGATACGGGGTCATTGAACGAGCATATTGCCCCGCCCGCTGGATGCTTCCTGGCGGGCGGGGCAACTCGTCAGTCCCTGTGCTGTTCCTTCTCGAACCGGTGGGCCGGGTCGTCGAGCAGCTCCTGCACGATCGAGGCGTGCATCTCCGGGGGAAGGTCGCCGGGCGTCTCGATCCGGGCCTCGGCCGCGACCGGGGCCGGCTGCTCCTCGCGGCGGTTCGAGCGGATCGCGCCGAACAGGCCGATCACCCCGAAGAAGATCAGGGCCGCCGCGACGATCCAGCCCACGGCGGGCAGGTGGACCGTGATCACCCGGGAGATCGCCCACCAGAAGGCGATGCCCAGGAAGATCATGCCGAAGGTCAGGGACACGCCGTCCATGCGGTGCGGCTTCATCGGGCCACCTCCAGGTTTCCGGTGTCGAGCCGCAGGTCGAGGCGGAGGTTGCCGCCGCCGGTCCCGTCCCGGCCCAGGTCGGTCACGGTCTGCCGGGCGTTGTCGGACGGGGCGCTCTCGGTGCCGAACAGCACGGTCCGGATCCCGCCGCCGGAGACGTCGACGGTGGTGTCGACCTCCGGGGGCAGCAGCACCCGCAGCTGACCGACCTTCATGTTCACGGTGGTGAGCTGGTCGGCCTCTGCTCCGGCTCCGGCTCCGGCTTCGGCTCCGGCTCCGGCAAAGTCGACGTCGCGCAGGTCGAGCGTCACGTTGCCGAAGGTGAAGTCGTACTGGTCGGCGAGCTCGGACAGGTTCGCCGGGCGGTAGACGCTGTCCCGGAACTCGCCGCCCCAGCGCTCGGTGCCGGTCGAGACGAACAGGCCCATCGTGGCGATCAGGGCGAGCGCGATGAGTCCGCGGGCCCGGCCGAACCAGGCGCCGACGATCAGGCCGACCGCGATGGTGGCGAGGGCCGCCGCGAAGTAGGCGGAGACCACCACGTTCACCCCGGCCATGTCGAGCACGGCCAGCAGGCCCATCACCACGACCACGGCGAAGAAGGTCAGGCGGCCGAGGACCGAGCGCTCGCGCGGGGGCTTCGGCGGTTTCGGCGGCTTGGCCGGGGCGGGCGGCGCCGGCGGGACGGTGGAGCCGGCGAACGGGCCGTGCGGCGCGAACGGCGGGCGGTATCCCTCGGCGGGCGGGCTGAACAGCGGCGGCTCGTAGCGCGGCGGGGCCGGCGTCACCGGGTCGCCGGGAGCCGCAGGCTGATCGACGGTCGGCCGGTCGGCGGCCGCGGTGCCCGTCGGGTCGGCGCCGGCCGGGTCAGTGGTGGCCGGGTCTGTGGTGGCCGGGACGGCCGTGGTGGCCGCCGGAGCGGTCGCCGGGGAGGGGGTGGCCGTCGGAGCGGTGGCCCCGGAGGCGCCGGCCGCATGGGCGGTGGCGCCGGGCACGCCGGCCGCGGGCGGAGTCGTGAACGCGAGCGTCGGGTCGTCGACGGGTGCGGGCGGAGGCGGCGGCGCGGCCCCCGGAGCCGGCGCGTAGCCGTCCCGGTTCGGCACGCCGCCCCGCTTGATCAGCAGGAAGGCGCCGAGCACCACCGCGGCGGCGAGCATGCTGGCCCGGGCGCCCGAGTTCACGATGAACGCGAAGGTCAGCAGTGCGGCGCTGCCGAGCAGCACCACCGAGAGCGGCGCCATCCCGGAGTGGCCCTTGCCGAGCAGCGACTCGACCGGCGAGGCGGTGTCGCCCTCGGACGGGATGATCAGCCAGCCGATGAGGTAGAGCAGCACGCCGGTGCCGCCGAGGATGCCGAGCACGCCGAGCAGCACGCGCCAGAGCACCGGGTCGGTGTTGGTGGCCCGGGCCAGCGCGCCGCAGACGCCGGCGACGTAGCGGCCGTTGCGCGGGCGCACCAGCTGCTGGCGGGCGAACGCGGCGCCGGCGTTGGCGAGCCAGGGCGGGACGTTCGCCCCATACGGGCTCTCCGCGCCCGGCGGCGGGGGCTGCGGGCCCGAGGAGGCGTCGGGCTGAGGGGAGGAAGGTGCCGTGGCGCCCTGTGGACCGGCGCCCGGCGTGGAAGGTCCGCGGGTTCCGGCAGCTTCGTCGTTCATGCTTCGATCGTGCTCGCCCGGTCACCCGACGCGCTTCCGGAGCCGACCCTGAGGCCACCCTGAGATCCTGGGGCCCGGTTTCCCAGGGTGGTAACCCGTGGCCCCCGGCCGCGTGACGTGTGACGATCGAAGGGCAGAGAAGGGAGCAGTGCGATCACCACCACCGCCGTACCTCAGCCGCGCCGGTTGTACCGGCCGCGCGATCACCGCATCGTCGCGGGTGTCGCCGCCGGGCTGGCGCGCCATCTCGGCCTGCCGGTGCTGGCGGTGCGCATCGCGCTCGTGGTCCTGCTCGGCTTCAACGCCCTGGGACTGCTTCTCTACGCCGCCTACTGGGCGGTGCTCCCGCAGGAGGCGCGCGGCGACGAGGAGCCGGCCCGCCGCGACCTCTCCGCCCTCGCCCCGTTCGCCGCGATCGGCCTCGGGGTGGTGCTCCTCCAGGCCCTCGTCTTCGACGATCAGGTGGCCACCACCGCCGGCTGGATGATCGCGGTGATCGCGGTCGGCGCCGGCGTGATCTGGCACCAATCCGACCCGAGCCGGCGCGAGGCGAGCGCCGACTACAACATCGCCTCGACGCCGTGGCTCGCCGCCATCGTGTCCGAGAATGATCGGCGTTCCTTCATCCTCCGCTTCATCGGCGGAGGCATCCTCGTCGCGATCGGCCTGATCGGCGTGGTCGCGGTCTACGCACCCGACAACTCGATCTCCGCGGTGTTCAACGGCGTGATCTTCGCCTTCGTCGGCCTGGTCGGCGTCGGCGTGGTCGTCGCCCCGCTGCTCTGGCGCACCTTCGGCCAGCTGCGCGCCGAGCGCGAGGGCCGGATCCGGGAGCAGGAGCGCGCCGAGCTGGCCGCCATGATCCACGACCAGGTGCTGCACACGCTCGCGCTGATCCAGCGCAACTCGGCCGACATCAAGGAGGTGCAGCGGCTCGCCCGCGGCCAGGAGCGCAGCCTGCGCAACTGGCTCTACAAGCCGACCGCCTCGCCGACCGAGCGGTTCGCGGCGGCGCTCGAGCAGGCCGCGGCCGAGGTCGAGGACACCTACGCGATCACCGTGGAGACCGTGGTGGTCGGCGACACCCAGTGCGACGACCGGGTGGCCGCGCTGGTGGCGGCGGCCCGCGAGGCGCTGGTCAACGCGGCACGCCACGCCGGCGTGCAGACGATCTCGCTCTACGCCGAGGTGGAGGAGGACGAATTGAGCGTCTTCGTCCGGGATCGCGGCGCGGGCTTCGAGCTGGACGGCGTGGCGGAGACCCGGCACGGCGTACGAGGGTCGATCATCGGGCGCATGCAGCGCCACGGCGGGCGCGCCGAGATCCGCAGCGCGCCCGGCGACGGTACGGAGGTGCGGCTCATGCTTCCCGTCTCCCGGGAGAGCGTGACCGCAGGTAAGGAGCATGCACGATGACCGAGCCCGCAGCAGAGCAGCCGGCCGAGGCCGCCCGCAGGCTGACCGTCTTCCTCGTCGACGACCACGCGATGTTCCGCGCCGGGGTCCGCGCCGAGCTGGGCGCGCACGTCGAGGTGGTGGGCGAGGCGAGCTCGGTGGCCGAGGCGATCAGCCGGATCGGCGCGATCCGCCCCGACGTGGTGCTGCTCGACGTGCACATGCCGGACGGCGGCGGCCGGGCGGTGCTGGAGTCGATCCGGCGGACCCATCCGCAGGTCAAGTTCCTGGCGCTCTCCGTCTCGGACGCCGCCGAGGACGTGATCGGCCTGATCCGGGCCGGCGCCCGGGGCTACGTCACCAAGACCATCTCGCCGGACGAGCTGGCCGCCGCGGTGCGCCGGGTGGCCGACGGCGACGCGGTGTTCAGCCCCCGGCTGGCCGGCTTCGTGCTGGACGCCTTCGCCTCCCGGCCGGACGTGCCGGTCGCCGACCCCGAGCTCGATCAGCTCACCAACCGCGAGCGGGAGGTGCTGCGGCTCCTGGCGCGCGGCTACGCCTACAAGGAGATCGCCAAGGAGCTGTTCATCTCCATCAAGACGGTGGAGACGCACGTGTCCAACGTGCTGAGGAAGCTCCAGATGAGCAACCGCTACGAGCTGTCACGATGGGCTGCCGACCGCCGCCTGGTTTGAGATCCACCTTCCGGCGGGAAATATCAGCCGTTTGGCCGCACTGGGTGACCGCGCGGCCACGAGGGGGCGTACGCGCAGGTCAGGCCGGTCGAATCCGGCGAAAGAACGATCTTTGGGTCTGCGTACGGACGTAAACGGCTAATATCGGCTTGATAACGGCGCTCATTGGTTTCCGTGCCCCTGTGTCACAGTGGCAGCTACTCACACAACCCCTCGTGAGCGCCCCTGAAGGAGGCACTCCCATGCTTGGGAAAAGCCCATGGAAGATGGCGGTCGGAGCGACCGCCATCGCCTTGTTGGCCGCCGGTTGCGGTAGCGGTGACTCCGATGAGTCCACCGCCACTTCCAATACTGTGGTTATCGGTATCGCCGAGCCGCAGCACCTGATTCCGACGAACACGACGGAGTCGAACGGTGCCGAGGTTCTGAACTCGCTGTTCTACCCGCTGGTCGACTTCGACGAGCAGAACAACCCGGTCCCGGTCGCGGCTGAGGCGATCACGCCGGACAAGACCAACAAGGTCTGGACCGTGAAGTTGAAGCCCGGCTTCACCTTCCACAACGGCGAGCCGGTCATCGCGCAGAACTACGTCGACGCCTGGAACTACGGCGCCTACGGTCCGAACGGCCAGGGCGGTTCCTACTTCTTCTCGACCATCGCCGGCTACGCCGACCTGCAGAGCGAGGACCCGGACGGCGAGGAGGGCCCGAAGACGGCCCCCGACCCCAAGGCCAAGAAGCTCACCGGTCTGAAGGCGGTCGACGACAGCACGATCGAGATCACGCTGTCGGCGCCGTTCGCCAGCTTCGCGTCGCTGCTCGGCTACACCACCTTCTACCCGCTGCCGAAGGCCGCCTTCTCGTCCGACGGCGTCATCGCCGAGGGCTTCGAGGACGCCATCATCGGCAACGGCCCCTTCAAGATCAAGGGTACGTGGCAGCACGACTCCTCGATCGAGGTCGAGAAGGTCGCCGACTTCAAGGGCCAGGTTCCGAAGATCGACGGCATCACCTGGAAGATCTACCAGGATGACGCCGCGCAGTACGCCGACCTCGTCGCGGGCAACCTCGACGTGCAGACCCAGATCCCGATCGAGAGCCTCGCCTCGGCCTCGGCCGACCTGGGCGACCGGTTCCAGAAGAGCCCGAACTCCGCGTTCCAGTTCGTCGGTTTCCCGACGTTCCAGAAGGAGTTCGCGGACGTCCGCGTCCGGCAGGCCATCTCCATGGCGATCAACCGCCAGGAGATCACCGACCAGGTCTTCCTCGGTTCGCAGACCCCGGCGACCTCGTTCGTCTCCCCGGTGGTCGCGGGTTACCGCGAGAACACCTGTGGTGACAACTGCAAGTACGACCCGGCCAAGGCCAAGGAGCTCTACACCGCCGCCAAGGGCCCGTCCGAGCTGAAGATCACGTACAACGCCGACGGCCCCCACAAGGCGTGGGTCGACGCGACGTGCAACCAGATCAAGGCCTCGCTCGGCGTCAACTGCACCGGTGTCGGTGAGCCGAAGTTCGCCGACCTGCTGACCAAGGTCGAGAAGAAGGAGCCGGTCGGCCTCATCCGCCTCGGCTGGCTGATGGACTACCCGCTGATGGAGAACTACCTCGGCCCGCTGTACAGCACCGACGGTTCCTCGAACTACTACGGGTACAGCAACACCGCCTTCGACGACCTGGTCGCCGCCGGTCGCTCGGCCGCCACTCCGGAGGAGGCCATCGCGAAGTGGCAGGAGGCTGAGGATATCCTCGCCAAGGACATGCCGGTGATTCCGCTGCGCAACGGTCAGAACGTGTTCGGCTACTCGGAGAAGGTCTCCAACGTCAACGTTGACCTCTTCCAGAAGGTGAACCTGTACGAGATCGAAGTAGTCAGCTGATTTAACCGCTCGTACGGTGGTGGCGTCACGGATCATGTGAAACCGTGGCGCCACCGCTGTGTTAACCCACCCTCCTCGTCGCCGTGCTCACGAGGCCGGCGCTCTTCCGCGGAAGAGGCTAAACCCGTATGTTCCGCTACATCGTGCGGCGCTTACTGCAGATGGTCCTGACATTCTTCGGGGCCACTTTTGTGGTTTTCGCGCTGACGTTCGCCAACCAGGACGACCCCCTTCAGGCCTTGGCGGGCGAACGACCCATCACCGAGAGTCAGCGCATCGCGCTGACGGAGCGTTACCACCTGAACGAGAGCTTCCTCACTCAGTACTGGTACTACATGAAGGGTCTTCTCACCGGTGACCTCGGCAAGTCGCTGACCGGTCAGAATATCTCCGACATGCTCGCCAACGCGTGGCCCGTGACGCTGAAGCTGTCGCTGATCGCCATCGTGATCGCGGCCACGATCGCGGTCACGGCGGGCGTCTACTCCGCGATCAAACGGGGCGGCCTCTTCGACAACGTCACCCTGATCGCGACGCTGGTCGTGCTCGCGATGCCGATCGTCGTGCTGGCGCCGCTGGCCCAGCTCGTCTTCGGCATCAAGCTGGGCTGGTTCCCGCCGACCGCGACCCGCGACGCCGGGTTCTACGAGCTGCTGCTGCCGGCCCTGGTGCTGGGCAGCCTCGTGATCGCCACCGAGCTGCGGGTCACCCGTACCTCGGTCGTCGAGAACCTGCGGGCCGACTACGTGCGCACGGCGCGGGCCAAGGGCCTGACGCGCCGCCGCGTCATCTGGGTCCACGTGCTGCGCAACTCGCTCATCCCGGTCGTGACGCTGATCGGCGTCGACCTGGGCGGCCTGATGTCCGGCGCCATCGTGACCGAGAAGATCTTCAACATCCCCGGCGTCGGCTTCAACATCGCCCGCGCGATCACGACCGAGGACGGCCCGCTCGTGGTCGGCTTCGTCAGCGTGCTGGTGATCATCTTCCTGGTCGTGAACCTCCTCGTCGACCTGCTGTACGCCGCCCTCGACCCCAGGATCCGCTATGAGTGACCCCAACGCCATCACCTCTGTCGAGGCGCCTTCGACACTGCCGGGGGCGGAGGCCCCTCGCGGGCGCGGCAAGTCGGACAAGCCCCGCAGCCTGGCCGGGGACGCCTGGATCGACCTCCGGAAGAACAAGATCTTCTGGGTCTCGATCGTGCTGGTGCTCGTCATCCTGCTGATGGCGATCTGGCCCACGCTCTTCACCTCGGCCGACCCGCGTGCCTGCACGCTGGCGAACCAGCACAAGGGCGCGAGCGGCTCGGCGTACTTCGGGTACGACTTCCAGGGCTGTGACGTCTTCGCGAAGACCGTCTACGGCGCCCGGAACTCGATCATCGTGGGCATCCTGTCGACGCTGCTGGCCGGCGTCATCGGCCTGATCTTCGGGCTCTCGGCCGGATACTTCGGCGGCGCGACCGACGCGATCCTGTCCCGCGGCATCGACATCATGCTCGGCATCCCGTTCCTGCTCGGCGCGATCGTGCTGTCGAACCGGCTGGTCACCCCGCAGTCGGACGGTGTGCTGGCGGTGACGCTGACCCTGGGCCTGCTGACCTGGACGTCGGCGGCACGCGTGATGCGATCCGCCGTGATCGCGTCGAAGAACCAGGACTACGTCGCGGCCGGCCGGATGCTCGGTGCGGGCTCGGGTCGTCTCATGTTGCGCCACATCCTGCCGAACTCCATCGCGTCCTTCATCGTGGTTCTCACGATCCTGCTGGGCACGAACATCGCCAGCGAGGCGACCCTGTCGTTCCTCGGCGTCGGCCTGAAGAACGACGCGATCAGCTGGGGTATCTCGATCTCCGAGGCGTCGCCGTACGCCCGGGTCGCGACCGAGCCCCTGGTCTGGCCGTCGATCTTCCTCGCCGCCACCGTGCTGGCCTTCATCATGCTGGGCGACGCGATCCGCGACGCCTTCGACCCGAAGTTGCGGTGACCCTGTGACTGAAATCAAGGCGCAAATGGATGTCGTACCCGGCATCGATCCGCGCGCACCTCTGCTCGAGGTGACCGACCTGCACGTCGAGTTCCGCACCCAGTACGGCGTCGCCAAGGCCGTCAACGGCGCGAACTTCTGGCTCTCCCCGGGCGAGACCCTCGCGATCCTGGGCGAGTCGGGCTGCGGCAAGTCCGTGACCGCTCAGGCGATCATGGGCATCCTGGAGAGCCCTCCCGGGTTCATCACCAAGGGCGAGATCCGCTACCGCGGTGTCGACCTGCTGAGCCGCCCGGAGGAGCAGCGCCGCAAGGTGCGCGCCAACCGGATCGCGATGATCTTCCAGGACGCGCTCTCCGCGCTGAACCCGGTCTACAACGTCGGGTTCCAGCTCAGCGAGCTGTTCCGGATGCACCGCGGGATGTCCCGCGCGGACTCCAAGAAGCGGGCCATCGAGCTGCTCGACCAGGTCAAGATCCCGGCCGCGAAGGCCCGGATCAACGACTACCCGCACCAGTTCTCCGGCGGTATGCGCCAGCGCGTCATGATCGCCATGGCGCTCGCGCTCGACCCCGAGGTGCTGATCGCCGACGAGCCCACCACGGCTCTCGACGTGACCGTCCAGGCGCAGATCATGGGCCTGCTCGCGGAACTCCAGCAGCAGCGCAACATGGGCCTCATCCTGATCACGCACGACATGGGCGTGGTCGCGGACGTCGCCGACCGGATCTCCGTGATGTACGCGGGCAAGGTCGTCGAGGAGGCGGCCGTCTACGACATCTACTCGCGGCCGGCCCATCCGTACACTCGCGCTCTTCTCGAGTCGATTCCCCGGCTCGACATGAAGGGCCAGCAGCTCAACGTCATCCGCGGCCTGCCGCCGGCGCTGACCGACATCCCGAAGGGGTGCGCGTTCAACCCGCGGTGCCGGTACGCGAAGGACCCGTGCCGTTCGGACCCGCCGCCGCCGGCCTACGCCGTCGCGCCGCACCGTACCGCCCGTTGCCACTATTTCCGGGAGGTTCTCGGTGAGTGACGTCGTCCTCGAGACCAAGGGTCTCGTCAAGCACTTCCCGATCACCCAGGGCATCGTCTTCAAGACCAAGGTCGGCGCCGTCCGCGCGGTCGACGGTGTCGACATCCAGCTCCGCCGCGGCGAGACGCTGGGTGTCGTGGGCGAGTCCGGCTGTGGCAAGTCGACGCTGGCGAAGCTGCTGGTCGGCCTGGAGAAGCCGACCTCCGGCTCGATCATGGTCCGCGGTCAGGACATGGTCCGGCTCAAGGGCAACGAGCTGCGCAAGGCCCGCCGCAACATCCAGATGGTGCTGCAGGACCCGTACACGTCGCTGAACCCGCGCATGACGGTCGGCGACATCATCGGGGAGCCGTTCGAGATCCACCCCGAGGTCGTCCCGAAGAAGGGCCGGCAGCGTGCGGTGCAGGACCTGCTCGACACGGTCGGCCTGAACCCGGATCACATCAACCGGTACCCGCACCAGTTCTCCGGCGGTCAGCGCCAGCGCATCGGCATCGCCCGCGCGCTCGCCCTGAAGCCCGAGATCATCGTGTGCGACGAGCCGGTCTCGGCGCTCGACGTGTCGATCCAGGCCCAGGTCATCAACCTGCTGGAGCGTCTGCAGGACGAGTTCGGCCTGTCGTACATCTTCATCGCGCACGACCTGTCGGTGGTCAGGCACATCTCCGACCGGGTGGCCGTGATGTACCTCGGCCGGATCGTGGAGCACGGGTACGACCGGGAGATCTACGAGCAGCCGACGCACCCGTACACGCAGGCTCTGCTCTCCGCCGTACCGGTTCCGGACCCGCGCCTGCGCGGGCAGCGGGACCAGATCGTGCTCGAGGGTGACGTGCCGTCGCCGGCCAACCCGCCGTCGGGATGCCGCTTCCGGACCCGCTGCTGGAAGGCCCAGGACGTCTGCGCCCAGCAGGATCCGCTGCTGCAGATCCGCGACCGGTCGCCGCACCCGAGCGCCTGCCACTTCGCCGAGATCCGCGACGTGGTCCACGGTCGCTGACCGAAAACGAATAGCGGCGGCCCGGGGGTTTCCCGGGTCGCCGCTTCGTCATTCGGTCAGCGCGGCCGTTCGCCGCTCTTCGCGGGTCGTCTGCCGTGGCTCATCGCGGGTCGCCTGCCGGCCGTGTGTCGCTCGCCGCGCGCGCCCGGCTCTGGCGGATCTTGGACGTTTCACCACCGGATTCGGTGGTCGGGCGTCCAAGATCCGGGTGGGACGGTGGTGAGGCGTCCAAGATCCGGGAGGCGGTGGTGAGGCGTCCAAGATCTGGGGGGAGGCGGTGGTGGAGCGTCCAAGATCTGGGGGAGGCGGTGGTGAGGCGTCCAAGATCCGGGGGAGGCGGGGGTGGGGCGTCCAAGATCTGGGTGGGACGGTGGTGAGGCGTTCAAGACTGCCGGAGCTGCCGGAGCTGCCGGAGCTGCCGGAGGCCAGGCCCGGGAGCACCCGGAGCCTGCGGGATCTGCTGAGGGCTCCGGGCGCTGCGGAGGGAGGGTTACAGGGGGCCTCGGCCTGAACGGAGCAGGAGCAGGGCCACCTGGGTGCCGTCCGGGCCGAGCGCGTTGCGGAAGCGCTCGACGATCTCCCGCTCGCGGGCGAGAACGAGGCGGGTGCCCCCACTCGCCATGCGGGTCTTGCCGACCTCCTGGGAGAGGCTCGCGCGTTCCAGCCAGAGGTCGATGATCGCTTGATCGATCTCGTCGATGCGCTCACGCTTGGCACGGATCGCCGCGGCGGCCGGCTCCGCGCCCGCCCCGGTCTTCTGGTCCACGGTCTCGGCGGTCATGACTGCTCCTCGGGTGCTCTCGCCCCGGTCGACCCGGCCCGGGCAGAAAACAAGCCCCGGGCGGAGAAGCCCGGGGCTTGTTGTAGGTCTCGGTGTCAGACGCGACCTACGGCTGCCGGACTTCCGGTGCCGTAGTAGAAAAATCGCGCCCGCTGGATCACGTTGCCGAGTATGCCCCCGTCCCGGACGGTCCCGCAAGGAAACCGCCCGAGTGTTGGGACATCACGGCGTCCTGGTGATCCGGTCGGCCGGGCCGGGCGCGATCGGGCCGGTGGCGAGGTGCGCCACCAGCGCGTCCACGTCGAAGCCGGGAGCGGTGACCCGTCCCGAGCCCAGCGTGAGGTTGCTGAATCCGTCCCCGCCGTTGGCGAGGAAGTCGTTCGTGGTGACCAGGTAGTTCGCGGCCGGGTCGATGGGCGTCCCGTTCAGCGCGAGCCCGCTCACCTTGGCGCCGGGCGCGGCCGAGGCGCTCCAGGTGTACGTCAGCCCGGCCGACACCTGCAGGATGCGCTGGGTGGTCTGCCCGCCGAAGCCGGCGAACTGCTGCTCCAGCACGTTCTTGAGCTGCTCGCCGGTGAAGGTCTGGGTCACCACGAGGTTGTTGAACGGCTGGACCGTGAACGCCTCGCCGTAGGTGACCTGGCCGTACGCCTCGCCGCCGGAGGACTGGTCGGCGTCCAGGTCGGCGCGGATGCCGCCCGGGTTCATCAGCGCGATCTGCGCCCCGGCCGACCGCGTGTAGGCGAGCTGGGCGTCGGCGATCACGTCACCGAGCGGGCTCTCCCCGGCCGGCGTCGCGGTCCGCACGATGTCCCCGGTGATGCTGCCGACGATCTCGTTGGCGATCGGGGCGACCGCGGCGCGGTACTTGTCGGCCACCCTCTTCGCGGCGGGGTCGACGGTGTCCGGGTTGCGGACGTACGCCCCCGACGCGTCCTTGAGCCAGCCGCCGCTGCCGTCCGGCACGCCGTTCTCGACGATCACGTTGGTCGCCTCGATGCCGGCGAACCGGCCGGTCCGGGAGTCGAGCGAGTAGTCGATGTCGGTGACGATCTGCCCGTTGGTGCCGGCGCTGGTGACCACGGTCGGCACGCCCTTGCGGTTCGGGAGCTCGCACGAGTAGAAGCGGTGCGTGTGCCCGGAGATGACGACGCCGATCTCCGGGTTGAGGCCCGCCACGATCGGGACGATCGGCC
The DNA here is from genome assembly GCF_040639855.1 of Actinoplanes sp. NPDC023714. Taxonomy (NCBI): domain Bacteria; kingdom Bacillati; phylum Actinomycetota; class Actinomycetes; order Micromonosporales; family Micromonosporaceae; genus Actinoplanes; species Actinoplanes sp. NPDC023714. The sequence continues at coordinate 272,382 of NZ_JBFAAR010000008.1, forward strand.
CGGTGAAGCCGGCGCAGTCGGAGACGCCCGGGGTGGGCGTGGCCGAGGCCTGTGAGCCGCCCTCGTGCAGGAGCAGCACCTGCGCCTTCACCCCGAGGAGCTTGAGCACGTTGCTCCACTTGTTGGCGGTCTCCACCTCGTCGGTGAAGCGCACCTTCTGGATGCCGGCCGGGTTCACGATGCTCGGCGTGCCCTCCAGGGTCATGCCGATGAAGCCGACCGGTACGCCGCCGACGTGCTTGATCTCGATAGGCGGCAGGATCGGCAGGCCGGTCCTCTTGTCGATCGTGTTGGCCGCGAGGTAGGTGAACTTCGCGCCCCGGTATCCGTCGCCGTCCTGGCAGCCGTCCACCGGGTGGCAGCCGCCGCGCTGGATGCGGATCAGCTCGTCCACGCCCTCGTCGAACTCGTGGTTGCCGACCGAGCTGACCTGCAGGCCGATCTCGTTCATCAGCTCGATCGTCGGCTCGTCGTGGAAGGCCGCGCTGACCAGTGGCGTCGCGCCGATCAGGTCGCCCGCGCCGGCGGTGATCGTGGTGCGGCCCTCGGTCGTACCCTCGGCGCGCAGCCTCTTGAGCCAGGTCGCCAGGTATTCGACGCCGCCGGCCGGGGTGCTGGTGCCGCTCGCGTTCACGACGGCGCCGCTGCCGGTCGGCGGGTCGATCGCGCCGTGGAAGTCGTTGTAGCTGAGGAACTGGCCCTTGACCAGCTTTCCCCCGGAGGTGTCGTAGGACACCGACACCGGGGTGAACTCGGCGGGCGGCGCCGCGACCGCGCCCGGTGGGGCGGGTATCGCGGCGAGGGTGGCGGCGGCGGTGACGGCCGCGGCCGAGATGGCGAGACGCATCCGGGTCATATGGGTTCCCCGATCGGAGTGAGTTTTTCGCCGACCAGGACAAGCTAATCGCTGGCGGTCGATGCGGGGGCGGGTCGCCGGGAAATTCCTGTCGGTGGGGCGGCATACACTTGCTCCCGCGATGCGACCTTCCTCAGAACCTGCCGACACCCTGTTCTCCCTGCCCTCCGCGGCGCCTGCCGCCCGGGCTCCGGAGAGGCGTCCCGCCGCGCCCCGCCCGGCCGCGCGGCACATCGATCCGGAATCGCTGCTGACCGGCCTCAACGGCCCCCAGCGCGACGCCGTGACGCACGCCGGCTCGCCGCTGCTGATCGTGGCCGGCGCCGGTTCGGGCAAGACCAGGGTGCTGACCCACCGGATCGCCTACCTGCTGGCCGAGCGCGGCGTCCATCCGGGGGAGATCATCGCGATCACCTTCACCAACAAGGCCGCCGGCGAGATGAAGGAGCGGGTGGCCCAGCTGGTCGGCCCGCGCGCCCGGCTCATGTGGGTGTCGACGTTCCACTCGGCGTGCGTGCGCATCCTGCGCGCCGAGCACGAGCACGTCGGGCTGAAGAGCACGTTCTCGATCTACGACGCCGACGACTCGCGCCGCCTCATGCAGCTGGTCGCCCGCGAGCTCGACCTCGATCCGAAGCGTTACACCGCCCGCGGCCTCGCCGCCCAGGTGTCGAACCTGAAGAACGAGCTGGTCGAGCCGGAGGAGTTCAAGGCGAAGGCGAAAGGGCCCAACGAGCGGGCCGTCGCCGAGGCCTACGAGCTCTACCAGCGTCGCCTGCGCGAGGCGCACGCGCTCGACTTCGACGACATCATCATGGCCGTGGTGCACCTCTTCCAGTCGCACCCGATGATCGCCGAGACCTACCGCCGCCGGTTCCGGCACGTCATGGTCGACGAATACCAGGACACCAACCACGCGCAATACCAGCTGATCCGCGAGCTGGTCGGCACGGCCGGCGGCGAGGTGGAGCCGAGCGAGCTCTGCGTGGTCGGCGACGCCGACCAGTCGATCTACGCGTTCCGCGGCGCCACGATCCGCAACATCCTGGAGTTCGAGCGCGACTACCCGGAAGCCCGGACCATCCTGCTCGAGCAGAACTACCGGTCCACCCAGACCATCCTCTCCGCGGCCAACGCGGTGATCGACCGGAACACGTCGCGCAAGCCGAAACGGCTCTGGAGCGACCAGGGCGCCGGCGAGCAGATCGTCGGCTATGTCGCCGACACCGAGCACGCCGAGGCCGACTGGGTGGCCCGCGAGATCGACCGGCTCACCGACAACCACGACGTCCGCCCCGGCGACGTCGCGGTCTTCTACCGGACGAACGCGCAGTCCCGGGTCTTCGAGGAGGTGTTCATCCGGGTCGGCCTGCCCTACAAGGTGGTCGGCGGGGTGCGCTTCTACGAGCGCAAGGAGGTCCGCGACGCGTTGGGCTACCTCCGCGCCATCGTGAACGAGGACGACACCGTCAGCGTCCGCCGGGTGCTCAACACCCCGAAACGCGGCATCGGCGACCGGGCCGAGGCCTGTGTCGAGGCGCTCGCCTCCCGCGACCGGATCTCGTTCGGCCAGGCGCTGCGGCACGCCAAGAACGCCCCGGGCATCTCCACCCGCGCGTCCAACAGCATCGGCGACTTCGTGCAGCTCCTCGACGACCTGCGCGAGCTCACCAGGACCGCGCCGCCGGAGGAGGTCCTCGAGGCGGTTCTGCAGCGCTCCGGCCTGCTCAGCGAGCTGGAGGAGAGCCTCGACCCGCAGGACCAGGGCCGGGTGGAGAACCTCCAGGAGCTCGTGAGCGTGGCCCGCGAATACACCGAGCGGGTCGAGTCGCAGGCCGAGGAGGGGGAGGAACAGGTCGCCACCCTGGCCGGCTTCCTGGAGCAGGTCGCGCTCGTCGCCGACGCCGACCAGATCCCCAGCGACGATCCCGACCATCAGGGCGTCGTCACGCTCATGACGCTGCACACGGCGAAGGGCCTGGAGTTCCCGGTGGTCTTCCTGACCGGCCTGGAGGACGGCGTCTTCCCGCACATGCGCGCGCTCGGCGACAACACCGAGCTGGAGGAGGAGCGCCGCCTCGCGTACGTCGGCATCACCCGTGCCCGGCAGCGGCTCTACCTCTCCCGCGCGGTCACCCGGTCGGCCTGGGGCCAGCCGCAATACAACCCGCCCTCGCGCTTCACCGACGAGCTCCCGACCGAGCTGGTCCGGTGGGAGCGCACCGGCGGCTCCTACACGTCCTGGTCCGGGACCGGCGGCGGCGTGGGCGGCCGGGGCGGGGGAGACCGCCAGCGCGGCGGCGGCTTCTCCGGCGGCACGCCGAAAGCGCAGCGCATCGCCGAGCGCCTCGGGATCGACGGCAGCAAGCTGGCCACCGCGAGCGACCTCAAGCAGGCGCCCAAGGTCGACCCGGGCGACCGGGTCAACCACCAGCGCTACGGCCTGGGCCGGGTCCTCGCGGTGGAGGGCCACGGCCCCGGCGCCCGGGCCCAGATCGACTTCGGCGACCAGGTGATGTGGCTCGTCCTGCGCCACGCGCCAGTGGAGAAGATCTAGGCGCAGCCGCCGAGCTCCACGCCGTGGGCGCGCATCCAGGCGGTCGGCTCGATCGGGTTCTTGTAATGGCCCTGGTGCACCTCGAAGTGCAGGTGCGGCCCGGTCGAGTGCCCGGTCGAGCCCTCCAGGCCGATCCGCTCGCCGGCCGTGACCTGCTGCCCGGGGACGACCAGGATGGCGGACAGGTGGCCGTAATGGGTCAGGTACCCGTTGTCGTGCCGGATCAGGACGGCGTTGCCGTACCCGCCCTCCTCGCCGGCCGCGACGACGACGCCGGCCCCGGCCGCGACGACCGGGGTGCCGTGCGCGGCGGCCAGGTCGACGCCGGCGTGCAGGCGGCCCCAGCGCTGGCCGAAGCACGAGGTGACCCCGGCCGCGGGCATCGGGTGCACCCAGGCGCGGGCGGCGACGGCCGTGGTGGTGGCGACGGCGGCCTTCGTCACGACGGCCGGGCGCTTCTTGCGCTGGACGGCGTGGCCGGTGGGCTCGGCGGCGAGAGCCGGCGGGTCGGCGGCGAGACTCCCACGGGGGAACTGCTTGCCGGGCGCCTCATCGCCGGGAGGCGCGACCACGGGCAGTTCGGCGTACGGATGAGACGCGGTCACATGCGCTGACGGATTCGAGACCAGGGCGCCCGTGGAGGCCGACGCGGAGACCCCGGCCACGCCCACCCCGGCGGCGAGGGTGGCGCTCAGCGCGGTGACCGAGAGCGCCGTGCGCCCGCGGGTGGCGAACAGGGCCGGGAACGCGGGCGCGCGGTGGCGGTGCAGCCGTTCCTGCCGGTGCCGGCCGAGTGAGGGACGGTGCCGGCCGAGTGAGGGACGGTGCCGGCCGGGTGAGGGACGGTGCCGGTCGGATGAAGACTGCCCCACTCGATTGCCCTCCGAGGTACGTGACGATTCCTGCCACGTACCTGTCGGCGGAGGGTCGGGAAAGGGTGAAGGTTGTCGAAGAGGTTCTACCGGACTGCAACCGAAACGGTCGTCAGTGGTAGAAGTGCCGGGTCCCGGTCAGGTAGACGGTGAGGCCGGCCTTCTCGGCCGCCTCGATGACCAGGTTGTCCCGGATGGAACCGCCGGGCTGCACCACGGCCTTGACGCCGGCCTCGATCAGCACCTCGAGGCCGTCCGGGAACGGGAAGAACGCGTCCGAGGCCGCCACGCTGCCGGCCGCCCGGTCCGAGCCGGCCCGGGAGACGGCGAGGCGGGCCGAGTCGACCCGGTTCACCTGCCCCATCCCGACGCCGACGGTGGCGCCGCCGGACGCCAGCAGGATCGCGTTGCTCTTGACGCTGCGGATGGCCCGCCACGCGAACGCCAGGTCCGCGAGGACTTCGGGGGAGGCCGGCGAGCCGCAGGCCAGCGTCCAGTTCGCCGGCGCGTCGCCGGTGGCGTCGATCCGGTCGGCCTCCTGCACGAGCACGCCGCCGCCGACCTGCTTGACCTCGGTGCGCGGCGGGTTCCAGGCCGGCGCCACGAGCACGCGCAGGTTCTTCTTCTCCCGGAACAGCGCGAGCGCGTCGGGGGCGAAGGACGGCGCCACGATGACCTCGGTGAAGATCTCGCCGAGCTGCTGCGCGAGTTCCAGCGTCACCTCGCGGTTCACCGCCACGACGCCGCCGAAGGCGGAGACCGGGTCGCAGGCGTGCGCCTTCCGGTGCGCCTCGGCCACGTCCGCGCCGACCGCGATGCCGCACGGGTTGGCGTGCTTGATGATCGCGACGCAGGGCTCGGTGAAGTCGTTCGCGCTGCGCCAGGCGGCGTCCGCGTCGACGTAGTTGTTGTAGGACATCTCCTTGCCGTGCAGTTGCTCGGCCTGGGCGAGCCCGGCCGGCGCCTCGGCGTCGACGTAGAGCGCGGCCTGCTGGTGCGGGTTCTCGCCGTAGCGGAGCACCGACGAGCGGCGCAGCGCGATCCCGGTGAACTCCGGCCACTCCTCGGGGGCCAGCACGGAGGCGGTCCAGTTCGCCACGGCCACGTCGTACTCGGCGATGTCGGCGAAGGCGCGAGCAGCGAGAACCTTGCGCTGCGTCAGCGAGAAACCGCCGTCCTCCAGGGCCTTCAAGATCAGAGGGTACGAGGAGACGGCCGTGACCACGGCGACCGAGGCGTGGTTCTTGGCGGCTGCCCGGACCATCGCCGGCCCACCGATATCGATCTTCGCGATGCACTCCTCCTCGCCCGCACCGGACGCGACCGTCTCGGTGAACGGGTAGAGGTTGCTGACCAGCAGGTCGAACGCCTCGATGCCGTGCTCGGCGAGCTCGCCGACGTGGCTCTCCAGCCGCATGTCGGCGAGGAGGCCGCCGTGCACCTTCGGGTGCAGCGTCTTCACCCGGTCGCTGAGGATCTCCGGGAAGCCGGTGATCTGCTCGACCCGGGTGACCGGGACGCCGGCCTTCTCCACGGTCGACGCGGTCGAGCCGGTCGACACGATCTCCACACCGGCCGCGTGCAGCGCCTGGGCCAGCTCGACGATGCCGTCCTTGTACCAGACGCTCAGCAGCGCCCGCTTGATCGGACGACGTCCCTCGTCAGAAGAGATGGTCACGGGATCCGTACCTTTCTGTCCTCGATGGTCCAGCCCTCGCGGACCAGCCGGCCGACGTACTCCACCAGCTGGGACCGTTCGGCCACCTTGATCCGCTCGGTGAGGGTCTCCTCCGTGTCGCCGTCGAGCACGGGGACGCTGACCTGAGCGATGATCGGCCCGGTGTCGACACCGGCGTCGACGAAGAAGAGCGTCGCCCCGGCGATCTTCACGCCGTACGCGAGCGCGTCACGCGGCCCGTGGATGCCGGGGAACGCGGGCAGCAGCGCGTTGTGCGTGTTGATGTACCGGTCGCCGAACGCGTCCAGGAAGTTCTTGCCGACCAGCTTCAGGAACCCGGCCGAGATGACCAGGTCCGGGCGGTGCTCGGCGACGTGCGCGGTCAGGGCGGCGTCCCAGTCGTCCCGGGTCGGGTACGCCTTGACCGAGTCCACGAACGTGGGGACGCCGGCGGCGGTGGCGTGATCGAGACCGGCGATGCCGTCCCGGTCCGCGCCGACCGCGACCACCTCGGCGCCGTACGCCGGATCCTTTGTCGCTTCGAGAAGAGCCTGCAGGTTGCTGCCCGATCCGGAGATGAGGACGACCAGGCGGGCGGGCGCGGGGTCAGTCACCCGTGCACCCTATCGTCGCTGCGGAAACCGGCCGCTCGCAGGGCAGCGAAGATCGAGCCGGTTCACTAGGGTTTCCCTGTGTCATATCCACCTCCGGCCTACGGGCCGCCGCCTGGCCCACCGGCTCAGCCGCAGAACGCGTTCGGCCTGACCGGCATGATCCTCGGCATCGTCTCGATCCCGATCTCCTGCTGCTGGCCGGTCGCCGGGGTGCTCAGCATCCTCGGCCTGGTCTTCAGCGTGCTCGGCAAGAAGAAGGCGGACACCGGCCTGGCCACGAACCGCGGCATCGCGGTCGCGGGCCTCGCCACCAGCGTCGCCGGCCTGCTGCTCAGCATCGCGTTCCTGATCCTGGCGCTGACCATCCCGTCCGACTTCGACTACAACCGCTGGATCCAGGAGAACAGCTAGAAGATCCGGATCAGCGGGCGGTGCGCTGCGGCCCGAACATCCTGGCCGCCGCGGCGCCCGCCAGCACCGAGACGCCGGCGACGATCGTGCCGACGATCGCTACCTGCACGGCGTCCGGCCCGATCTGGGCGAGCCGGCCGTCGCCGAGCGACCCGCCGGAGAACCGGGCCAGCACGCCGAGCGTGATCCCGGCGACCGGCCCGGCCAGCAGGGCCGCGCCGATCAGCCGCGGCCACGCGGGCGCGTCCGGTGAGCCCGGCCCGCGGCGGCCGGTGCGCCGGGTGCCGCCCTGGCCGTGCCGGAGGCGCTGGGTCAGCAGCCAGCCGGCCGCGGCCCCGGCGATCACCGGCAGGAGCAGCAGCGCCGTGCCGGCCGCGCCCATCGGCCCCTCCGGCAGCCCGGCGACCAGGGGCAGCGTCGGCAGCGGGCCGACCGAGACCTCGGTGATGCTGACCTTCGAGGCGACGCCGAGCGCGAATCCCGGCCCGAGCAGGTAGGCGGCCGCCCAGATCGAGGCGTTCACCGCGTACCCGATGCTGACCAGCGTGATCCCGGCCTGCCCGGCCACCCCGGTCTGGTAGGCCGCGATCATCTCGGCGGCCTGCCCGCCGCCGAGAGCCACCGAGAGCCCTCCGGCGACCGCGCCGGCCGCGAGGATCAGGAACGCCGCCACCAGCCCGGTGCGGATGCCGTGCCGCAGCACCGGCGGGGTGCGCCGGGCCAGCGTGGAGATCGCGTCGGTGCCGCGCAGCGAGCCGATGAACGCGCCCGCCAGGCCGAGGATGAAGAAGTGCAGCGCGGCCCGCCCGGCGGAGATCTGGGTGCCGCGACCGTCGGCGAGGACCGCTGCGAGAGCTCCGACCAGGGCGTACGCGAGAGCGATGGACCCGGCGACGCCGAGTGCCCGGGCCGTCGAGCCGCTGCGCCGGGCGCCCACGGCGCGGGTGACGTGCAGGCCGGCCCGGTTGAGCCGCCAGACGACCAGCAGGGTGAGCAGGAGCGGGGCGACCGCGAGCGGGCCGATCGAGGTGCCGATCGGCAGGCCGTGCCCGAGCAGCCAGCCGGCCAGGCCGGCGCGCGTGGCGCCGCCGAGGCCGCCGGCGCCCTCCAGCGTGCGGGCCAGGCCGATCACCGCGGCGATCGGCAGGTAGCTCAGCAGCGCGGCCCAGAGCGTCGCGAACGCGGCCGCCACCAGCAGGGGCGCCCGCCGGGGCGGCTCCGGTGGCCGGCGCTGGCTCGGCAGCCGGACCGTGTCCCGCCGTCCGAGCAACTCGTCGTCGACCACGACGGTGTCCCGCCGGTCGCCTTCCCCGTCGGGGCGCCGGCCGGAAGGGCGCTCGCCGACCGGGACCTCTTCGGTGTCCCGTACGAAAGAGGTTTCTCCCTCGACAGACTGGATCGCCTCGGCGACCGCGAACGGGTCCTCCGAGCCGTCTGGCCGGTCGGTTGTGCTGGGCATCGCGACTACCTTGTCACGCCGCAGGGCTTCCGGCGATGCAGAAACAGCGGCGCGCCGCCGATCGGATCATCGAGATCCGTCCGGCGGCGCGCCCGTGTCGCTGCTTCAGCTCATGACCTCGCGCATGAGGCGGGCGGTCTCGCTCGGCGTCTTGCCGACCTTGACGCCGGCCGCCTCGAGGGCCGCCTTCTTGGCGTCGGCGGTGCCGGCCGAGCCGGAGATGATGGCGCCGGCGTGGCCCATCGTCTTCCCGGGCGGCGCGGTGAAGCCGGCGATGTAGCCGACGACCGGCTTGGTGACGTTGGCCTTGATGAACTCGGCCGCACGCTCCTCGGCGTCGCCGCCGATCTCACCGATCATGACGATCGCGTCGGTGTCCGGGTCCTCCTGGAACGCCTTCAGCGCGTCGATGTGGGTGGTGCCGATGATCGGGTCACCGCCGATGCCGACCGCCGTGGAGAAGCCGAACTCCCGCAGCTCGTACATGAGCTGGTAGGTCAGCGTGCCGCTCTTGCTGACCAGGCCGATCCGGCCCTGCGGGGTGATGTCGGCCGGGATGATGCCGGCGTTGGAGGCGCCCGGCGACGCGATGCCGGGGCAGTTCGGGCCGATGATCCGGGTCTTCTCGCCCTTGGCCACGTTGTACGCCCAGAACGCCGCCGAGTCCTGCACCGGCACGCCCTCGGTGATCACCACGGCGAGCGGGATCTCGGCGTCGATCGCCTCGACGACCGCGGCCTTGGTGAACGCCGGCGGCACGAAGATGACTGAGACGTCCGCGCCGGTCTCCTTGATCGCCTCGGCGACGGTCGCGAAGACCGGGAGCTCGGTGCCGTCGAAGTCGACAGTGGTGCCGGCCTTGCGCGGGTTCACGCCGCCGACTACCTGGGTGCCCGCGGCGAGCATCCGCTTGGTGTGCTTGGAGCCCTCACCACCGGTGATGCCCTGGACGATGACCTTGGAGTCCTTGGTGAGCCAGATAGCCATTAGTTCACTTCCCCGCAGCCGCGAGCTCGGCGGCGCGCTCGGCCGCTCCGTCCATCGTGTCCACCCGCTGCACCAGCGGGTTGTTCGCTCCGTCGAGGATGGCACGACCCTCTTCGGCGTTGTTGCCGTCGAGGCGGACCACGAGCGGCTTGGTGACGGTCTCGCCGCGCTCGGCGAGCAGCGCCAGGGCCTGGATGATGCCGTTGGCGACCGCGTCGCACGCGGTGATGCCGCCGAACACGTTGACGAAGACGGACTTCACGGACGGGTCGCCGAGGACGATCTCCAGGCCGTTCGCCATCACCTGGGCGCTCGCGCCACCGCCGATGTCGAGGAAGTTGGCCGGCTTCACGTTGCCGTGCTTCTCGCCCGCGTACGCCACCACGTCGAGGGTCGACATGACGAGGCCCGCGCCGTTGCCGATGATGCCGACCTCGCCGTCGAGCTTGACGTAGTTGAGGTTCTTGGCCTTCGCCGCCTGCTCGATCGGGTCGACGGCGGACTTGTCCTCGAGCGCCTCGTGGTCGGGGTGCCGGAAGCCGGCGTTCTCGTCCAGCGTGACCTTGGCGTCCAGGGCGAGCACCCGGCCGTCGCCGACCTTGGCGAGCGGGTTGACCTCGACCAGGAGCGCGTCCTCGGCGACGAACGCCTGCCAGAGCTTCACGGCGATGTCGACGACCTGGTCGGCGACGTCGGCCGGGAACTTGGCGGCGGTGACGATCTCGCGCGCCGTGGCCTCGTCGACGCCCTTGCTGGCGTCGATCGCGATCTTGGCGACCCGGTCCGGGTCCTCCTCGGCGACGGTCTCGATCTCCATGCCGCCGGCGACGCTGGCGATGCAGAGGAACGTCCGGTTGGCCCGGTCCAGCAGGTAGGAGAAGTAGTACTCCTCCTTGATGTCGGCCGTCTCGGCCAGCATCACCTTGTGGACCGTGTGGCCCTTGATGTCCATGCCCAGGATGTCGGTGGCACGGGCCTCGGCCTCGTCCGCGCCGTCGGCCAGCTTCACGCCGCCCGCCTTGCCGCGGCCGCCGACCTTCACCTGGGCCTTGACCACGACCTTGCCGCCCAGCCGCTCAGCGATGGCCCGGGCTTCCTGCGGGGTCTCGGCGACGCCGCCGCCCAGCACGGGCAGCCCGTGCCGTTCGAACAGGTCGCGCCCCTGATACTCGAACAGGTCCACGTGTCTCCTTTCGCTCGCGACGCCAAGCGCCGGCAAGCCGCACCGTTGCGTCCCGACCTGTGTGCGCGGCGCGGCTGTCCAGCGCCGCCAGCGTGAGGATCGTCTGACCTTCCACGGATTGCGGAACGGTCGTCATCCGCAGACTAGCGACCGTTTGGTCCCCTGTGACCTCGCGGGTGCGCGGTGTGCAAGACCGCACACTGGAGGGACGAAAACGCAGCTCCGTGACGGTTGATACCCGGGTGACGGGTGTGCACACGGGGAACGCCGGACCGGTTGTCCACAGGCCGTCCACAGGCCCGCCCGGATCGATCCCCTCAAGATCCGCTCACTCGATCTCCTCACTCGGAGGAGTGAACGTAAAAAGTCACGCGCCGAGCGGTAACCCGGCTGAGAAGGGCGTCGTTGAGTGTGATGTCGGAGCGCTGGAGAACTTAAGGCGCCCGCAAGGAAAGCGGCCGATGCCCTGTCGGTCGAGGGGTGGCGGCGGGGCATCGCGCATAGAGGGGCCGGACGTGTGAGGGGTGCGTCCGGCCTCTCCCCTTGCGCAGGACCATTTCCCCGCGGTCAGGCCACCGGCGTGGCCACATTCGCGCGCACCCATTCGACGATGGACGCGGTCGTCGCACCCGGAGTGAATAGCTTCGCTACGCCGAGTGCTTCCAATTCCGTGATGTCGTCCTCCGGAATGATGCCGCCGCCGAATACGACGATGTCCGCGGCATCACGCTCCGCCAACAACTCGATCACTCTCCGGAATAGCGTCATGTGCGCCCCGGAAAGGATGGACAGCCCGATCGCGTCGGCGTCCTCCTGAATGGCGGTCTCCACGACCTGCTCGGGCGTCTGATGGAGGCCCGTGTAGACCACTTCCATGCCGGCGTCGCGCAACGCCCGCGCCACCACTTTGGCGCCGCGGTCGTGCCCGTCCAGCCCCGGCTTCGCCACCACGACCCTGATCCGTGCTTGCATGCTGACCCCTTCGGGCTCTCCAACCTCGGTGTCGGACGCCTCGGACCGGCTGTCACCGCGGTCACCTGAACGAACGGTAACCCGGCGCGGGGAGGTCGGGGTAGCCGTCCCCGCGAGCGGGTGACCGAGTAAATAGTTTCTTAGGTCACATCACTTTGCGTCCGTTTGCTAATTACCCACGGTTGCCATAACGGCACCCCGGAAAGGTAGCCAATTCGGACAATCACTGATCAATGCAGACCAGGAACTGTCACGAAAATGGCGCTGCGACTTGTGACCCGGCGGTCGTTTCGTTACCGTGGCCCACGGCTCTCGCACAGGTTCACCCCATAGCGGGGGCCCGGCAAACCACCGTTCACCGCTGTTCGGCGGTGGTGTGGTGCCGCCGCAGTTGTCTTCTACGGAGGGTTGTTCGTGCGCCAGCGCTTGTCGTCTGAGCCCGATCGCTATCGCGGCCGCCGCCGCGTGCCGACCCCTCCCCGCAGCCGTTACGCCGCGGTCGTCACCTCCGCTTTCGTCGGAGCCGGCGTCGTCGCTCTCGGCGCCGCGTCCAACCTTCCGGACGCCAAGGACGTCAGCCCCGAGGTCCTGCAGAGCCTGAAGAGCTCGCAGATCGCCGCCGACGCGCTCGACAGCCGTTCCGACGACGAGAACCGCGCCTCCCGCAGCGAGGACCGCTCCGAGGGCGCCGAAGAGGTCAGTGCCGAGGTCTCCGCGGAGGACATCTACCTCCTGCCCCTCGACGACTACCAGTTCACCTCGGCCTACGGCGTCCGGTTCGGCAAGCTGCACGCCGGCATCGACCTGGCCGCCGCCGAGGGCACGCCCTACAAGGCGGTCCACGGGGGCACGGTCACCAGCGCCGGCTACAACGGCGGCTACGGCTACGCGGTCACCGTCCAGCAGGAGGACGGCACCGAGATGATCTACGCGCACTCCCGGCGCCTGCTGGTGAAGAAGGGCGACGAGGTCAAGGCCGGTCAGGTGATCGGCGAGGTCGGCAACACCGGCTACTCGTACGGCACCCACCTGCACCTGGAAGTCCACGTCAAGGGCACCCCGGTCGACCCGATCGTCTTCCTCAAGGAGCGCGGCGTCGACATCAAGCTCCAGATCGAGTCGGTCTACGCGGGCATGGCCGCCGCCGAAGCGGCTTCCTGAGCCCCTCTTCGTCTGATTGATCACTACCCGGCTCGGGCGGGCCGAAACCGGCACGGCGTGATTCCCCGCGATTTTCCCGACATTGTGGACACGGGGCCGACACATTGACGATGATCCAATAGCCTGACCGGTGAAAGTGACAGCGGCAACTACGCTGGTCAGTGCAAACGTCAACGTGCCGAGGAGGTAACGCCATGACGTTCGATCTCTTCGTGTGGCACGAGCCGTCCCCGATCAGTGCCGACGCGGCCGAGGCGAAGGTGCGCGAGGGCCGCTTCCGGGCCCACCCCGCCGTGCCGGCCCTCCGTGACGAACTGCTCCGCCGTTTCCCGCCGCAGCAGTCCCCGGGCGTCTGGACCATGACCCCCGACACCTCCGACGGCGTCCTGGCGCTCTCCTGCGTCTGGTCCCGGGCCGGCGAGTTCGGCGACGCCGTCCGCACGCTGGCCGCCGAGCACGGCCTCGTCTGCTATGAGCCGGGCACCCGCCTCCTGGACCCGAACGCCCCCGGCCACGACCACTGAGGGCGATAAGGCGCAACCCCGCGCGGTCCGCCGCCCGGCCTGGGATGGTGGAGGGTGGACGGCCGGTTCCGGGGCCGCCCGGTGATGATCGACGGGCGGGCAGTACGCTCGTACTGCTAAGCGTGTGTTTCGGGAGAGGAGCGCCGGCCGATGGCGAAAATCAAGGTCAAGAACCCGGTCGTGGAGATCGACGGCGACGAGATGACCCGGATCATCTGGAAGCAGATCCGTGAGCAGCTGATCCTGCCGTACCTGGACGTGAACCTCGAGTACTACGACCTCTCGATCCAGTACCGCGACGAGACCGACGACCAGGTGACGATCGACTCGGCCAACGCGATCAAGCGGCACGGTGTCGGCGTCAAGTGCGCGACGATCACGCCGGACGAGGCTCGAGTACAGGAGTTCGGCCTCAAGAAGATGTGGCGGTCGCCGAACGGCACGATCCGCAACATCCTCGGCGGCGTCGTCTTCCGTGAGCCGATCATCATGTCGAACGTGCCGCGCCTGGTGCCGAGCTGGACCAAGCCGATCATCATCGGCCGGCACGCGCACGGCGACCAGTACAAGGCCACCGACTTCGTGGCCCCGAAGGCCGGCAAGTTCACCGTGACCTTCACGCCGGAGGACGGCTCGGAGCCGCTGGAGTTCCACGTCGCGGACTTCCCGGCCGGTGGCGTCGGCATGGCGATGTACAACTTCGACGAGTCGATCCGCGACTTCGCGCGCGCCTCGTTCCGGTACGGCCTGGCCCGCAACTACCCGGTCTACCTCTCCACCAAGAACACGATCCTGAAGGCGTACGACGGCCGGTTCAAGGACCTGTTCGCGGAGATCTTCGAGACCGAGTTCGCCGACCAGTTCAAGGCGGCCGGCCTCACCTACGAGCACCGGCTCATCGACGACATGGTCGCGGCCGCGCTCAAGTGGGAGGGCGGCTACGTCTGGGCCTGCAAGAACTACGACGGTGACGTGCAGTCCGACACCGTGGCGCAGGGCTTCGGCTCGCTCGGCCTGATGACCTCGGTGCTGATGACCCCGGACGGCCAGACCGTCGAGGCCGAGGCCGCGCACGGCACCGTCACCCGGCACTACCGGCAGTGGCAGAAGGGCGAGAAGACCTCGACCAACCCGATCGCCTCGATCTTCGCCTGGACCGGTGGCCTCAAGCACCGCGGCAAGCTGGACGGCACCCCCGAGGTGACCGAGTTCGCCGAGAAGCTGGAGCGGGTCTGCATCGAGACCGTCGAGGGCGGTCAGATGACCAAGGACCTCGCCCTGCTGATCGGCCGGGACGCCCCGTGGCTCTCGACCGACGAGTTCATGAACGCGCTCGACGAGAACCTGGCGCGCAAGCTCGCCGCCTGATCCTCCGCACGGAAAAGGCCCGCCGGCACTTGTCGGCGGGCCTTTCGGCGCTCACCCCTCCCGATCTTGTGAAATGCCGCAGGGGCGGCCCTGTGCAACTTCACAAGATCGGCGGAAGGGGGGTGCGGGGCGGTGCGGGGCTAGAGGCTAGAGGGCTTCGCGCAGGCGTTGGGCTGCTGTTTCGGGGACGATGTCGTTCACGAAGGCGCCCATCGCCGACTCCGAGCCGGCCAGGAACTTCAGCTTGTCGGCGGCGCGCCGGATGCTGAACAGCTGCAGGTGCAGGTAGCCCAGCTCACGGCCCTCGCCGACGACCGCCTGGTGCCATGCCGAGATGTACGGCATCGGCTTGCCGAAGAGGCCGTCGAAGCGCTTCAGCACGTCCAGGTAGAGCGGCCCGAACGCGTCGCGCTCGGCGTCGGTGAGCGCGGGCAGGTCGGGGACCTGCCGGTGCGGGGCCAGGTGCACCTCGAACGGCCAGCGGGCCGCCGCGGGCACGTACGCGGTCCAGTGCTCGTTCGCGGCGACGACCCGTACCCTCGCCTCCCGCTCCGCGGCCAGGACGTCGGCATAGAGATTGCGCCCGCCGGTCTTCTCGGCGTGCCGCGCAGCGGCGCGGAGCATCGCCGCGGTCCGCGGCGTCACCGTCGGGTACGCGTAGATCTGCCCGTGCGGGTGGTGCAGCGTCACGCCGATCTCGACGCCCCGGTTCTCGAACGGGAAGACCTGCGCGACGCCCGGCATCCGCGAGATCTCGGCGGTCCGGTCGGCGAGCGCGTCGACGACGGTGCGGACCCGCGACGGCGGCAGGCTGCCGAACGAGCTGTTGTGGTCGCTGGTGAAGCAGACGACCTCGCACCGGCCGCGGCCCGGCTTCACCGGCACCAGGTCGGTGAGCTGGGTGATCTCGTCCGGCACGATCCGGTCGCTGAACGACGGGAACTGGTTCTCGAAGACCGCGACGTCGTAGGTCGGCGCCGGGATCTCGCTGGCGAAGTGCTCGTTCGTCGGGCAGAGCGGGCAGGCGTCGGACGGCGGCAGGAAGGTCCGCGTGTTGCGGTGCGCCGCGATCGCGATCCACTCGTCGACGAGCGGGTCGTAGCGCAGCTGCGAGGCCGGCGGGGGAGGCGGCAACTGCCGGGTGTCCGGGTACGAGGAACGCCCGCTGTCCGGGGCCTCGTCGTAATAGAACAGCTCCCGGCCGTCAGAGAGATGGACGGTCGAGCGGATCGGGGTCACTGCGGGTTCACCACCACGAGATCAGGAACGGTTTCCGAGAGGAGGGCCCGCGCGTCCTCGTCCAGTCCGGAGTCCGTGATCAGGACGTCGGCGCGGCTGAGGGGGACGATCGAGGAGATGCCGACGGTGCCCCACTTGGTGGAGTCGGCGAGCACGACGAGGCTCTCGGACGCCTCGACCAGGGCCCGGTTCGCGTCGGCTTCCATGAGGTTCGGAGTGGTGTACCCGGCGCGCTCGCTCATCCCGTGCACGCCGAGGAAGAGCAGGTCCAGGTGCAGCGATCCGATTGCGGCGACGGCCACCGGCCCGACAAGAGCATCAGACGGGGTACGGGTACCGCCGGTCAGCACCACGGTCTGGTCCGGCCGGCCGCCGCGGTAGAACACGTCGGCGACCGGGATCGAGTTCGTCACGACGGTCAGCGACGGCACGTCGACGAGACGCTGGGCCAGCTCCGCCGTGGTCGTGCCGGCCGAGAGCGCGATGGCGTCACCGGGGGAGACCAGGGCGGCGGCCCGCATCGCGATCGCGGTCTTCTCGCCACGCTGGCGGACCGACTTCGCGGCGAACCCGGGCTCGTGTGCCGAACCCGGGCTGACGGTGGTCGCTCCGCCGTGTACCTTCGCGAGCAACCCCCGATCGGCGAGGGCCTCCAGGTCACGGCGGATCGTCATGTCGGAGACGCCGTACTCCGAGGCGAGCTCGCTGACGCGGACACCGCCGGTGGCGCGCACCCGATCGAGGATGGCGGCCTGACGCTGTTGCGCGAGCATCAGAGTTTCCGAACTAATTCGAACACACTCGAACACTACCGTGTGATCGGCTCGGTGCGGAAGAGTGAGTTCAGATACCCCGTCCGCGTTTGTGCAGGGCGGACAACACGTTCTCCACCTTCACCGCCCCGGTCATGGCGGCCAGCGCTATCGCCGTACGCGGCTCCCGCCAGTTCTGGCGCACCGCCTCCTTGCTGTAGCGCCACGCCTGGCTGCGGTTCCCGGTCGCCGCCGACCAGCAGGCCAGCTGGCCGTACACCCGGGCCGCGCCGGGCCGGCAACCGCTGATCTCCGGGTGCCGCTGCATCATCCAGCGCAGTGAGGTGATCTTCGTGGCGTACTCGTAGGCGTAGTGCGAGGTGCGGCCCCAGAGCACCTGCACCAGCGGCTCGTCGAGGTGCACGATCGGGGCGCGGCGGGCCGCCCGCAGCAGCAGGTCCCAGTCCTCGTTCTGGCTGCCCGGCGCGTCCTCGGCGACCAGGCCGACGGCGTCCCCGGCGAGCGCGTCCCGGCGGATCAGGAACGACGACGAGTGCAGCATCGCCATCCGGGACCGGGCCAGGTCGTCCACCGTCACCCGGCTGCGGCCGGCCAGCCGCGCGGTGGTCCGGCCCTCGTACTCCACCTCGATCGCGCAGGTGGCGAACTCGGCGTCCGGGTCGGCGAGCAGGGCCGCGACCTGACGGCGCAGCTTGTCCGGCAGCCAGCGGTCGTCGTCGTCGCAGAACGCGACGAGCTCGGTGTCGAGGGCGAGCAGGCCGGTGTTCCGGGCGCCGGCCAGGCCGGACGACCGCCAGTTCGTCAGGACCAGGACCGGTACGCCGTCGGAGGAGGTGTTGGCGAGCAGGTAGTCCGGCTCGGTCTGGTCGTAGACCACCACGATCCGGATGTCACCGGGGTAGCGCTGCTCGCGCACCGCGGCGATCGCGCGGCGCACCAGCTCCGGGCGGTTGCGGGTCGGGATGACGACCCCGACGGACGGCCAGTTCATGGTGCCTCCGATGCGACGTTGATCGGGTAGCCGTAGGCGCGCAGCATCGGGCCGCAGACGGCGCCGACGAGGCGGCGCTGGGAGCTGGGCAGTGCGCGTACCCAGGCGTCGTCGTGGCGCAGCGGGAGATGGCCGACGGTGAACCGCATGGGGTTGCCGGCGGCGCTGTGCCCGACCTTCAGTTCGGCGCTGTGCCCCTCCTCGGCCGCCCGCTTCTCGGGGCGCAGGAAGTCCAGGTCCTCGGGGCGCAGCGGGACGCCGGCGAAGTCGGCGAGGCGGATCAGGCCGGCGCGGGGGTCGGCGAGGAACTCCTCGTACCGGATCCGGCGGACCGGGACCCCGCGGCGGGCGAGCAGGCCGAACGCGGCGTTGTGCGCGTTCCAGAGCAGCGCCGAGCGGCCGGGGGAGTAGCGGGTCATCTCCTCGGCGCCGTCGGTCTCCGGGCGGGACACCTTCTTGGTCCACGAGTACGCCACCCCGCGCGCGTCCCGGACCACGTGCACGACCCGCAGATCGATGTCGTCGGCCCAGCGCAGCACGTGGGCCAGGGCGGAGTGCTTCGACGAGTCGATGACGACCCGCGCGCCGGCGATCTCGGCGGCCGCGGCGTAGACGCGGGAGTAGAAGGACGCGTACTCACGCACCTCGGCGGTCGCGGCGCTGGCCGAGGCCAGCCGCGGGATGTGCCGGGTGCGCTCGACCGACTCGCGCAGGTGGTGTACCCGGTCGACGTCGACGTTGGACCAGCCGCCGAACGCGCGCTCCCCGACCTTCGTCCAGAACGGGCAGGCGGAGAACCGATCCCCGCAGCCGCACCGCTCGTCGTCGCGGACGTCGCGCTGCCACAGGTGGACGACCTCGCCCAGAGCGCACATCCCGGGTAGCTCGCCGAGCAGGCGTTCCACCAGCGTAGTGCCGCTTCGCCCCAATCCGCCCAAAAAAAGCACCTGTGCCACTTTGGCCTACCTTCGTTCGTTTCGCTCTGGTAACGAGTGAAGCAGGCAAAAGGAGGCGTTAGGTGTCTATCGAGGCTTTCGACCGCGTACACCTGGACGGAACCGGCATCGACCGGATCACCGAGGACGAGGTCGTGGCCGTGGTTCGGGACGCGCTGGCCCACGGCCGGGGCGGCCGCATCATCACGCCGAACGTCGACATCCTCCGGCGGGCGTCGGCCGATCCCCGCGTACGCCGCCACCTGGACGACGCCGACCTCATCGTCGCCGACGGCATGCCCCTGGTCTGGGCGAGCAGACTGGGAGGATCCCCCCTGCCCGAACGCGTGGCCGGCAGCAGCCTGATCTGGTCGCTCTCCCGGGGTCTGGGCCGGGACGCCCGCTCCGTCTTCGTGATCGGCGGCATCCCCGCAGGCACCGACCGCCCCGCCGGCGCCCGAGCCCGCCGAAGCGACAGTGCCGCTGAAGCCCACGCCACCGACGGCGACCGTCCCGCCGGCGCCCACGCCACCGACGGCGACCGTCCCGTCGGTGCCCACGCCACCGACGGCGAGCGGCTCTCCGGTGAGCGGCCGTCGGGCGCCGAGCGTGCGGCGGCGCGGCTGGCGGCGGCCTCGCCGGGTCTGCGGATCGCCGGGGCGGTCAGCCCGCCGTTCGGGTTCGAGCGGGACGAGGCGCGCTATGCCCGGTTCCGTGCCGAGGTGACCGAGGCGCGGCCCGACCTGGTCTTCGTGGGCCTCGGTTTCCCGAAGCAGGAACTCGTCATCGAACGCCTCCGCGAACACCTCCCCTCAACCTGGTTCATCGGCTGCGGCGCCGCCGTCAACTTCGTCGCGGGCGACGTCCACCGCGCCCCCCGCTGGATGCAGCGAACCGGCCTCGAATGGGCCCACCGCCTCGGCGCCGAACCCCGCCGTCTCGCGGGTCGATACCTCAGGCACGACGCGCCCTACGCCCTCCGCCTCCTGGCCCGAGCCCCCCGCGGCCGCCCCTGACCCCGCACCACCGCCGGACGAGACCGGGGAAGGCCCCGCCCCTAACCGCGGGCTCCCCGGCGGGCCCGCCCCCGGCCTCGGGGGAAACCGCGGAAAGCGGCACACCGCCGCCCCGCACGGATCGCCGCCATGCCGATGGCGGGTTGGGGCCACTGGGCCACCGCATAGCCTTCCTGCCAGGGGAAGCGGCCGAAGGGGTCGGGCCAGACGAGCTGGCAGAGGCTCACCCGGTCTTCGCCGTAGCGGTAGAGCGCCGAGCCCGGGAAGACCTCGTCGGTGGGGTCGCCGGCGACGACGAGCAGGTCGTGGCCGGTTGCCAGGTCGGTGACGCGCTGGCCGTGGGCGAGGCGGACGCCCTCCCAGGTGATGCGGCCGGCGATCTCGTTGAGCAGGGAGCCGGTCACGTCGAGCGGGACGCCGGCGACCGCCACCTCGGCGAGGCCGATCTCGGTGAGGCCGACCGTGTAGCCGAAGGGGACGGCGCCGGGTGGGTCGTCCTCCGTCGGCTCGACGTGGACGACCGTCCACCCGTATTTGTCGATCAGCCTGCTCTGTTCCTCGAAGAACTCGTCGAGGTCCATCGGTGCACCCCCGCCCATCAGGTCCGGTCCGCTTACCGCACCATCTTGGAACAGGTGTACGACACTTTTTCAGGGATTGAAGTAGGGGTCCTTCACCATGGTGTGGAACGCCTTGAACGCCGGGCCGTCGCCGGTCAGCTGGAAGTGCTGGTTGGGCTTGTTCCGTTCCGGGTTCGACTCGAAGTAGGCGACCGCCTTGATCTGCGGGTTCGCCTTGAAGGTCCGCTCGGCGTCCTGGAGCCAGGAGGCCCGGGCCTGCGAGCCCCACACCTTGGCCACCCCGAACTCGCCGATCACGATCGGCTTCGGCCGCTGGGCCGCCCAGTCCAGGAACGGGCCCATCAGCTTGCCGATCGGCTGGAACTGGGCGCCCGCGTAGACGTCCACGCAGGTCCAGTCCACCTGGTCGTCGCCGGGGTAGAAGTCCGGCGCCTCACCGCGGACGAACCCCTCCGCCGTCGGGCACCACACCCACGAGACGTTGTCGGCGCGTTCCTGGCGGAAGATGTTCCGGACGTACTTCCACGCCGCGATGTAGTCGGGCCCGGACCACATGGTGGCCCGCAGGTTGGGCCGGTCCATCTCCCAGCGCATCCGCAGCATCACCGGCCGCTTGATCCGCCGGATCGCGCGCGCCTGCTTGCGGATCATCTTGTCGTGGTCGCCGGCCACGATCGACCGGTTGTCCCCGGTCGCCCAGCTGATCATGAGGTTCGCGTCGTCGGCGAGGAACTCCTTGTCCGAGGCGGTGCCCATCATCTGGTCGAAGCGGCGGTACGTGTTGATGAAGTCGAGCCGCCGGCCCAGCGACTCCTCGAGCCCGCCGACCGCCGCGATCCGGCCCACGTGGGTCAGCTCGTCCGGCTTGATCCAGGCGCCGACGTACGCGCCCTCGCCGGGCGCCGAGAACGGGCCCGCCTCGAACGGCCCGGGGTTGACCGCGACGGCGCGGGGTGCGCTGCTCAGGTCCGGGGAGGGCGGCGGCGAAGGGTCGGGACGGTCGCCTGTGCAGCCGGCCAGGAGCAGAGCGAGCACGACGACGGCTGCCCTACGCATGGACCCGCCGCGCGGTGTAGAGCACGTTCACGGCGTACCCGTCGGTGCCCGGCAGCCGCCGGGCCGCCGCGTCCGCGACCCGGGCGAGCCTGCTGTCGTGCAGCTTCGGGGTCAGCATCGAGAAGCCGCGACGCTCGACGATCTCGAAGCCGTGCCGGTTCAGCAGCCGCTCCACCTGCTCGTGGGAGAGCTCGGCGAACCAGCGCTCGCCGTCGTGCCGCCGGGCGCGCAGGTGCCGCAGCGATCCGGAGTTGCCGTGGTTCTCCACGACGAGCAGGCCGGATCCGCGGTGCGGGAGGGCCTTCGCGGCGAAGGCGAGGGCGCGGTCGCGGACGCCGTCGTTGACGTTGAGCAGCAGCCGGAAGATGGTGACCAGCGCCGGGAAGCCGGCCGGCACGGGCGCCGGAACCGGGCCGTCCATCGGGACCTGGTGCCAGTACGCCCGCGATCCGACGTCGGCAGCTTTCGCCATCATCTCGGCCGACGTGTCGTACCCGTGTGCCTCGCGCACCAGGCCGTGCAGTGCCCGGATGGCCCGGCCGGTGCCGCACGCGAAGTCGTGCTGCACCGGCGGATGCTCGGGGAACTCGCGGCGCACCAGCGTGCGCAGATAGCTGCGCTGCCGTTCGCTGATCCGCGACGCGTAGCTGTCCGGGGCGTAGGTGACGTTCTCGTACTTCTCGACCGCGTCGGTGTCCCGGAACACCTCGGTGTACTCGCTGGTCAACTCTCCTCCAATTGAGATCGTCGTCGGGCGAAGGCGGCAAGCCCCAGCTCACGGCGGAGCAGCCAGGCGCCCGCGAAGTAGGCCGGCACGGCAGTCGTCAGCGCCGGCAGGAGGCCGGTCAGCGGGGTGGCCGCCGCCGGCAGCACGCCGAAGCAGCCGAGCGACAGCAGCGCGGCGGCCCGGGTGCCGGTTCCGAAGGGGTGCAGCCCGGCGGTGCGGTGCACCTGGGCCAGCGGCAGCAGGTTGTTCACGACCACGGCGCAGGCCAGGCCGGTGGCCGCGCCGGTGGCACCCCAGCGGGGGATCAGGAACAGGTCGACGCCGATCATCACGACCAGCGCGGCCAGCACGTTGCCGAGGTTCATCGAGGTGCGCCCGGCCATCGCGAGCACCATGTCGACCATCCCGCAGCCGGTCGCCACCAGCATCGCGGCGGCCAGCACCAGGACGACCGGGCGGCCGGCCGCGTACCCGTCGCCGAAGAGCCGCAGGTACCAGGGCGCGCATGCGACGACCAGCAGGTTGATCGGCCAGGTGACGAGCACGAGCCAGCCGGTCGCGGTCTGGTAGAGCCGGTTCGCGGCCTCCCGGTCACCGGTGGCCAGGGCCTCGGCGAGCCGCGGCTGCACCGACTGGGACAGGCCCTGGTTGGCGAACTGGATCAGCACGACGAACCGGCCGGCCACCGCGTAGACCGCCGCCGGCGCGAGACCGCCGAGGGCGGCCACCAGCAGCACGTCGACTCTCTGGAGCGCGAGCTGGGCGACCGCGGCGATCGCGCGCGGACCCGTGAAGATCCAGAAATCGCGGCGCAGCCTGCTGCGCTCCTCACGCCGGGTGGTCACACCGGGTGGGCGATTGCTTGCGTACGCCCTCCGGGCCGCCCAGCCGGCGAGGACCGCCACCGGCAGATAGGGCGAGGCCCAGGCCAGCGCGAAGACCGGGAGCGACGCGGCGACCCAGAGCGTGGTGATCCCGGCCGCCGTCACGGCGAGCAGCTGCAACCCGCTGCGCAGCACCCGGTCGAGCAGCACTGTCGGCCGCATCTCGCGGTAGCCGCGGGTCACCGTCAGCAGCACGTCGGTGAGCGCCTGCAGCGGCAGGAAGACGGCGAGGATGCGCAGGCCCGCGACGTGGTCGGCGACCACGTGCGGCGACTCGGCGGCGGTGAGGCGGGCGATCGCCGGGGCGGCGAGCCACATCGCCACCGCCAGCACCAGCGAGAACACCGCCACCGGCGGGATGCCGGCCCGCAGGCAGGCGCCGAGCAGGTGACCGTTGCCGGTGGCGCGCAGCCGGGCCGGCCAGTAGACCAGCCCGGTGTTCGTACCCAGCTTGGCCAGGCCACCGGCGAGCACGAACGCGGCCGTCGCGGCGAAGAACGCCCCGGCCTGCTCGGGGCCGAGGGTCCGCGCGACGACCCAGGTGACCACCACGCCGGTGCCGCCCGCGAGCGCCGAGCCGGCCATGTTGGCGAGCCCGCCGCGCGCCGCGCCCCGGGCCGCCCGATCGGGATCCCGGAAGGTCGCGCCGGATTCCGGAGGCGTCCCATCGGGATCCCGGGGAGGGGCCGGTGCCGTCACGCGCGGCGCCAGATCGGGGTGTGCCCGAGCCAGCCCGCGAGCGCCTCGTCGTGCGACTGGTAGTAGGCGCTCAGCTCCCGGCGCAGGCCGGGATCCATCTCGGCCTGCCGCGGGCGGGCGTTGTGCCGCTCGAACGGCGGCCGCTCCAGATCGGTGGGGAGGCCGAGGAACGCGCAGACCTCGTCGTAGACCGGCTCCGGGTCGGTGAAGAACCGCTCGCTCTCCACCACGTGGATCCGCTCCCGGCCGACGTGCTGGGCCATCACGCTGAGGTACCGCGCGTACTCGCCGCGGGCCCGGTACGCGTGGTGCTGGTGGGCGAAGCTGTAGAAGCTCGGGTCGATCGCGAGCCGCTCCTCCTGGCGGTGCAGCCGGGCCGGCTCGAGGGCCAGCGCCGCGCCGAAGTCCCGCTCCGACTCGAAGGCGCGGGCGACCTCGTGGTGGTGCTGGGAGTACGCCCGTTCCACCGGGTCCCGGACCAGGACGATGAGCCTTGCGTACGGGAGGTCGCGCGCGATCCGGGCGGCCGCCTGCGGGTGGTACATGTAGTACGGGCTGGACTCGAAGGTGCGCGCCGGTACCCCGTACCGTTCGGCGATCTTCTCGGCGCTGCGCAGCAGCGGGAAATGCGCCCGGTACCAGTCCAGCCCCCGGTGATACGCGGTGTCGAAGTAGTGCACGCCCTTGTGCAGCACCGCCTTGAGCACCACGGGATGCGCGGCGAGGGCCCGGTAGAGGGACGTGGTGCCGCACCGCTGGCCGCCGCAGATCAGGAACGACGGGAGCATCCGGTTCTCGGCGGTGAGCCGCCCGTACGAGCGGGAGCCCAGGTGCACGACCCGTTTCACGGGTGCGGGCAGTTTGCGGACGTCCATGGTGTCTAGAGCTCCTCTACGCGGCGGATCAGCACCGGAAGCAGCCACGTGCCGAGCACGCCGAGCCGCGCACCGGCCTCCGCCTGCCGGTCGGTGAGGTAACGGACGGCCAGGTCGACGAGGTAGAGCAGCGCGGTGATCTCCCGGGACACCGGCGCCACGCCGAACGGGGCCAGCAGTTCGTCGCTGCGGCGCACGGTCGCCTCGACTGCGGCCCGGGCGTCCCCGGTGGACTGGATCCGTCGCTGCAGCTCGTGGTGGACCGCGTCGAAACCGACCGGCACGCCGGTGGCGAACCGCTCCCAGTCCCAGACCAGCAGCGCGCTCTCCAGGTTCGCCATGTTCCAGGGGGCCCAGTCGCCGTGCCACGCGCCGTACCGCAGGGTGGTGTCGCCGGAGTGCGCGGCGAGCACGCCGACCGCGGCGGAGAGCGCCGCGCCCTCCGGCCGGTCGGCCACCGCGGCGAGCCGTTCCTGCAGCTCCCGCCAGTACGAGCTGGCGGTCAGCGAGCCGGCCGTGTAGCCCCGGCAGCCGGCCACGTCGAGCATCGCGGCGGTCAGGCGCTTCGCGGTGAGCGGGGCCCGGGGCAGCCAGACCGGCAGCGCCGACTGGATGAGGACCTCGATGTCGCGCCACCGCCCGGCGTGCAGCACCCGCGGCACGGCCAGCTTGGTCAGGCCGGCGTCGTTCAGCGTGGTGAGCGCCGCGGTCTCGGCCCGGACCAGGCGCCGGGTCAGGGCGCCGGTGCCCAGCTTGCCGAACGCGAACGTCTCGCCCTCGGTGCTGAGCAGCTGCAACACCGGTTTGCGGTTGGCCCGGGCCGGGCCGATGTGGATGCTCACGGCGAGGTCGCGGCGCAGCGCGTCGCTCAGGTAGCCGTCGATGCCGGCGGTGGCCGACCCGGTCACCCGGATCCGGTCCCGGAAGAGCAGCCCGGACGTCCGGGTGTGCACGGCCGCCACCACGGCGTCGCGCTTGAGCCGGGCCAGCCGGGACTGCGGCTCGGCGTACCGGCGGACCGCGGCCGCGGCGACCGAGGCGTTCAGCGCCGGCACCAGCAGCCGGGGCCGCCGGGCGTTCGGGACCACCAGGTACTCGGCGATCACCGGGCCCTCGCCGCCGGCGGTGTCGCACGGCGGCGGATAGAGCAGGCCGAGCACCTCGTTCAGGTACTGGGTCCGCAGGGCGGCGTCGTCGGCGGTCAGTTCCGCGGGCGCCGTCTTCACTGGACTCATGTGTGGTCGCTCCCCTCGATCCATTGGCGCCAGAGCAGCGCGTAGGCCAGAACCATGAAGGCCAGGGGGGTGACCAGGGAGTTGTACCAGAGCATCGCCGAGAACGAGGTGACGATCGCGCCGCTCGCGGCCACCCCGATCGGGCTCCGGTCGCGGCGGAAACGCCACAGCCCGTACCCGAAGAAGCCGAGATATCCGGCCGTGCCGACCGCGCCGTGCGCGTAGAGCAGCTGCCACAGCTGCCCGTTGCCGCCGACCGTGAAGTTGCCGCAGCGCTCGCACCCGGCGCTCTCGCCCACGGTGATCGAGTTGCGGCCGCCGAGGGTGTTCCGGGTGCCGCCGTACCCGATCACCGGGGACTCGGCGAAGCCCTCCACGGCCTTCTCGATGAGGAACGACCGGACGCCGTTGGACTTGCCGTTGTCGAGCCGGGCCTGCACGGTGTCGCCGAGCGGGGTGGCGACCATGGCGGCCCAGAGCGCGGCGGCGGCCACCAGCACGGCGCCGATGATCCAGAGCTTGCCGGCCAGGACGTACCGGATCGCGACGTAGGCGACCAGCACGCCGACGCCGATCCAGAGCCCCCGGTTCAGCGAGGCCACGGCCGGGACGATCGAGACGGCGACGCAGATCAGGGCCAGCGTCCGCTTCCCGGCGCTGCGGCTCGCCCACGCGGCCACCAGCAGGAACCCGACCAGCAGGCAGTAGTTGTTGCCCCAGGTGTTGGTGTACCCCCACGGCGCCGCGGGCCGCGGCTTCTCGCCACCGACCAGGTCCATGATCTGCGCGGCGTACGGGTGCACCAGCGACCGTACGAATCCCTTGTTCCGGACGCCGGAGGGGAGCAGCCACTCGACCGGCGAGGTGAACTCGAAGGTGCCGGCCACCATGCCGAGCAGGCCGCCGGCCACGGTCAGCACGAACATGCCGCCGAGCAGGCGCACCAGCCGGCGGCGGGACAGCTCCGCCTCGGTCAGGTTGCCGGCGTAGATCAGCAGGACGGTCAGCGACCCGTACATCGCAAGCTTGTAAATGACGGCCGGGAGACGCGCGCTCGCCCGCTCCGCAACAGTGCCGGTCGGATCGGCGCCCAGCGCCGCGATGCTCACCACTGCCGCGAGCAGGAAGATCGCCCACCAGGCGAAGCCCGGCGGCAGGCGCAGCGGCCGACCGGCCGCACGCCGCCGGACCAGCAGGAACAGCATCGGCACGGCCATCATCGGGAAGATCAGCACGCCGAGGCCGAGCGCCCACCAGAGTGGATAGAGCAGCAGGATGCCGGCTACCGGCCAGGACGGCAGGGAGCGGTTCTTGACGCTGCGGTGTGCCGGACCGGCGAGTGGAACCGCCGGGGCGACCGCTGTCACTTCTCGTCGCCGTCGCCGCTGATCTTCTCGATCACGGCGGTCTCGTCGGTGATGCCCTCGCCCGGACGCTGCCGCGGCGAGCCGGCGAACTGGAACTGCTGGGTGTGCTCCTCGGCCGCGGGCGGCGCGAGGGTGACGGCCGGCGCCACGATGTCGCCGGGCTTCATCGGGGCGAGCTTCGGCATCACCACGGCGCCGAGCAGCCGGGTGCCGACCCGCTGGAGCTGCTCGGTCGCGTCGAGCAGGGCGGGGCGGCGCGAGCGGCGCAGCTCGACCGCGAGGATGGCGGCGTCGGCCAGGCTCGCGAGGGACTGCGCGTCGGCGCTGCTGCTGGTCGAGGGCGCCTCGATCACCACGTACCCGGTCTGCTGCCGCAGCGCGGCCAGGGTGTCCTTGAGCCGCTGCGACTGCATCAGGCCGGCCGCCGTGGCGGCGCCGCCCGTGGTGATCACCCGCAGCGACGGGATGCGCGGCGTGCGCTGCAGCGTGCGGGCCAGCGAGACCCGGCCGGCCAGCAGGTCGGAGAGGCCGGGCATCGCGGAGACGCCGAGCATCCGCGCGAGCGGGGCGGCGTCCACGACACTGTCCGGCAGGTGCGCCCCGATCAGGATCACGTCGCTTCCGGTACGGGCCAGCGCCGCGGCCAGGTTCGCGGCCACCAGGGTGCTCGCCGATCCGCGGCTCGTGCCGGTCACCACGATGATCTGGTCGCCCTCGCGCAGGCTGGCGAGGACCTCGTTGCGCAGCCGGTTGAAGACCCGGCCGCCCGGCCCGTACGGCTGCACCACGTCGTCGAAGTGCGGCGTGCTGCGCTCGTCGAGCGCGGCGAGCACCGGCACCCGGCCGCGGTCCCGCACGTCGGCGGCGGTGACCAGGCGCCTGTCGAAGCGCTCCCGCAGGTACGCGAGGCAGAGCCCGAGCAGCAGCCCGATCATGCCGCCGGTGCCGACGTTGAGCAGGGTGTTCGGGCTGGTCGGGAGGTCCGGGAGGCGGGCGTCGCTGATGATGCTGCCGCCGCCCACCATCGTGGTGGTCAGCTCGTTGAGCCGGCCGGTCAGCGAGTTGAGCTGGTTCTGCGAGTTGTTGCGCAGGCTCAGCAGGTTGCTCTCGGTGGAGCTGCCCGGCGCGGCGGCGGCCAGCTTCGCGTTGATCCCGGTGAGCGCGCCGGTCAGCTGCTTGACCTTGAGGTTCAGCGAGCGGATCTGCCGGTCCAGCTGCGCCCGCGCGGTCTCCTCACGGTTGCGCAGGTACGCCTCGGCGAACGCGTGCGACCCGGACTGGGCGGCCGCCGGGGTCTCCGCCTGGAAGGTGATCACCAGGACCGTGGTGTTCGCCGGGACCTGGACCGACACCGAGCGGGCCAGCTCGATCGGGGAGAGGCCGGAGCGCAGCAGCGTCGCCGCCTTGACCGCGACCGCCCCGGACCCGACGAGCTGGGCCTCGGTGTCCAGGTTGACGGCGCCCTTGGTGCGGCCGCCCTGCGCGTTGGTGTCCTGGTCGACCGACTGCACGAGCACCGAGGTCGACGACTCGTACACCTTGGGCATGGCCTGCGTCAGGGCGGCGCCCCCACCCAGCCCCGCTGCCGTGGCCACCAGGGCGATCCACCAGTGCCGGCGGAATGCTCCCAGGTAGTGCGAGACGTCGGCGGATGCAGGACGAGACGCTTCCATCAGAGTTCGGCGGCCCTTCCGGGTATAGGAGTGTTTCGGGCGTTTCGCCCCAGGGGGCTAACGTCACACTCCCGCCGAGAGTGATGGGTCAGGTCAGTTTGGGCTCCACCCAGCCGCTCTCCACGAGGTACGCGAGCACCACCTCGACCGCCTCGGCGACGGTCATCGTGGTGGTGTCGATGGTCAGCTCGGCGTTCGACGGCGCCTCGTACGGGTCGTCGATGCCGGTCATGCCGCGCAGCTGGCCGGCCCGCGCCCGGGCGTACAGGCCCTTGCGGTCACGCTGCTCGCAGACCTCGAGCGGGGTGGCGACGTGCACCAGGATGAACCCGGCGCCGGCCTCCGCGGCCATCCGCCGGGCCGCCGCGCGGGCCGCCTCGTAGGGCGCGATCGGGCAGGCCACGGCCATCCCGCGGTGCCGGCCCACCTCGGCCGCGACCCAGCCGATCCGGCGCACGTTCGCGTCCCGGTCGGCCTTGCTGAAGCCGAGCCCGGCGGTCAGCTCCCGGCGCACCACGTCGCCGTCGAGCAGGGTGATGGTCCGCTCGCCGTTCTCCCGCATGGCGTCGGCCAGGTTGCGGGCGATCGTCGACTTGCCGGAGCCGGAGAGGCCGGTGAAGAAGACCACGAGGCCGCGGTGCCGGCGCGGCGGGCGGACCCGGGCCAGCTCCTTCGCGACGGCCGGCGGGGTGTGCCACTCGGGCAGCGGGAAGCCGCGGTCGAGCAGGTCGTCGATCTCGGCGGGGGTCATCGCGAGGCGGCGGTTGCGCGGCGGGATGTCGTCGCGCCAGCGCCACTGCCCGTCCCGGTTGTCGTAGGCCAGCTCGCGCGGCACCAGCACCCGCACCCCGGCGCCGGAGAGGGTGTGCTCGGTGGAGAGGACGTGGGTGACGCCGTAGGCCTGGGCCACCCGGGCGCGCAGCAGCGCGTCGCGCATCTCGTCGCCGCGGGTCAGCAGCGGCACCGCCACGATGGTGGCCGGCGGCATCCGGTCGCGGGCCGCGAAGATCGAGCGGACCAGCGACTCGGGCGGCAGGCCGTCCGGGCCGGGACCGCTCACCGGGATGAGGATCAGCAGGTGGGCCGCGAGGGTGCGGGCCGCGTGCGCGATCTGCGCGAGCTGCGGGCGGTGCAGCGGCCGGTCGGCGATCACACCGAGCACCCGGCCGGGCGGCAGCAGCGCGGTGACCTCCTCGGGCGTGCGCCGCAGGCGCTGGAACGGGCCGTGCCCGCCGTCGCCCATCCGGCGTACCGGGCCGCCGATGCCGAACCGGTTGACCCCGGTCTGCCAGACGTCGGCCACCTCGATCGCGGCGACCGGCGCGCCCTCCGGGTCGGTCAGCACGACCGTGCGCCGGCGCGGGTCGCGCAGGTCGAGGGTCTGCGCCAGCTCGCCGGGGATCTCGCAGGTGACCGGGACCGGCCACGGCGTGCCGTCGGCGAGCCGGCCGGTGCGGTTGAGCGCCGCCAGGTCGGCGCGGCCGAGGAAGCCGGTCAGCGGGGCGTAGGCCCCGGAGAGCAGCAGTTCCAGGTCCGCCAACTCGTACGGGCGCGGCGTGAAGGACGGCGCATCCCGCAGCACGTCTTCGGGCAGTACCGAACCATTCACCTTCGCATCCCCCAACAGCCGACTTGGGGGACAGTTTCGCAGCCTCGATCGAGTCGGTCGAGACGGGCTCTCGCTCTTCTGCGGATCTTCTTAGCGGGGCGGGCACGAGCCGGGGCAAAACGACTTAAACCCAATTTCAGCTTATTTCGCGTCATTTCTGGACAAGCCGTCGTGATCGACTGATACTGCCTGTTTGTGAGACAGAACCACGCTCGGCTGATCCGCATGACAGCGCTGACCACGGCTTTCGTCATGTCGGTGACGGTCACCCTCTCGTGGGCCTGGACCGGTGGCCTCGACCAGCTCGGCCTGAGGGACGACCCGCCCGGAGACCCGACCGTCAGCGCCCCGGCCGGCGACACCCCGCTGCCCGATCTGCTGGCGCCGATCACCGGCCCGACCGGGATGCCGTTCCCCGGGCCCGGCGGCAACCCCGGCCCCGGCCCCGGCTCCGGCGCCACCGCGGCACCGGGCGCCGGCGCGCGGCCGGTCCTGCGCGGCCTCGGCACCCAGATGCTCGGCGGGACGCAGGCCCGAGACGTGCCGGCCGCCGCCGACCGGGTCGAGCGCCGGCGCTGCCGTACCGGGGCCAAGCTGGTCCCGACGTGCGGCGTGCTGTGGGGTGTGGCGCCGGGTGCGAAGACCGAGTCGCGGGGACTGCGGGCGCTGCGCGAGTTCGAGCGGAAGACCGGGCGGCACCAGGCGGTGTTCCACGCGTACCACAAGGGGACGCGGCAGCTGTTCCCCACCGAGCAGGAGATCGCGATCTCCCGGGAGCGGGGGCGCAAGAGGATCCTGCTGCTGAACTGGAAGCCGGGGACGACGACGTGGGCCCGCATCGCACGGGGCGACCGGCGTACCGATGCCTTTCTCGATCGTCTCGCCGTGCACCTGCGGAAGAACTACCGGGAACGGTTCTTCTTCGCCATCCATCACGAGGCGGAGGATCAGGTACGGGAGCGGCCCGGCTCCGGGTACACGGCCCGGGACTACGCCGCGATGTTCCGGCACGTGGTCAACCGGCTGCGGGCCCGGGGCGCCACCAACGTGGTGACCGTCCTGATCCACATGGCCTACGTCCCGCACACCACGAAGAGCTGGTTCACCCAGATGTACCCGGGCGACGACGTGGTGGACTGGATCGGGTTCGACACCTACTCCTACAGCGACCCCGGGTACGGCCACGGCGGCCTCGACGAACTGCTCAACCGGCGCTCGGCGAGCAAACCCGGCTGGCCCGGCTTCTACAACTGGGTCCGGCAGAAGCACCCGCGCAAGCCGGTCATGGTCGCCGAGTGGGGCGTCTGGTTCTCCAAGCGCAACCCGGGGCACATGGCCCGCTTCTACCGGGAGGTCGGGCGGGACATCACCCGCTACCCGGGGATCAAGGCGATGGTGCACTTCGAGACGCCGGCGAATCACAAGGGGCAGGATTCGTCGGTGGACAGCACCCCGGCGGCGCTGCGGGAGTACCGCCGGCTGGGCAGCCTGCCGGTGTTTCAGGTAGCGGTCGGGTGAGCGCGCTTTCCTGTGAGGAGGCTGAGAGACCCTGAGAACCCCTCAGGGTTGATTCCGGATCCCGTGGGGTGCGGTGCCTTTCTAGGCTGAGGCCGTGACCATCATCGCTACCGAGGCGCTTACGAAGACGTACGGGGGCGGGGTGACCGCCCTCGCCGACCTGACCGTGTCCGTCGATGCCGGAGTCATCGGCCTCGTCGGCGCCAACGGCGCCGGCAAGAGCACCTTCATCAAGATCATGCTGGGGCTGATCGCGCCCAGCTCGGGTTCGGTCCGGGTCTTCGACCTCGACCCGGTCACCCAGACCGACCGGGTGCGGGCGCGCGTCGGATACATGCCGGAGAACGACTGCCTGCCGCAGGACGTCTCCGCCGCCGAGTTCGTCACCCACCTGGGGCGGATGAGCGGCCTGCCACGCACCGCCGCCCGCGAGCGCGCCTCCGAGGCGCTGCGGCACGTCGGCCTCTACGAGGAGCGGTACCGGCAGATCGGCGGGTACTCGACGGGCATGAAGCAGCGGGTCAAGCTGGCCCAGGCGCTCGTCCACGACCCCGACCTGCTGCTGCTCGACGAGCCCACCAACGGCCTCGACCCGGCCGGCCGCGACGCCATGCTGGCGCTGGTGCACCGCATCGGCACCGAGTTCGGCATCTCCGTCGTGGTCTGCTCCCACCTGCTCGGCGAGGTCGAGCGGATCTGTGACTCGCTCATCGCCATCGAGGGCGGGCGGCTGCTGCGCGCCGACCGCATCTCCAGCATGACGGCGGCCTCCGACGTTCTCGCGGTGGAGGTCAGCGAGGGTACGGACGAACTGGCCGCGGCCCTGACCGAGCGCGGGATGGCGGTCACCCGGGACGGCCGGATGCTGCTCGTGCCGATGGACTCGGATGCGGCGTACGACCAGATCCTGCGCGCCGTGACCGACCTCGAACTCTCCCTGCACCGCCTGGACCAGCGCCGGCACCGCGTCGCCGAGCTCTTCACCGCGAAGGAGACCGCCGATGTCTGAGGCCGGCGTCATCCACGACATTGGCTATCAGCGCTACGAGGGCGAACGGCTGGGCCGGAGCGCGGCGATCCGCGCCCTCTACGTGCACGGCCTGCGCGCCTCGTTCGGCTTCGGCCGCTCGGCCAAGGCGAAGATCTTCCCCTGGCTGGTGGCCGGCATCCTGCTGCTGGTCGCGGTCATCCTGGCGGCCGTCCGGTCCCAGCTCAACCAGGTCATCTTCACGTACGTGCAGTTCGACGACCAGATGTCCTGGCTGATCATCTTCTTCGTCGCGATCCTCGGGCCGGAGCTGATGTCCCGGGACATCAGCTCGAACACGCTGCCGCTCTACTTCAGCCGGCCGCTGCGCGCCGCCGACTACGTGCTCGCCAAGTACGCGGCGATGGCCTCCGCGGTGTGGCTGCTGCTCGGCGTCCCGCAGCTGATCATGTTTCTGGGCGCGGCGTTCACCACGAAGAGCGGGGCGAAGGGCGTGTGGAACGAGTTCCTCGACCTCGTACCCGGCTGGGGTTACAGCCTGCTCTGGGCGCTGCTGTTCGCCGGCATCGGCCTGCTGATCGCCTCGTTCACCGGTAAGCGCGCCTTCGCGGCCGGCGGCATCGTCGCCGTCTTCCTGCTGACCACGCCGGTCGTCGGGGTGATGAGCATCCTGCCGAACAGCACCGCGAACCACCTGGCCGGCCTGGTCAGCCCGATGTCCCTGATCGCCGGCGTCGGCGAATGGCTGTCCAACGAGCCGGAGAGCCAGATGGGCCTCGACATCGGCCGCTTCGGCCCGGTCTACGGCATCACGGCGATCTGCGTGATCACCGTCTGCCTCCTGCTGCTGCTCGCCCGTTACCGGAAGGTGGCGTCGCTGTGACGACCCAGACCCCTGCCGCGGAGACGACCGCCGTGACCGCCGCCGGCGCCGGAGTCGTCGAGCTGACCAACGTGACCCGGTGGTACGGCAACGTCGTCGCCGTCAACGACATCACCATGTCGCTGGGCACCGGCGTGACCGGCCTGCTCGGCCCGAACGGCGCCGGCAAGACCACCCTGCTGCACATGATGGCCGGCTTCCTGGCGCCCTCCCGCGGAACCCTCACCATCGACGGCCGGCCGACCTGGCGCAACCCGGCCGTCTACCGCGACCTCGGCCTGGTCACCGAGCGCGAGGCGGTGCACTCGTTCCTCACCGCCGAGCAGTTCGTGCTGGCCTGCGCCAAGATGCAGAAGCTTCCCGACCCGGCCGCGGCGGCCCGCCGGGCGCTCGAGCTCGTGGAGATGACCGGCGCCGCGGATCGGCGCATCGGCACCTTCTCCAAGGGCATGCGCCAGCGTACGAGGGTGGCCGCTGCCCTCGTACACAATCCTCGGGTCCTCCTCCTGGATGAGCCTTTCAACGGCATGGACCCGCGCCAGCGGATGCACATGATGGAGCTGCTGCACTCGCTCGGCGACCGCGGCCACACCATCCTGTTCAGCTCGCACATCCTGGAGGAGGTCGAGCAGGTCGCCGGCCTGGTCCAGGTGATCGTGGCGGGCCGGCTCGCCGCCTCCGGCGACTACCGCAAGATCCGCCGGCTCATGACGAACCGGCCGCACGTCTTCGCCGTGCGGAGCTCCGACGACCGGCGGCTCGCCGTCGCGCTGATCGGCGAGAAGTCGGTGAGCGGCATCGAGATCGAGGGCGGCGGCATGACCGTGCGGGCCTCCGACTACGGCAGCTTCACCCGCGCGCTGCCGCGCATCGCCCTGGACCAGGGCATCCGGCTGCACAAGCTGGTCCCGTCCGACGAATCCCTGGAGAGCGTCTTCTCCTACCTGCTGGAGGCCTGATGTCGACCGTCGCTCTGATCACGGCGCGCGGCCTCTTCGGCCGGCGCCGGGCGCTGATCCTGCTGCCGCTTCCGCTGCTGCTCATCCTGCTGGCCGCGGTCTGCCGGGCGTACGACCTGGACCCGTCCCAGTGGGGCGCCGCGGTCATCGTGGGCCTCGGCTTCGCGGTGGTGCTCCCGGTCATCTCGCTGATCGTCGGCACCGGCGTCCTCGGCTCCGAAGTGGATGACGGCACGCTCGTGCACATCCTCACCAAGCCGCTCCCGCGCCGCGACATCATCCTGGCGAAATACCTGGTCGCCGCCGTGACGTCGGCCGTCACCTCGGCGGTCCCGCTCTTCGTGGCCGGCATCCTGGCCGACGGCGTCGCGTTCGGCACCGCCCTGGCCGTCGCCGCGGTCGCCGGGGCCTTCGCGTACTCCGCCCTCTTCGTGCTGCTCAGCCTGCTGACCCGGCGGCCGGTCCTGCTCGGCCTGGTCTACATCCTGGTCTGGGAGGGCCTGCTGGGCCGCTTCCTGAGCGGCACCCGGGTCCTCTCCATCGAGCAGTACGTCATCACGATCGCCGACAAACTCGACCCGACGACGATCCTGACCGCCCAGGTCGGCATCGGTACGGCCGTCGTGATGAGCGTGGTCTTCGTGGTGGTCTGCACGGTCGTCGCCATCAACCGCCTGGGCAGCTTCAGCCTGGCCGGCGAAACCAGCTGACCGCAGTAACCGCGATGTGCCGCAGGGGTCCGGATGGATCCCTGCGGCACATCTGTGTCAGATGAGCACTTCTGTGTGGTAACGCCACCTCCTCTTTGGCAATCATCCGCTCTCTGTGGCAACGTCTGTGGCAATGTCGGTGGTGGTGGCACGACGAGGGTGGGTCTGATGAGCGCATTCGAACTGAGCCGTCTGCTGACAGATCTGCGTGCGCTCGGTGCCGACCACTACACCTGCGAGGTCAAGAAGGCGAAGGGCGGCCTTCCCGCGTCGCTCTGGGAGTCGATCAGTGCCTTCGCGAATGCCGCCGGAGGCGAGATCGTGCTCGGTGTCGATGAGAAGAGCGGCTTCCAGGTGACCGGCATCGACGATCCCGCGGCAATGGAGGCACAGCTCAGTGCGATCTGCGCCGAGATGGAACCGCCGGTCCGGGCCGAGATCCGAACTGCCCGGCTTGAGGGCAAGAGCGTGGTGTTGTGCTCCATCCCCCGCGTTTCTCGTGACCAGCGACCTTGCCACAAGCGGTCGGTCGGCCCCTGGGCGGGGTCGAGGATCCGGGTCGCGGATGGGGACCGGAAACTGACCGAGTACGAGGTCCGTGTGTTGCTTGCCAACCGGTCGGAACCGAGGCTTGACCTGCGGCCTGTGCCGGCGGCGTCGGTCGAGGACCTGGATCCGAATCTGCTCGGCGCCTTCCTTCAGCGGATTCGGGACACCAAGGGGGACATCTTCAGCCGCGTCAGTGACGAACGCGCGCTGACCATGCTCAACATTCTGGGAAAGAATGGCGATCGGATCGTTCCGACGCTGGCTGGTCTCCTGGTGTTCGGCTTCTATCCGCAGAGCTACGAGCCGCAGCTGAATATCACGGTCGTGGCTTATCCCACGACAGAGCCCGGGGTCGTCGGCGGTTTCGGCGAGCGATTCCTGGAAAACCGCTCGATAGACGGTCCGATTCCGCTGATGGTCGCCGAGTGCATCCGTGTCCTCAAGCGCAACATGAGGCGTCGGAGCATCGTCTCCGGGATCTTCCGAGTCGACGAGTGGGAGTACCCGGAAGAGGTTCTGCGGGAGGCGTTGGTCAACGCTCTGGTGCACCGGGACTACTCGGATCCCGCCAGCGGGATGCAGGTTCAAGTCGAGATGTACCCGGACCGCCTCGTGATTCGCAATCCCGGTGGGTTGTACGGCCCGGTCGAGGTGAGTTCTCTGGGAGTGAACACGGTGACGTCGTCACGGAACCGCTCGTTGCTGAAAATTCTCGAAGACACGCCCTTCGGAGACGGGCACATGGTCTGCGAGAACCGGGGGACGGGCATCGCGCGGATGCTGGTGTTGCTCGGTGAGGCCGGTATGGAGCCACCGCGCTTCACGGACGACATCTCCACCTTCACTGTCGAGTTTCCCAACCACACCCTGCTCGACGAGGAGGCTTTGGGCTGGCTGGCCTCGCTTGAGCTGCGCCCGCTGTCCAGGGCTCAGATGACGGCGCTCGTGATGATGCGCAACGGCGTGGTGCTGACCAACAGCTCATTCCGGGCGTCCACCGGTGTCCGTGACAGCCGGACGGCAACGCGCGAGTTGAAGGAACTGGTGGACGCGGGTGTGGTCGAGCAGAGCGGGACGCGGGGATCCACCACCTACCAGCTCACCAGCGCCGTGACTGATGAGCCGGAAGCGATGCTGCCCACGGTGAGGCTTTCCGTCAACGAAGAGAAGATCATGCACTCGCTGAGAGTGGCGTCTCGCACGCGAGCCGAACTCGAGGCTCAGAGCGGCTTGACGAAAGACCAGGTCCAGTACGGATTGGAGACGCTGCGGCAGAAAGGTCTGGTGACGCGTCTAGGGAAGCCGCAATCCCGCACAGCACGCTGGGCGACCACGGGCTGACGGCCGCGCCGGAAGACGAAAGGGCCCCCGGCCGGAACCGGGAGCCCTTTCGTCGTTCGTACGGAAGAAATCAGCCGGTGTTGCGCATGCCGGCGGCGATGCCGTTCACGGTGGTGAGCAGGGCCCTCTCGAGCGCCGTCGAATCGGAGGGGCCTCGGCGGGCGCCCGGCGCCGTCGGGATCTGGCGGCCGGCCTCGCCCATGTCGCGGTACTGGCGGAGCAGCGCCACCTGGAGGTGGTGCAGCGGCTCGAGGTAGGTGTCGCGGACGCCGAGGGTGCGGGACAGCTCGGGCTGCGAGGAGAGCAGCTCGGTGCCGCCGGTGATGGCCAGGACCTCCTGGACGGTCAGCGCGTACTCCTGCTCGATCGAGCTGAAGATCGGCTGCAGTTCCTCGGGTACCAGGGTCTCGACGTAGCGCCGCGCGATCGACAGGTCGGTCTTCGCCAGCATCATCTCGACGTTCGAGAGGAAGGTGCGGAAGAACTGCCAGTTCTCGTGCATGGCGTCGAGTTCGGCGCCGAGGCCGGCGGCGCGGACCGCGGCCAGGCCGGTGCCGACGCCGAACCAGCCGGGCACGATCTGCCGGGTCTGGGTCCAGCCGAACACCCACGGGATGGCCCGCAGGCCGCCCAGGCCGGCGTCGGCGTTGGGGCGCTTCGCCGGGCGGGAGCCGATGTTGAGGGCGCCGAGCAGCTCGGTCGGGGTGGCCGCCCAGAAGTACGCGGCCAGGTCCGGGTTCTCGACGAGCTGCCGGTACTGGGCGAACGCCGCGTCCGAGGCGGTGTCCATGACCGAGTCCCAGACCTTCAGCCGGACCGGGTCGACCGAGATGCTGGTGTGCAGCAGGGTCGCCTGGAGCACGGCCGCGACGGTCAGTTCGAGGTTCTCCCGGGCCAGGGCCGGCACGGTGTACTTGTCGGAGATGACCTCGCCCTGCTCGGTGACCTTGATGGCGCCGTCGAGGGTGCCGTACGGCTGGGCCAGGATCGCCTCGTGGGTGGGGCCGCCACCCCGGCCGACGGTGCCGCCGCGGCCGTGGAAGAGGCGCAGCCGCACCCCGTGCCGGGCGGCCACGTCACGCAGCGAGCGCTGCGCCTTGTGGATGCGCCACTGGCTGGTGGTGATGCCGGCCTCCTTGTTGGAGTCCGAGTACCCGAGCATGACCTCCTGCACGTCGCCGCGCGCCCGGACGATCTCCCGGTAGGCGGGCAGGGAGAGCATCTCGTCGAGCAGGTCGCCGCCGGCGTCGAGCTCGGCCGGGGTCTCCAGCAGCGGCACGATGTTGACCCGCGCCCGGCCGGTGTGGATGTCGATGAGGCCGGCCTCGCGGGCCAGCACGGCCGCGGCCAGCACGTCGTCGACGCCGAGGGTCATCGAGATGATGTACGACTCGATGACGTCGGCGCCGAACCGCTCCTGCGACTCGCGGATCGTGTTGAACACGTCGAACGTCTTGCGGGCCGCGTCGGTGAGCGGGGTGTCGGCGCTGGACAGCGGCCGGCGCCCGGTCAGCTCGGTGGCGAGCAGCTTGGTCCGCTCGGTCCGGTCCAGGGCCGCGTAGTCGTCGACCTCGCCGACCTGCGTGTACATCTGCTGGAGCACCTCGTGGTGCTTCTCGGCGTGCTCACGGACGTCGAGGGTGGCGAGCTGCAGGCCGAACGCGGACGCCTGCCGGATCGCGGTGGCGACGATGCCGACGGCCGGCAGCTGGCCGGAGTTGCGGGCCAGCGAGGCGCGCATCAGCTCCAGGTCGGAGATGAGCTCGTCGCTGCCGAGGTAGTCGCGGCCGGGCACGTGCGGGGTCCCGGCGGTGAGCCGGGCCCGGGTGTTCTCCAGCTTCGCCTTGATCGCGCGCACCTTGAGCCGGTACGGCTCCTCGGCGTTGACCCGGCGGAACCGCTGGGCGATCTCGGGCAGGTTGTCGAGGTCCTGGGCCAGGCTGGCGGAGAGGTCGAGCGAGACGCCGCGCAGCCGGCGGGACACCGACAGCTCGTCGATCAGCCGGTCCATCGCCTTCTCGGTCGCCTGGATGCCGTGCTCGTGCTGGATCAGCAGGACGTCGCGGGTGACCGACGGGGTGACGAACGGGTTGCCGTCGCGGTCGCCGCCGATCCAGGAGCCGAAGGTGAGCGGCCGGGAGGTGGGCGCGGTCTCGACGCCGAGCCGGCGCAGGGTCTCCGCGAGGTCGTCGAGGACCTGCGGGGCGGCCTCGGCGTACAGGTCCTTCAGGTAGTAGACCGCGTTGCGCGCCTCGTCGGTCGGGTCCGGCCGGTCCAGCCGCAGCTCGTCGGTCTGCCAGAGCAGGTCGATCAGCTCGGCGAAGCGCTTCGTGGAGGCGGTGGTGTCGGTCGCGCCGTACAGGGCCGCGGCGGCGGACTCGGCGTCGAGCGAGTCGGCGACCTGGCGCAGCTTCGACAGGATCGAGCGGCGGGACGCCTCGGTCGGGTGCGCCGTGAAGACCGGGCGGACCGCGAGGCGGCGGGCGGCCGCGGCGATCTCGTCGGCCGGCACGCCCTTGTCGGCGATCCGGGTGGCGGCCTGGTCCAGCCAGCCTCCGTCGCGGGCGCGGCGGCGGCGCAGGTCGCGGGCGCGGTGCACCTGCTCGGTGATGTTCGCGAGGTGGAAGTAGGTGGAGAAGGCCCGGGCCAGTTTCGTACCCGTGGTGATGTCCATGGCGCTGAGCCGGTCGGCGGCGGCGGGCGCGTCCTGGCGGACCAGGGCGCGGATCTCCTCGACCAGATCGAGAAGCGGCCGGCCTTCCTGGCGGGCCAGCGTCTGGCCGAGCAGCGTGCCGATCCGGCGGATGTCGGCGCGAAGCGCGGCGTCGGAACCCTCTGGGTCGAGATGGGCAGACTGCTCTTCTGTCATCGGGGCGCTCCTTAGAACGGATGGCTCCAGGACGGCGCTGTCCCGACTTCGCCGATCGTATCGGCGTACCCCCGACCGGGGGCGAATTGAGTCAAGGGTCTCATGCGCGTTCCGCGCACGAGCGATCACCCGGCAATCACGAAAACGTCATCGGGCGAGCGCCAGGGCGTAGGACGGATACCAGCGGCCCGCGGCGGGGGCACCGCCGCCGCAGGCGCCGTCGGACTCTCCGGGCCGTTTCACCCAGAGGTACGCGTCGGCGAGCGGATGCCCGGTGACCAGGGTCGGCGGGGTGCCGAGCCGCCGTCCGGGCGGGTTGCACCAGCGGCGGTCGCCGGTGACCCGTCGGGCCGGTCCGTTGCCGTTCCGGCTGGTGTCGACCACGAAGTGACGGTCGCCGAGCAGGCGGGACAGCTCCGTCCCGTACCTGAGGTTGTCCGCCGTGGTCTCGAAGTTGGCGACGTTGAGCGCGAAGCCGTGTGCCCGCATCGCCCCGGCGAGCCGCAGCGCCGGCGCCATCCGGGCGGCGGGCACCCAGGTGGGATTGCCCGCGTCCAGATAGACGCGCACGCCCGGTTCGGTCCGCAGCGTCGCGACCGCCCAGCTGAGCAGGGCGAGCCGCTGCTGAGCCGCCGTCCCCTTGAGGCATCCGCGGACCGCATGGGCCACCGCGTCGGGTTCGAGGATCACCAGGGCGCGCTGCCCGCGCAGGGCGAGGGTCAAGGTCGAGACCCATTTCTTGTACGTCTCCGTGCTGCGCGCACCGCCTTTCGAATGATGGGCGCAGTCCCGCTGGGGGATGTAGTACAGCGCGATCACCGGCAGCCGGCCGGCGCGCCCGGCGGCGAGCGCGAGCTGCCGCGCCCGGTCCGCGTATCCGGGCGAGGCGTCGGTGAACCAGGTGGCGACCGGCCGGTCCGCGATCTTCCGGATCACGGCGGCGTCGGCGGAGCGGCCGGCCCGCTCCAGCCGGCGCACGTGGTCGGCGGCCGCGCCGTGCGGATCGACGTAGAGCGCCGGCCGGCCGGCCGAGGTGCTCTCCGGCACCCGGACCGCCGGTGACGGCTCGTCGTCCTTCAGCAGGACCACGGCCGCCACCAGCGAAACGGCGGCGATCAGCGCGGCGCGTCGGCGGCGGCCGGTCACCTTGAGGTGCCGGGCCATGCGCTAACGCACCCGCACCCAGCGGGCCACCGACGGGACCCCGGAGTCGTCCATGAGGAACAGCATGTACCAGCCGGAGGGCACCAGCCCGGCCTTCTCCGGAACGGTCACCTCGACGGTGGCGGCCGAGCGCTTCAGGCCGAGCGCCACCGACCGCTGATCGGTGTCCGTCACGTGCGTGACCGAGCTCGGCTTCAGCAGCCGGGCCGACGCGATCCGGCCGGCGTCCGGGGTGGCGAACCGGGCGGTCCCGCCGCGGGCCACCTCCTCCGGGCCGCCGGTGATCCGCGGCCGCTCGCCCTGGAACAGGTACGGCGGGCTGAACACCTCGATCCGCTGCTCGAACGTGCCGGCGTTCTTCCCGCTCCGGTCGTAGAGCGGGTCGCCGCCCATGGTGATCACCCGGCCGTCGGGCAGCAGGATCGCCTCGGAGTGGTAGTTGCGGCCCACCGTCGAGTCGGCCGCCGTCACGAACGCGTTCCGGTCCGGCCGGTAGATCTGCGAGTTGAACAGGTCGCTGCGCGGATTGCCGCGGTACATGCCGCCGCGATAGCCGGAGGAGCCGCCCGTCGTGAACACCGAGTCGTCGGGGAGCAGGACCGTGGAGAGGTACCGGGCCGGCCGGGGCAGGTCCGGGCCGGGACGGTAGGCCGGCTTCTTCTCGTCGAGGTCGATGACGTCGGTGCGCCGCGTCGACTCCTCCGACTCGCCGATCCCGCCGCCACCCAGGATCATGACCTTCTGGTCCTGCGCGGGCGGGAGCAGCACCGACGAGCTGGTCTCGGTCATCCGCGGGTCGCGCAGGCCGGGCACCTCCCGGAACCTGTTCTTCCGGACGTCCCAGACGCCCGGGATGCGCCCCTCGGTGTCCGAGCCGTACCCGGCGTTGGACCCGGAGTAGAAGACCTTGCCGTCGGCCATCAGGTGCAGGCCCGGGTAGGTGGGGAAGTACCGCTTCAGCTCGGGCGCGGCCACCCAGCGCTTCTCCTTCGGCAGGTAGCGCTCGTTGCGGCCGGGCAGGATCCGGCCGAACTCGTCGAGGCCGGAGACCGCGAGCACGTCGCCGCCGGTGAGCCCGATGAGCGTCGGGTACCAGCGGTGGTCGCGCAGGTCGCCGGTGCGCACGTACTGCTCCTTGACCGGGTCGAACTCGTACGACGTCTTGTCGCCGCCATACTCCTGCTTCTCGTGGGTGATCTTGTCGCTGACGCCGTACAGGTTGCGGGCGTCCGCGCCGGTCAGGCCGTCGAGGGTGTACTGCG
Source organism: Actinoplanes sp. NPDC023714 (assembly GCF_040639855.1). Lineage (NCBI taxonomy): Bacteria > Bacillati > Actinomycetota > Actinomycetes > Micromonosporales > Micromonosporaceae > Actinoplanes > Actinoplanes sp. NPDC023714. Next base: position 314,927 of record NZ_JBFAAR010000008.1, read on the forward strand.
CGGGCTCGCGGACCACCGGGGCGTCGCCCTTGCGCTCCGCGTCGACCCAGACCTCGGCCTCGCCGGCGTGCACCATCACGGTGCCGCCGTGGGTCATCTTCGACGCGGCCGGGACGGTCACCTTCGTCCGGGTCAGGTAGGCCTGGCCGGACGCCGACAGCAGCCGGGTGCCCTTCGGGAACTCGCGCGGCCCGCCGTCCGGCGACTCGTTCTTGATCTTCATGACCCCGGCGGCGTGCTCGACGTCCTTTTCCAGCACCTCGTACGACTTCGTCCCGCCGGCGATCAGCAGATTCCCGTCCGGCAGGAAGGTGTGGCCGGCGCAGAAGACGTCGGTGGGGGTCTCCACCTCGGTGAACTCGTCCGTGGACGGGTCGTAGATCACCGTACGGAAGCTCTTCTCCTCGAAGGCGTCCCGGTTGTTGCCGCTGCCCGCGACGATCAGCACCTTGCCGGTGTGCAGCAGCGCCGCGTGGATGGCGTTCACCCGGAACCCGTGCGGCACCGGCAGCCGGGCCCAGTGCCCGAAGCGCTCCTTGTAGGACTGCCGATTGATCTGGTACGTGTGCAGCGCCTCGGCGCCGGCCGCCACCATCGGCCGGTTCGCGACCACCACGACGGCGAGCACCACCAGCGTGGCCAGACCGCTCACCAGGCGGCGAACGAGGGTGGGACGCGAGCGGGGCTTCATACGGGCGGCTCCTGATGACGGCGGCGGTTGACGAACCAGATGACGGTCGGGGCGAGACAGATGGCGAGGTTGAGGGCCGGCCAGGCGTACATGGCCGGGTCGACGTTGCCGAGGACGAGCGCGACGGCCAGCAGCGCGGCGTAGAAGCCGGCCCAGCGCAGGCCGGGCGCGAACGTGGCGAGCCGGTCCGGGCTGGCCGAGTCGCCCTTCGGCGTCACGACGAATCCGGATCGGCGGCGCAGCAGGGTGCCGACGAACGACGAGACGTAGATCGGCGTGCACAGCGTGGACGCCAGCATCCCGGCGAGGCCGGACGACCCGGAGCCCTCGTGCGGGCTCACGTTGTGCCGCCGGTTGTAGAGGTAGAGGCCGACCTGGAAGAGGGCGGCGTCCACATAGAGCATCAGCCAGACCTCGGCCGGCACCTGCACGCCCTTCGCGCCGAGCAGCAGGAAGCAGGCCGCGTTCAGGGCGCCGAGCAGCCAGGCAGCCGCGGTCAGCGGGTAGTACGACATCAGCAGCATGTAGTGCAGCGCGCGGGCCGGGCCGAGACGCCACGCCATGCGCGCGAAGCGCCGGACCACCACCTCGTCGGTCCCCTGCGACCAGCGGTGCTGCTGGGTGAAGTAGTCGGTCCAGGACGACGGCCCCTCGCCGACGGCGAGCACGTCCGGGGTGTAGACCGAGCGCCACCGCCGGCCGGTCGCCGGGTTCTCGGTGGCGTGGATCCTCAGGCTGGTCGCCATGTCCTCGGTGATCGAGTCCTGGAGGCCGCCGATCGACCGGAGGGCCGACACCCGTACCGCGTTGTTCGTGCCGACGAGCATGGCGATGCCGCGCCGGTTGCCGGCCCGCTGCAGCAGCGAGTGGAACAGGTACTGCTGCGACTCGGCCCAGCGGGTCACCAGGTTGTCGTAGTTGCCGTAGATCTGTGGGCCGACCACGAACGCCACGTCCGGGTCGCGGAAGTAGCCGAGCAGCCGCTCGCAGAAGTTCGGCGCCGGCACGTGGTCCGGGTCCACCGAGACGAACACGTCGTAGGAGTCGCCGTGCGCGTCCAGCCAGGAGTTGTAGTTGCCGTGCTTGGTCTTCGCCTTGAACGCCCCGGTGCGGGTGTTGTACTCGTCCCGGCCGCGCCGGCTGAAGTGCTTCACGCCGAGCCGCTTGCACATGAGCTTGACCACCGGGTCGTCGCCCTCGTCGAGCAGCCAGACGTCGAACGTCCCGCCGTACCGGATCTTCCGGGCCGCCCGCAGGGTCTTCTCCACCATGGCGATCGGCTCCTTGCCGGGCACGATCGTGGTGAGGAACGCGACCCGGGTCCCGGTGTCCGGCACGACCGGCGCCGGATCGCGGGCCCAGAGCGTGGCGAGACACAACGTCACGACGTTGACCAGCCGGAACAGCTCGATCGCGGCGGTCGCGCCGATCATGAAGAGGGTGGCCGCGTAGAGGATCGTGTGCAGCCGCTGGTCCGGCACCTCGATCGAGGTGACGAGCCAGCCGAAGAACGTGGCCTCGAAGGCGAACGCGAACAGCGTGATCAGCACCGTCCGGATCGGACGGCTGCGCGCGAGCCGGCGCATCCGGACCCGGTAGTCGCCGCCGGGCGCCGGCTCGGCCGGGCCGGCGAGCACGCTGTACGCGCTGTACTCGTACTGCGCGTTGAACAGCATGGTGCTGCCGAGCTCGTCGCCCGGCATCGGGACCTGCCCGGTGGGCGGCCGCTGTGGCGGGATGACGGCGGTCTGAGCGGGATCGGAGGCAGGGTGATTCGCCCCGGAACCCGGGGTGTGGAGGACGCTCATCGATCAGGCCGACACCGGGACCGCGGGACGGAGAGCGGGCCGGCGATCCAGGGCCGGGCCCGCATTGGTGTTCCGCTGCCGGACCGGCGGGGCGCCCGCTGTTCCGGCGTTCGCCGCGAACAGCAGATGGCGCGGCGTCTCGGCCGGCCGGATCTTGCGGACGAAGGCGCGGCGGGCCCCGGCGAACCCGGAGCGGTCGGTGTAGATGTCGCGGCTCATCTCGGCCAGTTCGCGGGTCTCGTACACATCGAGGGGAATGCGCTCGGCGGCGAGCCGCCTCGCCTTCGCCGCGCGCCGCTTGCGCGCGGAGGGCAGCTCACCGAGGCGTTCGGCGAGGGCGGAGAGCCATTGACCGTACGCCTCGGGGTGGCGCGGCCCGACCTCGTCGACCAGGCCGATCCGGGCGGCCTCCTGCACGCCGACCGGCAGCCGGTCATCGATGAGGCGTTGCGCGGCGTCCGCGCCGACCCGCCGCGGCAGCGAGAAGGTGTGCAGCTCCGAGCCGAACAGGCCGATGTCGTAGTACGGGTTCAGCACGATCCCCTCCCGCGCGGCGACGACGTCCGCGCCCAGGCCGAGCATCACGCCACCGGCGCCGGCGCTTCCGGCGTACGCGGCCACCACGACCTGCCGGGTGCACGTGATGATCTCCCGGCACACCTCGTTGATCGCCCGGATGGCCGCCCACGCGGCGCCGGACGGGTCGGCCGACCCCTCGATCACGTTGAGGTGGATGCCGTTGCTGAACGCCTCGGTGCCGCCGCGCAGCACCAGCACCCGGGTGTCCTGCGCGGCCGCGTGCCGCAGGCCGGCCAGCAGCCGCCGGGAGTGACCGGGCGCCATCGCGCCGTTGTAGAAGTCGAAACTCAGCCAGCCCACCGGACCGGTACGCCGGTAGCGGACCTGCCGGTACGCGTGCGGGTGCTCCGGGTCGTCGACCGGACCGGCATGCGACTGCGGCACGCCGTGCAGCCGGGGGCCGAGCGCCGTGGTGGCGGGCAGCTTGATGCCGTTCTCCGCGGCCGGGCGCAGGTGGCCGATCCAGAGGCTGCCGTCGCCGGTCGCCACCAGCACGGCGCCCTGCCGGCGGCACAGGATGGTGCCCGGACGCCCGCCGCGGGCGGCGCCCGGGTGCGCGTCGTACGCGTACGCCTCCATGCCGGCCAGCTCGGTGCGCACCCCCGGGGAGCCGTCGCTCGCCCGTATCCGCCGCAGGATGGCCTCGGACGGCTCGGACCAGTCGAACGCCCGGTCGGCCTGCCGCATCGGCGGCCGGGACCGCGCGCCGGGCACTCCGGCCGGCGCGTTCTCGGCCGCTGCCGGGGTGAACTCCGGGTCGGCGGCCTTGGCCACCACCTCGAAGACGCACTCCAGCGCGGCGTCCGCGACCGGGCCGGTGTAGAGCGCCGACTTGCGCGGCGGCGCGGCCGGCATCGGGAACGTCCGGGTGGCCCAGATCGGGCCGGCGTCCAGCTCCTCGACGGCCTGCAGCGCGGTGACGCCCCAGGCCGGGGCGCCCTCGCTGATCGCCCAGTCCAGAGAGGACGGGCCGCGGTCGCCGGCCGGGCCGGGATGGATCACGATGGTCCGTACACGCTGCCAGACCTGCGCCGGCACGCGCTCCTTCAGGAACGGGCAGAGGATCAGTTCCGGGCCCGCGGCGTCCACGCCCTCGACGATGTCCGCCTCGCTCGTCGCCAGCAGCACCCCGACCTCGTGCCCCGCCTCCCGCAGGGCACACCACACACGCTGGCTCAAGCCGTTGAACGCTGACACGAGCAGCAGGATCCGCACGATGCCTCCCCCCTTGGCACGAAAACAGAGGGGACTCTGTCGGACCGATCGCCTCCCATGTCGGACATGCTGTGCGATAAGCCGTGCGTTGCCGTAACTGTCAGACGGTCGGACTAAACTCGTACCCATCACCCCCGCCCTCCTCGGGCGCTCGGGGTCGTTCGTCGTGCCCTCTGGGGGTTCTTGCACATGCAACTCGCCGGTCTCATCCCTGCCGCGCTGCGCGATCGCGGCCTCGCCCGCGCGCGCGACCTGGCCCGCAAAAGCTTCGTCGACTCGGATTCGCTCGACCTGACGGCGCCGGTCTCGCTGCGCCCGTTCGTGGTGGCGACCGTGGCCGGGACCGCCGAGGCCGGTGGGGCGGGGCGGCCGGTGCTCGCCGTGACGGCGACCTCCCGCGAGGCCGACGACCTGGCCGACGCGCTCGGCTGCCTCATCGACGCCGACCGGATCGCGGTCTACCCGTCCTGGGAGACGCTGCCGCACGAGCGGCTCTCGCCCCGCTCCGACACGGTCGGCAAGCGCCTGGCCGTGCTGCGCCGGCTCGCGCACCCCGGCGAGCACCCGCTCCAGGTGGTCGTCGCGCCGGTCCGCTCGGTCCTCCAGCCGCAGCTCAAGGGCCTCGGCGACCTCGAACCGGTCGAGCTCGTGACGGGCGGGAGCGCCGAGCTCGAAGACGTGGCCCGCCGGCTGTCCGACATGGCGTACGCCCGGGTCGACCTGGTGACCAAGCGCGGCGAGTTCGCGGTCCGCGGCGGCATCCTCGACGTCTTCCCGCCGACCGACGAGCACCCGTCCCGGGTCGAGTTCTGGGGCGACGACGTCGAGGAGATCCGCACCTTCGCGGTCGCCGACCAGCGGACCATCGAGGCGGCGCCCCGGCTCTGGGCGCCGCCCTGCCGCGAGCTGCTGCTCACCCCCGACGTCCGGGCCCGGGCCGCCGAGCTGGCCGGCCGGCACCCGGAGCTCGCCGAGATCCTCGACAAGCTGGCCGAGGGCATCCCGGTCGAGGGCATGGAGTCGCTCGCCCCGGCGCTGCTGCGCGGCACCGACAGCATGGAGCTGCTGATCGACTGCATGCCGGCCGGCACGCACGTGCTGCTCTGCGACCCGGAGCGGATCCGGACCAGGGCGCACGACCTCACCCGCACGTCCGACGAGTTCCTCGAGGCCTCCTGGGCCGCGGCCGCCGTCGGCGGCCAGGCGCCGATCGACGTGGGCGCCGTCGCTTTCAAGACCCTTGCGGACGTACGCTCCCACGCGGCCACGCTGCGGCAGCCGTGGTGGACGCTGTCCCCGTTCGGCCTGGCCGCCACCTCCCCGGCCGAGGAGGCCCTCCCGTGGGAGGACGCGTCGGCGGTCGAGGTCTCACCCGACCTCGGCGACGCGATCGCGCTGGCCGCCCAGCCGGTGCCGCTCTACCACGGCGACACCGCGAAGCTGGCCGGCGACCTCTCCGGCTGGGCCCGGGCCGGCTGGGCGATCGCGCTGGTCTTCGAGGGCAAGGGCACCGCGCAGCGGGCCACCGAGCTGCTCCGCGACGCCGGCCTCGGGGTGACCCCGGTGGACGCCGTCGCCGACCCGATCGAGGACGGCCAGCTGCTGGTCACCTGCGGCGGGCTCAACCACGGTTTCGTCGACGAGGCGTCCCGGCTCGCCGTGATCACCGGCAACGACATCTCCGGCGGCCGCGGCGCGTCCACGAAGGACATGCGCAAGATGCCGGCCCGCCGGCGCAACACCATCGACCCGCTGGAGCTGAAGACCGGCGACTTCGTGGTTCACGAGCAGCACGGCATCGGCCGCTACATCGAGCTGGTGCAGCGCACCGTCAACGGCGCCGACCGGGAATACCTGGTGATCGAATACGCGGCGTCCAAGCGCGGCCAGCCCGGCGACCGGCTCTACGTCCCGACCGACCAGCTCGACCAGCTCTCCCGCTACGTCGGCGGCGAGTCGCCCAGCCTGCACAAGATGGGCGGCGCCGACTGGCAGAAGAGCAAGGCCCGCGCCCGCAAGGCGGTCAAGGAGATCGCGGCGCAGCTCATCCAGCTCTACGCGGCCCGGCAGGCCTCGCAGGGCCACGCCTTCGGGCCGGACACCCCGTGGCAGCGGGAGCTGGAGGACGCCTTCCCGTACACCGAGACGCCCGACCAGCTCGCGGCGATCCACGAGGTCAAGGACGACATGCAGAAACCGGTCCCGATGGACCGGCTGATCTGCGGCGACGTCGGCTACGGCAAGACCGAGATCGCGGTGCGGGCCGCCTTCAAGGCGGTGCAGGACGGCAAGCAGGTGGCGGTCCTGGTGCCCACGACGCTCCTGGCCCAGCAGCACTTCAACACGTTCACCGAGCGGATGAGCCAGTTCCCGGTGCAGATCAAGCAGCTGTCCCGGTTCCAGACGCCGAAGGAGACCGCCCTCACCCTGGAGGGCGCCGCCGACGGCACCGTCGACATCGTGATCGGCACGCACCGCCTGCTCGCCAAGTCGACCCGCTTCAAGAACCTCGGCCTGATCATCGTGGACGAGGAACAGCGGTTCGGCGTCGAGCACAAGGAGCAGCTCAAGGCCCTGCGCGCGTCGGTGGACGTGCTGACCATGTCGGCCACCCCGATCCCGCGCACCCTGGAGATGGCGATCACCGGCATCCGGGAGATGTCGACGATCGCCACCCCGCCCGAGGAGCGGCACCCGGTTCTCACCTATGTGGGGGCGTACGACGAGAAGCAGGTCGCCGCCGCGATCCACCGCGAGCTGCTCCGCGACGGCCAGGTCTTCTACCTGCACAACCGGGTCGAGTCGATCGACCGCGCCGCCCGTAAACTCCGCGAGCTGGTCCCCGAGGCGCGGGTCGCGGTGGCGCACGGCCAGATGAGCGAGGAACAGCTCGAGAAGGTCATGGTCGGCTTCTGGGAGAAGGAGTTCGACGTCCTGGTCTGCACCACGATCGTCGAGTCCGGCATCGACATCCCGAACGCCAACACGCTGATCCTCGAGCGCGCCGACCTGCTCGGCCTCGCCCAGCTGCACCAGATCCGCGGCCGGGTCGGCCGGGGACGCGAGCGGGCGTACGCCTACTTCCTCTACCCGCGCGAGAAGCCGCTCACCGAGCACGCCCACGAGCGGCTCGCCACCATCGCCCAGCACACCGAGCTCGGCGCCGGCATGTACGTCGCGATGAAGGACCTGGAGATCCGCGGCGCCGGCAACCTGCTCGGCGGCGAGCAGTCCGGCCACATCGAGGGCGTCGGGTTCGACCTGTACGTGCGGATGGTCGGCGAGGCGGTGAGCGCCTTCAAGGGCGAGCGCCCCGAGGAGGAGCCCGAGGTCAAGATCGACCTGCCGGTCGACGCGCACCTGCCCACCGACTACATCGCGGTCGAGCGCCTGCGTCTGGAGATGTACCGCAAACTGGCCGAGGCCCGCGACGAGACCCGGCTCTCCGAGGTGGTCGCCGAGATGACCGACCGCTACGGCGAACCGCCGGCCGCCGTCGCCAACCTGATCGCGGTGGCCCGGTTCCGCCAGGTGGCCCGGGCGTACGGGCTGACCGACGTGTCGATGCAGGGCAAGCACATCCGCTTCGCGCCGCTGGCCCTGCCCGACTCGAAGCAGATGCGGCTCAAGCGCTACCACCCCGACTCGGTCTACAAGCCGGCCACCGACCAGGTCAGCGTGCCCCGCCCGAGCACCCGCCGCGTCGGCGGCGAGCCGCTGCGCGACCAGGCCATGCTCGAGTGGTGCGCCCAGCTGCTGAAAGACGTGCTCGGCGAGGCCCCCGCCCCGGCGACGGCGACACGCTGACGGGGTGGGCGACCTAGATCACATTGTTCGTGAGACAGTCATGACCATGCTGCGTGCCCGCCGACTCGCCACCGCCGTTGTCGCCGCGTCACTGACCGTGGGTGGCCTCTCCGCATGCCGGTCCCAACCGGCTGTCGCCGTCTATATCGGACAGAGCGGCCAGATCACCGAGCACCGTGTCCAGCAGATCTGGGACGACACGGAGGGACTCCTGGAGGAGGCCTCCGGCGGGAAGGCGACGCGGATGCCGATCGCCCGCGCCGACGTGGTCGGGCTGCTGCTCACCAACGAGCTGTACGGCCGGGTGGCCGAGCGCGACCGGGTCACGCTGCCCGCGACGATGCCGTACGACGAGGTCGCCGGCCAGATCGGGCTGCCCGCCACGGCCGACATCACCCGGCTCTACACCGAGAACGCGGTGCTGCGGCAGACGCTGCTGCAGAGCGCCGCCGGCACGGCCGGGGCCCAGCCGAGCGACGAGGACCTGCGCGACGTCTACCAGCGGTTCGCCGACAACGGGGCGATCGACGTCGACTTCGACGCGTTCAAGAGCTCGCTGCAGCCGGCCGACAAGCAGGAGCTGCAGGGCGCGTTCGCGCTGCGTGACGCGCTCGAGACGCTGGTGAGCGACCTCGACGTCGAGGTCAGCCCGCGGTACGAGAACCTCGAGCTCGGCATCTCCTCCTACACCGACCAGAACAGCGGGCGGTCCTTCTCGATCGTCGGCGTGCCGTTCGGTGAGCCCGGTTCCGAACCCCTGGTGGTGGACGTTTCTTGACCAGCCGGATCATCCTTCTCGTCACCTCGCCGCGGCTGCCGGCCGGGCTGCTCACCGCCGAGGCCTGGGACGCCGTCCGGGCGTACCCGGTCTTCGCCGCCGCGGAGAGCGCGCAGGCCGGCGCGCTGCGGGCGAACGGCGTGGAGGTGACCGTGCTGGACACCGACGCCCAGGGGTTCCTGGACGCGGCCGGTGATCGGCCGGCCGTGGTCTGGCTCGCCGGGCCGGACGGGGACCAGGCGTTCGCGCGGCAGCTCGGGCTGCGCCTCGCCCGCGAGCCGGGACTGGCCGAGATGGAGCTGATGTACGGCTCGTGGGACCCGCCCGGCGCGCGCCTGCTCGACGCGGTCGCGGTGATGGACCGGCTGGCCTCGCCCGGCGGCGATCCGTGGAAGCGGGCGCAGACCCACCAGACGCTGGCGCCCTATCTTCTCGAGGAGAGCTACGAGGCGTACGACGCGATCGTCTCGGACGATCCGGCGGCGCTGCGCGAGGAGCTCGGCGACGTGCTGCTGCAGGTGGTGCTGCACGCCCGGCTCGCCGAGGACCACCCGGACGGCCGGGGGTGGAACATCGACGACGTGGCCGGCGGGCTGGTCGAGAAGATGGTGCGGCGCAACCCGCACGTCTTCGCCGGCGAGCGGATCGAGGACATCGAGGAGATCACCGCCAACTGGGAGCGGATCAAGCAGGCGGAGAAGTCCCGGGAGTCCGTGCTGGACGGGATCGCCCTGAGCCAGCCCGCTCTCTCGCTGGCCGCCAAGATCCTGTCGAGGGTGGAGCGCGGCGGTCTGCCCGTACCCTTGCCCGAAGCTCTTGATCTTGGATCTTCGCTGCTGAAAGTGGTCGCGGAGGCACGGGCGGCGGGTCTCGACCCGGAGGCCGAGCTGCGCCGGGCCACTCTCGCCTATGCGGACGCGGTGCGTGCGGCGGAAAATGTCGGTGGCGCCGAGTAGTTTCTGAGCATGGCTGAGTTCGTGCCGCTCGCCGAGCGCATCGTCGACGCTCTCCTGGAGAGCGACCCCGCGACCGCGACCTATGCGGGCGACCATCGTTTCGACGACCGCCTGCCCGACCTCTCGTCCTCCGGGGCGGCCGAGCGGGTCGCCATGCTGCGCGACGCCGGTGACGCGCTCAGCGGCGTCGACCCCGACGGCCTCGACGCGGAGGACCAGGTCGACCACGCCATCCTGACCGCGTTGGTGGAGCGGGCCGCGTTCGAGCTGACCGACGTCCGCGAGCACGAGTGGAACCCTCTCGAGCACAATCCCGGCCCGCTGCTGCACGCCCTGCTCTCCCGCCAGTTCGCCCCGGCGGGGGAGCGGCTGACCAGCCTGGCCGGCCGGCTCACCGCGATCCCCGACGCGCTCGCGACCGCCCGGGCCGTGCTGCGCGACGTGCCCCGCATCCACGCCGAGACGGCCGCCGGGCAGTTCGCCGGCACGGCCGCGCTGATCCGCGACGAGGTGCCCGCGCTGCTGGCCCAGGAGCCCGGCCTGCGCGACGTGGTCGAGCCCGCGACCGCCGCGGCGCTGGCCTCGCTCGGCGAGTTCGACGGCTGGCTGCGCGGCCTGCTCGACGGCGGCGAGCCGGGTCGCGACCCCCGGCTGGGCCGCCGGCTCTGGGAGGCCCGGCTCTGGCACACGCTCGACACCGAGCTCTCCGCGGCCGAGGTGCTGACCCGGGCGCGGGCCAACCTCGACCAGGTCGGCGAGGAGCTGCGGGAAGCGGCCGCCGAGCTGGTCGGCGGCCCGGCCGACGACGACACGGTCCGCCGCGCGCTCGACTCGATCGCCGCCGAGCACCCCGACAACACCAGCATCGTCGGGCTGGCCAAGCAGACCATGGACGAGGCGACCGCGTTCGTCCGCGAGCACGACGTCGTCTCGCTGATCGACGACGCGTGCGTGATCGAGGAGATGCCGGAGTTCGCCCGGGGCGTCGCCGTGGCCTACTGCGATCCGCCCGGCCCGCTCGAGACGGCCGACGTGCCGACGTTCTACTGCATCGCGCCGGCCCCGGCCGACTGGCCGGCCGAGCGGGTGCGCAGCTTCTACCGCGAATACAACAACCAGATGATCCGGGGCCTGACCGTCCACGAGGCGATGCCCGGCCACTTCCTGCAGCTCGCCCACTCCCGCCGGTTCCGGGCGGCCACCCGGGTCCGCTCGCTCGGCCTGTCCGGCCCGTTCGTCGAGGGCTGGGCGGTCTACGCCGAGCGGGTGATGACCGGCCTCGGCTTCGGCGGCCTCCCGGTGCGGCTCCAGCAGCTCAAGATGCAGCTCCGGATGAGCCTCAACGCGATCATCGACCAGCTCGTGCACTGCGACGGGCTGACCGAGGCCGAGGCGATGGAGCTGATGACCGGGCGCGGGTTCCAGGAGGAGGGCGAGGCGGCCGGCAAGTGGCGGCGGGCGCTGCTGACGTCGACGCAGCTGTCGACGTACTTCGTGGGCTACACCGAGGTGTCGGCGATCGCGGCGGCCCGGCCGTTCGGCGCCACGCCGCGCGCCTGGCACGACGCCATGCTGGCGCACGGTTCGCCGCCGCCGCGCCACCTGCGGACGCTGCTCGGGGTCTGACCGCGGCTCGCCGGCCGCCGCGCCCGGCTTGCGGCGGCGAGCGGCTTGCGGCGGGCGGCTTGCGGCGGCGGGTGGCTATTTGCTGCGGCGATCGACCAGGCGGGCGCCGGGCGGGACCGTGAAGTCGCGCTCCTCGGCCGTCGGGGCGTACTCGGTGAGCACCACGTCGATGCCGTCGCCGCGGAAGCCGGCGAGCGTGCCCTCCACGGTCACGCAGACGTCGAAGGACGACATCTCGGCGCGCTCCACGCCGGTGATGGCGAGGCAGGTGGCGTTCCGGCCGGCCAGGGTGGTGTCCCGCTGGGTGACCTCGGGATAGGAGTCCAGGGCGGCCGCCTCCAGCAGCGCCACCACGCGGGCGTCGGTCACCAGGCCGCTCGTCTCGGGAAGCGTCACGGCGTCACCGGGGTCGGTGGCGGTGCAGACGTCCGGGGTGCAGCTCGTCACCGCGGCCGGGGTGCGGATCAGGCGCCCGCCCGGATAGTCGTAGGCGGTCCGGTCCGGGGTCAGCGAACGGGTCACGTGGGCGGTGTCGCCGCCGGCCACCCGATAGGTCGCCGTGTATGCCGGGCCCGGCGTGGCCAGCCGGGTGGCGACCTCGGAGACCAGGTCGCCGGGCGTGACCCCGGCGGCGTTCGCCTGGTCGAGGCCGCCGCATCCGGACGACACCCCGATCAGCAGGATCGCGGCCAGGGCACGGCGGTTCACGCGTGAGGCGGGCACGACTGCCAGCCTCACCCGCGGCATTGATGAAACGCAATCGAGTTATCGCGGAGCCGACTCGAATATCGCCATTCGCGATGAATTCGCGAAAAGGAGGTCAGGCGCTGCTCGACTCGCGGGCCCGGGCCACCTGCTGGCGCAGAACGTACCGCCGGATGATTCTGGCCTGCCGTTCGTCCTGCTCGAACACGGCCACCAGCTCCACCATGAGCGGGCCCCGGGCCGGCACCCGCTGCCGGATCGTGCTCACCTTCGTGGCGACGGCCGGGAACTCGACCACGTCCTCGCCGAGCTGCACCCGCAGCGTCATCGGGTTGCCGGGGCGCAGCTCGACGTCGGTGAAGTGGGCCCGGATCGAGCTCTCGCTGATGTCGTGCACCCAGCCGACCGCGTCGCGCTCGCCGTGCCGCACCAGCACGACGCTCTCGCCGCCGCCGCCGCGCACGTAGTTGCGCAGCTGCTCGACCTCGGGCGCGCCGGTCAGGCGGATCTCGACGCGGTTCTCGTCGGCGCCGGTGACGACGCCGCGGACGGCCAGTCGGCCGCGATGGCCGGCCGGCCCGCGCAGGGTCACGTTCGTACCGGCCGGGGGCACGTCGTCGAGGGCCAGGGAGAGGGTCACGGCCTGCTCGGAGGCCTTGAGGACCCGGATGCCGGGGATGTGTTCCTCGCCGTTGTCCAGCTCGATGCGCGAGCCCTCGGCGAGGAAGCCGGAGGGAAACAGGTCACTGGTCATAGTGCCCAACGGTTCGGCAGCGGGGGTGCGGGTTTGAGGTAAACCGGGTGCGAACTTGACCGGCCCGGCGAACGCCGCATCGCCCGACTCGATAGGCTCAGGGCCGTGGACGGCCCGCAGGGTCGCGGACCGAAACTGTATTCGTCCAACTGTTAGGGAGCGACACCACAAATGGCCACCATTGAAGCGATCGTCGCCCGCGAGATCCTCGATTCCCGGGGCAACCCCACCGTCGAGGTCGAGGTCGGCCTGGACGACGGCACGGTCGGCCGCGCCGCGGTGCCCTCCGGCGCCTCCACCGGCGCCTTCGAGGCGCTCGAGCTCCGCGACGGTGACAAGGGCCGCTACCTCGGCAAGGGTGTCGAGAAGGCCGTCGCCAACATCGAGGACAAGATCGCCGACGAGCTGATCGGGTACGAGGCGAGCGAGCAGCGCCTCATCGACCAGAAGATGCTCGACCTGGACGGCACCGACACCAAGTCGGAGCTGGGCGCCAACGCGATCCTGGGCGTCTCGCTCGCCGTCGCGAAGGCCGCCGCGCTCTCCGCCGAGCTGCCGCTGTTCCGCTACGTCGGTGGCCCGAACGCCGCCGTGCTGCCGGTCCCGATGATGAACATCGTCAACGGTGGCGCCCACGCCGACTCGAACGTCGACGTGCAGGAGTTCATGATCGCCCCGATCGGCGCGCCGACCTTCCGCGAGGCGCTGCGGACCGGCGCCGAGGTCTACCACGCGCTCAAGTCGGTGCTGAAGAAGAAGGGCCTCTCGACCGGCCTGGGCGACGAGGGCGGCTTCGCGCCGAACCTGCCGGCCAACGCCGCCGCGCTGGACCTGATCGCCGAGGCCGTGCAGGCCGCCGGCTTCAACCTGGGCACCGACATCGTCCTGGCCATGGACGTCGCGGCGACCGAGTTCTACAAGGACGGCTCGTACGTCTTCGAGGGCGCCTCGAAGACCACCGACGAGATGATCGCCTACTACTCGAAGCTGGCGTCGGACTACCCGATCGTCTCCATCGAGGACCCGCTGTCCGAGGACGACTGGGCCGGCTGGAGCGCGATGACCGCCGAGCTCGGCAACAAGATCCAGATCGTCGGCGACGACCTGTTCGTCACCAACCCGCAGCGCATCGCCCGCGGCATCGCCGAGTCGGCGGGCAACGCGGTCCTGGTCAAGGTGAACCAGATCGGCTCGCTCACCGAGACGCTGGACGCCGTGGACCTGGCCCACCGGGCCGGCTTCAAGACCATGATGTCGCACCGGTCCGGCGAGACCGAGGACACCACCATCGCCGACCTGGCGGTGGCGGTCGGCAGCGGCCAGATCAAGACCGGTGCCCCGGCCCGCTCGGACCGCGTCGCCAAGTACAACCAGCTGCTGCGCATCGAGGAGCAGCTGGAGAGCGCCGCCCGGTACGCCGGTGCGGGCGCGTTCCCGCGTTACCGCGTCGGCTGACGTCCCGGCGACAGATCATGGAGTTGTGGCGCCCGTCCCGGCCGACGTAGGTTCGAGCGGGCGTCACAACACCGGACAGTCAGGCGGGGGAGGGCGGAGATGACGCAGCGTCGCCTGCCGAGCGGGCAGGGCCCCACCCGCCGCCAGGGCGCCGGTGGCCGGCCGACCGCGTCCCGCACGCGCAACACCGGGCCGATCCGGGTGCCGTCCTCTCGTCGTACGAATGGCTCTGGTCCTGAAAAAGCGGCCGAGCGCACCGACGCTCCCCGCCCGCGCGCCCTCACCGGCCGGGCCACCATCCTGATCGCGGTGTTCGTCGCGCTCGCGCTGGCCTACACCTACCCGCTGCGCGTCTATCTCGAGCAGGAGAGCCAGATCGCGCAGATCGAGAAGGACCAGGCGGCGCAGCGCGAGAAGATCGCGGCCACCGCCAAGGAGCTGGACAAGTGGCAGGACGACGAATACCTGCGCATCCAGGCCCGGGAGAAGTACTTCTACGTCCGTCCCGGTGAGACACCGCTGGTCATCTACTACGATGCGGCGGGCGCCACCCGCGACGCCGACCCGAAAGCGCCGGCGGCCGCCCCGGACCGCTGGTACGACACGCTGTGGAGCAGCGTCCGAGCAGCGAATGCCGAGCCCGCGAACTGATGTCAGAAGCACCGACCCCCGAAGACCTCGCCACCGTCGCTGAGCAGCTGGGCCGCCCGCCGCGCGGGACACGCGCGATCGCGCACCGCTGCCCGTGCGGCAACCCCGACGTGGTGGAGACCGCGCCCCGCCTCGACGACGGCACGCCGTTCCCCACGCTGTTCTACCTGACCTGCCCGCACGCCACGGCCGCGTGCAGCCGCCTCGAGTCGGCCGGCGTCATGCGGGACATGCAGGAGCGGCTCAGCACCGACCCGGAGCTGGCGAAGCACTACCAGGCCGCGCACGAGGACTATCTGGAGCGCCGGACCGCCATCGCGGACGTTCCGGAGATCGCCCACGTGTCCGCCGGTGGGATGCCCGACCGCGTGAAATGCCTGCACGTCCACCTCGGTCACGCGCTGGCGGCCGGGCCGGGCGTGAATCCGTTCGGCGACGAGGTGCGGGAGGCGATCGGGCCGTACTGGTCCGGTGGATCCTGCACATGATCGTCCGCCGTGCGCGCACCGGGGACGTCAAGGCCATCCGGGCTCTCGTCGACGCCTACACCACCGACCGGCGGCTGCTGAGCAAGGCGACCGTGACGCTCTACGAGTCGGTGCAGGAGTTCTGGGTGGCGGTCGCCGAGGACGGCACGGTCGCCGGCTGCGGCGCCCTGCACGTCATGTGGGAGGACCTCGCCGAGATCCGTACCGTCGCCGTGGACCCTTCCCGCCGTGGCCAGAAGATCGGCCACATGATCGTCACGGCGCTGCTCGACCAGGCGCGGGCGCTCGGCGTACGGCGGGTCTTCTGCCTCACCTTCGAGACCCGGTTCTTCGGGTCGTTCGGGTTCACCGAGATCGACGGGGCGCCGGTGCCGCACTCGGTCTACGAGCAGCTGCTGCGTTCGTACGATGAGGGTGTCGCGGAATTTCTGGACCTCGAACGGGTCAAGCCCAACACGCTGGGGAACACGAGGATGTTGCTGCACCTATGAGAGTCGCTGCGATCGACTGCGGAACGAACGCGATTAGGTTGCTCATTGCGAACGTTTCCGACAATTCGGAAAAATTGGTAGATGTCGCCCGGCGGATGGAGATCGTCCGGCTGGGGGAGGGTGTCGACCGCACCGGTCTGCTCGCCCCGGCCGCGATCGAGCGCACCCGGCAGGCGCTGCTCGGGTACGCCGCCGAGATCGCCGAACTGGGCGTGACGCGGGTGCGGATGTGCGCTACCTCGGCCACCCGCGACGCCGGCAACGCGCAGGACTTCCGGGACATGGTGCGCGGCGTGCTCGGCATCGACCCCGAGGTGATCACCGGTGAGGAGGAGGCGGCGCTCTCCTTCCTCGGCGCCGTGCGGGGCCTCGACGCGCCCGGCCCCTACCTCGTCTTCGACCTGGGCGGCGGCTCGACCGAGTTCGTCACCGGCACGACCAGCGTCGAGCACGCGATCTCGATGGACATCGGCTGCGTCCGGATGACCGAACGGCACCTGCACGGCGATCCGCCGACTCCCGCCGAGATCGCCGCCGCCACCGAGGACATCGTCGCGGCGGTCGACACGGCTCTCGCGGCCGTGCCGGGCAAGCAGGCCAGGACTCTGGTCGGCCTGGCCGGGACGGTCACGACCGTCGCTGCTCTCGCTCTGGAGCTCGACGGGTACGACTCCACGCGCATCCACCACAGCAGAATCCCGGCCGCCGACGTCGCCCGGGTCACCCGGGACCTGCTGTCGATGACCGTCGCCGAGCGCCGCGCTCTGCCGGTGATGCACCCGGGCCGGGCCGACGTGATCGGGGCGGGCGCCCTGATCGAACAGATCATCGTGGAGCGTTCCGGCCACGACACGATCATCGCCTCCGAACACGACATCCTCGACGGCATAGCGTTCGGCCTCGCCGCCGACTGAGGGCCCGGCTGTACGGCAGGGCTGGGTCGGCGCCCGAATAGTCGCTCTCCTGTGCAGCCGGTCGGGGTTGGCTGTACGGCAGGGCTGGGTTGGTGCCCGGATTGTCGCTCTCCTGTGCAGCCGGTCGGGGTTGGCTGTACGGCAGGGCTGGGTTGGTGCCCGAATTGTCGCTCTCCTGTGCAGCCGGGTGGGTCGTTGCCCGTGAGCCGCCCGGGCGCCTCGTCGACGGTTACTCTCCGCTGTCACTTCGAGGTGGCCCCGCATCGTGCCAGGTCACTCCTGCGCTCCACAACGGAGTAGTCCGTTGTTGACGGTACTGTGCATTGAATACTAGTCTGCATCGCGTGGATCGGTCCCAACTGCTCAAAGGCGTCCTGGACCTCGCCGTCCTAGGCGTACTCAAGGACGCCGACGGCTACGGCTACGACATCCTCCGCCGCCTCCGCGCCGCCGGCCTGGAGGACGTCGGCGACGCCTCGGTCTACGGCACCCTGCGCCGCCTCTACAACAGCGGCTTCCTGACCAGCTATGTCGTGGCGAGCGAGGAGGGTCCGCACCGGAAGTACTACTCGATCAACGAGCTCGGGTACGGCGAGCTCAGGCAGTCCAGCAAGGTCTGGCAGGACTTTTCATCGATCATGGACGGTCTGCTGACCGACCACAGTGAGCGACGGGTGACGCTGTGAACCTCACCGACCAGGACGAGATCGGCAACTACGTCGAGCAGGTTCGGCAGGCGCTCGGGGGCCTGCCGCCCGCGACTCGTGAGGAGCTGCTGGAGGACCTTCCGGAGCATCTGGCCGAGGTGCTCGCCGAGGGCGGGGGCACGCTGGTGAGCCGTCTCGGTTCGCCGTCGGCCTACGCGGCCGAGTTGATCGCGAGCGCGGGCCTGGCCACCGGTGAGGCCGGCGAGGGCGGGGATGCGAGGGGCGGCCTGCGGGGGCGGGCGCGCGATCTGCGGGATCGGGCGCGGGAGGCGACGCGGCGGGCCGACGTCCGGGTCGGGCCACTTCTCGGGTACGGGAAGGCGAGTGAATTCCTGGCCCTCCTCCGGCCGGCGTGGTGGGTGCTCCGCGGCTACCTCGCGGCGATGGCGTTCACCTACGTGTTCGACGACAACAGCGCGCCGATCGGGCTGCTGCCCCGGATCGGCGGCAGCGGCAACGAGCTCATCGCCCTCATGGTGCTCGCCGTGTTCGTCCTCGGGTCGATCTGGCTGGGCAGCCGGACGCCGTCGAAGCGGATGCCGCGGCTGCTGTTCCGGGCCGGCGGGGCGGCCCTGGTGCTCTTCGCGGTGGTCGGCTTCTTCGAGACCGACGGCCAGGCCCGGCGCGGCGACCCGGTCCAGGCCGGCTATGTCAGCGAGGTGAGCCGATACAGCGACGTCCAGGACGTCTTCGTCTACGACGACGACGGCAACCTGGTCCGGAACGTGCAGATTTACGACCAGTGGGGCAACGCCATCGAGTTCGGGGAGCCGGGCTGCATCGACCCGATGACCGGGGACTGGAGCCCGGCCCGCGAGCGCGGCTACCCGTACTGCCCCGACCAGGCGCCCTTCCGGTCGGGCCGGGTGGCGCCGTCGCCGTCGGAATCCGCGGTGTCACCGTCAGCGACGGTTACGCCGCACGCCGCTCCGAGTGTTGCGAACGCCTCACCCAGTCGTGAATAAAGCCTGGTAACGGGGTCGCGCAGGGGCGTCGGGGGTCGCTATTCTCGCGCGGCGGCGGCCGATTGTCGGTCGTACCCCTCGAGAGGAAAGACCCATGACAGACCCGGCCTACCCGCCTGCTCCCGGAAGCGGATACCCGCCGGCCGGTTACCCGCAGCAGCAGGGCTACCCGCAGCAGCCGGCCGTTCCTCAGCAGGGGGGTTACCCGCAGCAGCAGCAGCAGCAGGGCGGCTACCCGCAGCAGCAGGGTTACCCGCAGCAGGGCGGATATCAGCAGCAGGGCGGCTACCCGCAGCAGCAGGGCTACCCGCAGCAGGGCGGATATCAGCAGCAGGGCGCGCCCGCCTACCCGCAGCAGGGCGGCTACGGCCAGGAGAGCGGCCAGCAGTGGGGCGGCCAGCAGCAGGCCGACCAGCAGTGGGGCGCCCAGCAGCAGGGTGGTCAGCAGCAGGGTGGTCAGCAGCAGGGCCAGCAGGGCGGCTGGCAGGGCTTCGCCGACCAGGGTGAGGCGCCCGCCTTCCCACCCGCCCCGGCGCCCGAGCCGGAGAAGAAGAAGAAGGGCAAGAAGGCCCTCGGCATCGTCGGCGCCATCGCCATCTTCCTGATCATCGCGGTGGTCAAGGGCGGCCTCGGCGCGCTGCTGGCGAAGGACCCGACCGCCGAGGCGAAGGCCGGCGACTGCATCTCGGTCGACGACAACCTCGGTGAGCAGGCCTCCGACGTCAAGGCCAAGATCGTCGAGTGCTCGGCCTCGGACGCGAAGTTCACCGTCCTCGGCCGGGTCGACAAGGTCACCGACGTGAACAGCACGGCGTGCGACAAGACCTTCGAGGAGAAGCTCGCCGAGGGTGGCGAGGGCGCCGTGATCGCCAGCGAAGAGGGCGACGGCTACCTGCTCTGCCTCAAGGCGAACTGAACCGAACCGGACCCGGGTGCATCACGTTCAGCCGCTGATGCTGTGCTGATCTGATGCACCCGCACGGCGCTTCCCCTCGTACCCCCGCCGCAGTCGAAGCCAAGGCGGCCGGAGCCGCCTCACTCAGCGTGCTCGACGCGGAGATCGCGGATTGCTTCGCGTGTCCGAGATTGGTCACGTGGCGCACGGACGTCGCGGTCACGAAGCGCGCGTCGTTCCGGGACCAGACCTATTGGGGACGGCCGGTGCCCGGCTTCGGACCGGCCGACGCGGAGATCGCGATCCTCGGGCTCGCCCCGGCCGCGCACGGCGGCAACCGCACCGGGCGGATCTTCACGGGGGACCGCTCGGGCGACGTCCTCTTCGCGGCGCTGCACCGCGCTGGGCTCGCCAACCAGCCGACGAGCGTCGCGAGCGACGACGGCCTCGCGCTGCGGCACACCCGGATCTTCTCGGCGGTCCGATGCGCCCCGCCGGACAACAAGCCGCTGCCGGAGGAGCGCGACACGTGCGCGCCCTGGCTGCGCCGGGAGCTGGAACTGATCAGACCCACCCTGCGGGTGGTGGTCGCGCTGGGTGCCTTCGCCTGGGCTGCGTGGTGGCCCGCCCTGATCGATGTGTACGGGAAACGCCCACCCGTCCCGCGACCCAGATTCGGTCACGGGGCCGAGGTGCTGATCCCCGGCGCACCGGATCTGCTCGGGTGCTTCCACGTCAGCCAGCAGAACACGTTCACCGGCAGGCTGACCCCCGCGATGCTGGACGAGGTGTTCGCCCGTGCGAAGGCTCGTGCGGGCCTGGCATGATTCGAGCTTGCCGACAACCCCCGAGTCACGGATCTGAGCCCCCCGCATGGACCTCACCGCACTGCGCCGATGGTGGCCGCTGGCCGCCGTCGTCACACTGCTCTTCGTGATCTCGCTGGCTGCCACCCGTTCCGCGCCGCAGCTGGACCACATCACGCCCGACGCGACGCCGACCACCACGGCGCCGCCACTGCTGCCACCCACGACCGAGCCTGCGCCGGCGCCGTCGTTCACCGAGGAGGCCGTCCCCGAGGCGGCCCGCGGCCTGCCGGACTGGGCCGGTGACGCCGCCCTGGCCGTGCTCGGGTTCGTGGTGGTCTGCATGGTGGTGCTGCTCTCCTGGGCGCTCGCGCACGACTACCTGCGGCGGCGCGGCCGGCGGACCGGCCGGATCGACCGCCGCCGGCAGGCACAGACCGCCGAGGACCTGGTGGCCGCGCTCGATGCCGGCCTGGAGGAGCTCTCCGACACCGACCGCGACCCGCGCCGCGCCGTGATCGCCTGCTGGGTGCGCCTCGAGGACGCGGCGGCCGCGGCCGGCACGCCGCGCCACCCCGGGGACAGCCCGACCGACCTGGTCGGCCGGCTGCTCGCCGAGCAGCGGGTGGACGCCGGGGTGCTGGCGGCGCTGCTGGAGGTCTACCGGGAGGCGCGGTATGCGACGCACACGGTCGACGATCAGATGAGGCAGCAGGCGCGGTCGGCGCTGGAGCGGCTCCGGGCCGACCTGGGTGGTGTTTCGGTGTGAGCGACGACGGCAGCCTCGACGACCTCTTCGGCGGCGGATACGAACCCCCGGCCGAGGAGGCCGCCCCGGCCGAGAAGAAGCGCCGCTCGCGGATCCCGCGGCTGATCGGCGAGGCCGCGGTGATCGCCCTCACCACCGTGGTGATCACGGCGGCGCTCCGGGCCGGCGGGGTGAGCATCCCGCTGCTCCTGCTGGTGGCCGCGCTGATCGGCCTGCGCCTGGTGATCGGGGCGGCGTCGGCCGTGGCGCCGCCGCCCGCGCCGAAGCTGCGCTC
This sequence comes from Actinoplanes sp. NPDC023714, assembly GCF_040639855.1. Lineage (NCBI taxonomy): Bacteria > Bacillati > Actinomycetota > Actinomycetes > Micromonosporales > Micromonosporaceae > Actinoplanes > Actinoplanes sp. NPDC023714. Next base: position 336,261 of record NZ_JBFAAR010000008.1, read on the forward strand.
GCAGATCGGCCGGAATCCGAAAGCCGGCAGTGACTCGTTGCGCTCCTCGGTGAAACGCTGGGAGCGCAACCTGGAGCAGGCCCACTCGGACCCGGATCTGTATGCGCGTAACGTTCTGCCGGTGCTCGCCGAGCTCACCGACGAACGGCTGCGGCTCCGGCACGGCATCACCCGGGCGAGTGACCCGCGACGGGCCCGGGAGCTGCTCGGTGAACCGCTGTGGACGGCGCTCGACGCGCCGGGCCGGCACGGGCTCCGGGCCCGTGATGTCGGCACCCTGTTGGACGCGTTGGAACGACTGTAGAAAGGTGTGCCGGTGACGCAGGCTCTTCCCCCGTACGAGGTCGGGCGGCTGGCCGGAGCGGTCCTCGACTCGGTCGGCACCGTGGTGGTCGGCAAGCGGGACTCGCTCGAGCTGGTGCTGGCCGGCATCCTCGCGGGCGGGCACGTGCTGCTGGAGGATCTGCCCGGTCTCGGCAAGACGCTGACGGCGCGATCCTTCGCGCAGGCGCTCGGGCTCGACTTCCGGCGGTTGCAGTTCACCCCCGACCTGCTGCCGGCCGACGTCACCGGCTCCTTCCTCTACGACCAGCGCAAGGGCGACTTCGCATTCCGCGCCGGCCCGGTCTTCACCAACATGCTGCTGGCCGACGAGATCAACCGGACGCCGCCGAAGACCCAGGCCGCCCTGCTCGAGGCGATGCAGGAGAAGCAGGTCTCGGTCGAGGGCGTGACGTACCGGCTCGATCCGCCGTTCCACGTGCTCGCCACCGCCAACCCGATCGAGTACGAGGGCACGTACCCGCTGCCCGAGGCCCAGCTCGACCGGTTCCTGCTGCGGGTGTCGTTCGGGTACCCGACGGCCGAGGAGGAGTGGGCGGTCCTCCAGCGCCGGATGTCCCGGCGTCAGGAGGAGGCCACCCTCACGCCCGTCGTGGACGCCCACACCCTGCAGTCCATGCAGGCCGCTCTCGAGTCGGTAGCGGTCGAGGACTCGATCGGCCGCTACATCGTGGCGCTCACCTCGGCCACCCGGGAGCACGGCGCCGTGCTGGTCGGCTCGTCGCCGCGTGGCTCGCTCGCGCTGCTGCTGCTGGCCCGGGCCCGGGCCGCGATGGCCGGCCGGGACTACGTGGTGCCGGAGGATGTGAAGGACGTGGCCGTGCCGGCGCTCGCGCACCGGATAACGCTGCGGCCGGAGATGTGGCTGCGCCAGGTCAACCCGTCGTTCGTGGTCCAGGAGGTGCTCTCGGCGGTGCCGGCGCCGGCCAGCGGTGCGCTACCGACCTACGCGCGGCATGACTGAGCCGTCCGCTCCGGTCTGGCTCCCGACCCGTGCGCTCGGGCGTACGGTCCTGCTCACCGGGCTGCTCCTGCTGCTCGGGGTGATCCTCGGCCGGGTCGACCTGGTGCTGCTCGCGGCGCCGTTCGCGATCGGCGCCGCGATCAACCTGCACCGCCGCCCGAGGGCCGTCCCCGAGGTGACGATCACCGCGGACGAGGGGCACATCGTGGAGGGCGGCGAGGTCGAGGCCGGCCTCACCGTGGCGAACCCGGACGCGATCGGGTACGACCTGGTCGTCGTCCGCGCCCGCACCTCGCCGTGGCTGCGCCTGCGGCACGCCGACCGGCCGTTCGCGATCACCGTGCCGTCGGACGGCTGGGCCGCGATCGACCTGCCAGGCGAGGCGACCCGCTGGGGCCGGCAGGACGTCGGCCCGGCCGCCGCCCGCGCCGCGGCCTGCGGTGGCCTGCTCGCCTGCCGGCCGGTCGTGACCCCGGCCCGGGGCGTCCGGGTCTACCCGGTCACCGAGCCGTTCAACGCGACCGAGGCGATGCCCGCGGCGGCCGGCCTGGTCGGCGCGCACCGGTCCCGCCGTCCCGGCGAGGGCGGCGAGCTGGCCGGGGTGCGGCAGTTCGCGCCCGGCGACCGGCTGCGCCGCATCGACTGGCGGGTCTCGCTGCGGACCCGCGACCTGCACGTGGCCTACACGCTGTCGGACCGGGACGCCGAGGTGCTGATCCTGCTCGACGTGCTGGGCGACGTGGGGCTGCCGGGCGGCGTACGCGGAAGCTCCTCCGTCCTGGACACCACCGTGCGGGCGGCCGCCGCGATCGCCGAGCACTACCTGCACCGCGGCGACCGGGTCTCGATGCTCGAGTTCGGCGCCTCCGGCCGGCGGCTGCGCGCCGCCTCGGGCCGCCGGCAGTACCTCACGGTCCTGGAGTGGCTGCTCGACGTCCGCGCCGACCCGGTCGACGACATCTCCCTCGCCCCGCAGCACATCTCGTCGTCCGCGCTCGTCGTCGTGCTCACCCCGCTGGTCGACCCGCGGGCCGCCGACATGCTCGCCCAGCTCACCCAGACCGGCCGGTTCACCGTGGCGGTCGACACCATGCCGAAGGACGCCGCCCCGGCGGTCCGCAACCAGTGGACTCCGGCCGCGACCCGGCTCTGGCGCATCGAGCGGGAGAACGTGCTCGGCCGGCTGCGCGAGCACGGCGTGCCGGTGGTGACCTGGGCCGGCGCCGGCAGCCTCGACCTGGTCCTGCGCGACGTGGCCCGGATGGCCTCGGCCCCGAGGGGACGCTGACATGCTCACCAAGATCTCGAAGCGGGCGGGCCGGCTGCGCACCACGCTGAGCCGCGCCACCGCCGTGCCGGTGATCGTCCGTTTCGCGGTGCTCCTGACCGGCCTGCTGGCGCTCGGCGTGGCCTGGCCCGCCGAACTGCTCGCCACCCGCTACTTCACACTGCTCGCCGTCGTGGCGGTCTGGCCCGCGATCGCGCCGGGCGGCCGGGGTGGCACCGCCGTGGCCCTCACCGCGATTGGCGGCTGGCTGCTCGACACGGCCGGATTCGACGCCCGGGTCGCGCTCTGGCGGGTCCTCGCGCTGGCCGCTCTGCTCTACCTCGCGCACACGCTCACGGCGCTCGCCGCGGTGCTGCCCATCGATGCGATAGTCAACTTCGACGTGCCGGGGCTCTGGCTCGGCCGGGCCGCCGTGGTGATCCTGATCTCGTCGGTGCTGATCGTCCTGGCCCTCGGCCTCACCGCCGATCTCGGCGGCAGCGCATTCCAATTGGCCACCCTGGCTGGGATTGCTGGGGCCGGTGTTGTGACAGTTCTCCTAGCACGTATGGCTCGACGCGAGTGAAATCTGTTAGTTACGACACTTGACTTTCGTCGTTGCGATCGTCACAGAACAGCGCATGAACAGCCTCTCGCGCGCGAGAATAGGGGCGTGAATCCACCGCGCATAGTCGTCGTTGGAGCAGGTCACGTCGGGCTGTATGCCGCCCTCCGCCTGTCCAAGAAGATGAACCGGAACCGGGCCGAGATCGTGGTCATCGACCCTGTTCCGCACATGACTTATCAGCCGTTCCTGCCTGAGGCAGCGGCCGGTAACATCTCGCCGCGACACGCTGTGGTGCCGCTGCGCCGGGAGCTGAAGAAGTGCCGCATCGTCTCCGGTGAGGTCACGAAGCTCGAGCACGCCCGCAAGACCGTCACGATCCAGCCGATCGACGGCCCCGCCTACGAGATGGAGTACGACCACATCATCGTGGCGCCGGGCTCGGTCTCGCGCACCCTGCCGATCCCCGGTCTGAGCGACCGCGGCATCGGTCTCAAGACCATCGGCGAGGCCATCTACCTGCGCAACCACATCCTCGACCGCCTGGACGTCGCCGCCGTGACGCCGGACGAGGAGGTTCGCAAGGCCTCGCTGAACTTCGTCTTCGTCGGTGGCGGCTTCGCCGGCATCGAGGCGCTCGCCGAGATGCAGGACGTCGTCGCGGACGCGCTGAAGTACTACCCGGAGCTGGACCCGAAGGAGGTCCACTTCATCCTGGTGGAGGCCTCCAACCGGATCCTCCCCGAGGTCGGCCCGGAGATGGGCGCCTACACGGCCCGGCAGCTCGCCAAGCGCGGCATCGACCTGCGCCTGGAGACCTTCCTGAAGTCGTGCGTCGACGGCCAGATCGTGCTCTCCGACGGTGACACCTTCCGCGCCGAGACCCTGGTCTGGACCGCGGGCGTCAAGCCGTCGCCGATGCTCGAGCACACCGACCTGCCGCTCGGGCCGCGCGGGCACATCAACTGCCTGCCGACCCTCCAGGTCGCGAGCATCGACTCCGGCGAGGTGCTCGAGGGCGCCTGGGCCGCGGGCGACGCCGCCCAGGTCCCGGACCTGACGAACCCGGGTGGCTGGTGCTCGCCGAGCGCCCAGCACGCGGTGCGCCAGGCCACCGTGCTCGCCGACAACATCCGCCAGGTCATCCTCGGCGGTGCCCCGAAGGAGTACCGCCACAAGCACGTCGGCGGCGTCGCGGGCCTCGGCATCAACAAGGGTGTCGCGCACGTCTACGGCGTGAAGGTCAAGGGCTACCCGGCGTGGCTGATGCACCGCTTCTACCACGTGAGCCGGATCCCGTCGTTCAACCGCAAGGTGCGGGTGCTCGCCGACTGGGTCCTCGCCTTCGTGCTCAAGCGCGAGACCGTGGCCCTCGGCCAGCTGCACCACCCGCGTGAGGAGTTCCTCGAGGTGACCCCGCCGGTGGCCCCTGCCGCCGAGAAGACCGACAAGGTCTCCGCGGGCTCGCGCTAGGGGAGTTTCCGTCACCCGGGCGGCACCAGATACGGTGTTCGCAGGTCCGCCCGGGTGGTGGAATGGCAGACACGGCCGCCTTAAAAGCGGCTGCCTCACAAGGCGTGCGGGTTCGAGACCCGCCCCGGGCACGGCGTATTTCGCGAAAGGGATGTTCCACCGACTGGCGGAACGTCCCTTTCGTCGTTGCGATCACGCCTCTGACCACGGGTTCTCAGACTTCACACAGGCTCTGCGGGCGGCGATCCGGCGGATCAACCCGTACCCTGGAACGACAGGCAAGACGCCCAACCTCAAGGGGAGGCTGGAAACAGTGAAGACATCGAACCCGGTGCTCTCGCGCCTCGGCCAGGCGGCCGAGCGGGAGCGGGCGGCCGGGTACGGGCCATATGGGCCGACCGGTCAGCCGGGTTACGGCCAGCAGGCGGGTTACGGTCAGCCGGCGTACGGCGACGCCTACCCGACGGCGACAGGCTACCCCGCCTCGCCGCCGGCTGTCCGGCCGATGACCATCGACGACGTCGTGGTCAAGACCGTCACACTGCTCGGCATCACGGGCATCTCCGCGGTCGCGGCGTGGAACGTGATCCCCGACTCGGCGACGGGTGTGGCCTGGATCGGCGCGGCGCTGGTCGGCCTCGTGCTCGGCCTGGTCATCTCGTTCATGCGGGTGGCGAACCCGGCTCTCGTCGTGGCGTACGCCGTGATCGAGGGCGTGTTCGTCGGCATGGTGAGCAAGACCTTCGAGAACATCCTCGGCTACGAGGGGATCGTCCTCCAGGCGGTGGTCGCCACATTCGGCGTCTTCTTCCTGATGGCGGTGCTCTACCGTGCCAAGGTCATCCGTGCGACCCCGAAGTTCACCCGCGCGATCATCTCGATCATGGCGGGCCTCTTCGCGGTCATGCTGATCAACTTCGTGCTGGCGCTGTTCGGCGTCAACACCGGGCTGCGTGACAACGGCGCTGTCGGCATCATCTTCAGCCTCGTCTGCATCGTGGTCGCGTCGCTGAGCTTCATCCTGAACTTCAACGAGATCGAGGAGGGCGTGCGGATGGGTCTTCCGCAGCGCTACTCCTGGACCGCTGCGTTCGGGATCCTGGTCGGCCTCGTCTGGCTCTACATCGAGATCCTCCGCCTCCTGAGCTTCCTGCAAGGCGGCGACGACTGACGGTTCGTCCCGTCGTCGCAGAAATGAGCAACGCCCGGCCCGCCTCCCCGCGGACCGGGCGTTGTCCCGTTCCCGGGGCCGGTGCTGCGGCGGGTAACGTCTGACTGATGTCGGACTTCGCCGTGTCGATCGAGCGCCTGTTGAACCAGGTCCGCCACTGGGAGGAGCGCCGCTGGTCCCAGCCGGCCGGATCCGCCCCAGCGGCGGGCGGTGCGGCTCGGGCGGGTGGCGGTGCTGTCACGCGGGCTCAGGCTGTTTTCGCTCTGGCGCAGACGCTTGCCGATCTGGGAGCTGAAGCGGAGAAGGGGCCGGTCCGGGAGGTGCCGTTCGTGCACGCGATGGTTCTGCCGGACCAGCTGAGGGTGCTCGCCGACGACATCGTGGCTGCCGGGCCGCCGCCGGAGCTGCTGACCCGGGCGACCGCTGCGGTGACCGATACCAGGAGTGCCCTCTAAAGGCGGAGGCTGAGAGCCGTCAGACCGGGGACCCTTGTGAAACCGCGGGCTGTGTAGAGCGCCAGCGCCGCCTCGTTGTCGTCCTCGGTCCGCAGGGAGACGCGCACGGCTCCGGCCGTCTTCGCGCGGGCTATGACGTGGTCCAGCAGGGCGTGGGCGACTCCGGCTCGGCGGGAGTCCGGCTTCACGAAGAGATCCTGTACGTGGACCAGCACCCCGAGCAGGAGTGACGCCGGCTGGACCGCGCTGGTGATCAGGCCGTGGAGGGTGCCGTCCCGGGTCGCTGCCGCCATCTCGAGGCGGCCGGTCGTGAGCTGCTCGGCCAGCCAGGCGCGGGTGCGTTCCGGGTCGTAGGGGTGGCCGTAGTGGGCGCGGTAGTCGTCGAAGAGCGCGGCCACGCCCGGGAAGTCCGCCGTCACCGGCACGATCTGCATCCGGCCAGTCTGCTGTCCGGGGACTGAGAGGAGAAGGAGCTCAGCCACTCACGCAGGTCGCGCGGCGCGGTGAGCGCAGCGAAACCCCGCCGCGCCCTCGGCGTGAGCAGCGGTCCGTACCACCCACCCCGCTGCGACATCCTGATCTTGAATTTCGCAGCGGGGCGGGAGGAAGAATCAGCTGAGGCGCTCGATGATCAGGGCCATGCCCTGGCCGCCGCCGACGCACATGGTCTCCAGGCCGATCGACTTGTCGTGCCAGTCGAGGGAGTTGAGGAGCGTCGTGGTGATGCGGGCGCCGGTCATGCCGAACGGGTGGCCGACGGCGATCGCGCCGCCGTTGACGTTGAGCTTCTCCAGCGGGATGCCGAGATCCTTGTAGGACGGGATCACCTGCGCCGCGAACGCCTCGTTGATCTCGAAGAGGTCGACGTCGGAGATGGACATGCCGGCCCGCTTGAGGGCCTGCTTCGACGCCTCGACCGGGCCGAGGCCCATGATCTCGGGGGAGAGGGCGGTCACGCCCGTCGAGATGATCCGGGCGAGCGGGGTGATGCCGAGCTCGCGGGCCTTCGTGTCGCTCATGATGACCAGGGCGGCGGCGCCGTCGTTGAGCGGGCAGCAGTTGCCGGCGGTGACCCGGCCGTCCTGCCGGAAGACCGGCTTGAGCTGGGAGACCGCGTCGATGGTGACGCCGGCGCGGGGGCCGTCGTCCTTCGACACGACGGTGCCGTCGGGGAGCGTGATCGGGGTGATCTCGCGGTCCCAGAAGCCGTTCGCGATGGCCTTCTCGGCGAGGTTCTGGCTGCGGACGCCGAACTCGTCCATCTCTTCGCGGGTCACGTTCTTGACCTGGGCGAGGTTCTCGGCGGTGTAGCCCATCCCGATGTAGATGTCCGGCACGAGGCCGTCCTCGCGCGGGTCGTGCCAGGTCGTGCCGGCCTCGGCGGACCGCTTCGTGCGGGCCTGGGCGTCGTCGAAGAACGGGTTCGTCCAGGGGCCGCCGACGATCTCCTGGGCGGCGGAGGGCAGGCCGTCGGAGGAGCCGCGGGCGAAGCGCGAGACGGTCTCGACACCGGCCGAGATGAAGACGTCGCCCTCGCCGGCCTTGATCGCGTGGAACGCCATCCGGGTGGTCTGCAGCGAGGACGAGCAGTAGCGGGTGACCGTCGCTCCCGGCAGGCCGTCCAGGCCCAGCTTCGTGGCGATCACGCGGGCCTGGTTGAAGCCCTGTTCGCCGCCGGGCAGACCGCAGCCGAGGTAGAGGTCCTCGATCAGCGTGCGGTCGAGCTGCGGCACCTTGTTGAGGGCGGCGTCGACGATCGTGGCGGCGAGGTCGTCGGGGCGCATTTCCTTCAGCGAGCCCTTGTGGGCGCGGCCGATGGGTGAGCGGGCAGTGGCAACGATGACAGCTTCCGGCATGCCGCCAGTTTACTCACCGGTAACATGGTCGGAAGCGCTAATTTGTCACACTCCGCTCATGGCTGCTTTCGCCACGGCGGGATAGAGCGCGTGCGCCCACACCCGATAGCCGTCGGCCGACGGGTGGAAGCCGTCGTAGCAGAGCGTCCCGGCGTCCGCGCGGAACACCGCCCCGGTCTCGCCGGCCAGGTCGACGACCGTGCCGCCGGCCTCGGCCACGGCCCGGGCCTGCGACTTCGCCATCCGGCGGCCGACCAGCCCGGCGATCTGCCGCAGCGGCGGGGCGATCGAGCGGACCGCGCCCAGGTCCGGACAGGTGCCGACGACGACCTGCACGCCCGCCGAGCGCAGCCGGCGCACGGCCTGGCCGAGGTGGATCGCGGCGTCCTCGGGGGCGCGGCCGGACGCGGCGTCGTACGCCCCGATCAGCACCACCGCGACGTCCGGCCGGTCGCCGAGCAGGGCCCGCGCCACCTGGGTGGCGAGGTCGCTGGACCGGGAGCCGGCCACGCCGACGCTGCTGAGCAGGACGTGCCGCTGCCCGGTCTCGGGGGTGCCGTCGGCCAGCAGCCGGGCCAGCTGGCCGCCGACCGTGTCGGAGAGCCACTCCACGCCCACGCCGACCGCGGCCGAGTCGCCGAGCAGCACGAGCCGCAGCGGCGGGGCCGTGGCCGGGCCCATCGAGGTGCGCAGGGCCAGGCCCATCGTGGGCTTGGCGTAGCGGCGGGCCTTCGCGGCGAGCAGCTCGCCGGCGATCAGCGCGGCGCCGCCCACCGCACCGGCGAGCAGACTGGTGGCAGCTGCCTTGCCCAGTCGTTCCGGCAGACCAGCCATGTCCCGCCTCCCTGCGTCAGCCGACTTGATGATCCTCTGGCGTATACCCTACGGCGGGAACCGGGTTCGTCGTGCCCGCCCTCGATCCGAACCAGTGCCGGGGCTCGCCGAACCAGGGGTGCCTGCGCAGCTGCGCCCACCGGCCCGCCGGACTGACCTCGGTGCCCGGCGCCCGGACCGCGGCGTCGGCGGCCTCGGGCAGGGTACGGACGGCCTCGGCGATCGGTGTCCGCTCGTCCTCGCCGAGGGCGGCCATCACCGTCGGCATCATCACGGCCGCTGCCCTGGCGTACCCCTCGGCGGACGGGTGGAAACGGTCCGAGCTGTACATCCGCACCGGATCCGCCTCGAACATCGGGCCGAGCAGGTTGCCGATCGAGACGGTCCTTCCGCCCTCGCGCACCACGGCGACCGTCTGCGCGGCGGCCAGCTGGCGGCTCCAGCGCCGGGCCAGCCAGCGCAGCGGCGGCTTGATCGGCTGGATCGCGCCCAGGTCGGGGCAGGTGCCGACGACCACCTTGCAGCCCGCGGCGCGCAGCCGGCGGACCGTGTCACCCAGATGGCGGACGGCGGCGGCCCGGGCCGAATTGTGCGTGACGTCGTTGCCGCCGATCAGGATGATCGCGAGGTCCGGCTGGTATTCCAGGGCGGCGTCCACCTGGTACGGCAGGCCCGACGACATCGAGCCGACCACGGCGAGCCGGTGCAGCCGGACCGGGCGGCGCAGCCGGCGCGAGATGCCGGTGGCGAAGAGCGCGCCGGGTGTCTCCCGGGGACGGTGCACGCCGTAGCCGGCCGCCGACGAGTCACCGAGGATCACCAGGTGCAGCGGCTTGCCGCCGAACTTCGCGCCGTACACCCCGTCGCCGCGCGGCGGCGGGGCCTCGGCCAACGGGATCACCCGGCGTGCGGTGGCGGCCTGGCGCAGCAGCAGTCCCGCCGAGAAGGCGGCGACGCCCGCGAGCGCGCCCGTCACGTGACCGGCCATCTTGATCCGCCGCCAGCCGTTGGCGGAGAGGGTGAAATCGATACTGCTCATGATTCCCTCCTCGTCCTTCATTCCAAGATCGGCATGTCATTGATCGGCATGTCATTCCAAGATCGGCATGGAAAGTGGGTACTTGAGGCTAACTCGCCATGGCGAGAGGCAATCATGGCGCGGCCAAGTCATGCTGGAGTGGCGGAGAGGGGAACAGAGATGGCCAAGACGTTGAAACGTGCGGCGGCGTTCACGGCGCTCGCCCGCGCACTGACCGCCGGCAGCAGGGGCGGGCCGTCGCTCGCGACACGGCTCGCCGCTCTGCCCCGGATGCTCAGCGCGGTGCGCCGGGGCGAATACGACGGCGGCGTGCGGCTCGCCATGATGGCGGCCGCGACGGTCTATGTCGTGTCCCCGATAGACGCGATCCCCGAGGCGTTCGTGTGGGTGTTCGGCCTGATCGACGACGCCGTGGCGGTCACCTGGCTCGCCGGGGCCGTGCTCGCCGAGACGGATCGCTTCCTGGAGTGGGAGCGGACCAACCCGCGCCTGGTCGTAAAGTGAAGCGTGCGCTATTACGACAACGTCGTCGAGATCATCGGTAACACTCCGCTGGTCCGGCTGAACAGTGTGACCGAAGGCATCAGCGCCACCGTGCTGGCCAAGGTCGAGTACTTGAACCCCGGCGGCTCGGTCAAGGACCGGATCGCGCTGCGGATGGTGGAGGACGCCGAGAAGGCGGGCCTGCTCAAACCCGGCGGCACGATCGTGGAACCGACCAGCGGCAACACCGGAGTCGGCCTGGCCCTGGTGGCCCAGCAGCGGGGTTACAAGTGCGTCTTCGTCTGTCCCGACAAGGTCAGTGAGGACAAGCAGAACGTCCTGCGGGCGTACGGCGCCGAGGTGGTGGTCTGCCCGACCGCCGTGGCCCCCGAGGACCCGCGTTCCTACTACAACGTGTCCGACCAGCTGACCCGCGACATCCCCGGCGCGTGGAAGCCCGATCAGTACAGCAACCCGGCCAACCCGCGCTCGCACTACGAGCAGACCGGCCCGGAGCTCTGGGAGCAGACCGGCGGCAAGATCACCCACTTCGTGACGGGTGTCGGCACCGGCGGCACGATCAGCGGCGTCGGCCGCTACCTGAAAGAGCAGGGGAACGTCCGCGTCATCGGGGCCGACCCCGAGGGGTCCGTCTACTCCGGTGGGACCGGCCGTCCCTACCTCGTGGAGGGTGTCGGCGAGGACTTCTGGCCGAGCGCCTACGACAAGACCGTCACCGACGAGGTCATCGAGGTGAGCGACTCCGACTCGTTCGAGATGACCCGCCGGCTGGCCCGCGAGGAGGGTCTGCTCGTCGGCGGCTCCTGCGGCATGGCCGTGGTGGCGGCGCTCGAGGTGGCCCGCAAGGCCGGCCCCGACGACGTCGTCGTGGTGCTGCTGCCGGACGGCGGCCGGGGCTACCTGTCGAAGATCTTCAACGACAAGTGGATGGCCCGGTACGGCTTCCTGCGTACCTCCGCGGCGACCCCGACCGTGGCCGACGCGCTGGCCGGCAAGGGCGCCGAGATCCCGCCGCTGATCCACGTGCACCCGACCGAGACGGTGCGCGACGCCATCGACTACATGCGGGAGTACGGCGTCTCGCAGCTCCCGGTCCTGAAGGCCGAGCCGCCCGTGGTGACCGGCGAGGTGGCCGGCTCGATCTCGGAGAAGGCGCTGCTCGACGCGCTCTTCACCGGGCAGGCCCACCTGCACGACACGATCGAGAAGCACATGGGCGACGCGCTGCCGATGATCGGCGGTGGCGAGCCGGTGGCCGAGGCGGTCGCGCTGCTGGAGAAGGCGGACGCCGCGATGGTCCTGGTGGACGGCAAGCCGGCCGGGGTGCTCACCCGGCAGGACCTGCTGGCCCACCTCAGCTGAGCCTCAGCTGAGGTCCTCCGCGACGCTGGGCCTCAGCTGAGCTCGTCCGGCGTCGCCACGACGTCGACGAGGGCGTTGCGCCTCAGCAACGTGATCGGCAGTTCCACGCCGATCGCCGGGCCGAGCATCAGCCGCTGCAGGGCTTGGGCAACCTGCAGCGGCTTGCCGCCCGCCGTGATCAGGACGTCACCCAGGTAGATCCCGGCGTGCCCGGCCGGGCTGCCGGGCACCACCTCGACGACTCGCAGCCCCTGCTTCTGGTCGAGCCGTTCGGCGACGGCCGGTGGCAGCGGCTGCGGCACGCCGGCCACGCCGAGCCAGGCGCGGCGGACGCGGCCGGTCGAGACGAGCTCACTGATGATCGACCGGGTGGTGTCGCTGATCGGGACGGCGAGCCCCAGGCCGAATCCCGCTATCGCCGTATTTATCCCGATGACCCGGGCGTCGGAGTCGGCCAGTGCGCCACCGGAGTTGCCCGGGTTCAGCGCGGCGTCCGTCTGGATCACGTTGTCGATGATGCGGACCCGGCGGCCGTCCCGGGCCGGCAGCGACCGGCCCAGCGCCGAGACCACCCCGGCCGTGACCGAGCCGGCCAGGCCCATCGGGTTGCCGACCGCCACCACGAGCTGACCGATCTTCAAGCCGTCCGCGTCGCCGAGCGGCGCCGGCGGTGCGCCCGGGTGGTGCACCCGGACCACGGCGAGGTCGGAGAGCGGGTCCGCCCCGACCACGTCGAACCGTGTCTCGGTGCCGTCCGCGAAGGCCGCCACGCCCTTCGCCGCGCCGGCCACCACGTGGGCGTTGGTGAGAAGGAAACCGTCGTCGGTGAAGGTGACCGCCGAGCCGGCGCCGCTGCCCCGCGACGAGCGCACCGACAGGGCCGCGACGGAAGGCAGAAGGCGCTCGGCGACGCCGGTCACGACGCTGCTGTACCCATCCATACGTATCTCAAGGCTCCGCCGTGCCGCATCGATACCCGTACGGCGTCCGCCCACGGCGAACATGGACCGTCACGGATAGTCGCCACAATCGCACACACAGTCCGACCAGCCGATGGTGGTCTGCGGTTGTATGTGTCGTGACGGAGCTATGAGCCACTCCCGGATGGAGGGGTAGGGGATGGTCGACGTCGACGAGGCGGTGCCCGCCGACATCGTGGACCGCCTTCTGTGGCGGGACGCGCAGCAGATGTTGGGGCGCCACACGGCGTCCGAGGCGGACGGCACCTGCGTCTGGTGCGGATGGCGATGGCCGTGCTCGGCCCGCCGCCTGGCGCAACGCGCCGACACCGTCGCCCGCCGATCCTGGCGGGAGTCGTGGACCTTGCGCCACGACCTGAACACCATGCGCGACCGGCCAGGTCGCGGGCTCAACGTTCCGTCCGACCACCGCTACAGGAGGCTCCTATGAGGTCTTAGACGTCGCCTGCCGTCCCCCGGCAGGCAAGGGCTTCCCGGCCCGGCGACGTCTCCCGGCGGTGACGCCGGCGCGCCCCGCCAGCGCTCCGGTATCCCGCGCCCAAGCCCGCCTTTGAACCGGTCACCAGGATCAGCACGCCTCCGCTGATCCGTGCCTCCGGCCAGGCACAGCCGATTCGGGCGGGGCGGTGGGCGGGAGCACGTGATCACAGGTTCCCCCGCATTCATAGGTCACGTGCTCCCGCCTTTTCCGCATTTATACCTTTTATATGTACGAAGAATGGCGGCCGCCCTCACCGGATCCGACCGCCCCCGATCGCACAAACCTGAAGCCCCTTCCCGCCGGCGCGACCCGCCGCCGGCCCCGGCGTCCCCTCACGCCCGCCAGGCCTCGACTCCCAGCCGGCCGGCGTCAGTCAGAGCCGTTTGTCGCTCGCGCCTTCCGCAGGCCGCCGGTGCCTTCCACCGGTCGCCCGGCACCTTCCGCAGCTCGCCCCGCGCCTTCCGCAGGTCGCCTTGCGCCCTTGGCGTTCCCTCCCGCGCCGCAGATGCCCAGGCAGCGACCCGCGATCCGGCCGTTCCCACGCGCGATCGCGATGCGGCACGCGCAGATGCCCCCGCCGCGACCCGGTGATGCCCGGCCGGCTGCACTCCACGGCTCGTGCAAGCGCTCCCACGCAGCCGTGCCGTACAGCCGAGGGGATCCGGCTGTACCTCATGGCTGGTGCGAGCGCTCCCACACAGCCATGGCGTACAGCCGAGGGGGCCGGGCTGTATCTCATGGCTGGTGCGAGCGCTCCCACGCAGCCGTGCCGTGCAGCCGAGGGGGCCGGGCTGTATCTCATGGCTGGTGCGAGCGCTCCCACACCGCCATGCGCTACAGCTGACGCGAGTCACTGGACGCAGTCCTGCGCGGGAAGGACAGGTCGTACAAGTGGGCGCCGCACTTTTCACACCCCGGAACGAAAAGTATCGACATGTCCTGACATGTCGATCAGACTCGGGAATGAGGTGACGGGCGACGGAGGTGGGCATGCAGTACCGGAACGACGATGAGCGCGCCGCCTGGGAACTGGCCGAATTCATGATCCAGCAGGCACGGCTGATGATGCGCGAGGCGGAGAAGGCGCTGGAGAGCTGGAAGCTCGGCAAGGAGATGAACCGGCAGCGCTGTGCGCGCCGCGGCATCAACACGACGGACGCGGAGATCCGGTGGGCGGCGTCGGCCAGCGCGAAGAACGCGATCACCAACAACTCGTTCCACGTGTCGCTGGCGACCATGTACTACGGGGCGGCGACCGCGAACTACGCGCGGGCCGAGTACCTCAGGAACAACCGGCCCTAGAGATCGTCGGGGGTGTCCTGTTCGGCGACCGGGCCGGGCTGCGGGCGCGGCGGTTCGGCCTGGGCCGGGGAGGCGGGAACGGCGAGCGCCAAGCCGAGGACGGCGCCGGCGCCGATGAGGCGCAGACCGGCGAGCGACGCGGACAGCGAGACGGGACGGCGTTCGGGCTTCTCCATGCGGCTCTCCTAACTGATCCTGGGAAAGAACCGTGACTGATCCTGGGAAAAGAACCATGACAGCTCAACCTGAGACATGACTGTGTCAAAGGGCGGCAACAGGGCACCATTGATACGTGGAGATCGCCACCGAGACCGAGCGCAAGTACGACGTCCCCGAGACATTCGAACTTCCGGAGCTGGCCGGGGTGGCCGGCATCGCCGACTTGGGCGGCGCCGAGACACATGATCTCGACGCCACCTACTTCGACACCGAAGACCTCCGGTTGATGAGAAATCGCCGGACACTTCGCCGCCGGGCCGGCGGCAACGACGCCGGCTGGCATCTGAAGACGCCCGGCGACGGTGAAGGGCGCACCGAGCACCGGGTGAACGGGCACGAAGGCGACACGGTTCCGGACGAACTGGTCGGTATCGTGCGCGGCATCGTCCGCCGTCACTCGCTGGGCCCGGTCTGCCGGTTGCAGACCCATCGGGTGGAGACGCCGTTGCGGGACGAGGGCGGGCGCACCCTCGCGTTGATCGCCCACGACCGGGTGATCGCCGACGCGGGTGAGGAGCACAGCGTCTGGCAGGAGCTCGAGGTGGAGCTGGTGGACGGCGACGCCGATCTGCTCGACGCCGTGGAGCGGGTGCTGCTCGACGCCGGCGCGACCCCGGCCGGGGGTCCGTCCAAGGCCGCCCGCGCCCTGTCCAGCAAACTCTCAGAAAAAACTAAGAAGACCAAGATCAACCCCGTTGTCCGGTACGCCCGTGAGCAGCGCGACGCGATCATCGGACACGATCCCGCGGCCCGGCGTGGCGACCCGGAGGCGGTGCACAAGATGCGGGTGGCCACCCGTCGCCTGCGCAGCACGCTGAAGACGTACCGTCGCTGGTTCCCGGAGACCGGTGCCGGTGACGAGCTCCGCTGGCTGGCCGGCATGCTCGGCGCGGTCCGCGATCCTCAGGTGCTGGAGGGGAAGCTGCTGGCCGGCGTCGTGGAGTCGGGGCCGGAGTTCGAGCCGGCCGCGAACCGGATCCGGGCGGCCCTGGAGCACCGCGTCGCCAAGGGCCGTGACGAGCTGGCCGAGGCCCTCGACTCGGATCGTTACCTCACCCTGCTCGACGACATCGACGCGCTGGTGGACCACCCGGAAACTCATGGTGGGGACCCTTCCCGACGTACCCGGAAGGTCTTGAAAAAGGCGGACCGGAGACTCGATGCGGCGACCGCGAGCGGGGTCGACGAGGAATTGCACGAGGCCCGGAAGACCTACAAGAAGGCCCGGTACGCCGTCGAGGTCATCCAGCCGGAGCACGGCAAGCCCGCGAAGCGTCTGGTGAAGGCGTTGACCGCGCTGCAGGACGGCCTCGGCGCCCACCAGGACTCGACGGTGGCCCGCGAGGTGCTCCGCGAGATCGGCCCGGACAGTTTCCATTTCGGCGTGCTGTACGGCAGGCAGGAACAAGTGGGTAAGGAGACCTTGCGGGAGGTGCCCGCGCTCGTGCGGGCGTCGCGGCGCAAGAAGGTGCGGCGTTGGCTGGTGAAGACATGACCACTGATGTTCATCAGGAACACGTTGATCCTGAACAGGACGTTATCGAGCATGTTGATCATGAGCATGCGGAGGAATCGATGACGGAGCCCTATTCGGGTCCGATAGCCGAGCTGAGCGGCTACCGGGTCGTTGACGACGAGGACGACGATCCGCGGCTGATCAACGCGGACGGCTCGCCCGTGGACACGTGGCGCGAGGACTATCCGTACGACGAGCGGATGTCCCGGATGGAGTACGACCACGACAAGCGCCTGCTCCAGATCGAGCTGCTGAAGCTGCAGAACTGGTGCAAGGACACCGGCGAGCGCCTGCTCATCCTCTTCGAGGGGCGGGACGCCGCGGGCAAGGGCGGCACCATCAAGCGGTTCATGGAGCATCTCAACCCGCGCGGCTCCCGGGTGGTGGCCCTGGAGAAGCCGAACGAGAAGGAGAGCACCCAGTGGTACTACCAGCGGTACATCAAGCACCTGCCGGCCGCCGGTGAGATCGTTCTGTTCGACCGCTCCTGGTACAACCGGGCCGGCGTCGAGCGGGTCATGGGCTTCTGCACCCGCGCCGAATACCTCGAGTTCATGCGGCAGACCCCGGAACTCGAGCGGATGCTCGTCCGGTCCGGCATCCACCTGGTCAAGTTCTGGTTCTCGGTGACCCAGGGCGAGCAACGCACCCGCTTCGCGATCCGCCAGGTCGACCCGGTCCGGCAGTGGAAGCTCTCCCCGATGGACCTCGAATCCCTCGACAAGTGGGACGACTACACCGAGGCCAAGGAGGCGATGTTCTTCTACACCGACACGGCCGACGCGCCGTGGACCGTGGTGAAGAGCAACGACAAGAAGCGCGCCCGGGTGGCCGCGATGCGGCACGTGCTCAACCGCTTCGACTACGACGGCAAGGACCCGGAGATCGTGGGCATCCCCGACCCGCAGATCGTCGGGCCGGCGTCGCTCGTGGTGGAGAGCACCGAGATGACCCCGCGCGTATTCCCGCGGCTGTGAGTGATTTTAAAGCGTTGGCGCTGCCTGCTGATCGTGGATAACGTAGCCGTACACGTGAAGGGAGGTGGTCCGAAGTTGTATAGCAACGGGACTCGTGAGGTGGCTGTCCGCTAGCCGCTGTCCTTGACAGCTTCGTTTGAGCGTCGAGACCGTGTGGCAGCGGCCCGGCGAGTACCAGACAGCCACCCGACCCCAGGGGATCCGGCCTTGTCCGACCGGACCACGCTCTCCGGAGCGTGGAAGTCCCCTGGGGTCGCTTCATTGTTGAAGCAGGCATGGCCGGGGGTCCGGATGCGTGAGTTGGTAGTGCTCGGAACGGCCAGTCAGGTGCCGACCCGGCTGCGGAACCACAACGGCTACCTCCTGCGCTGGGACGACGAGGTGATCCTCTTCGACCCGGGCGAGGGCACGCAGCGTCAGATGCTCCTCGCCGGCCAGGCCGTGACCCCGCTCCAGCGCATCTGCATCACGCATTTCCACGGCGATCACAGCCTCGGCCTGCCCGGGATCCTGCAGCGGATCTCGCTCGACCAGGTGCCGCACGAGGTGACCGTCCACTATCCGGCCGGCGGCCAGGATTTCTACGACAGACTGCGGCAGGCCACGAGCTACTGGGACAAGTCGATCATCTCGGCTTCGCCGGTGGCCGCGGGCTTCGAGGTGGAGACGTCCGCGGGGCGCCTTTCGGCGCTGCCGCTCAGGCATTCCATCGAGACGTACGGGTACCGCCTGGTCGAACCTCCGTCGCGGCGGATGCTGCCCGAACTCCTGGCCCGGCACGGCATCAGCGGACCCGCCGTCGGCGAGCTCCAGCGTTCCGGCCGGCTCGGCGACGTGCGGCTCGAACAGGTCAGCACGGTCCGCCCCGGCCAGAGTTTCGCCTTCGTGATGGACACCGGCCTGTGCGACAACGTCTACGCCCTGGCCGAAGGCGTCGACATGCTGGTGATCGAGTCGACGTTCCTGGCCGAGGACGCCGCCATGGCTGCGCAGGTGGGCCACCTGACGGCCGGTCAAGCCGCCGCGGTGGCCCGCGAGTCGGGCGTACGCCTGCTGGTCCTGACCCACTTCTCCCAGCGCTACCAGGAACCGTCCCGCTTCCTGGAGGAGGCGCAGAAGGAGTTCCCCGGCCCCATCGTGATCGCCGAGGATCTGCAGCGGGTGCCCGTCCCGGCAAGGAGCACGTCATGACGATCCGACTCCGCCTCGCCGTCGAGATCGACCTGCCCGCCGTGGGCCGCCTTCACCACCGCTCGCGAGCAGCCGCCTACGCCCACCTGGTCGATCCGTCCTCCTTCGCCGCCCGGGGCCCGGACATGCTGGTGGCCTACTGGGTGGAGCGCCACCGCTGGGAGCAGGACACCCACCGCATGACCCTGGCCGTCGACGGCGACGAGCTGATCGGCTTCTCCTACATCGGCCCGAGCGAGACGGATGGCGCCGCCGAGCTCTACGCCATCCACCTCGACCCGTCCCGCGTCGGTTCCGGCGTGGGTCGTCTTCTGATGGTCGACGCGCTGGCGAATCTGCCCGCCTATGGGGAGCCGCGGGCGGTGCTGTGGGTGCTGGAGGGCAATACGGTGGCGCGAAGGTTTTACGAAAAGGGCGGCTGGGTGGAGGACGGCGTGCGGCGTGCGGACGAGCTGAACGACCAGCCGGTGACGCACTTGCGCTACTCACATCCACTCTGACGGTCTCAGGGCAGAGCCGGGCGGGCCACGGTCGTGCCGGAGCGGGTCTCCTGGTAAGAGCGGCGCTCAGCGCCTTCCAGCGGGGGTGTCCAGCTATCGGTGGCGCACCGTGGGAAGGGGGTCAGTCCGCGGCGCTGAGGGACCGATACTTCTCGCCGATGCGGGAGGCGTGGTCGAGGGCCTCGTCGTCGCTGTCGTAGCGCCTCCGCGGCCAGAAGAAGCCGCGCAGGCCGTCGCCCTTGGTGCGGGGCACGACGTGGGTGTGCAGGTGCGGCACGGACTGGGAGACGATGTTGTTCTGGGCCACGAAGGTGCCCTGCGAGCCGAGGGCGGCGGGCACCGCCGCGGCAATCGACTGCACAAAACCGAAATATCCGGACAAGTCCGGAGTTGGTAGGTCGATCAACTGCACGATGTGCGGACGCGGCACGACCAGGACGTGACCCTTGAAAACCGGACGTATGTCGAGGAATGCCACGCCGGCCGGCGACGAGGCCACCATGAACGCCGGGACGGACCCCGCCACGATGCCACAGAACACGCAGTCGGCCACCACGTGAGACTAGCCTTGCGCTACATGACGGCTAACCAGTACGGGTTCGACACCCTCGCCATCCACGCCGGCCAGGAGCCGGATCCGCGGACCGGCGCGGTGGTGCCGCCCATCTATCAGACCAGCACGTACGCACAGGACGCCGTCGGCGCCCCGCGCCTGGGGTACGAGTACAGCCGCTCCGGCAACCCGACCCGGGACGCGCTCCAGGAGTGCCTCGCCGCGATCGAGGGCGGCCGGCGGGGGCTCGCCTTCGCGAGCGGGCTCGCGGCCGAGGACACCCTGCTGCGCGCGGTCTGCCGGCCGGGCGACCACGTGGTGATCCCGAACGACGCGTACGGCGGCACGTTCCGGCTCTTCTCGAAGGTCGCCGAGCGCTGGGGCCTGGACTGGACCGCCGTGCCGCTGGACGACCTGGACGCGGTGCGGGCCGCGTTCCGGCCCGGGCACACCCGGCTGATCTGGGCCGAGACGCCGACCAACCCGCTGCTCAACATCGCGGACATCGCGGCGCTGGCGGGCCTCGCCCACGAATACGACGCGATGCTGGCCGTCGACAACACGTTCGCCTCGCCCTACCTGCAGCAGCCGCTCGGCCTCGGCGCCGACGTGGTGATCCACTCGACGACCAAGTACATCGGCGGTCACTCCGACGTGGTGGGCGGCGCGCTGATCACGGCGGACGCGGGTCTCGGCGACGAGCTGGCCTTCCACCAGAACGCCATGGGTGGCGTGAACGGCCCGTTCGACGCCTGGCTCACCCTTCGAGGGATCAAGACCTTGGGGGTACGGATGGACCGGCACTGCGACAACGCCGAGCGCATCGCGGGATATCTCGCCGAGCACAAGGCGGTGACCCAGGTCCTCTATCCGGGGCTGCAGGACCACCCCGGTCACGAGACGGCGGCCAAGCAGATGAGCCGGTTCGGCGGCATGATCTCGTTCCGTACGGCCGGTGGCCCGGAGAAGGCGATCGAGATCTGCAACCGGGCGAAGCTGTTCGTGCTCGCCGAGTCGCTGGGCGGAGTGGAGTCGCTGATCGAGCACCCGGGACAGATGACACATCTGTCGGCTGCGGGCTCAGCGCTTGAGGTTCCCGCCGATCTCGTGAGACTGTCTGTCGGCATCGAAACCGTTGACGATCTGCTCGCCGACCTCGAGCAGGCGCTGGGCTAAAGACCGACGCTGGAGAATCTGCGCGATGGACACGACGACCTGGGTGGGAGCAACCGCCAAACAGATCGCCCGCGCGGTGCGCCGCGGTGACGCGAACGCCACCCAGGTCGTGGCCGACCATCTCGAGCAGATCGCCATCTCCGATCCCGAGCTGGGCGCGTTCCGGCTGGTCCGCGACGTCGAGGCGATCCGCGAGGCGGAGAAGGTCGACGACCAGGAGGACCTGGCGAACCTGCCGCTCGCCGGCGTGCCGGTGGCGGTCAAGGAGAACACCGCCGTCGCGGGACTGCCGACCTGGCACGGGAGTGCTGCCGCCCGTACCCCCGAAGTGGCCGAAGAGGACCACGAAGTGGTCCGGAGGCTGCGCGGAGCCGGCGCCGTCGTCGTCGGGGTGACCAGGATGCCGGAGATGGGTCTCTGGGCGGTCACCGACGACGACACCGGCGCCACTCGCAATCCGTGGGACCTGGAGCGCACGCCCGGCGGCTCGTCGGGTGGCTCGGCGGCGGCGGTGGCGGCCGGGCTGGTGCCGATCGCGCAGGGCAACGACGGCCTCGGCTCGATCCGGATCCCGGCGGCCTGCTGCGGTCTGGTCGGCCTGAAGCCCGGCCGGGGCGTCGTGCCCGTCGACTTCGGCGACAAGGACTGGTTCGGCCTGGTGGAGAACGGCGTGCTGACCACCACGGTGGCCGACGCGGCGCTGGGCTTCTCGGTGCTGGCCGGGCTGACCCCGCAGACCCTGAAGGAGCCGCGCCGGCTGCGGATCGGCGTCTCGCTGAAGTCCCCGGTGGCCGGGGTGAAGCCGGACGAGCCGAACGTCGGCGCCGTCACGACCGCCTCCCGGCTACTCACCGAGGCCGGCCACGACACGGTCACGGCCGACCCGGCCTATCCGACCGGCGTGGCGCTGGGCGTGCTCGCGACCTGGTTCGCCGGGGCGTACAAGAACTCCGAAGGACTCCCGCTCGACCGGTTGCAGCCGCGGACCCGGCGGCACATCGCGCTCGGCAAGGCGGCGATGCGGGCCGGGCTGGTCCGGCAGTCGTCCCGCGACGGGTGGCGGGAGCGGTCCATCCGCTTCTTCGCCGACCGCAACGTCGACCTGCTGCTCACCCCGGCCCTGGCCGCGCCGCCCCCGCCCGCGGTGCGGTACTCCGGGATCCCGTGGTGGAAGAACATGCAGGCGAATGCTTCGTACGCCCCGTACCAGGCGCCCTGGAACTACGCGGGCCTGCCGGCCATCGTGGTGCCGGTCGGCTCCCGGCCGGACGGCCTGCCGCTCGCGGTGCAGCTCGTCGGCCCGCCCGACTCGGAGATGCTGCTGCTCTCGGTGGCCGGCCAGTTCGAACTCCAGAACCCCTGGCAGCGCCAGAACCTGGTCTGACCGGCGGTGGCAGGATTGGTCCCCGTGGACCTGCTCTCCCTCGCTGACGTCGAGGCCGCCCGCGACCTGCTCGCCGGAGTGGCCAAGACGACGCCGCTGATCACCTCACGACCGCTCACCGAGATCACCGGGGTTCCGGTCTGGCTCAAGTGCGAGAACCAGCAGCGCGCCGGGTCGTACAAGGTGCGCGGCGCGTACACCCGGATCGCCCGGCTCTCCGACGCCGAGCGCGCCCGCGGGGTGGTCGCGGCCTCGGCCGGCAACCACGCGCAGGGTGTGGCGCTCGCGGCCGGCCTGCTCGGCACCCGGGCCACGGTCTTCATGCCGGAGGGCGCGCCGCTGCCCAAGGTCAGCGCCACGAAGGGCTATGGCGCGGCCGTCGAGTACGCCGGCACCAGCGTGGACGACGCCCTCGAGGCGGCACACGACTTCGCCCGCAGCACCGGGGCCGTGCTGATCCACCCGTTCGACCACCCCGACGTGATCGCCGGGCAGGGCACGCTGGCGCTGGAGATCCTCGACCAGTGCCCGGAAGCCACCACGATCATCACGGCGGTCGGCGGCGGCGGCCTGATCTCCGGGCTCGCGGTGGCGGCGAAGGCGCTGCGGCCGGACATCCGGATCGTCGGGGTGCAGGCCAGTGGCGCCGCGGCGTACCCGCCCTCGCTCGCCGCCGGCGCGCCGCAGAAGCTGGAGTCCGGCGCCACGATCGCCGACGGCATCGCCGTCCTGCGCCCCGGCGACCTCACGTTCGCGCACGTCGAGAAGCTCGTCGACGAGGTCGTCACGGTCTCCGACGAGGATCTGTCGGCCGCCCTGCTGATCCTGCTGGAGCGGCACAAGACGGTCGTCGAGCCGGCCGGGGCGGCGGCCGTGGCGGCGCTGCTGACCGGGGCGTACGTCCCGCCGCGCGGCGGCCCGGCGGTGGCGATCCTGTCCGGCGGCAACATCGACCCGATGCTGCTGCTCCGGGTGATCGAGCACGGCCTCGCGTCGGCCGGCCGGTTCCTGCGCCTCGCGGTGCGCTGCGCGGACCGGCCCGGTCAGCTGGCCCGGCTGCTGCGGGAGATCGCCGAGCAGCGGGCCAACATCGTCGACGTCTCGCACTCCCGGCAGAGCCCGCGGCTCAGCTTCGGCGAGGTGGAGGTGGCGCTCTCGGTCGAGACCCGCGGACCGGCCCACTCGTCCGCGCTGATCAGCGCCCTGCGCGACGCCGGCTACCGGGTGGCCCTGCTCGCCGAGGCCACGCCGTAACGGGGTTGCCGCGGCGGGCCCGGTCCCGCAAGATCATCGCCCGTTACCGATGAACGACCCTGTCCCCAGTGCTCAGCACCGACGATCAGCGTGCGGTCGGCCCCGGCGTGGTGCCCGTCGTGCGAGTGGAACCTGGACCGGTTCGATCCGGAGCACGGAGGGCACCTCGGCTGGCGCTGGGTGGACCGGCGGCTGTACAGGGCCGCGTACTGGCTCACCGCCCGCCGGTTCACCGAGCTGAGCGGGCGGACGGTGAGCGGGACGTCGGCGTCGGCCGCCCGGTTCGTCACGATCGGCGCCTCCGCGCTGCTCCTCGCCGGGGTCCTGGCGCTGGCCGTGGCCGGCGTGTGGCTGCTGGTGTGGGACTTCTTCAACCTGGTCAACCTGCTCGGCGCTCTCCTGCTGGCGCTCGCGGTGGTGCTGCGGCCCCGGCTCGGCCGGCTGTCCGAGCTGACCGTGGAGGCGCGGGAGGTCGGCCGGGACGGTGCGCCGGAGCTGTTCGGGCTGATCGACCGGGTGGCCGCCGCGATCGGGGCGCCGCGGCCGGACCACGTGCTGGTCGGGGCCGAACAGAACGCGTACACCACGACGGTGGGGCTGCGCCGCCGCCGGGTGCTCTATCTGGGCGCGCCGCTCTGGGCCGTGCTCGATCCGCAGGAGCGGGTCGCGTTGATCGGTCACGAGCTCGGGCACTTCGTGAACGGGGACGTCCGGCGCGGGCTGCTCACCCAGTCGGCGCGGAGCACGCTGGGGCACGTCGCCTACCTGCTCACCCCGGAGCGCGGCGGTGACTTCATCGGGCAGGTCGTCGAGTTCCTCGGCTGGGTGCTGTCCCGGGCGGCCCTCGGCTTCCACCTGCTGCTGGTCTGGACCAGCCTGCGCGACTCGCAGCGGGCCGAGTACCGGGCCGACGAGCTGGCGGCCGAGGCCGGCGGCAGCGCGGCGGCGGTCCGGCTGCTGGACTCGTTCCTGATCGCCGACTCGGTCGACACCGTGGTGCGCCGGGAGGCCCGGGCGAAGCAGGGCGCCGAGGCGTGGCGGGCGGCGGCCGGCCAGGCGCGGGCCGGGCTGTCGCCGGAGCGGGTCGCGGCGCTGCGGCAGCTCAGCCAGCGCACCGAGGCTTCGCTTTTCGCCTCGCATCCGCCGACCGGGCTGCGGGCCGCGCTCACCGCCTCGCGGCCGGATCGCCAGGCCGCGGTCGTGCTGTCCGAGGCCGGTGCGGCCCGGATGGACGAAGAGCTCGCGGCGCACTATGAGACAGCACGCCGCGAGCTCGCCGTGAGCAGGTGAGGGATCAGCCCTCGAAGGCGCCGAACTTCACGACGGTGACCTTGATGTCGGCGCCGCTGGGGGCCGTGTAGGTCACGGTCTGGCCGGTCCGCGCGCCGAGGATCGCCTTGCCGAGCGCCGACTCGGGGCTGTAGACCGTCAGGTCGGTCGTCGAGGAGATCTCGCGGGAGCCGAGCAGGAAGGTCTCGGTGTCGGCCTGGTCGTCGTCGAAGTAGATCGTCACGACCGAGCCGGGCGCCACCGAGTCGGCCACCTGGACCTCGCCGACCTCGGAGTTGCGCAGGAACTCCTTGAGGTAGAGGATCCGGCCCTCTTCGCGGCTCTGCTCCTCGCGGGCGGCGTGGTAGCCGCCGTTCTCCCGGAGGTCGCCTTCCTCGCGCCGCGCGTTGATCTCCGCGGCTATCGCCGGGCGGTTGGCGATCAACTGGTCGAGCTCGGCCTGCAGCCGGTCGTAAGCGTCCTGGGAGAGCCAGGTCTTCGGCGCCTCGGAACTGGACACGGTCGATCTCCTTGCTGGGACTGGGCAGTGTTCAGAGCATGGGGGGCAACGCAGCGAATCACCAAGCTTACCAGCGGTGTGCGCGGCGCCCGGAAAGTGAAATCTTGTCAGTGGTGTGACAGCCCGGCGGTCAGCCGCCCGCGCGGCAGCCCATCACGTCGCCCACCGATGCCTGCGCCGTCGTCGGCACCGCCTCGCTGACCTCGACCGAGCCGCCGCCCGGCTTGGCCGGCACGGTCACCTCGCGGCGGCCCACCTCGAAGCCGTCGTAGTCGCGGGCGCGCAGCATGCAGGTGGCACTGCCGTCCTCCGGCACGATCACCCGGAACTGGATCACCATCTCGGTGGGGGTGGGGTCGTTCCAGCCGATGATCTGCGGGTCGTAGTCGCCCTCGCCGAACTTGTTGTAGAACTGCAGCGACAGCGCCACGATGCCGACCGCGAAGAGCGCCGTGATGACGATCGACGGCCAGCGGCGACGCGAACCCTCACGGCGCCGGCCGTAACGGCCCGCGGGGAAGACCGGGGTTGTGGCGTGCGTCTCGCTCACCTGACGACCTCTCGTGCGTTTGTTGTCGGTGGGATCGGCCAGAATGGCAGAGTCCATCTTCGCAGCCGATCCTGGGCCGCCGACGGCAGGCCTGGTCGAGAGGGAAAACAACGTGGCCGAGCAGTTGCGCCTGATGACCGTGCACGCCCACCCCGACGACGAGTCGAGCAAGGGCGCCGCCACCATGGCGAAATACGTCGCCGAGGGGGTCCAGGTCCTCGTCGCGACGTGTACCGGCGGGGAGCGCGGCAGCGTGCTCAACCCGAAGATGGACCGGCCCGAGGTGCTGGCCGACATCTCCAACATCCGCCGTGCCGAGATGGACCGGGCCCGCGAGATCCTCGGCGTGAGCCAGGCCTGGCTCGGCTTCGTCGACTCGGGCCTGCCCGAGGGCGACCCGCTGCCGCCGCTTCCCGAGGGCTGCTTCGGCCTGCAGGACCCGCAGGAGGCGGCCAAGCCGCTGATCAAGCTGATCCGGGAGTTCCGGCCGCACGTCATGACGACGTACGACGAGAACGGCGGCTACCCGCACCCCGACCACATCATGTGCCACAAGGTCTCGGTCGTGGCGTTCGAGGCGGCCGGCGACCCCGAGCTCTACCCGGAGCTCGGCGAGCCGTGGCAGCCGCTGAAGCTCTACTACAACTCCGGCTGGACCCGGGCGCGGATGCTCGCGCTGCACGAGGGGATGCTGGCGGCGGGACTCGAGTCCCCGTACGCGGAATGGCTGGAGAAGGCGTCCGAGCGTCAGGACCGCGGTGACAAGATCACTACGCGGATCGAGTGCGGTGACTACTTCTCGATCCGGGACGACGCCCTGCGCGCCCACGCCACCCAGGTCGACCCGGACGGCTTCTGGTTCCACATCCCGCTGGAGCTGCAGCAGAAGGTGTGGCCGACCGAGGACTTCGAGCTCGCCCGCTCGCTCGTGGACAGCCCGATTCCGGAGTCCGACCTGTTCGCGGGCATCCGGGAGAAGGTCGACGCACACTGACGCAGTACGCTGCAGATGTGGACGTCTTCGCTGTCAACAACTTCGGTGACACCCGTTCGGGCGGCCTGGCCGGTCCGATGGGGCTGTTCCTCATCGTCCTCATGTGTGTCGCCACCGTGCTGCTGATCCGCAACATGAACAAGCGCATTCGTCGGCTTCCCGACAGTTTCACGGACGCCGCCGACCGCGAACGTGTGGCGGAAATCGCGCGCCTCGATGCCGATCTCGGGCGTCCCGCCGGTCCGGCCGCCGCAGACGTCGAAGCGGATCGATCCGTCGCTTCGGTGACCAAGGAGGAACCCGAGGTGACGGGCGTGCCCGAGGAGGAGCGCGACTCCGTGGAGGGCCGCAAGACCACCGGCGCGTGATGGTGCGGGCGCTCGGCGTACCCAAGGGATTTTCGCCCCTGGGAAGCCGAGTGTCCCCGTCTCGGGTCCGTCAAGCCCTGTTGCGTTCATCGGTATTGATTTAGCCTTCCGCCCGGGGGCCACACGGCCCTGGGACCCTGCGCGGAAGGGGGCGCCGAGATGACACCTTTCCGGCGCGAACTCTCCGCAGATCATCTGCACGTGCAGATGGCTGTGCACGTGCCCACCGGGGCTCCATCGTGACCGCCCCACCGGCCGATCTCACCCGGCTCAACCGGCCCCGCCCGGTGCGGATGCTCACCGCCGCCGTCGTGGTGGCCGCCCTGGCCGCCGTGCTGCTCGGCGTCCTGCTGCCGGTGGACCGCCCGGCCGACCGCCCGCTCTCCGCCCTCGACGGCGTCTGTGTGGCGGCCGTGCTCGCCGCCATCGCGCAGCTGGCCGGCCTCCGGTTCCGCCTCGGGCCGGACGCCGTCTCGGTCAGCTGGGCCGAGGCCGCCGTGGTGGTCGGCTTCGTGGTGGCGCCGGCCGGCTGGCTGCCCGCCGCGACCCTGGCCGGCACCGGCGCGGCCTGGCTGCTGCTCGCCTGGTTCACCGGCCTGCGCAACCCCGCCGAGATCGTCCACCTGGTCGCCTCGATGACCGTCGGCGTGGCCGGGGCCGCCCTGGTCACCACGATGCTGGCCGGCGACGCCCCGATCTCCGGCCTCCGGCTGCCGCTCGCCCTGGTGGGCGGCGCCGCCACCTACCTGGCGATCACGTTCGGCCTGGTCGTGCTCACCCTCGTGCTGCACCGTGACGCCTCGCCCGGCCGGATCGCCGCCCGGGTGCTCTACGCCAAACTGCCGATGTCGGCCGGCAACGTGCTGGTCGGGCTCGGCGCGGTCGTCGCGCTGATCCGGGAGCCGCTCTGGCTGCTCGCCTTCGGCCCGGCGCTCTGGCTGCTGCACCGGACCTACCGCTTTCACCTGCGCGCCGCCGAGGAGCGCCGGATGTGGGAGGCCTTCGCGGCCGCCACCGCCCGGCTGCCCGGCGCCAGCGAGGCCGAGGTGGCCCGGGCCGGGCTGCGCGGCGCGCTCGACGTCTTCGGCGCCCGCCGCGCCGAGCTGGAGGTGCGGATCGGCAACGGGCACCGGCGGTACGCGCAGGACGGTCCCGGCCTCGGCGACCCCGCGGCGGCCCGGTCCGGCCCGGCGATCACCCGCAGCATGGCGGTCGCCGGCCGGCCGGTCGGCGAGCTCACCGTCTGGCTCGGCGAGCCCAGCCTGCCGGTCCCGCAGGACGAGGCGGCCATCACGGCGTACGGGGAGGCGCTGGCCGGCGCGCTGCACGACGCCGCCGCGCACCAGCGGATCGCCGAGCTGGACGCCCGCGCCGCCCGCGACCGGATCCGCGACCCGCTCACCGGGCTGCTCAACCGCTCCGCCTTCGCCGAGGGCGGCGACCAGCTGCTCCGGTCGCTCGACCGCGGCCAGCACGTCGCCCTGCTGCTGCTCGACCTCGTCGACTTCCGCGAGGTGAACCGCACGCTCGGGCACCGCGGCGGCGACGAGGTGCTGCGGCTCGTGGCGGAGCGCCTCACCGAGCTCTGCCGGCCGCACGAGCTGGTCGCCCGCACCGGGGACGACGAGTTCGCGCTGCTGCTGCCGGCCATGGCGGCCCTGACCGAGCCGGCCGGCCGGGCGGGCGGCTCGCTCCCGCCGGCCCTGCGCCGGGCCCGGGAGCTGGTCGAGCAGCTGCGCCTGCCGATGGAGGTGGCCGGCGTCCGGCTCGCCGTCGAGGTGACCGTCGGCGTGGCCGCCGAGCAACCGGGCCGGATCGAGGTGGGCGAGCTGCTGCGGCGGGCCTCGCTGGCGGTCGGCCGGGCCAAGGAGCTGAACATCACCGTCGGGACGTACGACAGCGGCCAGGACGCGAGCAGCACCGATCACCTGGCGCTGCTGGCCGAGCTGCAGGACGCGTTCGCCGCCGACGACCAGATCGTGCTGCACCTGCAGCCCGCCGTCGACCTGGTGACCGGCGCGCCGACCGGCTGCGAGGCGCTGGTCCGCTGGCGGCACCCGCGCCGCGGGCAGCTGTCGCCCGGCGCGTTCCTGCCCGCCGTGGAGCGCAGCGAGCTGCTCATCCCATTCACCCGCCGGGTCCTCGACCTCGCCCTCGCGGCGGTCGCCGACTGGACCGCGAACGGCATCGACATCCCGGTCTCGGTGAACGTCTCGGCGCGCAGCCTCACCGACCCGACGTTCCCGGCCCAGGTCACCGAGGCGCTGCGCCGGCACCGGACGCCCGCCTCCCGCCTGGTCCTGGAGATCACCGAGTCGGTGGCGGTCAGCGAGCAGGAGATCGTCGACGAGGTGCTGGCCCGGCTGCGGGCCTCCGGCGTACAGATGTCGCTCGATGATTTCGGCACCGGCTTCTCCTCGCTCGCCTCGGTCACCCGGATGCCGGTCGACGAGATCAAGATCGACCGCTCGTTCGTGGACGAGATGATCGACAAACCGGCGGCCGGCGCGGTCGTGCGCGCCGCTGTCGAGCTGGGCGAGCGGCTCGGGGTCCGGGTCGTGGCCGAGGGCATCGAGACGGTCGAGCAGCGCGCCGCGCTCATCGAGCTGGGCTGCCCGACCGCCCAGGGCTACCACTTCTGCAAGCCGATGCCGGCCGACAAGATCGTCCAGGCGCTCACCCGGCTGGCCGAGGAGGCGGGGCCCGGCCCGGCCGTCAGACTCAGGTCTGACGGCGCTTCCGGAAACCAGACCTCGGCCTGACGACACCTCCCGATCCGGCGTGAGAAGGTGGGTTCATGCCCAACCGCCTGGCCGATGCCACTTCGCCCTATCTGCTGCAGCACCGGGACAACCCGGTCGACTGGTGGCAGTGGTCGGCCGAGGCGTTCGAGGAGGCCCGCCGCCGCGACGTTCCGGTGATCATCTCGGTGGGCTACGCGGCCTGCCACTGGTGCCACGTGATGGCCCACGAGTCCTTCGAGGACGAGACGATCGCCGAGCTGATGAACGCGGGCTTCGTCTCGATCAAGGTGGACCGCGAGGAGCGGCCCGACGTCGACGCGGTCTACATGACGGCCACCCAGGCCATGACCGGGCAGGGCGGCTGGCCCATGACGGTCTTCGCGACGCCGGACGGCGATCCGTTCTTCTGCGGGACCTATTTCCCCAAGGCCAGCTTCGGCAGGCTGCTCACCTCGGTCACCACGGCGTGGCGCGAGCAGCGCGACGACGTGCTGAAACAGGGCGCCGCGGTGGTCGAGGCGGTCGGCGGCGCCCAGATGATCGGCGGTCCCACCGCGCCGATCTCCGATGAGCTGCTCGCGGCGGCCGCCGAGGCGCTGGGGAAAGAGCAGGACCATCAGTACGGAGGGTTCGGCGGCGCACCGAAGTTCCCGCCCCACATGAACCTCCTCTTCCTGCTGCGGCACCACGAGCGCACCGGTTCGGCGGAGGCGCTCGAGACGGTCCGGCACGCGTGCGAGCAGATGGCCCGCGGCGGGATCTACGATCAACTGGCAGGCGGCTTCGCGCGCTACGCGGTCGACGAGAGCTGGACCGTGCCGCACTTCGAGAAGATGCTCTACGACAATGCGCTGCTGCTGCGGGTCTACACCCAGTTGTGGCGGCTCACCGGCGACCTGCCGGCCCGCCGGGTGGCCGACGAGACCGCCGCGTTCCTGCTCCGCGACCTCGGCACGCCGCAGGGTGGGCTGGCGTCGGCGCTCGACGCCGACACCGAGGGTGTCGAGGGCCTGACCTACGCCTGGACGCCCGCTGAGCTGACCGCGGCGCTCGGCGAGGACGACGGCGCCTGGGCGGGCGACCTGTTCAACGTGACCACGAAGGGCACCTTCGAGCACGGCAAGAGCGTCCTGGTCCTGGCCCGGGACATCGACGCCGCCGACCCTGCGCTGGTGGAGCGCTGGCGCGACGTACGCGAAAGGCTCCTCGCCTCTCGCCGCCGGAGGCCGCAGCCGGCGCGGGACGACAAGGTGGTCGCCTCCTGGAACGGCCTGGCGATCACCGCGCTGGCCGAGCACGGGCTGCTCACCGGCGCGGCGGAGTCCCGGGAGGCGGCGGTCGCGCTGGCCGGGGTGCTCGCCGACCGGCACCTGATCGGCGGCCGGCTGCGGCGGGTGTCGCGGGACGGCGTCGCGGGTGAGCCGGCCGGGGTGCTGGAGGACTACGGGTGCGTGGCCGAGGCGTTCCTCGCGGTGCACCAGGTGACGGCCGAGGGCCGGTGGCTGGAGCTGGCGCGCGGGCTGCTCGACGTCGCCCTGGAGCGGTTCGGCAGCGGGGACGGCGGGTTCTACGACACGGCCGACGACGCCGAGAAACTGCTCACCCGCCCGGCCGACCCGACCGACAACGCCACCCCGTCCGGGTTGTCGGCGATCTGCGCGGCGCTCGTCGGCTACGCGGCCCTGAGCGGCGAGACCTCCTACCGGGAAGCGGCCGACCGGGCGCTCACCACGGCCGGCCCGCTGATCGGGGGACACCCGCGCTTCGCCGGCTACGCGGCGGCGGTCGCCGAGGCGGCGCTCACCGGCCCCTACGAGATCGCGATCGTCACCGAGGACCGGGATGCGGCGAACCCGCTGGTCGAGGCGGCGCACTGGTCGGCGCCGGGCGGGACGGTGATCGTCGTGGGCGAGCCGGATCGTCCCGGCGTGCCGCTGCTGGCCGACCGGCCCCTCATCGAGGGAGCCCCGGCCGCCTACGTGTGCCGGGGATTCGTGTGCGACCGGCCGGTCACGAAGCCCGGCGAGATCGCGTCGCGAGTGGGGCGGTGAAACGTACGGATGAGACGGGGTTGATTTCTGATCTTCGCCTGCGCGTCGCTAGGCTGGCCTGGCGATGGATACCCGAACCGGACTGCCTGTAGTCGGCATGGTGGGCGGCGGCCAGCTGGCCCGGATGACCCACCAAGCTGCCATTTCCCTCGGCCAGTCACTGCGTGTGCTCAGTGAGAAGCCTGACGACAGCGCCGCGCTGGTCGCGGCCGACGTGCCGATCGGCACGCACACCGATCTGTCCGCGCTGCGCGAGTTCGCGAAAGGCTGCGACGCGGTCACGTTCGACCACGAGCACGTCCCCACCGAGCACATCGAGGCGCTCGAAGCCGAGGGCGTGAAGATCTTCCCGGGGTCGAAGGCGCTGGTCTTCGCCCAGGACAAGGGCATGATGCGGGAGCGTCTGGCCGAGCTGGGCGCGCCGGTGCCGCGCTGGCGGCGGGTCACGACGGCCGAGGAGATCGAGACCTTCGCGGCCGGGTCCTGGCCGGTGGTGGCCAAGGCCACCCGAGGCGGGTACGACGGCCGCGGCGTGTGGATGGTCTCCTCCGCCGAGGCAGCCGCCGATCTCGTCTCGACCGGCATCCCGCTGATCGTCGAGGAGAAGGTGGCGCTGCGCCGGGAGCTGGCCGCGCTCGTGGCCCGCTCGCCGTTCGGGCAGGTCGCGGCGTACCCGGTCGTCGAGACCGTGCAGAAGGACGGCATCTGCGTCGAGGTGATCGCCCCGGCCCAGGACCTCGACGAGGAACTCGCGCTCGAAGCCCAGCAGCTCGCCATCGACCTCGCCAACGAGCTCGGCGTGGTCGGCCTGCTCGCCGTCGAACTCTTCGAGACCGACCGCGGCATCGTCGTGAACGAGCTGGCCATGCGCCCGCACAACTCCGGGCACTGGACCATCGAAGGCGCGCGGACCTCGCAGTTCGAGCAGCACCTGCGCGCCGTCCTGGACTACCCGATGGGCTCCACCGAACTCACCGCGCCGATCGTCGTGATGGCGAACGTGCTCGGCGGCGAACCCGGCGGCATGTCCATCGACGAGCGGCTGCACCACCTCTTCGCGTCCGACCCCGCCGTCCGCGTGCACTTCTACGGCAAGCAGGTCCGCCCCGGCCGCAAGATCGGGCATGTGACCGCGCTCGGTGACGATCTGGCCTCGGTGCGGGCGCGCGCCGCCCGGGCCGCCCAGTGGCTTCAGGAAGGCAAGTGATGGCACCCGTCGTCGGCATCATCATGGGCAGCGACTCCGACTGGCCCACCATGGAGGCCGCCGCGGTCGCGCTCGCCGAGTTCGAGGTGCCGTTCGAGGTCGGCGTCGTCTCCGCGCACCGGACCGTCCGCAAGATGGTCGACTACGCCGAGTCCGCCGCCGACCGGGGCATCAAGGCGATCATCGCGGGCGCCGGTGGCGCGGCCCACCTGCCCGGCATGGTCGCCGCCCTCACCCCGCTGCCGGTCATCGGCGTCCCGGTGCCGCTCAAGCACCTGGACGGGATGGACTCGCTGCTCTCCATCGTGCAGATGCCGGCCGGCGTACCGGTCGCGACCGTGTCGATCGGCGGGGCGCGCAACGCGGGCCTGCTCGCGGTGCGGATCCTCGGCGCCTCCGATCCGGTGCTGCGGCAGAAGATGCTGTCGTTCCAGGCCGGGCTCGAGAAGCTGGTCGCGGAGAAGGACGAGGCGCTGCGCGCCAAGCTGTTGGGCTGAGTTCGCGCGCCGGGGCTGTTGTCTGGTTGTGGGCGCGGGCCTGTTGGTCGGGGGCTCGCGTCCCTGCTGGTCGCCCGCGATCTTGTGAGTCTGTGCAGGGACGGTCCTGCGTGGCTTCACAAGATCGGGACTCGCGTGCTTTCGGCGTGGGCTCGGCCCAGCTGTTCGCCGCGATCTTGTGAATCTGTGCAGGAACGGGCCTGCGGGACTTCACAAGATCGGGGCAACAGGGTCAGCGCATCTTGGAGAGCACCGAGCGCAACTCCTGCGTCCGGCGACGGTTCTCACTTGTGGCGCCCAGGAACAGCAGCACCACGCCGACCGGCACCAGCACCAGCCACGGCCCGACCAGGTTGAAGCCGAACCAGAGCGCCGCGAACACGGTCGCTATCGAGCCGATCACCACGGGCGCCTGCTGCTGGGTCCGCGAGCCGATGATCAGGGTGACCACGGCGCCGAGGAGCAGCAGGACCGGGCGGGCCTCGTTGCCGGCGTCGGCCAGGACGATGCCCATGGTCGGTACGAAGGCGGCGAGCAGGGCCGGGCCGTACGCCGCCCAGCTGCTCAGGTCGGGCCGGTGGTGTGCCTCGATGACGCCGACGGCGAGGGCCAGGGCCGCGAACGGCAGGGTGTACGCCTCCGGGACGGCTACCTCGGCGAGCGCGATGAACAGCCACCAGCCGACGATCTCGAAGCCGACCGCCACCCAGAACAGCGTGCGCCGCTGCTGCGGGGTCCGGTCCGGCCGGGACGCCGTGAGGCCGAGCACCGCGCCCCAGGCGGCCAGCAGGGCGGCCAGGTGGGCGGGGGAGTCGAACGCCAGCACGCCGGCGATCAGCGCGGACGCGTAGCCGCACCATTCGACGGTGACCGCCTCGGCCCGGTACTGCGGGAGGCCGAGCCGGGGCAGTGCCGCCTCCAGGGAGAGCAGGACCGCGCCGACGGCGAGGACGCCGAACGCCGCCCACTGCCGTTCCAGGCCCGCCGAGATCGCCACGGTGAGGACGAACATCTGCCCCATCAGCGCCGCGAAGAGCCACCCCAGGATCCGGGCGATCTGGGTACGCCCGCCGACCGCGGCGACCAGTCCCACACCGACGGCGCTGCCCAGGGTGAACAGGGTGAGCGGCTCCTCGGCGAGGCTGCCGGCGAGTCCGGCGCCGCCGGCCAGCAGGCCGATCACGAAGACGATGCTGCGGGTGGTTCGCAGCAGCGGCGCGCGGGTGGCGGCCGGCGGCGGGGTGAGCGCCAGCCCGAGCATCGAGATGGTGAAGACCACGAGCGCCGCGCCGGTCGCCGCCGGGAAGCCGGCGTGCAGCGCGATCGGCGTGATCAGCAGGGTCAGCGCGACGCCCGGCAGGATCACCGGGACGGTCTCCGAGGCCTTGCCGCCGAAGCCGAGCGCCGCCAGGGCCGCGGCGCCGGTCAGCAGCACCGCGGCCAGGGCGCTGGTGGCGTCGACGTTGCCGGCGTCCGGCACGGCCAGCGCCGGGATCGGGCCCTCCCAGATCGCGTTGATCTGCTTGAGCGGGTCGACGAGCGCCGCGCCCAGGGCCGGGGCCAGCGAGAAGAGCGCCAGCAGGGTGGGCAGCAGCGCCAGCCAGACGGCGCCGGTCGCCGGGTCGGCGAGCCAGCGCTCGCCGAGGCCGCCGGCGGTCAGGCCGCTCGCGCGCAGGGTGCCGCGGCGGGCCCGGACGTAGCGGGGCGCCGGGTATTCCAGCGGCGCGACCCGCTGCACCGGGGCCGGGGTGGCGCCGCGCAGCAGTTCGGCGAGGACGCCCAGCAGCGCGGCCGCGGCGGCGTAGAGGGCCGTCGGGTAGTCGGACGGCACCGAGGTGAGCGCCGTGATCGTGGCGCCCAGGACCAGGCCGATCGTCGCCCACGGCAGGAACTGGGGGATGTGCTTGCCGAGCGCGGCGAGCACGGCCAGCCCGATGCTCGAGGCGGCGAGCGCGGCGGTGAGCACGACCTGGACGCCGTACCCCTGGTCGGCGGCCGCGGCCGCGAAGACGCCGGGCAGCGCCAGCAGGACCGCGCCGGTGGCGGCGCCGCCGATCTGGGCCCGGTGCCGGGGCAGCGCGCTGGACGGCATCGAGACGTTCTCGGCGGCCTCCTCGGCCGCCTCCACCGGATCGGGGGCGGTGCCGCGGATCGGCATCCGGGCCAGCACCGCGACGAGCACGCCGAGCATCACGACGAGCAGCAGGGCGAGCGCGGTCGCCCACGGGCGGACCAGGCAGGTGGCGACCGCGTGCAGCAGGACCGCGACGGCCACCGCGGCCCGGGCCCGCGCCGCCGAGGGCGAGGGCGCCGCGACCGAGGCGAGCCCGTACGCGATGGCGACCGCCCCGCCCACGAGCAGCGGCGCCCACCAGGGCATGCCGAGCGCCCACGGCGTGCCGATGGTGGCGAGGGTGGCGGCCAGCCCGGAGGCCCAGTGCGACCACGGCTTCGCCATCCCGATCGCGGCCGTGATGGCGACCATGACGAGCGCGAACGGCGCCTGCCACGCCCCGGCGGGCGGGCCGGCCGGGTAGGCGCTCAGGTCGGCCGCCCAGAACGGGCCCGGCAGCGCCAGGATCCGCAGGCCGCCGGAGACCGCCTGGGCGCCCGCAATCAGGCCGACCACCAGGGCGGCGACGCCGAGGCCGCGGGACGGGCCGCGCTTCCAGTCCTCGGGCAGCACGGTGACGCCCATGCCGACCAGCAGCACCACGACGCCGGCCACGGCGAGCGGGGCGTCCGGGAAGGCGAGCGCGGCGACCCGGGCCAGCGCGCCGCAGATCGCCACGGTGGCGGCCGCGGCGGCGATGTCCGGGCCGTCCAGGATCCGGTCGTTGCGGCCGCGCTCGTCGATCGACTTGGCGAAGAAGAGCAGGCCGGCGGCGCCGAGCAGCAGCGCGCCGACCCACAGGTCGGGCGCGGCCGCGCCGGGCGCGAAGAGGGCGGCCAGCGCCATCGCCACGGCGCCGAGGCCGGTGCCGAGGGTGAGCGGCAGGCTGATCTCGCGGCGGGCCACCTGGTAGACCGCCGCGTAGCTGAGAGTGCAGGCCACCGCGAGGAAGCCGGCGGCCAGGGCCGGTACGGTCGCCGCCTCGGTGGGTGGCGGGCCCCCGCCGGGATCGGCGATCGCGAGGGCGGCGGTCACGGCGGCGCCCGGCAGCGCGAGCGCGGCGGCGCCGGACGCCCAGTCGCCGATCACCCAGGCGAAGAGCCGGACCGGGATCTGCCGGGCCGCGATCGCGACCATGACGCCGGCCCCGCCGAGTGCGGTCAGCACCGCGGCGGTCAGCCAGGAGGCGCTCAGCGCGGCGGCCGCGCCGAACAGGCCGACGATGCCGGCGCCGATGACGTGCGCGAACGCGATCCGGCGGGTGCTCGCCCAGAGCCCGGCCGCGCCGAGGCCGATCGACCCGAGCACGAGCGGCCAGGGCGCCTCGGACCAGGGCAGGCCGAGCGAGGCGGGCACGGCGAGCGCGGTCAGCGTGATGCCGGCGACCGCACCCTCGTGCCGGATGCTGACCGGCAGCGCGAGCGCGGCCGCGACGGTGGCGAGCAGGGCGCTGAACGCCAGCAGCCAGCCGGACGGGCCGACCGCCTCGGCGAGCTGCTGGGCGTACGCGGTGGTGTCGGCGTTCCAGACCGGGCGGGCCGCGGCGACCGGGGCGAGCGCGGCGCGGATCGCGTCGATCGAGATGATCAGCCCGATCACGGTGAGGGCGCCCGTCGACGCCCACTGCGGGCCGGTGCGGATCGGCCGGTCGAGCAGGCCGACCACGGCGCCGGTGATCGCCACGGTGGCCGCCGCGATCACCAGGGTCCAGCGCGGCGAGACCACGTCGGCGAGCCGGGCGGTCGTGCCGATCACGGCGAGGGTCAGCACCGCGCCGGCCACGTTCATGGCGAGCGGGTTCTTCAGCAGCCGGGCCGCGAAGACCGCGGTGAGCGCGGCGGCGATCAGGATCAGGCCGGAGCGCAGGGCGTCCGCCACCACCTCGGCCTGGAGCAGGGCCACCGCCGAATAGACGAGCGCGCCCGCGGTGGCGAAGCAGAGCAGCGCGAAGGTGAGCTCGCGCAGCCAGTCGGCGGACGGCGGGGAGGCGGGCGGCGCGAGCGGCACCGAGCCGGCCGGCGGCGCGTCCTCGGGGCGCGGGCCCGGGAAGATCCGGGTCGGGCTCCAGCGCCTCTTCGGCCGGGTCAGGCCGGAGATGATCAGGTCGGGTTCTTCCGGCTGGGACTCCGGGCGCGGCGGCGCGTCCGGGTCGGGGCTGGTGAACCGCGGCGCGTCGGCGTCCGCGAGCGACTCGCGGTCGGGCGGCAGCGGGCGGCCGATCGGCCAGCGCGGCAC
Source organism: Actinoplanes sp. NPDC023714 (assembly GCF_040639855.1). Classification (NCBI taxonomy): domain Bacteria; kingdom Bacillati; phylum Actinomycetota; class Actinomycetes; order Micromonosporales; family Micromonosporaceae; genus Actinoplanes; species Actinoplanes sp. NPDC023714. The sequence continues at coordinate 374,174 of NZ_JBFAAR010000008.1, forward strand.
CAGCCGGCCGGTGCGGATCACGGTGGTGAGCAGCAGCAGGTCGAGCGCGGCCACGGCGGTGAGCGCAAGGCCCCACCCGGCGGGGCTCTGGATCAGCGGGTACGCGAGCAGCGGAGCGACCGGTTGGGCCGCGATCACGGTGGCGTAGCGGGGGGCCGCCAGCCGGGTGACTCCGGCGTACACGAAGCCCGCCATCGCGGTGATCGCGAACGTGATGCCCAGATAGAGGGCGACCGGGACGTCCGGGCCGCCGGCGAGCGCGCTGCCGTGCAACGCGAACAGCGTCATCGGCAGCATGATCAGCCCCACCGCGGCGACGGTCTCGCCGGTGGAGGTCAGGCCCCTTTTCGCGATGCCCGGCGCGACGGTGAGGGCGATTCCGGTGGCAAGAGCGAGGATCAGCGTACGGGCGAACGGGTTCTCCACCGCGACACCGGCGAAGACCACCGCGGCCACGCCGAGCAGCAGCGCTCCGAGCACGAGCAGGATGTTCTGCACGGACTGGGTGGACGCCTCCGGCGCGTGCTCCGGGGGAGGCGGCGGCTGGCGGCGCGGGCCGGCGGTGACCCGCTCGGTCGGCGGCGGGTCGTCGACGAGCAGCGTGACGCCGTCGGTGGCGACCCCGGGCGGCCCGGTGTGCCGGGTGCCCGGCTCGGCCCAGTCGGGCGGCGGCGCGGCGCGGCCGGGACCGGAGCCGCGCGACGGTGGCGGCGGCGGGTCCTCCGGGGCCGGCCGGTTCGCCGGTGGCGGGGGAGGCGGGAAGTCGCCGCCGGTCGCCGGTTTCCGCCGGGTGGACCGCTTGTTGCTCTTGGTGCCCTTGGTCTTCTGCGCGTGCGACAGGATGTCACGCTGGAACTGCGCCGCCTGGATCTTGCTGGCTATCTTGGTCCGCTCGGCGGCGGCCTGCATGTCCTTGACCTTGAGCTCCGCGATGGAGGCGTCGATCCGAGCCAGATCGTCGGCGTAGTCGGAATCGTCAGCCTGCGCCACGGGACCTCCTCGACTCCTCTTGGTAACTAGAGCATGCCGGTCGGACACCTCATTAGAACAGTCTCAACCGGGTGGAGATCCGTGGAAACGGCACGGAACCCGGCACTTTTCCAGGTGGTACTTCCCAGGGGGATGTTCCGCACACCTCGGACTGTTGCACCGGCAGCGCTACGCGCCGGTAACATGACGGCGGGACCCCTTAGGGAAGGTTAAGGTCATGTCTGATTTCGACGCATACCGGCTGCCGGAGGATCACGAGACCATTCGCGCCGCCGTGCGTGAGGTCTGCGACGCCAGGGTCGCACCGAACGCCGCCGAGGCGGACGAGACCAGCGAGTTCCCCAAGGCGTCCTACGACGCCCTGCGGTCCTCCGACTTCCACGCCCCGCACATCCCGGTGGAGTACGGCGGCGCCGGCGCGGACGCCCTCGCCACCGCGATCGTGATCGAGGAGGTGGCCCGCGCCTGCGCCTCGTCCTCGCTGATCCCGGCGGTCAACAAGCTCGGCACGATGCCGCTCATCCTGGCCGGCTCCGAGGAGCTGAAGCAGAAGTACCTGTCGAAGGTCGCGGCCGGCGAGGCGATGTTCTCGTACTGCCTCTCCGAGCCGGAGGCCGGCTCGGACGCCGCCTCGATGACCACCCGCGCGGTCCGCGACGGCGACTCCTGGGTGCTCAACGGCGTGAAGCGCTGGATCACCAACGCCGGCGTCTCCGAGTTCTACACGGTCTTCGCGGTCACCGACCCGTCCGCCCGCTCCCGCGGCATCTCCGCGTTCGTGGTGGAGAAGTCGGACGAGGGCGTCAGCTTCGGCGCCCCGGAGAAGAAGCTGGGCATCAAGGGCTCCCCGACCCGCGAGGTCTACTTCGACAACGTACGCATCCCGGCGGACCGCATGATCGGCGCCGAGGGAACCGGGTTCGCGACCGCCATGAAGACGCTCGACCACACCCGGGTGACCATCGCGGCCCAGGCCATCGGCATCGCCCAGGGCGCCCTCGACTTCGCGCTGAACTACGCGAAGGAGCGCAAGCAGTTCGGCAAGCCGATCGCCGACTTCCAGGGCCTGCAGTTCATGCTCGCCGACATGGGCATGAAGCTCGAGGCGGCCCGGCAGCTCACCTACGCGGCGGCCGGCAAGAGCGAGCGCGGCGACGCCGACCTCACCTACTTCGGCGCGGCCGCGAAGTGCTTCGCCTCGGACGCCGCCATGGAGATCACCACCGACGCGGTGCAGATCCTCGGCGGCTACGGCTACACCCGCGACTACCCGGTCGAGCGCATGATGCGCGACGCGAAGATCACCCAGATCTACGAGGGCACCAACCAGGTCCAGCGCATCGTCATGGCGCGCCAGCTCCTCAAGGACTGACCGGCCGCCCGGATCCCGCGGAGAAGCCGGGGCTGACCTCACAGGGTCGGCCCCGGCTTCTTGCTGTCCGCTGTTGCGAGCCCTAGATGACCTGAGTAATCTTCGGAGTCGTGCAGCTACACGGGGGTGTACTGCAAAGTCTTTGATGTAGCAGTGCGAGCCGCTTATTACTCACGTAACGTCGAGTCATCCCGTAGCGAAGAGAGTCACGGGACGTGTGAGGAAGTGGACCCGTGGTCGCTCAGGTGCCCCAACCCGAATTCGGTCGCCGCTTGCGGAAGCTGCGCGCCGGTCGCGGGCTCTCCCAGCGTGACCTGGCATCGGGAGCGGTCAACCAGTCGTACATCTCGCTGCTGGAGTCCGGCGCGCGGGTGCCGACGCTCGACGTCGTCGCGCACCTGGCCAAGATGCTCGGCGTGCCGCTGCGGGATCTCGCCGGCGACATCGACGTGGACATGGAGGCGGGCGCCGCGGCTCCCGCCCCGGGGCCGGCCGGTCCCGCGCCCGCCGCGTTCGTCCAGGAGCTGCTCGCCACGAGCGCCATCGACCAGGGCGACCTCGACCAGGCGGAGCAGCAGCTGACCCGGCTCTTCGAGTCGGCCGTGGCGGCCGGGTCGCCGACCGCGATCCTGACCCAGGGGCTCGACCTCGAGCGGGTGCTGGAGATGCGCGGCGACCGCCCGGCCCGCTACGCGCTGCTCGGCCGGCTGCTGCCGGTGGCCGAGTCGTCCGGGGTGGCCGAGGCGCGGGTGCGGATCCGGGTGTCGCTGGCCGCGGCCGCGCGCGACGTCGGCCGGCTCGACGAGGCGTTCGGCCACATCGAGCACGCCCAGCAGGAGATCGACGCGACGGCGTACCGGCACGGGGCCGAGCACATCAAGCTGATGGCCGTGCACATCTCCATCCTCGCCGACTCCGGCGGCGGCGCGGAGATCGTCCGGCTGGTGAACGGCATGCTGGCGATGGCCGAGCAGCTGGACAGCCCGGGCATCAGCGGCCGGGCGCACTGGGCGGCGAGCCTCGCGCTGGCCGCGGCCGGCGAGACCGACCGTTCCCTGGAGCTGCTGGCCGGCGCGCGCCGGATGCTGGCGAACCCGCGCACGTCGCTGCGGGACTGGGCGCGGTTCAGCCGGGCCGCCGCCTCCACGCTGCTCGACGTGGACGCCGACCGGGAGCGGATCGACGACTACATGCGCGCGGCCCGGGCCGCGACCGTGGCCGAGGCCGGCCCGGACGCCAACCGGCTCGCCGCGCTGGAGGTGCGGTACGCCATCGCCACCGGCGACCCGGAACGGGCGCTGGCGATGGCGGCGACCGTCGACGAGAGCCTGCTGATGGGCCTCGAAGGGGTCCGCTTCCTGCACGCGGTCGGCAGCGCGCTGGTCCGGGTGGACCGGGCCGGGGAGGCGGTCGCGACGCTGCGCCGGGCCGCCCAGCTGGCCGAGGAGATCTCGGCGTTCCGCCGTGCCTCGCAATTGTGGCGGGAATTGAACGACCTGATGGCTTCCCAGAACTGAGAACACGAAAAATGCGGGAACCCCGATGAGGGTTCCCGCATTTTGCGTTTCCGGTGAATACCCGGCGGACCGGGTATTCACCGGGAGCTTGGTGACCGGTTACCAGGGCCACTCGTCGGCGGGCCGGTCGATCGTGCCTGAATTGCCGGGGTTGTTCGGGTTACCCGGGATCGCCTGCGCTCCCACGCCCGGCTGCTGCGACGGGCCGTGCTGCGCCGGGTCGGCCTGCGCGGGGGTGGCGAGGAATCCGAGGACCGCGGTGGCGGCGGCGGCCAGGAGAGCGGTGCGCTGGGCGATTCGGCGGGTGTTGTGCGTCATGCCGATATTTCTATCGGCCGGCGCCGGGCCGGCGACAGCGCAGATCGAATTCTTCGATCCAGAACGGACGTACCGGCGAAACGGTGGTCTGCTGAATCTCATCCGAGCGGGACACATTCCGCACGACGAGAGGACGAGGAAATGACGTACGAGGACAAATTCGCGGCGGCCGGCGACATCGCTGCCGAGCTCAGCGAGCAGGAGATCGACCTCGAGGCGAGCCAGGAGGCCGGTGGCCTGTTCACCGTCCCGGGCACTAGCACCATCGGCTGGGTCTGCACCTACTCCTGGGAGTGCTCGGTGCCGAAGAAGCTCTGCGGCACCGGCGACTGACCGTACGAAATCTCCGCGGGGCCCCTGGACACCAAGGGCCCCGCGTTCGCTTTCACGAGAGGCGTGAACCCCCGATGCGATCGACCGACGTGCAGACCCTGTTCCCCGAGTACACCGACGCCGCCGAGCTGCGCGGCTTCCTCACCCGCATCTCCGGCGATCTTCCGGACGACGGCGTTCAACCCGATGACCGCACCTCGGAGCTGCTCGCTCTCGGCGCGCTCTGCGAGGATCCGCCCGGGACGGGGCCGGCCATGTTCGACGCGTTCGCCCGGGCCTTCGGCGAGCGGTACCGGGCCGAAGCCGAAGCCGTGTTCGCCGGCTCGCCGCTGACCGCCCGGGCGGCCGCGACGCTCGCCGGCGAGCTGCTGGACTGGCTCGTCGAGCGGGTGCAGAACGCTTCCGTTCGTACCCTTGTGGTGGCTCTTGATCTGATGAGGGCCGCGGGTGTGCTGCCCGGCGAGACCGCCGACGACCGGCTCCGGCACTTCTGCGACCTGACCGGCACCGAGGCGTTCCGGGAGACCCTGTTCCGCGTCTTCCCGGAGTTGCGCCGGCAGCTCGACGTGCTGGCCGAGGGGAGCGTGCGGCACGCGCGGCGGCTGGTGGAGGCGACCGGGGACGCGGTGGCCGGCGGCGTGCTGACCGCGGACGCGATCGGCGCCGGGCCGGCCGAGCTCCGGCACATCGGGTACGGCCTCGGCGACTCCCACGCCGGTGGACAGGTGGTCAGCCTGCTCACCTTCGGCAGCGGCCGGCTGCTCGTCTACAAGCCGCGGTCGATGGCGGCCGAGCGCGCCTACGCCGGCTTCCTGGCGAGGGTGAACGCCGCGGCCGGGTTCGCGCTGCCGGTGCTGCGGGTGTGGTGCGGCGCCGAGTGCGGCTGGCAGGAGTACGCGGACCAGGCGCCCGCCCGCGAGGACCCGGCCTACTACCGGACCGCGGGCCGGCTGCTCGGCGTGCTGAATCTGCTGCGCGCCGGCGACATGCACTACGAGAACGTGCTGAACCACGGCGGGCTGCCCGTGGTGATCGACGCCGAGTCGCTGTTCAGCGTCAACCATCGGGCCGGCGCGGGCGGTGCGGGCTCGGCGGCCGAGGCGCTCGCGCACACCGTCTGGTCCACCGGCTTCCTGCCGACCCGCATCGCGGACCCGGCCGAGCCGAACCGCTCGATCGACATCGGATTTCTCGGGTACGTCCCGGGACAGCAGGCGGTCACCGCGGTGCCGACGCTGGAGGGGTTCGGCACCGACCGCCCCCGGGTCACGATGACCACCGGCTCGGTGGACACCCCGGCGATCCGGCCGTCGACAGTGCCGCGCGGCGTCGAGCTGCGCGAGCTGTGCCGCGGCTTCGCCGAGTGCTGGGACTGGGCCGCCGGGGACGCCGGCCGGGTGGAGCGCTGGATGCGCGAGCTCTTCGCCGACCTGCCGACCCGGGCCGTCCTCGAGGCGACCAGCAGGTACTACAAGCTGCTGCGGACCTCGACGCACCCGGCCTTCCAGATGTCCACCGACCGGAAGCGGATCCTGCTGCACCGGGTCGGGCTGGGCCGGCTCGACCACTTCACCGCCCCGGTCGTCCGCGCCGAGATCGACGACCTGCTGCAGGGCGACATCCCGTTCTTCACGCTGCGCACCGGATCGCGCTGGGTGCACCACCGCGGCCGGCCGATCGCGGACGTGCTCCGGCAGACCCCGCTCGACCAGGCAGTCGCGGGCCTGCGGCGGATGTCGGACGAGGGGCGGGAGCGGAATCTGCGGATCATCCGGGCCGCGTACGCCGACCTCACCGAGCCGGAGTGCGATGCCCCCGCGTACCGGCCGGGTGTCCGGCGCCCGGCGCCCGCACCGGCCGGCCGGGTCCGGGAGGCGGTCGACGTCATCGCGGCCGAGCTGTCCGGCGCGGTGATCACGGCGGCCCGGCCGGAGTGGATCGGCGCGACCATCCGGGACACCACGCAGGAGCATCCGTGGCGGGTCGGCGAGCTCGCCGACGACCTGTACGCGGGGGTGGCCGGCCTCGCCCTCTTCCTGGCCGCGGCCGGGGTGCTGACCGGCCGGCGGCGCTACCGGGACCTGGCCCGCGACGCGCTGGCCCCGCGGGTGGAGGCGCTGCTCGCGGACCCGGCACGGCGGCGCCGGGAGGTGACCGGCGGGGTGGCCGGCGGATATCCGGGGGTGGCCTTCGCCGCCCTGGAGGCCGGCCGGCTGATCGGCTCGGCGGAGCTCGCCGAGCTCGGCGCCCGGCTCTGGGACCACCTGCCCGGCGACCTCGGCCAGATCACCGACTCGGACTTCCTGATGGGCACGTCCGGGCTGCTCGCGGCGTCGCTGACGGCCGGACGGCCGCTGGTCTCCGAGGCGCTCTTCCGGCACCTGCGCGCCGCCCCGCTGCCGGCGCCGGGCAAACCGGTCTACAGCGGTTTCGCGCACGGCACGAGCGGGCGGCTCGCGGCCGTGGCCCGGTACGCCGCGGTGACCGGGGGTGCCGGGGCCACCCTCGCCGGGCTGGAGCGGGCGCACGCCGGGCTCTACAACGCCGCCGAGGGGCACTGGCCGATCAGCGACCGGGCGCCGGAGCGGACCGCGCGCGGGTGGTGCCACGGCACGCCCGGGGTGCTGCTGGGAGTCACCGAACGGCTCGCGGTCCTGCCGGGATCCGCGCCGCTGGATGTCGCGGAGCTCGCCGAACAGGTGCGGACCGGCGGCTTCGGGCTGAACCTGTCGCTCTGCCACGGCGACGCCGGCAACCTGCTGATCCTCGGGCAGGCCGCCCGCTGGGACCCGACCGGCCGGACCGCCGAGCGCTTCGCCGACCGCCGCGGCCAGCTCGCCGCCGCGATCGTGCCCCGGGCGCTGCGGGCCCGCACCGGCAAGTCGGTGCTCAACGACTCCCTCTACGTGGGCCTGGCGGGGATCGGGATGGGCCTGCTGCTCAGCACCGGCGAGGTCGATGTCGCCTCGCCGCTGACGTTCCGCCGGGACACGCCGTGAGCCCCCGGCCGGGCTCGCTCCGCCGGATCCGGCGCCGCGGGCCGCGCGCCGTCGAGCAGCTGGGCGCCACCGAGTGCGGGCTGTGCTGCTGCGCCATGCTGCTGGAGGCGGCCGGCGCCGGGGTGTCCATGCACGACCTGCGGCTGCGGTACCGGGTCGGCCGGGACGGGCTCACCGTCGCCGACCTGGCCGCCGTGCTGCGCGAGAACGGCGTGACGCCGCACGTCTACCGGACCACCCCGGCCGGGCTGGCCGCGCTCGGAGCGCCGGCGATCTGCCACTGGAAACGGTCGCACTTCGTGGTGGTCACCGGGTTCGACGGCGGGGGAGTCACGCTGCTCGACCCGGGCGCCGGCCGCCGCCGGGTCGGCCACGAGGAGTTCGCGGCGTCCTTCTCCGGCCTGGCCGTGACGGCCGACCGGCTCCCGCGCCGGGCCCGCAATCCGTCCGGCGCCCGGGCGCCGGGAGGCGCTCGTGTGCTGGCCCGGTTCGCCTGGGAGAAGCGCCTCCTGCTCGGCCTCGTGCTGCTGCTCTCGCTGGTCAGCTCGGTGGTGCCGCTCGGCATCCCGTGGCTGCTCGATCAGCTGTTCGGTGGCGAACCGGGCGGCGATCCGGGCGGCCTGTCCGCGGGCCCGCTGCTGGCCGGCGTGGGGCTGGCGTTCGGCCTGATCCTGTTCGTGCGGACGGTGGCCGGCGTCGTGGCGTCCGCGGCGGTCGGCCGCGCGCTCTCCGGCGCGGTGTTCGACAGGCTGCTGCGCCTGCCGTACGGATTCGCCGAGACCCGCGGGCCCGGCGACCTGATGTTCACCCTGGAGTCGGTCCAGCAGTTGCGGGCGCTGCTCTGCAACGACCTGATCATGGTGCTGGCCGGCACTGTCGTCGCCGTGGTGCTGCTCGGCTGGCTGGCGGCCGTCTCGCCGGCGGCGCTGGCGGCCACGCTCGGGCTGATCGCGATCCTGGCCGCCGGGACGCTCGCCGCCGCCCGGACCGTCCGCCGCCTCGCGTACGCGCAGACCAAGGCGCAGGCCGAGCTCCAGGCCACCCAGCTCTCGGCGATCTCCGGCCTGGAACTGATCAAGACGAACGGCATGGAGGACGCGTACGCGGCGCAGTGGCAGTCCCGCAGCGACGCCGTGCAGCAGCGGGTGAGCCGTCTCCAGATCGCGCAGGGCGTGTTCGACGCGGTCACCGCGGGGGTGATGTTCGTCGGGCCGGTCGTCATCCTGGCGCAGGCTGTGCCGGCCGGCGCGCCGGCGAGCGTGTCCCTCATCGTGTCGGTGCAGGCGCTGACCGGGTTGCTGCTCGGCCAGGTCAACATGATCGTCGGCTCGATCACCCGGCTGTCCCGGGCCGGCTCGCTGCTGTCCCGGGTCGCGGACATCCTGCTGCGCCCGGCCGACGACCTGTTCCGCGGCGAGGTGCCGGACCGGCCGGCCGGCGCGGTCGACGTCGAGGGGGTGTCCTTCGGGTACGGCTCGTTCGGGCGCCGGGTGCTCGACGGCGCCACCCTGCACGTGCCGGCCGGCGCGAAGGTGGCGATCGTCGGCCCGTCCGGCTCCGGCAAGTCCACCCTGGCCCGGCTGCTGGTCGGCCTGCACCGGCCGGACCGCGGGCGGATCCTGATCGGCGGCGTGGAGCTGGGCCGGCACGAGCGCGACCGGTTCTTCGAGGCGGTCGCGTACGTGCCGCAGAACGTGGTGCTGGAGTACGGGACGGTCCGGGAGAACATCGCCTGGGGCGCCGGCGACCCGGACGAGGAGCGGGTGCACGAGGCGGCCCGGCGGGTCGGCCTGCACGACGAGATCAGCGCGCTGCCGCTCGGGTACGACACCCCGGTGGCCTCGCTCGGGCAGAACTTCTCCGGCGGCCAGCGGCAGCGCATCGCCCTGGCCCGGGCCGCCTTCAAGCGGGCCTCGATCGTGGTGCTGGACGAGGCGACCAGCTCGCTGGACAACCTCTCCGAGGCGACCGTGACGGCGTTCTTCGACAGCCTGCGGGCGACCCGCGTCGTCATCGCGCACCGGCTCACCTCGGTGCTCGACGCCGACCTCATCGTGGTCATGGACCGCGGGCGGGTGGTGGCGACCGGGACGCACGAGCGGTTGTGCCGGGATGACGGCCTGTATCGGGCGCTCTACCGCCGCACGCTCGCCGAGGTTAGCTGAGAATTACCTTAGTAATATCCTGTTATCTGGGCCGTGTGCAGGAAAAACACTACCTGCATGCATGGTGCACAGGGTTTCGGAACCGATCGATCATTGACCCCCGTGACAATCTCGCATTAGTGTGATGACTACAGTAAAGCTGGTGGCGCGGAACATCCACGGGGGAGTCATGAACGAGCGTGAACTGCAAGCTTTCGTCACCGTCGCCCAGTGCGGGCGGATGGACCTGGCCGCGCAGTCGCTGGGCTACTCCCAGCCGGCGATCAGTTACCAGATCAAGTGCCTCGAGCAGACGCTGAGCACCCGGCTGTTCGCGCGCAACTGCACCGGCGCCGCGCTGACCCGCGCCGGCGCCCTGATGCTCCCGTCCGCCCAGGCGGTGCTGGTGCTGATGAACGGCATCAAGACCGCCACCGGCTCGGCCGTGGGCTGAGCGGAACCGGGTCGGCCCCTACACGGACGCACGACGCAAACGGGGAGACATGCTATTCAAGATTCTGGGCCCCCTGGAGATCCAGGGCCGCCGGCAGACGGGCTCACCGGTACGCCGGGCCATACTGACCGCGTTCCTGCTGCGCGCCGGCCAGTCGATAGGCGTCGGCGAGCTCGCCACCCTGCTCTGGGACTGCCCGCCGCCGTCGGCCACCGCCAACATCCGTAGCCACCTCACCGGCCTGCGCCGCGATCTCGACGACGCCGTGCCCGGTCTGGGCGGCCGGATCAAGACCTACCGCGGGACGCAGGTCAGCTACGGCCTCCAGGTGTCGCCCGAGGAGTGCGACCTCACCGCGTTCAGCCGGCACACGCAGATCGGCCGCGGCCTGCTGCTGCGCGGCGAGGTGGAGTCCGCGGCGCAGACCCTCGAGGAGGCGCTCGCCCTGTGGCGCGGGCCGTTCGGGCCGGATCTGCCGGAGACCCGCTGGTTCGGCGCCCACGCGGCCGGGCTCAGCGGCGCCCGGTTCACCGCGTACGAGCAGCTCTTCACGTCCTGTGTGATGGCGAACCGGACCGACATGCTGTCGTACCGCATCGAGACGGTCCTGGCCGAGGCGCCGTACCGGCAGCGGCTCTGGGAGCTGCTCGCCGCCGTGCACTGCATCGAGGGCGACGCCGCGTCCGCGCTGGAGACCATCAAGCGCTGCCAGGAGCTGTTCGCCGACGACCTCGGACTCGACCTCCCGCCCAGCGTCGGCGCCATGCGGATGGCCGCGCTCAGCTGGGACCGCGCCCAGGCCCTGCGCCTGCTGTGCAGCGGCGCGTCCGCCACCGGAGGGGGTGCCGCGCCACCGCTCTCCAGAGTCTCCTGACGACACCCGCAAGCGAACCGAACGCGAAGGCGAAGAAGGTGCAATGAGCGCATCGATCGAAGTACGGCAACTGACCAAACGGTACGGCGCCACGGCCGCCGTGCAGGACCTCTCCTTCGAGGTCCACCCCGGCCGGGTGACCGGCTTCCTCGGCCCGAACGGCGCCGGCAAGTCCACCACGATGCGGGCGATCGTCGGGCTGGACCGGCCGACCTCCGGCGAGGTGCTGGTCGAGGGGAAGCGGTACGACCAGCTGAGCCGGCCGCTGCGGCACGTCGGGGCGCTGCTCGACGCCAAGTCGCTGCACGGCGGCCGCACGGTCCGGGCGCACCTGGACGGCCTGGCCCGCAGCAACCGGATCGAGGGCCGCCGCGTCGACGAGGTGCTCGACCTGGTCGGCCTCACCACGGTGGCGAAGAAGCGGGCCAAGGGCCTGTCGCTCGGCATGGCGCAGCGGCTCGGCGTGGCCGCGGCGCTGCTCGGCGACCCGAAGGTGCTGCTGCTGGACGAGCCGGTCAACGGCCTCGACCCGGAGGGCATCCTGTGGATCCGGGCGCTGATGAAGCGGCTCGCCGCCGAGGGCCGCACGGTCTTCGTCTCCAGCCACCTGATGAGCGAGATGGCGCTGACCGCCGAGCACCTCATCGTGATCGGGCAGGGCCGGCTGCTCGCCGACAGCCCGCTCGAGGAGTTCATCAGCCGCAACTCGCGGTCGTTCATCCTGATCCGCACGCCCGAGCCGGAGAAGGCCCGGGACGTGCTGGCCGCCGACGGCATCACGATCGAGAACGGCCCGGACGGCACGCTCGAGGCGGTCGGCACCACCCTCGAGGTCGTGGGCGCGCTGATGGCGCGTCACCAGATCACGGTCTACGAGATCAGCCCGAAGGTCGCCTCGCTGGAAGAGGCGTTCATGCAGATGACGGCCGACGCGGTGGACTACCGCGCGAAGCAGGAGGTGTGACCGTGGCGGAGTTCGGCGCGGCCCTGTCGTTCGAGTGGACCAAGATCCGTACGCTGCGGTCCACGTTCTGGAATCTCGCCATGTTCCTGGTGATCAGCCTGGCGCTGGCGGTGCCCACCGGGTACTTCCTCAACGAGACCTACGCGGACCTGGACGCCGCGGAACGTCTCACCTTCGACCCGGTCGGCTCGGGTCTCAGCTCGATCCGGCTGGGGCTGCTCGCCCTGGTCATCTTCGGCGTGCTCGCGGTGAGCACCGAGTACACCTCGGGCACCATCCGCAGTTCGCTGACGGCGGTGCCGCGCCGAGGCCTCTTCTTCGGCTCGAAGCTGGCGGCCGGCGGCCTCGTCGCGCTGGCGGCCTCGACCGTCGTGGTGATCGCGACCTTCGTCGCCACCAACGTGATGCTCGGCGAGCACGCCGTCGGGCTGACCGACGACGGGGTGCTGCGCGCCATCTTCGGCGGCATCGCCTACACCACCCTGCTCTGCCTGTTCAGCATGGGGCTGGCCGCCGTCCTGCGCAGCTCGGCGCTGACCATCGGCATCCTGTTCCCGCTCTTCTTCATGGTCTCCACGATCCTCAGCAACATCCCGAAGGTGGGTCAGGTCGCGCAGTTCCTGCCGGACGTCGCCGGCGGGCACATCCTCTACCGCGAGCCGCAGGGCGACACCGTGCTGAACGCCTGGACCGGCCTGGCCGTGCTGCTGGCCTGGACGGTGGCCGCGGTCGTCGCCGGTCACCTGGCCATCAAGCGCCGGGACGCCTAGAGCCGTCCCGCCCGGACCCGTTCCGGACGAGCCCCGCACGCCACCCGGCGCGCGGGGCTTCAGCTTTTGAGCAACGCGAGCAGGTCGCCGGCCGCCGCCCGGGGACCGTGCACGGCGGCCGTCCCGGTCGCGTTCAGGACGACCTCGTCCACCCCGGCCGCCGCGAACTCGTCGAGCCGCTTGCGGATGTCGGCGGCCGAGCCGTACAGGAAGACGCCCTCGTCGATGAGCCGGTGCGGGTCGGGCTCGTCGACGCCGGCCTGCCGGAGCATGTCCCGGTAGTGCGGCGCCCGCACGTGGGCGCCGCACGCGGCCGTGACCAGCGCGGCCGGGTCGCGGCCGGGACCGTCCAGGGCGACCGGCACGATGGCGGTGACCCGGATCGGCTCCGGCAGGGCCCGCGGCGCCGACCGCAGCGCCGGCCACAGCGTCCGCTCCAGGTAGGAGGCCGGGGTGAGCCAGGTGATCGCCACGTCGGCGACCTCGCCGGCCACCCGGGCCATCCCCGGCCGCAGCACGCCCAGCCCGATCTCCACCGGGGGCACCTCGACCGGGAACGGCGCCCCGGTCAGGGTGGCCCGGACCGCGCCGAGGTAGTCGCGGGCCACGGCGAGCGGCCGCGGGTAGGCGCCGCCCAGCAGGCCGCGCTGCAGCTCGGCCGACCCCGGCCCGAAGCCGGCGACCACCGGCTGCCCGGTCGTGAGCGCTACCGAGCGGGCGTCCACGGCGGCCTGCGCCGGCGACCGCAGCGGCATCAGCGAGACGCCGAAGCCGGCCGGCACCGGCAGGCCGTTGCCGGCCAGCCAGGTGACCACCTGATGCGCGTCGAGCAGCAGGCCCTGGCCCTGCCAGAGCCGGGCGGCCCCGCCGGGCCGCACCAGCTTGGCGAAGCCGGCCACCTCGCGCGGGTGCGCCGGCGCGAAGGGGACGAGCAGGGAGAGCCGCATCTAACCGGCCCGGCCGGAGCGGCGCGAGAAGATCGCGTAGAGCACGATGCCGGCGGCCGCGATGCCGGCGCCGACCCAGTTCTCCTGGGTGATCGCCACGATGGTCACCACGCCGAGGCCGGCGGCGACGATGGGCAGGCCGGACCTCTTGGTCTTGTTGTTCGCCATGATCGATCCCTTCAGTTCTGCGGTGCCGGGTGGATGGGCAGGTGGAACGCGACCGGAATGCTCCGGCCGGCGAGCCGCCCGTCGCGGGCGGCGTCGAGCAGCAGGTCGGTGTCGCCGACCCCGGACCAGCCCAGCAGGTAGCCGAGCAGGGCGGTCCGGCCGGCGGCGCCGGTGGAGAAGCCGTGCGCGCGCGCCGCGGCGATGACCCGCTCCTGGTACGCCGCCGCACGATCGAGGAACGCCGCGTCGTCGCCGAGGATGCGCCCGGTGGCGAGCAGGGACTGGATCACCCCGCTGCTGCCGTGGCAGACCGACAGGTCCACCGGCAGACCGGGCGACAGGTGCGTCGCGGCGTCCAGCAGGGCCGCGGTCCGGGCCTCGCCGAGGGCGTCGGGACGGCCGGCCGCGGCGAGGATCTCGGTGGCGGCGAGCAGCAGGCCGGCCGCGCCGTTGCACCAGCCGGCCAGCTCCGGCTGGTCGTCGCCGGCCAGCCGGTCGAGCAGCCAGCCGGCCGAGCGGGTGGCCGCCGCGGGGTCGCCGAGGACCCGACCGGCCCGGGCCGCGGCCCAGTGCAGCCCGAGGTCGCCGTGCGCCACGTCGTACCAGGGCCGGTCCCGGGCGACCGTGAGATGGGTGTGCACGAGGTCGACGAGGCCGGCCACGTCGACCTCGCGGGCGGACCCGGGGCGGGACAGCAGCAGCATCAGCAGGCCCGCCGGGCCGTTGCCGAGATCGGCCTCCAGAGTGGACGCGGCGGCGCGCCCGGCGATGCCCGCGGCGATCCGCTCGCGCCACGCCGGCTCGGCCCGCCCGTCCCGGGTGAGCAGCACCGACGCGGCGCCGGTGAACGCGCCCTCGGGCACCTGGAACAGCACTTCGGCGTATTCGGCGAGCAGGACGTCGAGCCCCCGCTCCGCGCTGTCCCGGACCGCTTCCAGGGCCGGGTCGGCCGCGGCGGCGTGGGCCAGGAAGGTGACGATGCCTCCGAGGTCGTGGAACGAGACGAAGTTGCCCGGGGTCAGCGTCAGCGTATCCCGGCCCGGCCCGATCCCGGCCAGCCAGCCGAGCTCCTCGCCGTCCGGCCCGTCGTGCCGGACGCCGACCTCGCCGATGGTCCGCGCGATGCCGGGCCACCACCGGCCGGCCGTGGCCGTGCGCAGGGCGGGGGCGAAGACGCTGTGCGGCGCGAGCTCGCCGGCGCCGGCCACCTCGCTGAGCCCCTCCTCCAGCAGGAAGTGGTGGTAGTGGTCCGGCTGCCGGGCGTTCTGCCGCAGCCCGCGGCGGGCGAACTCGAGCCCCGAGGTGCGGTGCACGTCCGGGTACGCGGTGCGCACCGTGGCCAGCTCGGTAGAGCCGGCCCGGGCCGAGAAGAGCGGCACGTTGCCGGCCCGCAGCGAGGCCCGCTCCTGCTCGCCGACGTACGCGGCGGCCCCGGGACTCAGATATGTCGGGTACTGCCCGAGCAGCGACAGCAGCCGCTCCGCCTCGGCGTGGTCGCGCAGGTAGTCCGGGTGGGTGCCGGCGTCGATGAACTTGGAGTAGACCCGGGTCGAGCGGATCAGGCAGCGCACCCGCATGTCCGGGTACTTGTCGAGGACCGGCTCCAGGACGCCGTCGCGGATCGCACCGAGCGCGGCCAGGTAGCCGTCCCGGATGTCGGTGAAGTGGGCGACCGCCGAGACCGCCGCCCCGCCCTCGCGCGGCAGGTTGTCGCCGTGCCGGTAGGTGATCGGCGTCCACTGTGCCGCGATGCCGTCGTTGTCGTGGTCGCGCACGGTCGGCCGGCGCATCCGGGAGCTCTGCACGCCGTCCACGCCGATGCCGGACATGTTGAGGTCGTTGTCCGAGCCGTGGTTGAGCACCGGGAGCAGCATGGTCGAGGCCATCGACAGCTTCAGGCTGTTGATCAGGCGATGCGGCAGGGTGTCGTCGTCCACGCCGGCGTCCGGCCGGACCACCGTCTCGGTGTCGATCACGTACGGGTGCTCGCCGCCCGCGATCACGTTCTCGTCGTGCAGGTCGGACGCGCCGATCGCGCCGAGGATCGCGCCCAGCGCGCCGAACCGGTAGAAGTAGCGGGCCGGCTGGTCCGGCGCGGTCATCGGGCGCGGCGTGACGTACTCCTGCCAGCCGTACCCGTCCCGGGCGATCGAGCGGGGCAGGCAGTCGCGCAGCGAGTGGGTCAGGTACGGCTCGGCGGCCGCGTACAGGTCCCGGACGAAGTCGTCGGTGGCGAGGTCGCGCGGCTTGAACAGCACCCGGCCGCCGCCGGCGAGCTCGAGGCCGACCACCTTGCGGTTGTCGTTGTGCAGGTCGCCGGCCGTGCCGAACAGCGACACCACCCGCTGGTCCGGGCCGGCGAGCAGGCCGGCGCGGTGCATCGCCTCCCGGTCCCGCCGGTACGCCCCGAGCACCTCGGCGTACGGCTCCAGCGACGCGGTGACCATGGTGGACAGCCGGTCCCGCAGCACCGGGTGGGCCGCCAGGACCTCCTCGCCGCCCGGCCCGGCGAGGTGGTCCCGGAAGAGCCGCAGCCCGGTGTCGCCGGTCGTGGTCGCGGGCAGGCCGCGGGCCTCCCGGAAGACGTGGAACGCGCCGATCAGCGTCCGGAAGGACTGCTGCTCCACCCGCCCGGCGAGGTCGTTCCACACCCGGTCGAGGATGCCGTCCACGTGCTCCGGGGCGGCGACGGCCGTGACCGCCTCGCGTAGCCGCGCGGCGACCCGGTCGCGCGGCACCACCCGGTCGTAGAAGGGGCGGAACGCGTTGATCGCGATGGACGGTCCGCTCATCGGGGCTCCTCGGCGGTCGTGACGGCCGCTGCCGTCTCGGTGTACAGGTCGGCGTAGGCGGCGCCGTTGGCCAGCAGGGCGTCGTGGGTGCCGTGCTCCACCACGTGGCCGCCGGCCAGGACGTAGATGTGGTCGGCCGACCGGATCGTGGCGAGGCGGTGCGCGATGATCACCTGAGTGGCGCCGATCTCCTGGATGATCTGGGTGACACGGCGCTCGTTGACGGTGTCCAGCGAGGCGGTCGCCTCGTCCATGACCAGGATCCGCGGCCGCTGGAGCAGCGCGCGGACGATGGCGAGCCGCTGCCGCTGCCCGCCGGAGAAGTTGGCGCCCATCTCGGACACCAGCGTCTTGAGGCCCATCGGCAGGTCGTCCAGGAAGTCCAGGATGCCGACGTTCGCGCAGTAGTCGCGGACCTCCTCGATCGGGATGTCCTGGCCCATCGTGAGGTTCTCCAGGATGGTCCGGTTGTGCAGGTGGACCTCCTGCGGGATGTAGCCGATCGAGCGGCGCAGCGCGTTCCGGTCGTACTCGCGCATGTCCGCGCCGCCGAACTCGACGGTGCCGGTGACCGGCTCGTAGAGGCCGCAGATGATCCGGCCCAGGGTGCTCTTGCCGGACCCGGACGGGCCGACCAGGGCGATCTTCGCGCCGGCCGGGATGTCCAGCGAGACGTTGCGCAGCACCAGATCGCTGTGCCGGGTGAAGCGGAAGCTGACGTCCCGCAGCCGGATGCCGGTCGACGGCAGCGTCAGCCGGCTGCCGCCCGCGGTCTCCGGCTGCGCGGCGGTGATGTCGCCGAGCCGGGCCACGTACCGGGACGCCTCGCTGAACTCGGTGTAGGTCTGGAACACCGAGGTGGCCAGCGCGAAGTAGGTGGCCGACACGGCCTGCACCCCGATCGCCGCGCCCAGGCTGATCTGCCCGTGCGACACCATGTAGAGCGCGCTGAGCAGCACCAGCAGCGGGCCGAACATCTGGGTGGACGCCGTGACCCCGGCGATCCGGCCCTGCTGCAGGCGGATCCGGGTCTTCATGGCCTCCAGCGAGTCCTGGTAGGTCCGGCTCCAGTCGGCCACGAAGCGGTCCGCGTAACCGCCCATCTTGATGGTCGGGATGGAGACGATCGCGTCCAGCTGCGTGGATTGGCTCTTCGACAGGTTGGCGATCTCGGCGTCCACCGCCTCCAGCACGCGCATCCGGGTCTTCGCCAGATAAAGCGCATTGAGTACGAGGAGAGCCAGCGTGATCAGCCCGAGCCGCCACTCGGTCAGGAAGATGTAGGTGGTGACCCCGATCAGGGTGCCGACGTCGAGCACCCCCTGGGCGACCCGCGACGAGAGCAGGTCCCGGATGGTGTTCACGCTGTTCAGCCGGAACAGCAGCTCACCGGGTTGGCGGGTGGTGAAGAACCGGTACGGCAGCGCCAGCAGCTTCGTGAACGTCCGGGTCATCAGGTGGCCGCCGAGCAGCGTCACCAGCGTGGACAGGGTGGCGGTGCGGATCAGGTGGATGACGTAGTAGCCGGCCGCCACGGCGAACACCAGCGCGATCATCACGCCCAGGTCGCCGAGGCCGTCGAACCGGGCGGTCCGGTCCACCGCCCACTGGGTGAGCAGCGGCACGCCGAGCACCGCGCCGTAGCCGACCAGCGACAGCAGGCCGACGAGCACCATCCGGCGGCGGGCGCCGTCGGCGAAGAGCGGCACCCGGCGCCACTCGGCGAACGGCTTCGCGCGGGACTTCTCGAAGTCCGGCCCCGGTTCGGCGGCGATCACGATGTTGCTGAACCCGGCCTCCAGCTCGGCCGCCGTGATCCGGCGCCGGCCCACCGCCGGGTCCATCACCACGGCGTGCTTGCCGTCGAACTTCTCCAGGACCAGGAAGTGGTAGTCCTCCCAGTAGAGGATGACCGGTTCGGTGAAGCCGGCGAGAGCGCGGACGTCCCGTACCCGATAGGTCTTGACCTGAAGGCCCCGGGCGGTGAGGTATTGGGCCAGCTGGTGCGCGGAGAGACCGTCGCGGCCGGCGTCCATCACCTCCCGCGCCGTGGAGATCTCCTCGGCCCGGCCGAAGTAGCGCAGCAGCGCCACGCACGAGCAGAGCCCGCATTCGGTCTGCGTCACCTGGGTGACGGTGGGGACCCGGCGCCCCATGATCACTCAACTCCTTCGGTGCTCGGACGGGCCAGATCGATCGGGGAGAGGCGGGCGGCCGGGTCGAGCCGGTTCACCAGGTGCAGCACGATGCCGGAGGTCCCGACCAGGAGGCTGTTGGTGTGCGCGTACCGGCTGTGGAAGTCGGCGATCTTCCGGCGGAAGACGTCCGGCGCGAGCCAGCGCTCCTCGATCCCGGCCAGCTCGGCGGCGAGCGGGGTGCCGGCCGGACCGGCCAGGGAGGTCAGCACGTCGTGGTTGCCCAGGTCGCCGTGGCACCAGGTGAGGTTGCGGCCGAAGCCGTCGCGGACGGTGTTCGCCACGGCCCGGGCCAGAAGGCGGTCCACCTCGGGGCCGTCGTTGATTTCCTGGTAGGCCGACAGTGCCAGGGCGATGCCGGCGGCGCCGTGGCACCAGCCGGTCGAGAACGCCTCGGGCGTCGCCAGGTTGGAGAACCAGTTCCGCTCGGCCGGGTCGTAGAAGCGCCCGAGGTGGCCGTACAGATCGGACAGAGCGCTGCGGACCGGGGCGTGCGCCTCGGCGGGCAGCAGCGGCAGCGCCCGGCTCAGGGCGTAGATCAGGCCGCTGACCCCGTGCGCGAAACCGGACTGGGCGAACAGGCTCGCGTGCCGGGCGTCGCCGGAGCCGATCGCGCCGAGCAGCAGCCCGGTGAGCTCGGTGACCGCCGATCCGGCGTGCCGGCCGCCGATCGCGGTGATCCCGGAGATGACCCCGGCCAGGCCGCCGATGACGTCGGCGGGCACGCCGGCCGGCGACTGCTTGCGGATCAGGTCGGTGACCAGCGGCACCGAGTCCTCGGCGGCGGTGCGCCAGTCCGGCCGGTCGAGCAGCCGGCCGGCCGCGGAGAGCGCGAACAGGATGCCGGTCATGCCGGTGTAGCCGCCGAATCCGGCCTGGGCGATGCTGCGGGCCTCGTACCGCTCGCCGGCCAGGATGTCCGCGGTGGTCGAGAAGATCTGCGAGGACAGGTCCCGGTAGCGGTCGTCGCCGAGCAGCCGGCCGGCGGCGGCGAGCGCCAGGGCCGGTCCGGTCCGTCCGGTGTAGAGCTCGTAGCCGAGCACGCCGGGCGGCCAGGGGCGGCCGGCCTCGGCGGAGGCGAGCGGGCCGATCCAGGTCCGGGGCAGGTGCGCGAACTTGTCCGGCAGTGAGGTGGCGACGAGCTGGTCGCTGAGCTCCGCCACGAGGGCGGTCATCTCGTCGCGCCGGTCGCCGGCCGGCTTCGCCGCGCCCGCGCTGGGCACCGGCCGCTCGGACGACGTGAGGTGGTTGTCCGGGAACCGGGACGCGAACGCCGAGTAGATCAGCCGCAGCTGCTCGCCGAGCTCGGCCTCGCTGAGCCGGCCCGCCTTCGCCACGGCGGCGTCGAGCGGCGACTGCGGGAAGTGCGCGCCGGTCTCGGCGCCGCTGCCGTCGGTCAGCGCCGTGCCGGTGGCCGCCACCGTGAAGTACGGGACGTCGCGCTCGGCCAGCTGCCGCATCTCGGCCCGGATGATCTGCCGGTCCGAGGTCTTGCTGGCGATCGCGATCCGCTTGAGCAGGGCGAGGTACGGCCCGGTGCCGTCCAGCGCGCTCGGTCCCGAGGTCATCTGGAGGATCTGGGCGTACAGCGACGTGGGGTTGTGCACGTAGCGGACCCGCAGGCCGGCGGCCGCCTCGCGGAGCAGCGCGGTCCACGCGTCCGGGTCGGCCATCGCGGCGCGGAACACCCGGGTGAAGCCGGCCGCCATCCGCTCGCCGAGCCGGTAGGTCTCCTTCTCGCTGAGGGCGCGCACCACGGTGGTCCGCTCGGCGGCCGCGGCGGGCCGGAACACCAGCCGGATCCGGTCGGTGAACGGGTTCTCGATCTGCGCCGACTTGAACGGCGCGTTGCCGCGCACGTTCTCCCCGAGGAAGCCCAGGTCGACGTGGCCCGCGTCGGCGTCCTTGCCGGCCAGCACCAGCGGCAGGATGCCGATGCCGTAGACCGACTTGCCGATCGTGGCGTACGCGTTCTCCGGCGCCTCCGGGGTGGGGCCGACGTGGATGCGGTCCGGGTGCAGGATCGTCTCGAGGTCGATCGGGAGCGGGCCGCGGCGGGTCGGCAGGATGTTCTCGAAGTGCATGTCCCGCGCGTTGAGCAGGTAGAGGACCGCCGCGAGCTCGCCGCTGGACTGCATGAACGCGCCGGAGATGTCCGAGACGTCCTCGGCGGTGACGAACTCGACGTAGCCGTACCCGGGGCGCTGGAGCACCGCGGCGCTGGCCAGGTCGGTGTCGATCCGGCTGTTCAGCTCGCGCGCGATGGTGACGTAGGCGGCCTCGCAGGAGACGTCGCGCGGCTTGTAGACGAGCCGGGCGCCGGACTCGAACACCAGGACGGCGACGCTGCGGCCGTGGTGGTGCGTGTCGCCCTCGGCCACGCCGTACGAGGCGAGCCGGTCGGTGGCGGCGATGCCGAACGCCGCGGCGATGGCGGCCCGGTCGGCGGCCAGCCGGGTGAGCAGCTCGCGGACCGCGGCGCGCTCGTTCTCGAGCACGATCCGGCGCAGGTCCTCCAGCAGCGGGAAGCTGACCCCGCCGGCCACCTCGAAGGAGGTGCGCAGGGACTCGGCGGCGAAGTGCTGGTAGCGGGCCTCGGGGGTGCCGCCGGTGAGGCGGTCGTCGCGCCGGGCCCGGTTGATCGCGGCCACGAGCGGGCGCGTGTAGAGGTTGCGGATCCGGCTCTCGGCACGGGTCAGCAGCTCCCGGAGGATCCGCTCCGGGCCGGCCAGGGACGCCGTGAACTCGGCGAGCGGGTCCGGTGCCGCCACGCCGGCCGCGATCGTCCGGATGATGCGCTGGAAAGGATATTGCTCGGGTTCGATCGACCATCGGCGTACGAATTCCGGGCGACCCTCCCGCAGCACGCCGGCGATTTCGTGGTCGAAAACGGCCAGCGGCGTGATGGTCTCCCCGATCTCGATGCTGTCGAACTCGGGATAGTAATTGGTTGCGGACGCCATTTTCTTCCACTTCCGTTCGGCTCGGCGCCGGCCGCGCGGAAAGGAAGCGGCCCGGCGCACGGTGAATGTTGCGCGTTCTCGGGGTGGTGCGGCCAAATGGAACGGCGACGGGGGTTGGCGCCTGTTCCATCCGGCCGCATCCATCACCGTGCCGGCTGGAGGGCTCTCAGCACTCCTTGGTGCACTTCGTCGTCGGGCAGACCGCCGCGGTGACCAGCGTGATCGTGGTGACGGCGCAGCCCCAGCCGGTGCCGCCGTAGGTGTCGGTCTCGCCGAGCTCGATCAGCTCCGCCTCGTCGTGGCGGGCCAGGTCGTCGGTCTCGTTCTGCTTCTCGCTCATGTTCTTCCCTCTTTCTTTCCGGTCGATTCGGTGATCAGGAGCAGTTCGGCTGGCATTCCTTGGTCAGGGTGCACCAGCCGCCGTTGTTGCCGAGGTAGTTGGAGAGCGAGAAGGTGTTCGTGGTGCAGGCGCCGTAGGCCACACCCTCGAAGTCCTGCTCCTCGATCTCCTCGACCAGCTCGATGTCGCCCTCGTACATTTCCTTCTCCTTTGTTCTGTCCGGCCGATCCGTCGTCCGCCTGACAAGAAATATCTTGGCGGGTGCGCATTGATATCAGGCATTGCGCCAAGAGGCCGGCCGGCACACTTCCCGCACACGCTCCGCATAGGACGGATGCGAGATCGGCCGGGCCGGCGTTGATCCAATGTGAGAGCGTTCCCGTACCGATGGGCATGGGCAGGTCTCGGAACAGCACGTCACGCTGGAAGGTCGCAGCGGTCGCAGCGGTCGCGGTCACGATCACCGGCGTGGGACTCGGAGTGGCGTCGGCGGCGGAGGGCGTGCCGACCGTCGCCTGCCCGCAGGTCGTGGTCGGCGGGAACATCCCCGCGCAGGCGCGGGACGAGGTGCAGCGCAACCTCGACCTGCTGCAGAAGCAGATCGAGGAGGCGAACGCCCGGATCGCGAGCACGCAGGGGCAGGGCGGCGCCAACTTCATCCAGAACGCGATCCTCGGGCCGCTGAAGGACAAGCGGTTCGCGGCCATCAACCGGATCGAGACGGCGATCGGGCGGAACGCGCCGAAGCCGGACCTGAACGCCGAGGGCCTGGC
The DNA here is from genome assembly GCF_040639855.1 of Actinoplanes sp. NPDC023714. Classification (NCBI taxonomy): domain Bacteria; kingdom Bacillati; phylum Actinomycetota; class Actinomycetes; order Micromonosporales; family Micromonosporaceae; genus Actinoplanes; species Actinoplanes sp. NPDC023714. The sequence continues at coordinate 397,087 of NZ_JBFAAR010000008.1, forward strand.
GCCCTGCACCCTCGACGAGGACGGCGGGGGAGACGACACCAACGCCGGCGGCGGCAATGGCAACGGTGGCGGGGCTCCTGCTCCCGGCGCCGACCTGGGCATCCTCACCAACAGCTGCGACACCAGCACCCTGCAGGCGCACGACGGTTTCCAGAAGGGCGACCGCTGCGTCTCCACCGAGTTCGGCGAGGTCGGCGCGGCCGCGAACAACCCCACCCTGCTGATCACCTCGGCGCCGAGCCAGGTGCGCCGGAACCAGGCCTTCACGCTGCGGATCAGCACCCGCAACCTGATCCGGGACCGGTTCCTCGCGGCCGGCCAGGGCGGCTACTACGTGGAGTCCAGCGTCCTGCAGAACGGCCTGGTCCGCGGCCACTTCCACACCGCGTGCCGGATGCTCGCCGGCACCCGCAGCGCGCCGGATCCGGCGCCGGTCCCGGCGTTCTTCGTGGCGACCGAGGACAGCCGGGGCGGCAGCACACCGGACACGGTCACCATCCAGGTGCCCGGCCTGCCCGAGTCCGGCACCGCCCAGTGCGCCTCGTGGGCAGGCGACGGCTCGCACCGCATCCCGATGATGGAGCGCGCCAACCAGACGCCCGCCCTCGACGCGGTCCGCATCCGGGTCCGCTGATCGCCGACCCCGGGCCGGCCCACCCGCAGCCGGCCCGGGCAGACCCTCGCCGAGGTCGCGAAGGTCATCACCTGAGTATTCTTCGTCGATGCTCCACCGGCGTCTCGGATGGCTGGACGGACTGCGGGCGGTCGCCGTCCTGCTGGTCCTCTACGCCCACCTGAGCCGGTACGCGTTCCCCGGCGTCCGCGCGGTCACCAGCGAGTGGCTGCACGCCGGCACCGCCGGGGTGATGCTCTTCTTCCTGGTCAGCGGATACATCATCCCGGCCTCACTGGAACGGCACGGCGACCCGCGCCGGTTCTGGGCGGGACGGTTCCGGCGGTTGTGGCCGCTCTACCTCGTGGTGGTCGTCGCGGCCACGCTGATCCCCACCAATCCCGAGATGTCGGCGGAGAGCGCCGTCGCGCATCTCGCCATGCTCCCGTTCCTGCTGAACGCCGATCTGGTCACCCCGGTCCTCTGGACGCTCAGCTTCGAGATGGCCTTCTACCTGCTCGTTTCGGCCATCCATGCGCTGGGGCTGCGGCGGATCGATGCGTACGCCGGAGTCACGCTGGCGATCCTCGCCACGATCACGGCCCCGCTCGTCTCCATCGGCCGGGATGTCACGGTCCCCGCCGTGATCGCCCTGATCGCCGGCCTGGCCGGGATCTGCGGCCGCCGGCGGTGGGCGGTCCGCGCGGGCGGCCTGGCCCTGGCCGGGCTCACCGGCTGGCTCCTGCTGACCGGGATGGACCCGTCGCACGCGTGGGACGGCCTGCTCATCCTCGCCGTGATGTTCACCGGGACGACGATCTACCGGGCCGACACCGGCCAGACCGGCTGGTGGCCGGTCCTGGTCACCGGAACCGTGGTGGCGGCCGCCCTGCTGACCAACTGGTTCGCCGAGCTGCGATCCCTGGACGGCTTCACGCCGCGATACGTGGCCCGCTCGGTGATCACACTCCTGGTCTTCGCGGGCGCCTTCGCTCTCGGCATGCTGACCCGGCGATGGCGCACCCCCGGCTGGCTGGCCCGGATCGGGGTGATCAGCTACTCGCTCTATCTCGTCCACTATGTCCTGTTGCAGGCCTTCGGCGCCTCCATCCACGGCCCGCTCGGCGCCGTCCTGTTCCTGATCGCGCTCTACGGGATCTGCGAGCTGACCTACCGCTTCATCGAACTGCCCGGCCAGCGACTCGGCCGCGGCCGCACCATCAGCCTGCCCGGTCACCGGCGCGGTGCAGGGCCTGCTACTCCCGAGACGATCACCGCGGAGACCGGGGTGGCGAGACCGGGCGGGTAGGCCGCGGCCATCCCCTCGAAGTCGTACGTGCCGGCGGTCACCCCGGTGAAGCCGGCCCCTTCGAGGAGGGCACGATCCGGCAGATCCCGGAGGCTCAGCGCCAGCCGGCCGCCGGGCTTGAGCACCCGCGCCGCCTCGGCCACCGCCGGCACAGGATCGGCCGGGTGCCGAAGCAGGAAGTTCCCCGCCACGACATCGAACACCCCGTCCCGGAACGGCAGAGCCTCGACCCGCCCCACCGCGAACGTCCCCCGCGCCCTCGACAGCCCCGCCCTCGCCGCATCCACCTCGGCAAACCCGACCCCCGTCTCGTCGGCGCGCGGCCCTTGATCAGGAGCCGCGTCCGGCGAGGCGGAGTCGAAGGCAGGCTGGCGAGAACGGGCCAGGGCGACCATGTCGGGGGCCGGGTCGAGGCCGGTGGGGCGGCAGCCTCGCATGGTGGCCCGGGAAGCCAGCGCGCCGGGACCGCAGGCCAGGTCCAGGACGCGCATTCCGGGTGCGGCGCCCGCCGCGTCCAAGAGGCGGTCGGCCAGGAGGCGGTCGTATCCCGCGGCCCGGCCCCGCCGCTCGGAACGGCTGAACGGGTCCATCCGGCCAGTGTGGCGGAGAAATCAGACGCTCAGCATCTCGGCGTAACGCTCCACATAGAACGTCCTCTTGAACTCGGCCGTCTCCGCCGCGCCGAGCACGCCCACGCTCGGCTCGTAGGTCGCGCCGCCGTCCGGGCCCAGCGGCAGCACGATCGCGTCGGGGGCCGGGTGGTGTTCCGCCACGGCGACCCCGCCGCCGATCAGCGAGCGGATGTTGGCGGCCACCACCCCGGCGTGCATGCCGGCGTTGCGTGCCATCTTGAGTTCCGGCACGGCCGTCACATCACCGATCGCGAAGACCCGGTCGTGTCCGGGAATGTTCAGGTGTGGGGTCACCGCGAGGCGACCGTCCGGCTGCCGGGCCGCGGCCAGGGTCGCGTCCAGATAATCGGTGTTCACCCGGCCTCCGAAGCACGGCAGCCACAGGTCGGCCGCGATGATGTCACCGTCGTCGGTGGTCACGGTGAAGGGGCGCAGGCTTCCGGGCGCCGGTTCCGGCTGGGTGCGCAGAGACGTTCCGAGGCGCATGCGTACGGGGAAAGCCTCCAGCTGCCGCCGCACGAGTGACCGGAACTCATCGGGGAAGCGCCCGCCGAGCGGTTCCCGGCCCGGATCGACGACCGTCACCGCCTTGCCCGGCCAGGCCGCCGCGATCTCGCCGGCCATCTCCAGCCCGACCGCGCCGGCGCCGAGCAGCAGCACGTGTGACGCGCGGACCAGATTGTCGCGGAGCTGCTCGAGCCGGGCCACGGCCCTCACCGGGTCGTCGATCTTGGCGGGGAACGGGCCGGAGGAGCCGGTCGCCAGCACCACGTAGTCGGCGGGCAGCACCTCACCCGAGGACAGCCGGACCCCGTCGCCGGTGACGTGGACGGCCCTGCTCTGGATGACGCGGCCGCCAGTGAGCAGCCCCCCGTACGGAAAAAAGATCTTGTCTTGCCAAGCGGGGTCGACGGTGGCACGCAGCGCCGCCACGTTGTGCACGAACATCGCGCGCGGCTCCACCAGGGTCACGTCTGCGATGTCGTCGAGCGCCTTCGCCACCGCGATACCGCCGTAGCCGCCACCGACCACCACCACGTTCTCGGTCATGTCCGTTCCTTCCGATCGAGGATGCGACTCGACTCTCGGCCGGATCGGGACGGGCGGGGAGACCGGCGTGAGGGTGGTAGTGCGGGGGACACCCTCCGGCACGCCGACGTTGTTACGGTCGGGGAGTGAGCGACAACGAGCTCGGTCTGTTCCTGCGCAGCAGGCGCGAAGCGGTGAGCCCGGCCGAGGCGGGACTGCCGGCCGGCAAGCGCCGGCGCACCCCGGGACTGCGCCGTGCCGAGGTAGCGATGCTCGCCGGGGTGAGCGTCGAATACCTGATCCGCCTCGAACAGGGCCGCGACCGTCATCCGTCGCCGCCGGTGCTCTCCGCGCTCGCCGGCGTGCTCCGGCTGACCCCGGCCGAGCGGGTCCACCTGCACCGGCTGGTCAAGTCGGCCGGCCCCGGATTCAGCTGCCGGGGTGCGATGGGGCCGGCCCGGACCGTGCGGCCCACCCTGCGCGCCCTCCTCGACCAGCTCGAACCGGCCGCCGCCGTGCTGCTCAACCAGCTCGGCGACATCCTCGCGTCGACCGGTGGCTTCCGCCGGCTGGTCGCGCCGCTCGGCCTGCTCGACGACCCGGACGCCAACCTCGTACGGTTCGTGCTCGCCGATCCGCGAGCCCGGACCGCCTTCCCCGACTGGGAACACGTCGCCGACGAGCAGGTGGCGGCGCTGAAGCAGGGGCCGTTCCGGTCGAACCCGCACGGGGCGTCGTTCGCCGACGAACTGACCGTCACGGCGGGCGCCGCCTTCACCGACCGGGTCGAGCGGGTGCCGGGGCTGCCGCGGGCGAGCGGGGCGCTGCGGGTGACGCATCCGGAGGCGGGGGCACTGCGACTCGCGTACGAAACCCTGGAACTCTCCGCCGACGACGACCAGCGGATCGTGGTGTATTTACCGGCCGACGAGGCGACAGCCGTGGCACTGAGGGGCCTCCGCGAGCCGTTGCGCCTGGTAGCGGGCTGAAAGCAGCGCCCGAAGCTGATCGCCGCCCCCTCCCCGCCGCGATCTTGTGAAGCCGCGCAGGACCGTTCCTGTGGGATTCCACAAGATCGCGGGTTGGTGGTGGCGCCGATCGCGCCGGCCGCCGCGCATAGCCGCCCCCTTGCCGCGATCTTGTGAAGTTGTGCGGGGCTGTTTCTGTGGGCTTTCACAAGATCGGGGGTTGGTGGCAGTGGCGGCGGCTGATCGCCGTCTCCTTGCCGCGATCTTGTGAAGCTGTGCGGGGCCGTTGCTGTGGGCTTTCACAAGATCGGGGGTCGGCGGCAGTGGCGGCGGCTGATCGCCGTCTCCTTGCCGCGATCTTGTGAAGTTGTGCGGGGCCGTTCCTGTGGGATTCCACAAGATCGCGGTTGGCAGCGGCGCCGATCGCGCCGGTCGCCGCTCATAGCCGCCCCCTTGCCGCGACGCTTCTATAGGTGGGCCGGTTCCGGGAGGGATTGGTATCGGTAGGTTCGTCGCCGGTGATTTACGAGTGACTCACACAAGATCTGGCCA